>JBDGYA010000116.1:0-9906 GCA_039584325.1 Gemmatimonadota bacterium
ACCCCCAGCACGTGGAGGGCCGTGATCAGCGCGGTGGTCCCGCTGGCTGTAGCCACCACCCGTTTCGCTCCAATGAGCTCGGCATACTGCTCTTCGAACTCACTGCACAGGTTGCCGCTTCCCCGCCACCAGTTGCCGCTCCGAAGCACCGACAGGATGGGAGCTTCGGCATCGGCATTCCAGATGGGCCAGCTCACCCATTCCCTGGTCCTCACGGGCTTCCCGCCCTGTAGGGCGAGCGCTGTTGTCAGCCCTGTTCCGGAATGCCCGAAAACGGGCAGGTGGCTTGTCAGCATGGCACCCGCTGTTCCTGCAGAGGCGCTCACAATGAAGTCTCTTCTGGTGAGGTTGTTGTTATTCATGGCCGAAACTCCTGTTGATCGACTATGTCAACTAAACAGCTGAGGTGGCCGCCTCGCCCGTCAACGTGGCAAAGACGCGCGCACTCGTGCTCGCCGTCGCCGGCGCTCCGGCAGTCGCATCAGCGGGTGGCACACCCATTGCCTGCCTCAGCACGCTGCAGCGTGTCATTCCTCCATATACCACCGGTGCTGTCGGGTGGCAATCGAGCACGGGCGACGCGATGCCGGGCGGATGTCCTGTGGTGCCCGAGACGCGCCGGCGTATGTGCCCGTCGAATCCGAAGGATGACTCCCGTAGTCCCCTTTGCGCTCGACATCGCCGATCGGCACTTTGGGATGAGGGTCGTCCGCGGCAGCAGCTGGGCCCTGAGACCGCGATACGATGGGATCGGATCGGGTTGCGGCCGTGATCAGGCTCGGTAATCCTTGCCGTGTAGCACAGGGCAGCAGGAGGCCACGCGTAGCGACGCTCGGGACTCTCGCCTACACGCAATGAGCCCGACCGTTACACGTCGTGCGACGCACAGCGGCAGGTCATGCGCTGTCCGTCATGCGCCTGAGCAGTGGCCGCGATGAGCGGCGAGGCTGGCGCTTCCGCCGCCCTGCCGCCGATGATACTGTCAGCCAACCCCTCGCAGGAGGGAGTCAGGGTGGACTTCTCTCGTCGCACATTCCTCACGAGTGTGGCAGCCGCGGCGCTTGTACAGCCTCAGAAGGCCGCGGTCGGCGCACACCCCACACCGTCGCCGGTCGACCGTTTCGATCCGTGGCTCGAGGTGGACGGGACGGCCCTCCGTGAAAACGCCAGGGTGATTTCCCGTCTGGTTGGTGGCCGGCCGATCGTGGCGGTCATCAAGAACAACGCCTACGGGTTGGGGTTCAGTTCGGTGGTGTCGGCGCTCGAGCCGCTGCCGGAAATCGTTGGATTCGCAGTGGTGAAGGCCGCGGCGGCGCTCACGCTGCGCGACCTCGGCGTCCGAAAGCCCGTGCTCTTGATGGGGTTGTTCCCCGACGCCGACGGCCCGGAGCTCATCGCTCGGGACATCCATCTCAGCTTGTGCACGCTCGATTCGGAACAGCGGCTCGCGCGGGCCACCCAGCGAGCCGGCCGACCGGCGCGGGCACACATCTACCTCGACACCGGCATGAGCCGGATGGGGGTTCCGTACCACCAGGCACTGCCATGGCTCGTGGATGTCAGCCGGTTGAAGACCGTGCACGTAGAGGGCACGTTCACCGCGCTCACCGAGGATCCTGAGTTCGATCGCGAGCAACTGCGGCGCTTCAACGAGCTCACCACCGCCGCGCGATCGCGCGGTGCGCAGCTCGGCTTGCTGCATGCCGCATCCTCGAGTGCTGTGTTCAACCTGCCGCACGCGCACCTCGATCTCGTGCGGCCTGGCATCGCGCTGTACGGTGCGTATCCGAGTGACGCGGGGACCGAGCGCACCATTGCCGAGCTGCGTCCAGCCCTGAGGCTGTGCGCGCGAGTGGTGCGCGTTGAGCGCTTGCGCCCCGGCGATAGCGTGAGCTACGGGCGGCGATACGTGGCCCAGCAGCCGACCTGGGTTGCAACGCTGCCCGTCGGCCACGCAGATGGCTATCCACGTCAGGCAGTGAACGGCGGTGTCGTCCTGATCAACGGACGGCTCTTTCCCGCCATCGGTGCAGTGAGCGCGAGCCACACCATCGTGGAACTCGGGGACGAGCCCCGGGTGGCGATCGGCGACATCGCAACGTTCATCGGACCCGACGACCCGGCGATCCACCCCAACGCGGTGGCGAGTGCCATGGGGGTGTCGGTGTACGACGTGTTGATGCACCTGAATCCGGAGTTGCCGAAGGTGAGGGTGTGAGTCCCGAGCCGTGAGGAGTGGGATTGAGCTGCGAGGATGAGCATGGCGAAGGACGGCCGGGAATGCGAGCCCCGGGTGCCGCGAGGTGCCCGGGGTTTCCGCGCCCATGCATGCATGTCCGAATCCGTAGGATTCCCGACTGGCATGCTGTCGCTTCTGAACTGTTCCCTCTGGCTTCTCGCCGCCGCCCGCCCTATCGTAGCGGAAGACCGTCGACGACGGTGCGTCGTGCCCGATCTCCTCGAGCGTCTACAGTCAGCTGTCGCCGATCGCTACACGATCGAGCGCGAGTTGGGCCGGGGCGGAATGGCGACCGTCGGCAATCGAGCGAGAGGCGCAGCGATGCACTGTACGAACACCGCAACTCGGCACGTCCGCAGCCCGCGGCTCGGCGCGCTGGTGGCGATCGTAGTCGTTATGGCCGGTAGCGCGTGCGCTCCGGCCCCAAGTGACGAGTGGATCTCCCTGTTCAATGGCCGGGACCTCACCGGTTGGACTCCGAAGATCACCGGCAGCGACCTCGGGGTGGACCCGTGGGAAACGTTCCGTGTCCAGGATGGCCTGCTCACCGTCTCGTACGAGCGTTACGACGACTTCGGGGGTCGGTTCGGGCATCTCTTCTATGAGGAGCCGTTCTCGCACTACCAGCTCCGTGTCGAGTATCGTCTCATCGGCACGCAGGTCCCCGATGCTCCGGACTGGGCATTCAAGAACAGTGGCGTGATGTTCCACGCGCAGAGTCCCGAGTCGATGCTCAGGGATCAGGATTTCCCGATCTCGCTGGAGGCACAGTTGCTGGGCGGCAACGGTGTCGACGAGCGCCCCACGGCCAACCTCTGCACGCCGGGCACCCATGTCGAAATGCACGGGGCCTTGGTCGAGGACCACTGCATCAGCTCCACGTCGCCCACGTATCACACGGAGGAATGGGTGACGCTGGATCTCCTAGTCTTGGGTGACTCCTTCATCGCTCACGTCATGGCTGGCGACACGGTGATGAGCTACGCTCGGCCGGTCATCGGCGGAGGGGTGGTCAACGGGTTCGACGAATCGGTGAAGCAGGACGGCATGCCGCTCACGGGCGGCTACATCGCGCTGCAGAGCGAGAGCCACCCCATCCAATTCCGCCAGGTGCTGCTGAGGAGGATCGCTGCCTCCCCCAAACTGAACAACTCCCATCCTTGGGGATCAGCGCGCGTTTTCGTATCGTTAGTCGTTGTACGAGATCTGTCGGTGGCCCTCCTCGGCCCCGCCGCCCGACAGACGCCACAGTGTGACGCCCGCCTGACGACGAGACCACTCCGCCACCGAGGGAGAATCGCCATTCCCTGAACAGGGAGGGACCATGCGCACAGCCCCAAGCCCTCGCGTCATGACGCTGCTGGCATTGACGTTCCTCGTCGCAGGCCCGCTCGCCGCGCAGGAGCAACCCGGAACCTTGTTCATCAGGGGGGAATACTGGACCTGTCCGCAGGAGAACATCGAGGCGCTCGTTCAGACCTCGGACTCGATGTGGGCGCCGATACTCGACGGGATGGTATCGGACGGAGAGTTCGTCAGATGGGGGTGGGCGACGCCGTTCCGGGCCTTCCATGGGCAAGATGAGGAGGCTGAGCTTCAAGCAACGGAACCCAAGTGGGACTTGATCGTCTCCTTCACGGCGAAAAGTGAAAAGGCGTTCGACGCCGCATGGGAGGAGTACTTCGCTCGACTGAGGGCCAAGTACGGGGACTTTCCGAGCCCGTGGAAGTTTTGTGACGGGTTGGTGATCGTGGACTACCGGGCGCCGGCATCTCGCTAACGAAAGCGCCTGGGTAAAGAGGCTACGGGGCGGCTCCACCGGGGCAGCCCCTGTTCATCTCGGCTACAACACACCGACCCGAGTGTCACCCGACGCTCGGGGCTTTCGCTCGTACACCACACATGCTCCTCTCCCACGCTCATCTGCGACAACTCCTTTACTGTTTCTCGGCGGGCACGCTTCATAGACTTGCGTTGTTCCCCGCTCAAGGAGGATGTCGTGCGTCGCATGATCCTCCCGCTGGTGCTGTTGGTTGTCGTCGCCTGTCAGCCACCTGCGGTCCAGCAGCAAGCCACGACTACCGGGCAGGAAGTCGAGGCAGTCACGGCCTTGCTCGCGCAGTACTGTGCCAACGTGCGCGCAGGAGACGTTGAGAGGTGGGCAACGCTGCGTGCTGATGACATGGTTCACTTCCCGCCGGATGCACCACCCATCGTGGGTCTGGACGGATTTCGACCCGTGGCCGAAGGCCTCTTCCGAGAGAATACCATCGCGCTGAGCGCTCGTGCAGACGAGGTAATCGTGGCTGGGGACCTGGCGGTCATGCGCGCTTCCTTCGAGGAGACGATCACGCCGAAGGATGAGGGGGAGCCGACGGAGATAGCCGGCAACTGGTTGATCGTCTTGAGGAAACAGGCTGACGGCTCCTGGAAGGTGTGGCGTGACATGTGGAGTGCGGTCCCCCCGCCACCGGCGCCAGCGATGTGACGACTCCCGCCGGACCGCCGACGGCTCGCCCCCCGGGTACGCAGGGTGTGCGGCCCTCCGTGCCGCCTTTTCGCACCCACCATCGGGAAACCCATTCACCCCACTCCTTACCCTTCACTGCCACTATCCCGGGTGGGGAGTGACGGTCAGTAGGACGATTTCGAGGAGGAGTCTGGCCGTATCCTGTCTGTTCCCGGCTTCGAGCGCCTCGAGGCTCTGCGTGACGATGCGATCCACGTATCGCAGCGTCTTTTCCTGGAGTTCGGCTGGGGTGACAAACTCGTCGAGTTCCTTCGGCATCTCGTACTTCCTGCCGTCGGTCATCATCCGGTATGCGAAGGACAGGTATTGTCGGGCTTTATCATCGAAGAGGGACAGATCCCTGATGCGATCCTTAGCCACGGCGATTCGGTTTTGGATCTCCGCCTTGTACTGGTTGTCGGGGGTCACGGCCGCCGATAGATCCAGCAGCTCGAGAACAGAACCGACGATTGTCGCCATGGTGGGTGGAGGGTCCTGACGCCCCATCAAGGTACTTGTGGCGCTCATGATCCGGCTCTTGACATCGTCCTGGACATGCGGACTTGCTGAAACGTTCGGGACGGTCATCCCTGTGATGATCATCAGACAGAGGACGCTTGCGTTCATCGGATGACTCCGAGACTGTGGACCGGCGGGGCCGGTGAGGCCGCCGACAGGACTTGCGTCCGGCTAAGGTGATTGCTTCAGGTGAGTTCGCAAGAGTCGCAGCACCGCAACAACACGACCTCATTGGTCCAGTTTCAATACCGGCACCGAAACACCCTGGCCCGCGTAGTGCGCGCGGCGCCACCGGGCGACGGCACCGCGTACTGCTGGGGCTACAATTACAGGGGGAACCTCGGCAGGGGCTATTGGTCGTTGACCGAGTATACTCCGGAACCCGTCATCGGCGGCCACGTCTTTCAGTCGGTGAATACTGGTTGTCACAGCTGCGGTCTGACGGGCGAGGGTGACGCGTGGTGTTGGGGCTACAACCCATATGGCCAGCTCGGCTTAGGCTACACCTCGCTCCGCGAGCTCACGCCTCAGGCGGTCATCGGCGGTCACACCTTTGCGTATGTGAGTGCCGGGGTGCTCCACACGTGCGGCGCTACCACTGCTGGCGAGGCATGGTGCTGGGGCGACAACCAGCGCGGGGAGGTCGGCGACGGCAGCTACACGGACCGGGCGCAACCAGTGTTCGTATTCGACCTGAGCCCCCCTACGCCGTAGCGTGACCGACCGGACACACCTGCCAAGCCCCGAGCGTCACACGGCGCTCGGGGCTTTCGGCATGCTCCTCTCCGACGTCATCTCCGACAACGCCGTCTCTATTGCGTACGGGACACGGCCCGTAGGTTAGCGGTAGCCATGAGCGGAGTACGACTGCGAGCACGAAGCCACAGGGAGGTTGCGATGAAGACGAGCGTGACCGTGATGCTGCTCGCCGCACTGACGGCGGCAACGACCTCGGCGCAGGCCCAGGGCCTCAAGGTCTTCATATCGGTCGACATGGAGGGCATCACCGGTGTCGCCAACTGGGAAGACGTGAGCCGAGCCGGCAAGGACTACGGTTCCTTCAGGCGCATCATGACCCTCGAGGCGAATGCGGCGATCGAGGGTGCCCTCGCCGCCGGGGCGACCGAGATCGTCGTACGCGACTCCCACGGCTCGGGGCGGAACTTGCTACCCGACCTACTGAGCCCGCAGGCGCGCCTCCTGCGCGATTGGTCCGGCGGACCGCTGTCGATGATGGAGGGGATCGACGACAGCTTCGACGCCGTCGTCTTCGTCGGGTACCATGCCAAGGCGGGGACCCCGGACGCGCTGCTCGACCACACGTCGTCCGGAAACGTGACCGACGTGTCCATCAACGGTGTGTCGCTCCCCGAAGCCGGATACAACGCCCTGATTGCCGGTCACTATGGCGTGCCGGTGGTGTTCGTGGCGGGTGACCGAGCCCTCTGCCAGCAGGTGGAGGCCCTGTTCGGCACGGTGGAGACGGTGGCGGTGAAGGAAGGGATCGGGTCGGCGGCCCTCACACTGCATCCGGAGGTCACGCGCGAGCGGATCCGGACCGGAGTGGCGAGCGCGCTGTCCGATCTCAGCCGATTCGAGGCCTACGATCTGGGCGCACCGTACACGCTGGTGCTGACCATGAAGGATGAGGTGGTCGTGTACAACGGCTCGTTCTATCCGGGTGCGGAACGGACGGGCGAGTGGGAGCTGACGTTCACCGCCGACAACATCATGGACGTCATGACCGCGTACAGCTTCATGCGTCGGTGAGCGGCGGCGGCTCGTAGCCCCGAGCGTCACGCGGCGCTCGGGGCTTCCCGTCACAGGTGATTGACGCCCTCTCGCTCCGGCCGCACCTTGTCGCCGTTCTATACCCCGCCTCACCCCACCCCCGAGGGACTGGGTACGATGATGGACCTGCCAGCGCTGTTGTCAGCATGCCCCCTGGCCGACCTGACGAGAATCGATGTGGGCCTCGAAGGTGACTGGAATCCCACCGCAAGGCCGGTCTGGACCAGACAGGGCGGACGGCTCGGGCTCGCGCATGTCGCCCGAGAACACGAGCGCTTCAAGCCCAGCCTCGAGCTGTACTTCACCGACGGCTGGATCGGGTTGCACTGCTTTCGCCGACAAGGGAGCAGGAACGTGCTCGACGAAGCACGCCTGGAGCGCATCGTGCGCGATGTCGAAGTTGCAATCGGTCGTCGATGACCGATCCGCGTGCGCTCTCCTGGCGGTGAGTCCGGCGAAGAACGGGAGACTGCCTCGCCGGGCCGGGCTCTGAATCCTATCTTTACCGACCATGTCCGATCGAATCCTCCCGCGTGCCTCGAGCCCGTCGTCCGAACCGAGCACGCCCATCACACGCACAACATTGCCGCCGGACCTCCTCGAGAAGTCCCGCGACCGCGTGAAGCTCGTTGCGCTGGTGTTCCTCGTTGCAGAGTTGCTCCTGATCGCATCGGATCTCCCGGCGGAGGGCCTCGCCGGGCTCGTGGATGGCACGAAGGCGGTGGAGCGTTGGGTCGTCGTTTTGCTGTCGGCGGTCCTCTACGGCTTCGCCCGGAACCCACGGGTGCGGCCACAACGCGTGCTGCACCTTGGGCTTTCGTACGAGATCGCCCTCTGTCTGCTGCTCTCGGTGCTGATGCCACACGATGCCTATCTGCTGGCACTCGAGCTCGACGCGTTGGGGCAGCTCACGGACCTGCTCCCGCACGTGACCTGGACCACGCCGATCATCATCATGTTCCCGTTGATCATTCCGAGTCCGCCACGGACGACGTTCTGGGTTGCGCTGGCTGCGGCGGCGACAACGCCGCTCGGCCTGGCCCTGCTCGAGATGACCGTCGAGGCAAACTTGGAACCCCGCGCCTACCCGCACACCCTGGTGAGTCCCGCGATCGCCGTTGCGGTCGCGTACTTCGGGTCACGCATCGTGTACGGTCTAGGGATCGACGTCAGCAGAGCGCGGGAAATGGGAAGCTATCGTCTTACCGAGCTCATCGGTCGCGGTGGCATGGGTGAAGTCTGGAAGGCCAAGCACCGCATGTTGGCGCGGCCCGCCGCGATCAAGCTCGTACGTCCGGACGTGTTCGGCGCAGCCGGCAGCGAGGAGTCCCGCCTCATGCTTGCGCGATTCGAACGGGAGGCCCAGGCCACGGCGTCGATGCGATCACCGCATACCATCGAGCTGTACGATTACGGTGTCACCACTGACGGGACATTCTACTATGTGGCCGAGTTGCTGGATGGCTTTGATTGCGATGCGCTCGTCAAGCAGTTTGGCCCCGTGCCGGCCGAGCGCGTGATCCACCTGCTCCACCAGGTGTGCGACTCCCTCGGGGAGGCACATGAGCACGAGTTGATCCACCGCGACATCAAACCAGGCAATGTCCTGGTGTGCCGGTACGGGCGTAAGGTGGATTTCGTGAAGGTGCTGGACTTTGGGTTGGTGAAAGCCCGAGCACAGCCCGGTGGTGCAGAGATCGCACTCACGTCGGACGGTATGGTGAGCGGGACGCCGGCGTTCATGTCACCGGAGCAAGTTCTGGGCAATCGCTCGATGGATGCGCGCTCGGACATCTACGCGGTGGGGTGCCTCGGCTATTGGCTGCTCACGGGCGAGTTGGTGTTCCAGGGCACGACGGCGATGGAAGTGATGACCTGTCACGCACGTACGCAGCCGAGTCCACCTTCGGGCAGAACGGAGTTGGGGATACCGGCGTCCGTGGACGCGATGATCCTTTCCTGCCTCGCCAAGGATCCTGACGAGCGGCCACAGAGCGCTGACGAGTTGTCTCAGCGATTGGACACGTGTGCGCAGGATGTCGTTCCGTGGACCACGGTGCGCGCCGCAGGCTGGTGGGACGTGAACGCGCCAGCCACCGGCCCGCTGCGTCAACGTTTGTGAGGTGGTGGTACCATGTGCAACCGCCGAGCGTTCTTCTCTTGGATCGTGGTCTGCTTCACCGTCTTGCCCGCGACAGCCACCGCGCAGGAGCAATCTCACACGTGGCACTTCAGAGGTGATCTAGGTGGGTACCTGATCCATAAGGACGAGACAGGGATTGCGCTCGGCGCACATCTGGGGCGTCGGCTCGCCACATGGCGACCTGTAGGGCTCATGTTGGATTTCGGGTTCACTGGGGGATTGGGACGTGACCGGTTCCTGGCACTTGAGGTTGGCCCTGAGCTGCGTATTCCCGGCGAGCGGTCCTCTGTGCACGTGTTGCTGGGAGTGGGCATTGGGCTGATGCTGGAATCCGCCTGCGGGTCGCCCTCGCTGCCCTACTTCTTGGTTATCGGTGCGGAAGCACGGGTATCCTCCAGGAGCCGAATCCGCGGCACTCTACGGCCAACATGGCACTCGTGCACCGGCGATCCGGGTGTCTTTGACGGACCTCACCTTCTGAGCGTGGGGTGGGTGCAGGAGTTCTAGCTCGGCCCCAATCAGACTGACTGCCGCGTCTTGAGCACCCCCGAGCGTCACGCGGCGCTCGGGGCTTTCGCTTGCCCGGCTCGCTCCGTGTGCCTGAGATCACGGCGTTCGGGGGCGTAGCAACGCCCCTTCATTCCGGCTTGTTCAAAGCAATGCGACGTCGAATCTGGTTTGAGCGTGGGTTCGAGCTTGGACTTC
>JBDGYA010000117.1:0-6686 GCA_039584325.1 Gemmatimonadota bacterium
GTAGGGAGCTATCGGAGACAGTCAAGGTCATAACTGTTTGTCGGTAATCAATTTATGGCACTGCCCGATACCCGGACGCCTTCACGTGACCAGCGTCTCGGCCCGCCTCGATGCCGCGAGGGAGATCGGGGAGCGGGTGGACCGGATGCTCGAGGCGCGGACGGGAGCGGCCCAAGGGGTGCAGGGTGCGGGAGTCGTGAAACGTGAATGGTGAAACGGGAAACGCCTTCCCGTCCGTCCCGCTCTCCGAAACCTCCCCACCGATCCCTTCGTAGACCGACGCATGACCTCGCCCGCTGAACCGAGCCGGCCCGAGCCACTCGATCTCTCCGTCGCATCCGACCGCGAGCTCGTGGAGCGGGCGCGTGAGGGTGTGGACGACGCGTATCGCGAGCTGGTGCGCCGGTACCGGGAGCGTGTGCTCGCATCCGTCTTGCGCATCGTCCCCCACCGCGAGCGGGCGGAAGACCTGGCGCAGGAGGCGTTCGTCAGGGCGTTCGCCGCGCTCGACCGCTATTGCTCCGAGCACCGGCTGGCGCCCTGGCTCTTGACCATCGCCTCCAACGCGGCCAACGACTACGTCCGCCGCGGGCGACCCGACTCCGCACTCTCTGAGTTGGCGTTGACCCCCACCCAGCTCGACCGTGACGCCGTGCCGGCCGGTCCCCACGATCCCACCGACACGCCGACCGACCCGCCCGCCGAGCGCCCGCGCACGGACCAGCGTGCCCTCGCACTCCAACAGGCCCTGAACGACCTGCGCTGGGACTACCGGCAGTGTGTCATCCTGCACTACCTGGAGCACCGCTCGCACGGGGAGATCGCGCGCATCATGCGGCTGCCGGTGGGCACCGTGAAGAGCCACCTGTCGCGGGCAAGGAAGCAGCTGAGAAGGACGGGAGCGACGGGAGCGACGGGAGGTCCCGCTCCTCGAGGTGGGACGGGAGATTTGTGAGGTGGCGGAAGGTGGGGAAGGCGCCCGCGCTATGTGAGTTGCCCCGCTTCCAGACGCTCCAACACATCCAGCAGCCCGTCCGCTTCCCACGAACGGTTCCGCCGGGACGCCGACACGGGCACGAGCACTCCCGCCGTCTCGAGTTGTTCGATCGCTTGATAGACCTGCGGCCTCGACCGGCCGGTAGCCGCGGCGGCAACGGGCGCCGTCAGTACCGGGTACGCCGGCAAGACGTCGATCAGTGCCCATGCCACGGCGTCGGAACGCGGTGGTGTCGGTCGGGCTCGCAGTGTGGCGCGCCACTGCTCGCTCAGCCGCCGCACCTCTCGCAGATAGGCCGCCGCGAGCGTCGCCGCCCGAAAGGCCGCGGCGGCGAACTGCTCCACCCAGTCGCCCAAGCCGTTCCCGCGGAACCGCGTCAGCCCGGCGATATAGCGGTCCCGCTCGGCAGCCAACACGACGCTGATCGGCGGCACGTACGCGGGCGCGACGCCGCGTCGCTTGAGCACCACGTGAATCAGGGCGCGGCCGGCCCTTCCATTGCCGTCGGCGAAGGGGTGGATCGTCTCGAACTGCGCGTGCACGAGGGCGGCCTGTACCATCGGAGACAGGCGCTCATCGTTGATCGCCGCACACAGGTCGTCCAGCAGGGCACCGACTTCCTCCGGTGGGGGGGGGACGAAGTCCGCGCCGCACGGGTTGTAACCGTTGCCACCGATCCAGTTCTGGGTGGTCCGGACCTGCCCCGCGATGCGAGCGGCGTTGATGGTCCGTTCCATCAATCGCCGGTGGATCGCGGTGATCTCCGCCATGCCGAAGATACTTACGTCCGCCGCCTCATCCATTGCGAGCTGCATCGCGTCGACGTTCGCCAGCACCTCGAGGGCCCTCGGGCCCACTTTCCGTCTCGCGTCGGCCTTGGCCTCCGCGCGCGCCAACTGTCGCACGCCTGTCTCGATGCCCTCGATCTTGGATGACGCCATGGACTCCGTCCGGAGCAGGAGGCGAGCGAGTGGCGCCAGCGCCGGGTGCGCGCCGGCGTTGAGGTCACGGGTAGCCGCCTCGGCCTCGGACACGACCCCGGCCGTGTGAGCCTCCAAGCTGAGCGGGAGGTCCGCGAGTCTCGCGGGGATGAAGGCATCATAGTGGCACGCCCGACGGTACCTGGCCGGTGCGTCGGCCGTCGGGTCGTGAGTCCAGACTCGGGAAACGAGTCGTCCGGGCATTACCGTCTCGCTGACAGGATCTGCTGGGAGTGTTTCCTTAATAAGTCGCCCAGTTAGTTAGGGATACTATCCGATCCCTAACTAGCATGCAATGTTAGTTAGGATTATACAATATCCCTAACTAACAGGCGAGTCCCTTGGCGCGTGATTCGGCGGCTCAAGCCGCCGCTCGGCGCCTTCGGCGCCCCGCCCTGAAGGGCAAGTGATGGGGGCGTCGTTCACGACGCGTCGCGCAGCGCCGAGCCGACGTTTCAACGTCGGAACCCAGGCGACATACCCGAAAGGGAGACTCGCGTCAACCGGATCCATCGTGCAACGATCTGGCTCCCGCGGCCGACGACGGAATGCGTACGATCGGGTCATGCCCCACGCATTGTACGTGCACCGCGAATCGACCGTGGGGCTGCGGTGGGAGAGGGGCGCTGCCACACGCCCTTGCAAGGATTCCCAAGATGGGTATGATCATTCCCAATATGGGAACAAAAGCACGGACCCGGATGGGCATCACCGATGCCCTCTTCTCGCCAGTCGAGGCGCGCGTGCTCGGCCTGCTGTTCGGGCAGCCCGACCGCAGCTTCCAGAGTGCCGAGC
Source organism: Gemmatimonadota bacterium (assembly GCA_039584325.1). Taxonomy (GTDB): domain Bacteria; phylum Gemmatimonadota; class Gemmatimonadetes; order Gemmatimonadales; family GWC2-71-9; genus JAOTVV01. Next base: position 2,773 of record JBDGYA010000117.1, read on the forward strand.
TGATCCGCCTGGCCGGCAGTGGCACAGGAGGGACCCACCGCCTGCTCACGCGCCTCGCGGGTGCCGGCCTGGTGACCGTTACCCGCGCCGGGAATCAGAAGCACTACCAGGCCAACCGCGCGGCCCCGGTGTTCGATGAGCTTCACCTCCTGGTGCTCAAGACGGTTGGTCTTGCCGATCCGCTTCGGACGGCGCTCGCCCCCGGGGCCGGCGACATCCGGGCGGCGTTCGTCTACGGTTCGATCGCCGACGGAACGGATACGGCGGCCAGCGACGTGGACCTCATGGTGCTGTCCGACACCCTCAGTCACGCCGACGTGTTCGAGCTGCTGCAGCCGGCCGAAGCGGCGCTGGCGCGGCGGGTGAACCCGACCGTCATGACGCCCGAGGAGTGGAGGCAGCTGCGAGCAGATCCCGACTCCTTCGGCTCACGCGTGGCAGAGCGCCCTCGGCTCTGGCTTATCGGTTCGGACGATGACCTCAGCTGAGTTGGAGAACCTCGTCACGATCGGCAAGCTCAGACGCGAGCCGTATGCTGACCGGGAGTTCCGGGGGCTCGTGGACTCGGCAGCCGCTCGTCTCGCTGACGCCGCAAACCCTGCCTTGCGGATGGAAAGCCGCTTCGATCTTGCCTACAACGCCGCCCACGCCCTCTGACTCGCCGCACTGCGACACGCCGGCTATCGCTCGAAGGAGCGGTACGTCGTGTTCCAGGCGCTTCCCCACACGCTCGGTATGCCCGCGCCGACGGTTCGGTTGCTGACGACCTGCCACAGCCGACGCAACCGCGTCGAGTACGAGGGACTCCTCGACATCAGCGAGCAGCTGCTCTCGGAGCTGCTGGCTGAGGCCATGCGACTGCGGGATGCCGTGAACGCGCTGAAGCCGCCACACGCGTAAGACTCGGGCCATCACCTTCGGCGACGCGCCCGAGAGGGCAATTGATCGGAGCGTCGTTCACGACGCGTCGCGCAATTCGGCGGCTCAAGCCGCCGCTCGGCGCCTTCGGCGATGTGCCCTGAAGGGCAATTGATGGGAGCGTCGTTTACGACGCGTCGCGTGATTCGGCGGCTGAAGCCGCCGCTCGGCGCTCCCGGCGACATGCCCTAAAGGGCAATTGATCGCAGCGTCGGAACCCGAAAGGGAGCCTCGCGTCAACCGGATCCAGCGTGCAACGATCTGGCTCCCGCGGCCGACGACGGAATGCGTACGATCGGGTCATGCCCCATGCATTGTACGTGCACCTCGTCTGGGTGACGTTGGAGCGACGCCCCATGATCACGGCTCGCGTGGCGTCGTTCCTTCGGCGATTCCTTCCTGCCGAGGTTGCGCGGCACGGATGTGAGGTCGTCGCCCTGGGCCTCGTTCCGGATCACGTGCACATGATCCTTCGCATTCCGCCGCGTGTGGATCTCCCGCGGATGGTGCAAGGTCTCAAGGGCGCGAGTTCTCGCCTTGGGAACCGCGAATCGACCGTGGGGCTGCGGTGGGAGAAGGGCTATCAGATCAAGACGGTGAGCCCAGGTGGGCTCCCGCGCGTGATCGCCTACGTCAAGAACCAAGCGCAGCGGCATGGGGAGGTCGTCGCGCCGGTGTGATTCGGTGATTCGGCGGCTCAAGCCGCCACTCGGCGCCTTCGGCGACGTGCCCTGAAGGGCAATTGATCGCAGCGTCGTTTACGACGCCTCGCGCAGCGCCGAGCCGACGCTTCAGCGTCGGAATCCGTGACGTGCCCTGAAGGGCAATTGATAGGAGCGTCGTTTACGACGCGCCGCGCAGCGCCGAGCCGACGCTTCAGCGTCGGAACCCCGCCCACGATCGCCGATCCCCAACCGCCAATCCGCCCCCGATCGCCTATCCCCAATCGCCAATCGCCATTCTGAAATCGCCGATCAGCTCCCCTCTCCGTAACCCGTTCCCTCCCAACCGTTTAACCCCGTTTTTGCAACACCCTTTCGTACACGTAATAGGAGGCCGTGTCGCCGGGCGGTGCCTGCCGCCCCATGCGCCGAGCCACCAAACGCACGTGAGCCAGGGAAGGGAGCCACGACATGCCCGTCCAGATCGACCGGAGCCTCAGACTCCCCGAGACCGAGTACTTCCCGAGTACTGAGCGCAAGTCGGGGATCGCGATCCACCACACCGTGGGCGGGAGCGCGGCATCCACCATCCGGTGGTGGCGCGAGGACGTGACGCGCGCCGGCCGGCCGAGTCTCGTGGGCACGGCCTACGTCGTCGATCGCGACGGCACCGTGTTCGAGGCGTTCGCGCCCGAGGCGTGGGCCTACCAGTTCGGGGTCAAGTGGCCCGCGGCGACGCGCCTGGCGTTCGAGCGGCGCTTCGTCGGCATCGAGATCGCGAGCGAAGGCGCGCTGATCGAGCGGGACGGCAGCCTGTACTGCTTCGACCGCGTCTCGCCCAAGACGAAAAAGCCCGAGTCCCAGGCGTTCGACTTCGGCCGCGCGTACCGCGGCTACCGCTGGTTCGACCGCTACGAGGACGCGCAGCTCACCGCCTTAGGAATGCTGGTGGACGAGCTGTGCGATCGCTTCGGCATCCCGCGTCAGTTCCCCGATCCGCCGTTCGACTACTACGGCGACGCGCTCCTCGGCTTCGAGGGCGTGATCGGCCACGCCATGGTGCGCCCCGACAAGACCGACCCGGCGCCCGACCCGCGCCTGTGGGATACGCTCGTGAGTCTCGCCTCGGTGAAACCCGTTTCGGTCGCCGTCACGACCCGCACCGGCACGGCGGGGCTCACGAGCCACGAAGTGGAACGGCTGTTCCGCGACAACATGACCCAACTGGACGTCTTGGCCCCCGCCGCGGGGAGTCTGGTGAAAGCGCTCCTCATGGAGCTCGAACGTCGGGACACCTACCTCCGCCTGTTCCGCCCCGTCCCGCGCGGCCACCGCATCCAGTACGTGCTCGTCCAGGGGGAGAAGCGTCAGGTGCGGCGCATCGCCAAGGCACTCGGCGTTACGCGCGCGGCCGACGGCATCCTGGAGGTGCACCGTGGCTAAAGCGCTCGTCAAATGGGTGACCGTCGCCTCGATCCTCGTCGCTGCCCTGCTGCTGTTCCGCCGCGACCCCGAGGCCGTGACCCGCGCGCGTGCGGAGGCGGCGCGCATTACCGCCGAGCGCGACTCGATCCGCCGAGTGGTGGACAGCACCGTCGTCGAGCAAGCGAACCTGCGCCACGAGCGCGACCGGCATGCGCAGGCGGCCGCGGCACTGCGCGACTCCGTGGCGGCACTCGAGCGGGCGCGCGTCGAGGCGCAGCGCTCGGTGCGCTCCTTACGGACCACCGACAGCCTCGGTGTGCGTTTCGCAGAGGCCTTTCCCGAGCTGGGCACTGAGCACTGGGGCATCACCACCCTGCCCCTCACCGACGACACACTCGGCCTCGAGGTGCTGCTGGTGCCCGCGTGGTTCGGCGAGACGTTCCTGATCGACCACCAGAACGCCGAGTCGTGGCGCGCGCAGAAGGACCGGCTGCTCGCGGTGGACTCGCTGCAACTGCACGTCGCGCAACTCCAGGACTCCATTACCACCCTCGAGGCCGAGAAGGCCCGCGCGTACGAGGCGGGCTACCGGGAGGCGTACGCGAGCTATCAGGAGCTGAACGCGCGGTACGTCGCCGAGTTGAGCCGGCCCAAGTTCTCGCTTGGCTCGACGGTGGGGCTGTGCGTGGGCGCGGCGGGAGCGGGCTTTCTGCTCGGGGAGGTCATCCGTGAGTAGCCCGAGCGGTAAGTCGTTGAGCGATGGTTGGTTGCGATCGTGGGTCAGCGTTTCAGGCGGGTCAAGTGCAGGTTTTTGTGTACTTCTCTGGGCGCGTGCTCGATTCAGGCGCTCCGTCGCACCGGCTCCTCCTCTTCGATGAAGGTGGGTTCCACGATCCAGCGGTGGTGGCG
>JBDGYA010000018.1:0-58108 GCA_039584325.1 Gemmatimonadota bacterium
ACCCCGCACGGCACGGCGTCGAAGAGCCCGGGCTCAGGGCCTTTCTTCAGGATCCGGCCCTCAGCGGCACGGCGACCGCGGAGGAAATCGACTTTCTGAAGAGGCTGAAGTTCCAGGGCAGGCGGCCGACGCCGCTCTACTACTACCGCGAGTTACAGAACCTCAGGGACCCCCTTCATTTTGGTACCGCGGCGAGAGCGTCATGAACAGAGTGCACGGCTGCGGGCGCATCGCCCACCGGCACAAGTGAACCGCTCGCGGCTTGATACTGCAACGCGCCGGGATGGTGCCGGACGGCGGTCCGCCACGCTGTCGGGGATTGGGGAGCGGTCGCAGTCTCGTGAGACGGAGGACGACAGGCCGTCATGCCGCCCCATGGGCTCAATACTCTGGCGTGCCCGATGGCTCGGAGTAATTGCCAGACGTACACTTCACGCACTCTTGACGTTGATCAGCGTTCGCCCCCATGAAATCTCTGCTCTGGCAGATGTCACACAGCCCATATGAAACAGGGCCGAAGGTGAACTTCTGCTCGCACCACTTGACGTTGGTACAGCCACTGCCGCGGTGGCACTTCCTGCAGAGGAGCATTGTGTCCACCACCGCAGTACGTTCCTTGACGTTCCCGAGATACACGGCGCCCGGCCAGCCGACCGAGCGTTCTCGCCGTGTTCACTCCGGGGGTGGGACTCGAACCCACAACCCTTCGGTTAACAGCCGAATGCTCTGCCATTGAGCTACCCCGGAATGTCCCGGGGGGGCGGTGTCCTTCCCCCGTGAACGACCGAGAGTCTAACGGACCACGCACGCCCATGCAAGCGACGGCACCGGTGATGCGAAGTGCCTCATCAGGCTCGGGCGCGATCCGAAACGGGCGCCTCGGCGGCCGCGAGCACCGGGCCGAGAAACCGCGCGGTATGGGTGTCCGCGGCGGCCACCGCTTCCGGTGTCCCGGCCGCAACCACGCGACCGCCGGCCGCCCCCCCTTCAGGACCCAGATCGATGATCCAGTCCGCGCGCTTGATCAAGTCGAGATGGTGCTCGATCACCACCACCGTGTGGCCCGCGTCCACGAGCCTGTCGAGGACGCGGATCAGGGTGCGGACGTCGTCGAGGTGAAGCCCCGTCGTCGGCTCGTCGAGGATATAGAGCCGACGTTCCTTCTTTCTCGCTACTGAGGCGAGCTGGCGCGCGATCTTGAGCCGCTGCGCCTCACCGCCCGAGAGCGTCGTGGCCGGCTGGCCGAGACGCAGATAGCCCAGCCCGACCTGTTGCAGGTGCCACAACGCCTTGCCCAATCGCTCCTGATGGCGGAACCGCGCCATGGCCTGCTCGACCGTGAGTTCGAGCACGTCATGAATGGAAAGGCCTTTGATCCGGACCTCCAGCACGTTGGGCTCGAACCGCGTCCCCTCGCACGCCTCACACGGGATGAAGACATCGGCCAGAAACACCATCTCCACCTGCTGGTGCCCCGCACCTTCGCAGCGAGTGCACCGACCGCCGCCCGGCGCATTGAAGCTGAAGGTGGTGGGGGTATAGCCCCGTACGCGTGCGAGCGGCTGCGCCGCGAACAGCTCCCGTATCTCGTCGAAGGCCCGCACATACGTGATCGGGTTCGAGCGAGGGGTGCGCCCGATCGGGGATTGGTCGATGAGGACGACGTCGGAGAGTCCCTCCCAACCGGTCAGCTCGTCCACGTCGCCAACGGGCTCTCCGAGGTGCTCCTTCGCTCCGTGCGAGCCCTTGAGTCTGGCGGCGAGCTGCCGGTAGAGCACGTCGTGCACGAGAGACGATTTGCCCGAGCCGGAGACGCCCGTGACGACCGTCAGTGTCCCCAGCGGGATCGAGGCGTCGGTTCCAGACAGGTTGTGGCACCGGGCACCGCGAACGGCCAGCCACTGCGGGCCAGCGCGCCGGCGCGCCGACGGGACCGCGATCGACTTCTCACCTGACAGGTACTGACCGGTGAGGGTCCGGCGCACACCATCGCCATCCGCCGGCCCGTCATACAACACTTCGCCGCCGTGCTCTCCGCTGCCGGGACCCAACTCGATCATGTGGTCGGCTGCCCGGATCGTCGCCGGGTCATGCTCGACGATGACGACGGTGTTGCCTGCCTCACGCAGGCGCCGCAGCAACGTGAGTAGACGCCCGAGGTCCCGCGGATGGAGGCCGATGGAGGGCTCGTCCAGCACGTAGAGGGTGTCGACCAGGTGGGACCCCAGCGCATTCGCGAGCGAAATGCGCTGGGCCTCCCCGCCCGAGAGCGTGCGGGTCTGGCGGTCGAGAGAGAGGTACCCGAGGCCGACATCGCACAGGTACGCCACGCGGTCTTCCAACTCCCGCACGATCGTGTGGGCCACACCCCGCTCGAACGGCGTCAGCTGCAGTGCCGTGAGCCAGGTGGCGAGCTGCTCGGCGGTCAGACTCGCGATCTCGCCGATCGAGCGCTCGGAGACCGTGACGGCAAGCGCCTCCGGCCTGAGCCGCGCGCCACCGCAGGTGGGGCACGGCTGGGCGAGCTGGTACTGCCGCAGGAAGACCCGAATGTACTGCTTGTAGCGCTTCCGTTCGAGCGCGCGCAGAAACGGGAATACGCCCTTGAACCGTCCCGACGTGTTGTGGAACAGCAGGCGCCGCTGTGCCTTTGCCAGGGTGTGCCAGGGCGCGTTCCACGGGATTCCGCGATCATCGGCGGTTTGCTTCAGGAGACGCCGCCGGCTGGCATACCGGGGCTTGGTCCACGGATCGATGGCACCCTCGGCGAGGGAACGCCCCGGATCGGGCACGATGAGCGATTCGTCGTATTCGAGGACCGCCCCGAACCCGTTGCAGCCGGGGCACGCTCCGCGGGGGTTGTTGAACGAGAACAGTGCCGGTGACAGGCTGATCGTGGGCGTGCCGCATGCCACGCACCGCGGGTGCTGGGAGAATCGCACCACGTGATCGGCTGTGTGCACCTCGGCGAGACCGTCACCTTCGGCAAAGGCGGTGGCCACGGAATCCGCGAGTCGCGTGCGTTCGCTCTCGCTCACACCCATCCGGTCGACCACGACCAGGAACGGATCGGCGTCGAGCCGGAAGTCAGGTGGCAGTGCGTCGAGCCGGTAGACCTCGTCACCGCTCTTGAGGCGCACGAAGCCCATGGCACGCAGGTTCTCCAGGATCCGGTCGTGGCCAGGCGTCCCGGCCACAGGCAGCGGAAAACAGACGAGAATCGTATGTCCGTCCATCGTGTCCAGCACCCGCGCGGCCGCCGTGGACGGCGAGTCGACGGCAACCGGCTCGCCACACCGATGACACCGCGGATGCCCGATGCGGGACCAGAGCAGGCGCAGGTGGTCGGAGATCTCCGTTGCCGTCCCGACGGTGGACCGGGAAGACGTTGTGGGGTTCTTCTGCTCGATCGCGACCGCGGGCGCGACGCCGTCGATGTGATCCACGGCGGGTTTGGGCATACGCTCGAGGAACTGCTTCGCGTACGTCGAGAGCGACTCGATGTAGCGCCGCTGTCCCTCCGCGTACAGCGTGTCGAACGCCAGCGTGCTCTTGCCCGACCCCGAGGGCCCGGTGATCACCGTGAGGGCGTGGTGTGGAATCTCTGCCGAGATGCCCTTGAGATTGTGCTGGCGGGCACCCTGGATGACGATTCGGTCGGCCGGCATGGACGAACGTTAGTCGGGGCCCGCCGATTGCGGCAGGCGGATCGTTGACGCCGCAAGGACTCCGGACGTAGCTTGGCTCGCACCCATGACCAGCGTCCTGGCTCCCCAGCTCTTGCGCCGCGGTGTGGAGATCTTCGCAGGGATCTCCGCGGTCGTGTTCGTTGGGCTGCTCCTGTACGGCAATAACCTCGAGCTGTTCCTCCGCGCCATGGTCTCGCTACGCTGGCACTGGGTGCTGATTGGCGTGATGGTTGCCTCTCTGGACTGGTTCGGCGGTGGGCTCCGCCTGTATGTGCTCGCGAAGCACGTCTATCCCAAGACTCAGCTCAAGGGGGCGATCTTCTCCGCGGGGCTCAACGCCTGGGCGACGCTGATCACTCCCTCGCAGGCCGGCGGCGGCCCGGTCGGCATCTACACGCTCAAGCGGTACGGCACGCCGATTCCCGAGGGGATGGTGGCCACGATGATGAGTTTCGTGGCCACCATCCTGTTCTTTGGGGTCGCCGGGCCGCTGGCGGTGTTCCTGGGCGCCGGGACGTCGCTGGAAGAGCACGGGATCCTCGGTGTGGCGACGCTGAACGACCTGTTCCGGCTGAGCCTCGGCGGATTCATCTCGATTGGTGCCGTCCTCCTTCTCCTCATGGTGTTCCCAGGCGTCGCACGCAGGATCGCCCGCCGCATCGTGGCCTGGCTGGAGCGCCGGGGGAGTGAGGAGCTCGCGAGCCGAGTCGCATCGCTGAACGACGGCATCGACCGCGCACACGAAGCCATGGTGGCGTTCTTCAAGGGGCGAGGCTGGTTCTCGCTCGGGGGCAGCGTGTTGCTCACGGCGCCCACGCTCGCCAACAAGCTGCTGGCGGGATACATCGTCCTGCGCGCCTTGGGGATCGAGGCTCCCTTCGTCGACGTGCTGCTGCTGCAGACGCTGATCATCTTCCTGCTCTATTTCGCTCCCACACCCGGCGGCTCCGGACTGGCCGAGGTGCTCTCCGCTGCGGTCATGTCCATCTACGTGCCGCGGGAGCTCACGCCCTCATACGTGCTGCTGTGGCGGCTGTTCGTCGGCTATCTGACCCTGGGGGTCGGCTCCTTCGTATTCTGGCGATGGCTCAAGCTGTGGGAGGAACAGGTGTCCGAGGAGGGGGAGCTGAGCGAGGGGACGCCCGAGGCCGTCGGTTCGGTTGCACCGCCTTCGGAGCGGGACTAGCTTGTCCTAGTTTCGCCCGCGTATCGAGGAAGCACCAATGTCGTATCTGGAGGTCGGCGGCCGGCGCCATTCCGTTCCCGTCGGTGAGATGGTGATCGGAAGTGCCCCGACGGCACATGTCGTGCTCTCCGAGCCCGGAGTCCTGCCGAGACACGCGGTCGTGCAAGGGATGCCGGACGGCCAGGCCGCGATCCGGCTTGGCGGCGAAGGCGCGCGCGTGCTCGTCAACGGCGTCCGATTGGGGCCTCAGCCCACGCCGTTGCTGCACGGCGACAAGGTGGAGGTCGGCGGGGTCGAGCTGCTGTTCGGTGACGAGCGCCGCAGTGGAAGTACCCAGTACGTGCAAGCGATCGATCCGGCCACGCTGGCCGGTGGCAGGCCCGGAGAGCAGCGCGCCCCCACCACGGTGACGGGCGGGCGACTGGTATCGCTCACGGACGGCCGGGAGTTTGCTGTCGAGGGCTCGATCGTGATCGGTCGGGACGCAAGCTGCGAGGTGGTGCTGACCAACCGGAGCGTATCACGGCGCCATGCCGAGGTGCTCGTGTCGCCAAAGGGTTACGTGCTCGTGGACAGCAGCACGAACGGGACGTTCGTCAACGGGCAACGGGTGCGTGGGCAGCACGTCTTGGCGGGCGAAGACGTCATCCGCTGCGGCGACTATGAGTTCCGGTTTCATGCGGATGTCGCCGAAGTCGCGCCACCGGGGCCCGAGCTGAGCGCCATGCCGCCGCCGGGTGCGGTTCACCGGCTGCGTAACACGCTGCACGGGTTTCCGGCGATCCAGAGACCCGAGCGCCCCGAAGAGGGGCCATCGGAGCCGCGCGCCGGGGCGGGGTTCACCGGTGGCATGCCCGATGGGGTCCCTGGCGAGCCACCGCCCCCGCCGAGTGCGGCGCCGGCGCCGGTGGCAGAGGCCCGAGAGCCCGGCAAGGGGCCTGACGTCATGGCGAACCTGGTCGTCAGGAGCGGCCCCCTGAAGGGACAGCGGTTTCCGATCCGCGTCCCGATCGTCAATGTGGGGCGTGCGGAGTACAATGACATCGTGCTGCCGGACGACAGTGTCTCGACAACTCACGCGAAATTGCAGCGGCGCGAGGGTATTTGGGTTGTGGTCGATCTCGATTCGACGAATGGAACGTTGGTCGATGGCGAGCGCGTTTCGGGAGAGGCACCGCTCGCTCCCGGCGCGTACGTCCGGTTCGGCGAGGTCCAGACCATGTTTGAGCCGACCGACGATACGATCGATCCAGGGAAGGGCAGCTCGACCAGGCTGATGGGAGCCATCAAGCTGCCGCCGAAACCACCTTCACGGGGCGAGTAGAACGGGTACCGTGCCACGGACTGTCCGCTTCACATGCGCCGGCCGCACCGACGTCGGGGTCGTCAGGTCGGGCAACGAGGATGCGTTCCTCATGGTGCCGGACCACGGTGTGTTCATCGTGGCCGACGGCATGGGAGGACACGCAGCCGGTGAGGTCGCGAGTGAGATGGCGGTGCAGACCGTGGGCCGCGCCCTCGAGGGTCTGATTGGCCGACCCGATGCCGAAGCTGCGGAGATCATCCGCAAGGGGATCGTGGACTCCAACGGCGCGATCTTCCAGCGGACGCTGGTCGAGCAGGACAAGCGAGGCATGGGCACGACCGTCACGGCGATGGTCATCAACGGTGACCGCTACCTCATCGGGCAGGTCGGCGACAGTCGCGCCTACGTCTTGCGTAGCGAGCAGTTGCTCCAGATCACCAAGGATCACTCGTACGTCCAGGAACAGGTGGATGCTGGCTATCTGACGCCCGAGCAGGCCCGCACGCACCCCTACTCCAACGTGATCACCCGCTGCGTCGGGGCGAATGCCGACGTCGCGCCGGATATCTACGGCGGCACGCTCCATGAGGGGGATCTGTTCCTCCTGGCGTCAGACGGTCTCACCGGTATGCTCGAGGACGAGGAGTTGAGCACCCTCATGGTGCAGGGCCGCCCGCCCGGCGAATTGGTGGATCGGCTCATTGCCGAGGCCAACAGGCGCGGTGGACTCGACAACATCACGGTCATCGTCATCCGCATCGACAGCGTCGAAGTCTCGGAAGACCAGCACGCCGAGCGCGCGATCGCGTGAGTCGGTCGGGCCCCAATCCCGAGGCGGTCGGCCGGGTGGCGGCCGAGCACCTGGGGCCGATTCTCTATGCCCTGGAGACGTGTGCGCTGACCATGGCGCGGGAGGGTAGGGACGAGGAGGCCCGCTACTACCGCACGCTCGCAGGCCTGCTGGCGGAAGCGGGAGCCCAGGCGCCGTCGGCGGATGGTGAGGCCGCCGGCCCGGGGGACTAGAGCAGCGCCCCACCTGCTTCGAGTATGCCCGCCACCTCCGCTGCAGAGCGCGAGGCGAGCCGGCGCACCGCCACTTCGTCCACGTCGACTGGCTCCACCACGAACAGGCGGAGCCGCCGCGCGCTGGTGTGGAGTTCATCCGCAATCCCCCGAATCCCCAGCAGGCCCCGCCCATCCGGGGCATCGAGCCGGGTGACCTGACCGTCCCGCAGGCGCAGCGGCAGGTCGACTGCCACCATCTCGGGCTTGGCAGGGTAGTCCAGGAGCACGGCACCCGCCTCGAGCCCGAGCTCGGCCGCGAGCCGATCCTCGACGGCGGTCAGGAGACCGGGATGGGTGCTGATCCAGTCGCCGGCATCGGGGGGAAGCGTGCCCGCCGAGAGGTCCACGGCGCGCTTGTACAGCTGCCGTCGACGGAGACGGTCGGGTAGGGGGGAGGCAGCGAAATCGCGCACCGCCTCCATGAGCGACTCATCGGTACTGTCAGCGAGCGCGTGGGTGTGCAGGTGCCCGGCCTCCATGGCCATCCGGATCAGCCGCTTGAACATGGCCGTGGCGCTGCGAACGGCGTGGTGCCAGTACACGTTGCGGTACATCTGGTACTTGGCGAAGAGCAGGGACTCCAATGCGCTCACGCCTTTCTCGTGCACGCCGACCCCGTCGGGTGTCACTGTGAGTGAGTGGAGCAGACGATCCACGTCGACGGTCCCGTAGGGAACGCCGCACATCCGGGCGTCCCTGGTCAGGTACTCGAGCTTGTCGAGGTCCAGCGATCCCGCGACGAGTCCCTGCAGGGGACTGTCGCTCGTTCCTGTGATCAGGGCGGCAAGCCGCGCACCGATGTCGCCGACCCCGTAGCGATCGAGCGCGGCGGCGAGTTCCGGATGGACGAAGTGGTGAACCGCGAGCACCTCATGGGACGGCAGCCCGGCCTCTTCGAGGGCGTGCGAGAATGGATAGTGGCCGATGTCGTGGAGCAGCGCTGCCAGCGGAATGAGCGCAAGGGTCTCGTCGTCGATGGTGTCCAGCTCGCTGCGCTCGCGCAGCAGCGTCAGCGCCCGTCGGGCGAGGTGATAGGCACCCAGGGCGTGCTCGAATCGGGAGTGGGTGGCGCCGGGGTAGACCAGATACGCGTGGCCAAGCTGGCGCACGTAGCGCAGGCGCTGGAACGGCGCGCTGTCGACGACACCGAGCGCCCGCCCGTCGATCCGGATGTTGTTCCACAGCGGATCGCGAACGACCTCGAAGTCTCCGGCGAGGGCCATGCGGACGCGCTACGCGGGCCCCGGCCCGGCGGTCTCGATCTCGGCCGCGAACGTCGGGAAGCTCTCCGCGAACACCGAGACCGGTCTCACGGCACCGTCCCGGGCTCCCACGGCAGGATATCCGTGGGGAGGTGATAGAGTGCCTGAATGGTCGCCTGATCCCTGCTGGACGGTAATCTCACCGACGGCGCCGAGTGCATCAGATCGACCGGATCGCCCGAGTGACCGAAGATCCCGAGCGCGTGACCGATCTCGTGGGCCGTGATGACGGTCAGGCAGTTGGTGACCTCGGTTGGGTCGGAGCCAGGGAACCAGCTGAGGAACATCTCGATGCGGGCCGAGAAGCGAGTCTGCCCCGTCCCGTCCAACACGCGTGACGGCAGGATCGTCAGCCCCTCACAGACCAACCGGATGGGATCGTCCGTGGGCGGGGCGCTGGGGGGCTCGGGGCTGGCCATGCGTACCACGACGTCGGCCTGCGTGGAGTCGGAGACGACTGTCGTCCGGAGCTCGCCGTACAGGAACTGGCGCTGCCACTGACGCAGGCCGTCTGCGACGTCCTCGGGGAGACGTCCGATTGGCTCAGCGTAGAAGCGCACCGGCATCGCGGCCTCGGGCCAGTGAAACACGGTGTCCGACTTGGCGAGACGGAAGTCGTACGGTGTGGGGCGGACGGGTGCGTCCGGGGTTTGACATGCCCCGACCGCGACGAGTGCTCCGAGGACGACGATAGCGTTAGAATGGCGTTGCATGCCTCTGACTCCAGCGCAGGCTTGCGCTCACGGCGACCCGGTGCACGATCCGGCCGCCGGTGAATCCCGCCGTCCGCAGGGTCTGTGTGTCGAACTGGTGTGCGTCGTAGCCGACATGTATGCCGATCGTCAGTCGGTCTGTGATGGCGCGGTCAGCGCGGACGCCCAGGCCGAGGGTCGCCATCAAGGACGAGCCGTCCTGAAAGACGGTGCCGTCCGCATCGCCACCGGCAGCATACTTGATGCCGCCAAACCAGACCTCCGCGGCGACACTGCGCCACATCTTCCGCTCGAATACGATCGTCCCCGTCCAGACCGTCAGCGGCAAGACACTGGTGCGCTCCCCGAGCTCGTGTCGTTTGAGGTCGCTTCGCGCCCAGCGGATCCGACCGCCGACGTGATAGCGCGCGTTGAGCCAGGTGCCCACCGAGGCGGTGAGACCGGGTGCGATCTGTGGCTGCAGCGTGATCGCATTCACGATGACGTCCTCGACGAGCGGTGAACTCCACGCAGCTCCGACGAGCACCTCGGCGGTTACCTGGGCGCGGGCCGGGGCTGCGACGGCCGCGAGCACTGCCACCGCCTTCACGAGCCGGCTCACGCGGCTGCCGGTCGGCCCATCAAGCGCCGCACGAGGAAGGAGATGAGCAGCGCGAAGGCAAAGGCGCACACGACCACGGGACCGGTCGGGAGGTCGGACTGGTAGGACACGAACAGCCCGAGGACCGTTGCCAGTGTGCCGGTGATCCAGGCGATGGCCAGCATCTTCCCGGGAGTCCGGGCAAAGAAGAACGCGATCACAGCGGGAATGACGAGAAAGCTGAACACGAGGAGGACTCCCGCGATCGCCACCGAGGACGTCACCACTACGCCGAACAGCGCATAGAACAAGAAGTCCCAACCTGCCACCCTCCAGCCGTTCTGCCGTGCCCGCTCCGGGTGGAGGGAGATCGTCAGGAAGCGGTGGCGCAGCAGCCAGTGGACGATGCCGAGGGCACCGTACACGACTGCCGTCTTGGCGATGGCGGGCCACGTGACCCACAGCAGACTCCCCGTCAGGAGATGCTCGACGTGCTCGGATCCGCGCGGTGCCTGCGCGGCGAGGAGAATGGTCGCGGCGGATGCGACGACGTACACGATGCCGATAATGGCCTCCTGGGGCACTCGCTCGTGCTCCATCCTGGTGAGCGAGAGCAGTGCGGCGGCGATGAGCGTGGCGAGGAGTCCAACCAGATAGCTCGCGTTGTCTGCAGATATGCCGATTGCCGACCCTACCCAGGCGCCGAGTCCAAGCCCGGCGGCAGCCCACCCGAGGGCCGCGACCTGCGCCAGTGCGAGATCGACGAAGATCACGCCGCGAGCGATGATGTGGATGCCGAGGTACCCATGGATCCCGACGAGAATCAGCGAGGCCACCAGGGCCGGCAGCATCAGCTCGATCATCTGCCCTTGTTTGGCTCGGGGTGACTGGGTGGCATCACCGGTGCCGGGCGGCTCCGAAGCCGGCGGCGAGCCCGGTGACCCAGCGGTCGATGAGCGTGAGGTAGTCGTCGACCCTGTCTTCGCCACCGACATGCTCCGGCACGACGACCGCCCGTGCGCCCGTCCGACTGGCCACGCGCTCGACTTGGCTGCGGCTGAAGTAGTTCGCGGCGTAGATGACCGGGATGCGCTCCACTTTGATGAACTCGATCACCTCTCCGACATGCCCCGGCGCTGGGGGAATCCCCGGCCTGGGCTCCACGTACATCGCGCACGCGACCCGGAACCGGGCGCTGAAGTACTCCCAGTTCTTGTGATAGCACACCATGCGCCGGTCCCGGAAGGGGGCGCCCGCCGCCAGCCAACCACCGATGTAGTCCGTTAGGGGCCGCCCCTGAAAGGTCTGGGATGCGGCGAATTCCCAGAATCGGTAGTCCCGGCCCAGCGCGAGGAGCTGCTCGCCACCCAGCATCTCGACCAGCTCGTCGCCGAACAGCCGTCGGAGCACACGGTCCTCGAAGGCGCCCAGGTTGGCGTCGTACGCGGCGGCGTTCGTCGGATCGAGCCGCTTCAGCCCTGCGGCGATGTTCCGCGCAATGAGGATGCCGTTTAGGGGATCGGTATGGATGTGCGGGTTACCGAAGACGTGAATGTCCCCGCCGGCCCGCGAGACACTCTGGGGCACGTCCAGCAGCTTGATACCTGCATACGCCACGACGTGGCCGGGTGCACCCTCAACAACGTCTGGGTTGTTGGCCCGATCCAACAGGGCAGGCACCCACAGCTCGAGATCCAGTCCGGTCACGATGAAGAGATCCGCGCGCTGGATCATAGCGGCATAGGACGGCCGTGGGGTGACGAAGTGGGGATCCTCGTCGCCGCGTGCGATGGCCTCGACGTCGGCCAGTGGGCCGGCGATCTCGCGCGCGATTGCGGCGTAGGTAGGCAGCGTCGCCACCACCCGGAGCGACTGCTGCGCCCATGCCGACGGCACGAAGCTCAAACCAGCGGCGAGCATCAGCACCAACGTGCGCGTTGTCATGGCTAACATGATAGCTCCTCCACCAGCTCAGTACGACTCGTGCTTGTGCGGGCCCATCGCCCACACGACCTGCAGCATGACTGTGTGACTGGGGTCGAGGGCCGCTGGCTTGACGTAGTTGTACTGCAGGCGCAGGCGCACCCACTCGCTCTGCCACCAGCTGATCGACGGGACGACCTGCAACAGATTCGGCTGGTCCCCGTAATTGTCGAGGAAGTCCACCCGTGTTCCGAGCACGAGCTGCCGGGTCAGCCGGAAGTTGGCCTGGCCATACCCGCCATGCCCCGTCTCACGCACGCCGCCCAGCTCCTGCTTGGCGAAGTACCACTCCGACTTCAGCTCGAGCGCCCGGTAGAGCGCCCGACCCCGCGGGGCCCAGCGCAACGAGAAGTCCAGGCCAAGCAGGCGGGAATCGAGATCGAGCTCGTCGTTCCTGCCTGTCACGCCGGTGGCACCGAGCTGGAAGTAGGTCGTGGCCCCTGCGTCCCAGAAGCTCTGGAACCGTCCGAGGAAGCTGAGGTCGTTACCACCACCGAACAGGGCCTCGTTTGTCGCCTGGGTGGCCTCGACCAGCAGGGTCTGGTTCGATGGGCCGATCGTGAGGGACGGGGACGAGAGCGAGAGGCCGGTTTGGATCAGACCGTCGTCTCCGAGGAACGCCACCGCCGCAAGCGGACGGTCGATCTCGTACAGGGCGTGCGTGTGCCAGCGGTTGTACAGTCCGATCTCCTGCCGGAACTTCCCTGCCTTGATTCCGAACGCTCCGGGCAGGCCGACCCAGTAGAGATACGCCTCTTCGATGGCGAAACCGCTGTGACCATGAGCCTCTTCGCCATCCTCCTCCTCCAGCTCGAGGCCGGCAATCTCCAGTTCCTCCTCGTACGTGACGAAGATCTTAGTCCGGGTGTATGGATCGAGCGCGGACTGGAACGAGAACTCGAACTCACGCGGCGTCGCGCGGAATCCGTTGGGCTCACCAGCCGGTGCCAGGAAGCTCCCGATGACGTCGCCAGTTACGGAGATCTCGGGATTCAGCACGGAGAGGTCGCGGGTGCGGCTCTCCTGCGTAGCAGCTGAGTCGGGTTCCTGCGCCTCGCCGGCGGCACGTTGGGCTGCGGCACGGAGCGCCGCGAGCTCGTCCTGGAGCTCGGTGGTATCGCCACCTTGGCGAACCAGTTCCGCGAGGACGCGCTCGAGCGAATCGAGTCTGGCCTGGAGCTTCCGCAGCTCGGCCCGCAACGAGTCGGTGGGCTCCGGCCGCTCCTGCGCGTATGCGGGAGCGACGACGGACCCCACCAGCACTGCAATGAGCGCCGTCGTACGCATGGCGTGTCGTGACATTCTCCCCAAGCTGCTAATGTGCACGGCGGAGCGCATCCCCGCAGTGGGGCGCCCCGTCCAACTCCGACGAGTATGGGACTAGCCCTCGGGAGGTGCTCTGGCGGGCGGCGGGCTCGGAGTGCGACGACGGCCGGGCCCGGCGCCACTCGCCGCAAGCGGCACGTCGGAAGCTACGGCATGCGAGGTGAGCTGGACCGCCGGGGACGGATGGGCCAACTGCAGTACGCCAAGGGCGTGACACGCCGCACCGCCGTGCACGGTGGGACAGGAGTCGGAATGTTCCGACTCCACCGTGCCCGTCGACCACAGGACCTCGGTGGCGCCGTGTGCGACCGGCACGACCGCCAGCGCGGCTCCGTAGGCCAGCACCACGACGGCGCTCATGAATCGGCCGGAGCTCCCCCGCGAACTCACTACGCGCATCATACGCAGATATAACACTCGGAGATTGGCCCAGTTCCTACTCGCCGTGCACGAGGCGAACGAGACGCCGTCCAACCTCGTCGTTGGCGATCAAGCCGCCGAACCGCTCGGCGCCCGGTCCATCGGCGAAGATCGGTACCAGACCTGCCGTGTGCCCGGTGGTCGTGTACTGCAGCACGAGTGTTCCGTGAACGTTTTCATGCACCGATACGCCCCCGGCTTCGTGGTCGCTGGTGACGATCACGAGCGTGCCGGGGCGGCGGTTACGGTACTCCAAAGCAACCCGTATGGCGTCGTCGAAGGCCAACATCTCGGCGGCAACCTCGTCGAACGGTGCGTTCTCGTGCGCCTGGGTGTCGGTTTCTTCGGTCTCCACCATGAGGAAGAACCCGTCCGGGTCCCGGTCGAGAATGCGGAGCGCGGTGGCGGTCATGTCGGCGAGGGAGGGACGACGCTGCGGCGCGGGGTCCAGGTCCTCCTCGGCGAAGAGCCCGAGCAACGCCGTCACGGTGTCTGGGTCGACCGCATCCAGCGCTTCGGGGGTCTCGATATAGGCGTAGTAGGACCGCATCGCTTCGAGTACGTTACTCCCGCCATCTACGAGCGCCCGGGCGAACATCATGCGGCCACCGCCGAGAAGGACGGTGACCGACGCCTTCGCCATCTGTTGCGCGACGGCGAGGTGGTCGCGCTTCGGGTAATGCGTGGCGAACGCAGCCGGGGTCGCGTCCGTGAGCATCGTGGTGGTGACAAGGCCCGTGGCCATGCCATGCTGCTGCGCGTACTCCAGCACGGTCGTGCGGGGTTCGAGGTCCGGCCCCAAGCCGATGGCCCGCATGCGGGAGCGGACACCGGTGGCGTAGGCGGTGGCTGCGGGTGCACTACCGGTCACGACGTGATCGGCACCCCGTGTGTCTACCAGCCCGTGCGCCGCAAACGAGGCGACGGCGAGGTCTTCGCGCTGGAGTCGGGCGACGGTCCAGTGACCGTTACCCGCACCGTCCGCGAGGAATAGGATGACCCGGGTCGGTGCCGCGTCACCGCAGCTGACGGCCGCGACTGCGCTCAGGCACGCCATGGCTCCGCGCCACCGCATCTCATTGCCTCCGGATCATCGAGTGGTTCCCTTTCAAGCGCTGGGAAGGACCCGCCAGATGCAACAACCGTACACCATCGTGAGGAAGAACGGAATGTCCCGACCTCTTGCCAGGATCCTGCTGGTCGCGCTGCTGGTGTTGCCGGCCGCCCGCGCGGTTGCCCAGCAGCCCGACAGCACGTCGCGCCTCCGCATTCTCGTCGTGAACGACGATGGCTACCAGGCGCCCGGCCTCGTGGCACTGATCGACTCCATGCTGCCGCTCGGTGACGTTTTCGTGGCGGCCCCTCTGGAGCAGCAGAGCGGGACGGGACACGGGATCACCTATCGGGACCCGATCAAGGTGTACGAATTCGGCAACGCGCATGACGTGCCATGGTATGCGGTCGGGGCGCGACCTGCCACGGTGACCCGAGTGGCGCTGACGGCGCTCATGGATTCGCTGCCGGATCTCGTCGTCTCAGGGATCAACGCCGGCGACAACGTCGGGACCAATGCCTGGGTGTCCGGCACCGTCGCCGCTGCCCGTGAGGCTGCGCTGCACGGCGTGCCGGCTTTGGCGTTCTCGACCAACGCCGGCAGCGACGTGGAGTACTACCGCGTGGCGGCCGGGTGGGCGCGCCGGGTCGTCGAGACGCTCGTGCGTAGCGGACAGGTACGGGCACCGCTCCTGCTGAACGTCAACATCCCCGCCGCCGGCCCCGCGGGCGTCAAGGTGGCGCCGATGAGTCTCACGCTCGGTGAGCAGGACTATGACCGCCGCACCTCCCCACGCGGACTGGTCTATCTCTGGGATGACTGGTCGCCCCCCGAGAAGGACGCGGTTGAGGGGACGGATCTCTTCTGGTTCAGCAGGGGGTTCGTGACGGTGACGCCCCTCAGAGTGGACCAGACGGACCCCGCCGCACTCCGGGTACTCGAGGGGACGTTCGGCGAGCCCTGACGCCTCAGCGACGGCTGCGGGCATACGCCCGGAGACGGCGCAGCATGCGGCGGTCGTGGTGGTCGGGGTCGTCGGCTTTGGGGGTCTCGATGATCTTGACGACCCCGGCAAAGCGCGGATCCCGCATGATCCGTCGGAACGGCTCCGCTCCCAAACTTCCTTCCCCAATCCATTCGTGTCGGTCGCGTCGCGAGGCGAATGGCGTCTTCGAGTCGTTCAGGTGGATGCAGCGGAGGTGGCGCACGCCGATGGTACGCTCGAACGCCTCCCACACGCCCTGCCAGTCACCCACGAGATCGTATCCCGCCGCGAACAGGTGACAGGTATCGGCACACACCGCAACCCGGCGCCGCAGGGGCTCAGGGACGCGCACCCGCAGCTCGGTGATCTCCTCGAAGGTGCTTCCGAGCGCCGTGCCGCTACCCGCCGTTGTTTCGATGAGGATGGTGGGCCCCGCCACCACCCGCAGGGCCTTTGCGTATGCCTCGGCGTTACGTGCCAACCCGGCATCGCGGTCGTCGATGAAATTCCCCGGATGGGTGACGAGCCACGGGATGCGGAGCCGGCGGCACCGCGCCAACTCGGCCGTGAACGCGGCGAGGGAGCGGTCGCGGATCGACGGGTCGGGGGACGCGAGATTGATCAGGTACGAATCGTGGGCCACCGTGCCACGGATGCCGTGGTCGGCGACGGCGTGCCGAAAGGCCGTGACCTCCTCGTCCGTGAGGCTGGGTTCGCGCCACTGGTTTGGCGTCTTGGTGAAGACCTGAATCACGGTGGCACCGATCGCCGCGCCCCGGCCGGGTGCATGCCGCAGCCCACCGGCGGTCGAGACGTGCGCGCCGAGGAGCAGCGCGGTCACCAGCCGTCGTGGAATGCTTCGTGGGAGAGGAGGGGGACGAAGCGGCAGGGGCCCGCACGAGTGGTGCGCATCCCGCGTTCGGTGCGCTCGAAGATCGTGAGATCCTGCAGCGCGCGGTCTCCGATCGGAATGACGAGCCGGCCGTGGACCGCGAGTTGGTCGAGCAGGGGCTGCGGTGCGCGCGGCGCGGCCGCGGCTACGATGATCGCGTCGTACGGTGCACCCTCGTCCCACCCGAGCGCACCGTCGCCGACCACGAGCGTCACGTTGTCGATACCAAGCGCCTCGAGGTGCCCCGCCGCCGTTTCGTACAGCTCCGGCAGGCGCTCCACACTCCACACGTGCCGGGCGAGCTGCGCGAGGAGTGCAGTCTGATACCCTGAGCCCGTGCCCACGTCGAGCACGATGGAGTCGGGATCCACCCGGGCCTCCTGGATCATGAGCGCGACGATGTACGGCTGGGAAATCGTCTGCTCGTAGCCGATTGGGAGGGGGGCGTCGTCATAGGCGTGGGCGCGCAGGTGGTCGGGCACGAACGCTTCGCGCGGCACGGCGGCCATTGCCGCCAGCACCCGGTCATCCCTGATGTCCCGGCCGGCGAGATGGCACCGTACCATGGTGTCGATGGCCGACCTGCCGGATCCGGACACGCTCCGCTCCCCCATCTGCTCGCTACGCTTGTCTGCTGAATGATACCGTCCGGCCACAGTCCCGCGAGGTGGACGGAGGTCCTCAGCCGGCCATGCTGCGAGGGAACCGCACCACGGCGACGCGGAGCACGACGGCCGCGAGCAACAACAGCGCCAAGTATTGGGGCCACAGGGACAGCACGCCGGCGTCCTTGAGGAAGACGGCTCGCACGATTTCCAGGAAGTGCCGCACCGGGTTCAGCAGCGTAATCCACTGGAAGACCGTCGGCATGCTCTCAATGGGATAGAAGAAGCCAGAGAGAATGATCGCAGGCTGGAAGAACAGGAACATGGACATGAACGCTTCTTGCTGCGTTCGGGACACTGTGGAGATCAGCAGGCCTATCGCCAGCCCGGCGAGAATGTAGAGCACGGCCGCGATCAGCATCACGTGCGGCGCGCCCCGCATGGGGATGTCGAACCAGAGAATGGCGAGCAACGTGACTGCCGCGAGATCGATCAATCCCACCACCGCCACCGGAAGCGTCTTGCCCAGCATGAGCTCAGTGGGGCTCAGCGGACTGACCCTGAGCTGGTCGAGTGTGCCGAGCTCGCGCTCGCGCACCACGGCGAGCGCGGTGAGGAGGAGGCACATCAGCATGATCAGCATCCCGATGACCGCAGGCACGTTGTACACGCGGCTCTCGAGATTGGGGTTGTACCACGCGCGTGCCCTGAGATCGACACCGCCACTAGGCACGGTGCCTGCAGCGGCCACCCGGCTCAGTGCGAACCGCTGCACGATCCGTTGCGCGTAGCCCTGAGCGACCGTCGCGCTGTTGGACTCCGTCCCGTCGAGGATGATCTGGACGCTGGCGCGGCCGACTGCGAGGTCCCGTGCGAAATGCAGCGGGATCTCGAGTCCGAGAAGCGCCTGGCCGTGGTCGAGCGCGTACACGAGATCCGCGGGGCGGCCCGATCGACCCACGACGTCGAAGTATCCCGAGGCGACGAACGCATCGATCAGCTGTCGGGAATCGGCGCTGCCGTCGTGATCCACCACGAAGGTGGGGGTGTGCCGGATGTCGGTGTTCACCGCATAACCGAACATCAGCAGCTGGATGATGGGTGATACGAAGATGATGGCTCGTGTCCGCGGGTCCCGGAGGAGCTGTCGGAACTCCTTCTTGACCATCTCGCGAATCCGCAGGGCCGCCCCGGGGCTCACGCGATCTCCTTGCGAAAGACGCGGATGGCCAGGGCGAGCCCGACGGCCGCGAACACCACCATGGCGATCCCGTCCACGAGCAGGACGTCAATCCCGACCCCTTTGAGAAAGATCCCTTTGGTGACGGTGACGTAGTATCTGGCGGGGACGATCCGACTGATGCCCTTGAGCACCAACGGCATCGGCTCGATTGCGAAGATGAAGCCGGACAGAAGGAGTGCGGGGAGGAACGTCGCCAGCATGGCGACCTGCGTGGCGAGGATCTGCGACTTCATGGCGGCGGAAATGAAGATGCCGAGCCCCAGTGCCCCGAGCAGGAACATCAGGGTCATGACGGCCAGGAGCAGCACGTCGCCGCGGAACGGCACGCCGAACACGAGGAGGCCAACGCCGGTGGCGAGCGCGACGTCGAACAGCCCGATCCCTACGTAGGGCGCGAGCTTGCCGAGGATGATCTCCAGCCGGTGAACCGGAGTCGCGGCGAGTTGCTCCATTGTCCCGCGCTCCCACTCGCGGGCAATCGTTAGTGCCGTGAGCATCGCTGCGATGATTGACATGATGACGGCGACCAGGCCGGGCACGATCATGTTGCGGCTTTCCAGGGTCTCGTTGTACCACACCCTGGTCTCGGCTCGGATGGGAAGACCGGTAGAGCGGCCCGCGCGCACGATACGAGTCGAGTGACCGGCCACGATTGCATCCGCGTAGTTCTGGGCGATCGTCGCCGTGTTGGCATCGGCGCCGTCGAGCAGCGCCTGGACCTCGGCCGGCCGGCCGGTGGCGACGTCGGCCGCGTACCCGGGGGGAATCACCAGCACCAGCCGGGCACGGCCGCGCTCGAGCACGGCGTCGGCCTCCGAGCGCCGTCCCAGGTACTCGACGACCGTGAAGTAGCCGGAGCTCTCGAACGAGGCAACCAGCTCGCGGCTCGCGGCGCTGCGACTCTCGTCCAGCACGGCGAGCCGGATGTCCTTGATGTCAAACGTGATCGCGTAGCCGAACAGCAGGAGCAACACCAGGGGCAGGATGAATGCCAGATACAGGCTTCGGGCATCCCGGCGGATCTGGAGCATCTCCTTCCGGCTCACGGCGAGGAGGCGGGTCCAGTTCATCCGACGACCGCCCCTCCCTCCCGTCGCACCAGGGCGACGAACACGTCCTCCAGCGCGGGCTCGACCTCGCGAAGATCGGCGCACGTCCGGCCGGCGATGGCAAGTGCCTCGGGTACGTCACGGGTGGCCTGTTCCCGATCCTTCACCAGCACGTGCACGGCCCGTCCGAACATGGAGGCCTCCAGCACGACCGGCAGACCGCGCAGCGCTTCCACCGCGAGCGCCGCGTCGTCGGAGTGCAGTTCGAAGAGCGGGTCGTCGAGCGCCTGACGTAGCTCCCGCGGTCGGTCCAGCGCGATGAGACGCCCCCGATTCATGAGTGCCAGTCGGTTGCAGTACTCTGCCTCCTCCATGTAGTGCGTGCTCACGAACACAGTGGTGCCCGCTTCGGCGAGATCGTAGATCAGATCCCAGAACTGCCGCCGTGACACGGGATCCACGCCCGACGTCGGTTCGTCCAGGAACAGGATCGGCGGCTGATGGAGCACCGCGCAGCCCAGGGCCAGTCGCTGCTTCCAGCCGAGCGACAGCTCGCTCGTGAGTCGATGCCGGTGCGCACTGAGCCCGGCC
Source organism: Gemmatimonadota bacterium (assembly GCA_039584325.1). Lineage (GTDB taxonomy): Bacteria > Gemmatimonadota > Gemmatimonadetes > Gemmatimonadales > GWC2-71-9 > JAOTVV01. The sequence continues at coordinate 19,950 of JBDGYA010000018.1, forward strand.
ATCTCCAGTACCCAATCCCGCCGCTCCGCGAACGCCCCCCCAGTCACGCCGTAGAGGCCAGCGAACAGCTGGATGTTTTCCACCACGGTGAGATCGCCGTAGAGTGAGAAAGCCTGCGACATGTAACCGATGCTGCGCTTGACCACATCGGCCTTGGTGATCACGTCGAATCCCGCGACGGTGGCCGACCCGGACGACGGCCGCAGGAGCCCGTTGAGCATCTTGATGGTGGTGGTCTTGCCCGCACCATTCGGGCCGAGGAACCCGAAAATCTCACCGGTCGCGACGTCAAACGAGACCCGATCGACCGCTACGAAATCGCCGAAGCGTTTCGTCAGCCCCAGAGCGGAGACGGCGTCACTCGGCATGGCGATCGGCCTCCCGCACGAGATCGATGAACGCGTCCTCGAGCGAAGGCTCCGCTGCCTCCTCCGCTCGGATGCCAATGCCGGCTGCCTCGGCTTCGGCGCGCACCGCAGGCCAGTCACGCGCGACGTTCGCGAGCGTGGCGTGAATCACGTCGCCGAACAGGACGGCGTGCACGACTGCGGGGTGGCCGGCGAAGAACGTCTGGGCGCTACGGGGGTCGTCGGCGAGCACCGACTGGATCCGGCCGCGCAGTCGATCCTGCAGTGCCGTGGGGGTGTCGAGAGCGATGAGACGGCCCTCGTGCAGCATCGCTACTCGGTCGCACCGCTCTGCCTCGTCGAGGTACGCGGTCGCCACGAGAACCGTGATGCCGGATGCCACCATCTCGTGCACGATGAGCCACAGATCCCGGCGGGAGATCGGATCGACGCCGAACGTCGGCTCGTCGAGCAGCATGATCTCGGGCTCGTGGATCAGGGCACAGCAGAGCCCCAGCTTCTGCTTCATCCCGCCGGATAGGTTACCCGCGAGCCGGTGCTCGAACGGCTCGAGACCCGAGAAGGTGTACAGTCGCTCGAGGCGGGCAGTCCGATCAGGGCGCGGAACCAGAAAGAGGTCCGCGTAGAACTCGATGTTCTCCCGGACCGTCAAGTCCGTGTACAATCCGAACCGCTGGGACATGTAGGCGATGTGGTGCTTGGCGCCCTCCGGATCCCGCGCCACGCTGACACCCCCGACCAACGCATCTCCGTCGCTCGGGCGCAACACGCCGGCCAGCATGCGAAGCGTGGTGGTCTTCCCCGCACCATCGGGACCCACGATGCCGAAGAGCTCGCCTCCCGGGACCTCCAGGGACAGGTCCGCGACGGCGGTGATCGCTCCGAAGCGCCGTGTGAGGTGACTGACGGTGACCGCGGGCGCTGCCGGCACCTACCGCGCCCCGACGTCGAGGCGCACGTCGGCCGGGAGTCCCGGCTTGAGATCGAACGTGCTGTCCGCTTCGATCCGGACCTTCACCCGATACACCAGCTTCACGCGCTCCTCGGTCGTCTGGACGTTCCGCGGGGTGAATTCCGCCTCGTCCGCGATGAACACGATCCGCCCGGCGTACGTGCGGTCCGGATAGGCGTCCGCCGAGATTGCCGCCGTACCGCCCAGTGCAAGGCGGCCGACGTCGTCCTCCCGCACGTAGATGCGCACCCAGCGATCGGTGGGGTCCATGATGGTGAGCACAGGGGTGCCGGCGGGCGCCGTCTCGCCGGGCACTCGGTGTCGGACTGTCACCACACCGCCGAACGGGGCACGGATGACGGCATGTTCCAGGGTGGCGTCGAGCTGGGCAACGATGGCCTCTGCCTGGTCCACGAGGCCGCGCTGAGCGGCGATCTGCTCTCGCCGTGGTCCGGACTCGAGGACACGCAGGGATTCTTGTGCCCGCTCGTACTCCGACTCGGTCACCGTCACCGCTGTTTCCGCGTCGTCGAATCGTTGGCGGCTGATCGCACCGCCCTCGTACAGGCGCCGTGCCCGCTCGAGATCCCGCTCCGCATCCCGGAGCTGCTGCGTCGCAGCCCGAAGCAACGCGCGTCCCTGCGCGATCTCCTCTTCGCGAAAGCCGCGTTCCAGCTCCGCGAGACGTGCACGCGCAGCGGTGGCCTGTGCTTCAGCTGCACGTCGCTGTGCCAGCAGCTCGCCTCGGTCGAGCCACGCCAGTTCGTCGTCCGCATCGACGCCGTCGCCCTCGTCGACGGCGATCCGTTCGACACGCCCGGGGAGTTGGAAGCCCAGGTCTGCCTCAGTGGCCTCAACGGTGCCGGACGCCACTACGACGCCGTCATTGCCCCCGCCGCGTAGGAGGATGAACACGACCACTGCGACGATCAGCAGCACCGGGATGGCGATCAGCGGCAAGCGACGTTTCGTCATGGAGAGGTCTCCAGCGTGCGGTGGAGCCAGTCGATCGTGAGGTCGCCGGTGGTCCGGGCGAGCTCGACCAGGGCGAGGATCGCGCCGTACTCCGCCTGTACCAGCGCGGCCCGGGCGCGGTGCAGATCCGCCTCGGCACGAAGGAAATCGGTCTGTGTGCCCACTCCGGCATCGAGCGCGAGCCGTTCGATCCGTGTCACCTCGGCGAGGTGGCGCACGGCGGTTGCCACGGCCTCCGACCGCGCGCTCTGCTCCCGCACCTGCGTCAGCGCACGGTCGAGCTGCTCGCGACCCTCCAGTTCCGCGAGGGCGAGCTGTTCCTGTGCCGCGTCCACCTTCGCGGCGGCCCCGGCAACGGAACGGGAGCGAGCGCCGCCGGTGAAGAGGGGATAGGATACGCGCACGCCGACCTGCCACTCCAGCACCACTTCCCCGTCGGGAATCGTCCAGAGGCCGTACGAGCCGAAACCGTCCAGGCGCGGCCACCAAGTCGCCGACGTTGCCCGCTTCGCCCACTGGGCGGATTCGGCCGCGCGCCGTGCCTGAAGAATCTGCGTATTCCCTGTGTCGAGACGGTCCAGCAGTACGGTGCGCTCCTCCACGGCGCCGGCGGCGAGCCGCACGGGCATGAGCCGTCGAGACCGCGTTGCCGCAGGATCGGTCCCGAGCATGCGGGCCAGCGAGCGCTCCGACGCGTCGAGTCCCGCGACCGTCGCGATGCGGTCGGCATCGGCTTGTGCCACCGCGGCGTCGACACGGAGGCGCTCGACCTCGGCGGCTTGGCCCTGTTCCAGAAGCTGGACCACGCGGACCCGTTCGGCGCTCAGCGCGGCGATGTGCTCGTCCAGGGCAGCGAGCACCTCGGCCGATGCGAGTACGGCCAGATACGCGTGGGCCACCTGGGCGAGGATCTGCATGGCCGCGCCGTCCTGGCCGACCGCCGCCCGTTCGGCCCGTGCCCGAGTGCCTTTGATGCGAGCCCGACGTCCACCGCCGTCGAACGCCATCCATCCCAGGTCCACGCCGCCCTGGATGAGCGTGCGGTCGAAGATGGGTCTCGTCTGCAGATCCAGTTCGTGCAGCGGGTAGGCGATCATCGGCTCCTGGTGCTGGGTGAGGGAGGCGCGGGCATTCAACTGAGGGAGCCACTCGGCCTTTGCCCGACCCAGCTCCGTATAGGCGTATTCCAACTCCGCGGCGGCCGCGCCTATGGCCGGGTGCGTTTCGAATGCGAGGGCGACCGCATCGATCAGGGTGAGGGTCGAGTCTGCCTCGCCCGACTGCTGGGCGTCTGCGCCCGAACCTGCGACACCGGACCAGATCATCAGGGCGGCACTCATCCACGCGTACGATGGACGTCGTGTCATGGGGTCTCCAAGTCCTCGCGAGCCGGCGTCAGACCGCTCCGAACGAAGCGAACGAGGTTCTCAACCAAGTCGCGACGGGTCTGGGGGTCTTCCTGATCGAGCCCGATGGCCTCGTGGAGCGCCCGGCGCACGAGCGCGACCCAGATCGGCTGGGCCGCGATGCTCAGCGCCAGAAGCCGCGGGTCACCCTCGCGAACAGTCCCGTCCCGCTGGCCCTCGGCGATCATGCCCGTAACGGCGGTGTGGTTGGCCCGCAGGGTCTCCCGAACGGCAGGCGGGATCGGGTGGGCGCCGGCGAGCTGCTGCACCACGAAGCGCGGCAGGTCGGGATGGCCCTGGAGGTAATCGAAGAGTTCGCGCACGGACAGCTCGACCCGATCGAGGGGCGCTCGGTCGCTCACCGCCGCACGGGCGATCCGCTCCCGCAGCGGACGCATCAGCGAGTCAGCCACGGCCTCGTACAGCGACTCCTTGGAGCCGAAGTGGTACGTGACGGCGCCGAGGTTGGCGCCAGCTCGGCTCGTGAGCGCGCGGACTGAGGTGCCATCGAAGCCTCGTTCGGCGAAGAGCGTGCGGCCGGCTTCGAGCAACGATTCCGCAGTATCTCGATTGTTAGTCATACGTATGTATGATTAATACAAACGTATGTTCTTGTCCACCCCGCACATCCTGCTGGTGTATGCATTCCGTGGGGTGCCGCTCCGGTGGTGCCGGTGAGGGGGCGCCTACCGGCGCTTCAGCCAGGTCTGCGGGTCGAGAGCGATGCCGCCCTGACCGCGGATCTGGAACTCGATGTGGGGACCGTCGTCCGAGCCCGCTCCCCCGGACAGGCCCACATTCTGGCCGGCCACGACGTCGGCACCCACGGCGACATCGATACGCGACAGGTAGAGGTACAGCGTGTAGTACCCACCGCCGTGCTCGAGCAGCACGGTCGGACCGTAGGTTCCAAACGGCCCGGCGTGCTGCACTACGCCGCCCGCGACGGCGCGGACCGGAGTTCCGAGCGGCACGGCGATACCGATCCCGTGTTGCCGGACGGCGGTGTTGTCCCGTCCGGCCTGCCGACCGAACCGATAGACGACGGTCCCTTCCACGGGCCAGTCGAGGGTGCCGATGCTCGCATTGGTGATGGTCGCGGTGCCGACCGGCGAGCGCGCCCGCTCACGCTCCAGGGCGGTGATGATGTCGGCGAGACGCGCTTCGTCCTGCGCGAGTGCCGTGAGGCGCTCAGCCGCGGCCCGCTCGGACGCACGGGTGTTCTGCAGCGCGCGCTGACGCCGGTGCTCGAGGGAAACGTACCGGGTCAGCTCCCGCTCACGGTCGTCACGCTGCCGGCCCAGCTCGCCGTGCACGGTGACGAGCTCGTTCCGGCGCTGGGCAACGCGGTTGCGCAGCTCCTCGATCTGCTGGGCTAGTGCCCGGTCCTGGCGGCTGACGAGGTAAAGGTACTTGTATCGGCTCAGCAGGTCGCCGAAGCTCTCTGCCGCGAGCAGAACCTCGAACACCCACAGGGTTCCGCGCTTGTAGATCTCCACTAATCGGGCTTCGAGTATCGCATGCTTCTCAGACAGGGCGTCCTGGGCCATCATCAACTCGAATGTCACTGTGTCCAGTTCGGCCGACAGCGAGCCGATCTGCCGATCCAGCTCGTTGACCAACCGACCCGTGACTGACTTCTGGCGCTCGATGTTCACGAGCTCCGTCCCGATGGTCTGCGCCTGTCCCCGAAGCCGGTTGATCTGGCGCTCGATCTCCGTTCGCTCCTGTCGGATGTCCGAAAGGCGCTCTTGATTCTGCCGGATCCTCTGGGTGACGGTGGGCCGCTCCTGGGCCCGTACGGGGCAGGTGACCGCCGCCACCACAGCCAAGCCAGTGATGGTGGCCCGAAGGGTCACAATGCCGGCAGGTGACGGTTGACGCTCGCGGCGCTGGCCCCGAAGCCCAACACCGTGCCAAACAGGACGACCAGCAGCATCTGGCCGGGCGAGAAGAACGTCGCCGTGAAGAGTGAGCGGGACACGGCGAAGTACGCGGCGTAATCGAGGATGATGGCGAGCACCCCGCCGAGGGCGCCCTTGATTGCGCCATCGAGCAAAAACGGACGGCGGATGAACCCGTCGGTGGCGCCGACCAGCCGCATGATGTGGATCTCACGGTTGCGGGCCAGCACGGTCATGCGGATGGTGGTGCCGATGATGATGACCGCGGCGGCCGCGAACGCGGCGCCGATAACCAGCCCGACCGCGGCCGCGATGTCCCGTAGGCGGTCGAGCTTCTCGACCCAGTCACTGCCGTAGCGCACGTCCTCCGCGAATCGGAATCCCTCCAGCCGCTCAGCCACCGCCCGCACGTGCTCGATGTCCCGGAATCCCGATCTGAGGCGGATCTCGAGAGAGGCAGGGAGCGGGTTGTCCACGAGATCGCCGAACACGCCCTGGAATTCGACGAGCTCACGCCGTGCGCGCTCGAGCGCCTGCTCCTCGGTCACGTAGGTGACGCCCTCGACCTCGGGGAAGGCCTGGATGTCGCCGATGGCCACCGTCACGACGTCCACGGGCGTGCCCCGCGCAAGGTACATGACCACCTCCACTCGCTCGGCTACGCCGGTCAGGGTCTCGCGCAGATTGAGGGCGACCAGCCCGAACAGACCCAGCACGAACAGGGCGAAGCCGATGGTCGTGACCGCGAGCGTCGAGAGGAGTGGCGCGCGTCGGAAGGAGAGCAGCGCCTCGCGGACCGTAAGCCTCATGACGCCTCCGTCAGGGGATCGGCCTGCACGGCACCCGAATCATACACGAGCGTGCCGTTCTGGAGCTCTATGGTGCGGTGGTGCGTTTGCCGCACGAGATCCAGGTCGTGCGTCGCCATGATCACGCCGGTGCCGGTGGCATTGATGTCCCGCAGCAGCTGGAACACACCGCGCGTCGCGCGCTCGTCGAGATTGCCCGTTGGCTCGTCGGCCAGGATCACCAGTGGATCGTTCACCAGGGCCCGGGCGATGGCGACGCGCTGCTGCTCGCCGCCCGACAGCTCCCGCGGGAGGGCGTGAGCCCTGGCGGAGAGGCCCACCTGTGTCAGAACTCGCATGACCTTCGGGGCGATGACCGAGCGGCGCGTCCCAGTGACCTCGAGCGCGAACGCCACGTTCTCCTCTGCGGTGCGGTCGTCGAGCAGGCGGAAATCCTGGAATACGATCCCGAGCCGCCGCCGCAGCCGCGGGATGTCCTTCCGCTTGAGCTCCGACGTGCGCATTCCGGACACGAGCACAACGCCACTCGTCGGGTGCTCGTCGGCGTAGATCAAGCGGAGCACGGTGGACTTGCCGGCGCCGGAGTGCCCGGTGAAGAACACGAACTCGCCCTTGCCCAACTGAAACGAGACATCCGTGAGGGCGAGAGACTTGGCGAACGCTTTGAAGACTTTCTGGAATCGGATCACGGCTCAAACGCCGGCGAAAGCGTCTTCGAAATCGGCGATGATGTCGTCAATGTCCTCGATCCCGAGACTCACGCGCAGGAAACCGTCCGGAATTCCCTGACTCGAGCGTTCGTCCGGGGTCAGCGAGGCGTGGGACGTGAAACGGGGCTCGGATACGAGTGTCTCCACCCCGCCGAGGCTCGGGGCGTGGGACGCCAGGCGCAGTCGGCGGAGCACCGTGTCCGCGGCAGACGGCTCTGCCAGGCTCAACCCGACCATGCCGCCGTATCCGTCGAGGAGCTCCGCAGCCGTCTCGTGGTCGGGGTGGCTCGCGAGTCCGGGATAGTGCACAGCACCGACCGCAGGATGCGCGGCGGCCCACTGCGCGAAGGCCAGACCGTTGGCATTGTGGCGCTCCATGCGCACGATCAGCGTCTTCAGCCCGCGCTCCACGAGCCACGCGGCGTGCGGATCGGGTGCCTGGCCCCACACCTGCATCAGCCGCCGTACCTCCTCGATCAGCGCCTCGCTCCCGGCGACCACACCGCCGACCACATCCGAATGGCCGTTCAAGTACTGCGTGGCGCTGTGAATGACGAGGTCCGCACCGACTTCGAGGGGTCGCAGGTTGACGGGTGAAGCGAGTGTCGAATCGATGATCAGTGCGATGCCCTGCTCCCGGCAGAACATTGCGATCGGGCTCGGGTCAAGCACCCGTATCAGCGGGTTGGTGGGGATCTCGAGGAATACGGCGCGCGTGGTCTTCCGAAGGTACTGACGCCAGTTCCGCGCGTTGTCCGGAATGATCAGCGTAACGTCGATCCCGAGCTTGCCGAACTCTTCGGTAAAGAGCCGCCGGGTGCCGCCGTAGATCCAGTCGCTCGCCAGCAGGTGATCGCCGGGTCGCAGCATGGCGAGGTGAGCGAGCGCCGTCGCCCCCATACCGCTCGCCAGGAAGATCGCCCGCTCCGCACCCTCGAGCGCGGCGAGCTTCTCGGCCAGGACGGTCTGGTTGGGGTTGTTGCCGTGGCGCGTGTAGAGCACCTCGTCGCTCGAGCCGATCGGGTGATGAAACGTGCTGGCCTGATAGATCGGGGTGGTAACCGGCGCGCGGTCCGGCGACCGGTGCAGCGCCCCGTGAACGGCCCGTGTCGAGGGACCGAGCGGTGAGCGACTCATCCGGTCGCGGAGGTCGAGTGTCCGCCGTTGGCCGTCAGCTGCTGCTCCCGCAGGAGCGTCAGGAGCTCGTGTGCGGTGGCTTCCGGCACGTGTGGCACGTCCCCTGTGGATGCAGTGAGGATCGAGAGCGCCTCCGCGGCTGCCTCGGGTACGTGGCCGAGCATGCGGACACGCCCCTCGCGATCCCACGCGACCGCGGCGAGCTTGTGGCGCTCGAGCACTGGCTCGATGGCCTCGCAGTGGGACGCGGTGACGCCCTGGAGGAGGAAGTACCGCGCCGAACCGTACGCGAGCAGCAGCTTGCCCACGATCTCGTCGGCGCAGGAGTAGTCGAGTAGTCGCACGGTCCCGAAGTCGATGATGGCGACCTGCTCGCCTGCGCCATCCGCCAGCTCCGCTTCGATGCCGCCACGGACCGCCTTCCCGGTGGGCCGGGTGACCAGGTCTCCGTAGGTGCTCGAGACCGTGCGCTGGAGGATCGCCTTCAAGTCGATGTGTTGCATAGGCTCACTGGGCTTCCTGCGCGGGAACGATCATGAGCACCTGACTCCCCGGAAAATCCGCCAGCCCATCCGTCAGAGGCTCGTCATCGTCCCATGGTGGCACGATCGCGATACGGGCCCTGCCGCTGCGGACCCCGAGCTTGCCGGACCAGCGATTGACATAGCGGGCGATGCCCCCAAGGCCCTGGCCACGGCCCGGATCGCGAAACCGGCTCGCGCCGTGGAAGAGGGCGGCCTCGAGGGCGGTCGCGTCGTTCCACCGATCGCCGAATCGCCCGGACTGCGTGGCTTCCAGCGAACGCCTGAATCCGATGCCGGCATCGGCGACGCCGATGACTACCACCCGCCTGCCGAGGCGCCGACGCCAGTTGTACGCCTGAACGGCGACCCACCCCGACGTGCCGGCATGCTCTACAATATTTTGGCATGCCTCCGAAAGCGCCATAGCGAATCCCATGGCCGCCGTCGCCTCGAGTCCGAGCTCTGCGAGAATCGCCGCCGATCGGTCTTGGATCGACTCGACGACGTTGTGCACGTCGTCGGAACCTCGGACAGGGGTGATGCCCAGGAGAACGTCGGACGCGTGGCTGTTCGCCACCCGCGGGACCTTGCCGTGCAGCTCGAACCAGTCCTGCGCGTGCTGGAAGAACCCGGCGCGGCTCCAGTAGTGGGCGATGTCACGGTCGCTCGGCACCGTGAGCAGCGGGCGTTCCGGCCCGTGCTCCGCCGCCCACTGGCCGGCGGCGAGGAGACCGACCAGACCGTAGGGCGATGCCCACTGCGTGGCATGTGCATCGAACAGCAACCGGTCACCGGAGATGTCGCCACACGCCGTGGCGAACTGTTCAAACGACCGGTCGTCGAAGTGACTCGGGATATCCACCACGCGCGTCATTGCGGCACGATCTCCCCACGCAGGTGGTAGTGCAGACTGGTCGCGCCGCGGTACTGCACGTTGCGCGCGGCGAGGTTGTTGGCGGCCCGCACGGCGTCCGGAACGGCGGCGCCGCGGAGGAGGTGGCCCACCATCGCGCCGCCGAACACGTCACCGCAGCCGGTCGGATCGACCGGATCCGCGGTGGGCGCCGCGATCCGTTCCGTGGTGATCGGTTGACCGGGAGCGCTGTGGTGTTGTCGAGCTGCCAAGAACGAGCTCCCTCGCGACGCGAAGTACACGGTCCCGCGGGCTTCGAGCGTGACGACCAGCAACTGGACCCCGTTCCGGATGGCCGTGGCCGCCACCTCCATCGGAGCGTCGCCCATCAGCCGCAGCTCGTCCTCGTTCATCTGTACCGCGTCGAAGCACGCGAGCCAGCCTGCGATGTCCGGCAGCCGTTGGGGCACCCGCAGGCCCTCGCTTGTCACACCGAGGAGTAGGCTGTGTAAGTCGGCATAGATCGGTCCGTCGAATCCGTGCCGCAGCTGCTGTGCCGTCTCCAGTGACATCTCGAAGCCGGAGATGAAGTTAACGTAGATGGCGTCGAGATCGCGGATCAGTGGCCCCAGCTCGGGCCAGCGCCAGGGGGGAACGCCCCCGGACAGCCGCTCCGCGCGGCGCGTGGCGTCGGCATATCGGATCGTCACGCGGTTGTTCGGCTCGTCGACTTCGATGAAGCGCGCGGCACCGGCGCGCTTGGTGAGCGTGACGAGAAAGCCGTTTGCGCGGTCCGCGAGGTCGCGCCCCACCTTGATCAGCGGCACCAGCTCCCAGCCGGGCGGCAGCGAGACCTCGAGGGCGGCGAGGGCGTAGGCGATCCCGCCCCACTCCTCGATGGGCCGCATGCTGTCGCCCCGCCCGTGGATGGTGTCCCAGACCATCGTGCCGACGATCCCGAGACGGTTCACGCTCCTCCCCAGGTTTGCACTTTGAAGCCGGCGACAGCGCCGAACACGCCGGCGGTCTCGGTGAGACGCCCCGGCACGATCTTGCAGCGCTCGACCCCGGGGCGGAACGCCCGCCGTGCGACTTCCGACGCGAGGGGCTTGAACAGTCGATCGCCGGCAGCCGTCACCCCGCCGCAGATTACGACGATCTCGGGATTGAAGATGTTGATCAGGCTGGCCACGCCGGCCCCGAGGAAGCGGGCTGTGTCCTTGATGACCTCGAGGGCGTACTCGTCGCCGTCACGTGCAGCGTCGTACACGATCTGTGCCGTCACGGCCGAGAGATCTCCGCCGACATACGTTGCGAGGCGGCTCAGGGCGCCCGCCTCGACCCCTTCCACCGCACGCTCTGCGATGGCCGTGCCCGACGCGTAGGCCTCGAGACATCCATAGTTGCCACACTTGCAGTGGCGGCCCGTCGAGTCGATCGTCATGTGCCCGATCTCGCCGGCAATGTCGCTCGCGCCGTGGAAGATCTCGCCCCCGAGCACGATGCCTCCGCCGATGCCGGTGCCGATCGTGAGTCCGATCACCACGTCCGCACCACGCGCCGCGCCGCGCCACCACTCCCCGAAGATCGCGCAGTTGGCGTCGTTGTCGAGCGTGCCCGGAAGCCCGACGGCCTCGCTCACCCGGTCCCGGAGCGGGAAGTTGCGCCATCCGAGGTTGGGGGTCAGCAGCACGATACCGTTCTTGGTGTCGAGTGGTCCCGGCGCACCGATGCCGACGCCCGCGACCTCCAGCGTGGTCGTCCCGAGGGATGAGCGCGCGTCGGTCAGGGAGTGGTCGACCATCTGGGCGATCTGGGCCACGACTGCATCCGGGCCGTCGGCCCTCAGGGTCCGCTCCTTCTTGAGTCCGTAGACAGTACTGCCGTCCTCGGGGACCGTACCGACCACCACGTTCGTCCCACCCACGTCCACTCCGACGATGAACCGCATGGCGTTGCTCCTAGTCGACGCGTAGGACGGCGAGGAACGCTTCCTGGGGAATTTCCACCGTCCCCACCTGCTTCATGCGCTTCTTGCCCTCCTTCTGTTTCTCCAGGAGCTTGCGCTTCCTGGTGATGTCGCCACCGTAGCACTTTGCGGTGACGTGCTTCCGTACCGGCCGCACGGTCTCCCGCGCAATCACCCGCGTGCCGATCGCCGCCTGGATCACGACCTCGAACAGCTGCCGTGGAATCAGCTCCTTCAGCTTGTCGGCGATCTTGCGCCCCCAGTCATGCGCTTTCGTCCGATGGATGATGACGCTGAAGGCATCGATCGGGTCGCCGTTGATCAGCATGTCGAGCTTGACCAGATCTCCCGCTCGGTAGCCAGACAACTCGTAGTCCATCGAGGCATATCCACGCGTAACGGTCTTGAGCCTGTCGTAGAAATCGAGAATAACCTCGGCGAGCGGCAGCTCCCAATCGAGCTCGACGCGGGTGGGATTCAGGTACTGCATGCCAAGGTACTCGCCGCGCCGCTCCTGGGAGAGCTGCATGATCGCCCCGATGTAGTCGGGCGGCACCGTGATCCGGGCGCGGATGTACGGCTCCTCGACGCGGTCCACGCGCGATCCCGTGGGCAGCCGCGTCGGGTTCTCGATGACGGCTCGCGAGCCGTCGGTGAAGTGGACGTGATACTCCACGTTGGGCACGGTGGCGATCAGGTCGAGGTCGAACTCCCGCTCCAAGCGTTCCCGCACGATCTCCATATGCAGCAGCCCGAGGAAGCCACAGCGGAAGCCGAATCCGAGGGCGACGGACGTTTCAGGCTCGTAGGAGAGTGAGGCGTCGTTCAACTGGAGCTTCTCGAGCGCATCACGCAGATCCTCGTACTGATTGTTGTCCGTGGGATAGAGCCCAGCGAACACCATGGGGTGCACCTCACGGTACCCCGGGAGCATCGTCTCCGCCTGCCGGTTGGCGTCCAGCACGGTGTCGCCCACCCGGGTCTCCTGGACGCCGCGGATGTTGGCGACCACGTACCCCACCTCGCCCGCGTGCAGCGAGTCGGTTCGGCGCTGCCCCAACTGGAGATAGCCAACCTCCGCCACCTCGTAGCGATCTTCGGGATGCGTGCCGAACGCGATCTCCATCCCCTTCGCGATCCGGCCGTCCACGACCCGGACGCTGGGAATGGCTCCCCGGTACCGGTCGTAGTACGAGTCGAAGATCAGGGCCCGCAGCGGTGCGTCTACGGTGCCCGACGGGGCCGGAACACGCTGGACGATCGTCTCGAGGACGTCGTCGATGCCGGTACCCTCCTTGGCGGAGATGCGTAGGATATCGCTGTCGCTCCCGCCGATCAGTTCCACGATCTCCCCGGCGTACCGGTCGGCCTGAGCCGCTGGCAGGTCGATCTTGTTGAGCACCGGGATGATCTCCAGACCGGCGTCCATGGCGAGGAGCAGGTTGCTCACGGTCTGGGCCTCGATGCCTTGACTCGCATCGACGATCAGGAGGGCACCCTCGCACGCGTTGAGCGAACGCGAGACCTCGTACGTGAAATCGACGTGCCCGGGCGTGTCGATGAGGTTCAGCTCGTAGTCCGAACCGTCGCCGGCCGTGTACTGCATCCGAACGGCGTTCAACTTGATCGTGATCCCGCGCTCCCGCTCGAGGTCCATCGTGTCCAGGACCTGTGCACGCATGCGGCGCTTCTCCAGCGTGCTGGTCGCCTCGATCAGGCGGTCGGCGAGCGTCGACTTCCCGTGATCGATGTGGGCGACGATGCAAAAATTGCGGATGTGGTCCTGGCGCATGGGCGGAATATAGTTGGCGACCGGCGGACGGGCGGACCGGCGGACGGGCGGACGGGCGGACGGGCGGACCGGCGGTCGGGCGCGAGCGGCGGGTGGCAGCGTCCATCTTCCGCCGCCGGGAGCCGGCCGGTAGCTTGGATTGGCGTGAAGCCGATTCTTTGCATGTTTCGCATCGGCGCCCTGCCAACTCTGGTGCTCACGGCGGCGCTCCCCGCCTGCGGCGGCGAGCCGGATCCGGCGGCGGGCTTCCTCGATCATCTGTACCAGGACCCGCTCGGGGAGTTCGCCCAGGTCTCCTCCTACGACACAACGGGAGGTAACCGGGATCGATTGGAGATCGCCGCGGGGAACTCGGCCGTGCTGCTCGACATCGAGGGGCCGGGTGTCATCCAGCGAATCTGGATCACCGTGTCGAGTAGTGATCCCCACTACCTGCGGCGCATTGCACTGAAGATGTACTGGGACGGCGAGCCGGAGCCGTCGGTCGCCGTTCCGCTCGGCGACTTCTTCGGCAACGGATTCGACAAGCGCCACTACATGGCGCTGCCCATGGGCGTCTCCAGCGGCGGATTCTACTGTTACCTGCCGATGCCCTTCCGCCGACGGGCCCGCATCGTCGTCGAAAACGGCACTGGACGGGAGATCGACGCGTTCTACTACAACATCGGTCTGATCCGCACCGAACGCCTGCCGCGGAATCTGAGGACGTTCCATGCATCGTGGCAGCGCACGGTCCGGACTGCGGACACCGTTCCGCACGTCGTTCTGGAAGCCGAGGGCCAGGGCATGTTCGTTGGACTCTCCTTGAACGCCGAGAGCTATGACGACCGGCTCTGGTTCCTCGAGGGCGATGAAGTCTTCGTCGTGGACGGCGAGTTCCGCGGGCAGGGAACCGGAACGGAGGATTATTTCAACGCGGGCTGGTATTTCGATCAGGGAGTGTTCGCTGGCGCATTCCATGGATTGGTCGTGAAGGACGAGGAACGTGGCCGCATCGCGGCCTACCGCTGGCATGTACCGGACCCCGTGCCGTTCCGCAGTTCGATCGCGGTGATGTTGGAACACGGACACGCCAACCAGGAGTTGGCCGACTACGCGACGGTCGCGTACTGGTACCAGACCGAGCCACACCGGCGCCTCCCGGCGCTTCCACCGGCGAACGATCGACGGGTACTGTCGGTCAAGATCCCGCGCACCGCGGTGCTGCGCGACGCGTTGGGGGTGGCCAGCGCCGATGGGGGCGTCCGCGTGACGGTCAACGTCCCACGGCCGGATCGATACGAGGTTGTGCTCTATCCGGTCGCCTCGTCAGCACCGACCACCGTTCGCCTCTCGAACGGCGATCGGCAGACGATCCCATCCTCGGGGGAGGAGCCGGGCACGCCGCTTCCGGCGATACTGCTCGGTACGCTCTCAATCGAGGATCGGTTTGAGATGGATCTCTTCGGCACAGGTGTGGAGGCGCCCGTGGCCGTCGACCTCAGACCGGTGCGGCGGTGGGCACACGTGTGGAATGTCGTGGGCCCATTTCCTAACCCACGCCGGCTGGGGACGGAGTACAGTGTGGCCCTCGACAGTGCATTCGGGCCGGAGCACGATGCGTCGCTCGACGCCATCTACGCGGGCGCGGCGGGACAGCAGGTGCGGTGGCAACGCGCAGCGGCGGGCGAGGACGGGCGGGTCCAGCTCAACCCGCTCTTCGCGCCAAATGACTGGGTCGCGGCGTATGCCCAGGCGTATCTCCACAGCCCGGATGATCGGGCGGCCACGTTACTGCTCGGGGCTGACGATGCCCACGTGCTGTGGGTGAACGGTGAACGGCTGTCCGAGCGGCAGGGTCGGCACATCTCGCGTGCCGACGAGATCGAGGTTCCGGTTCAGCTTCGCGCCGGCTGGAACCGGGTACTGCTGAAAGTCGCGGATCTCGACGGCGGATGGGCGTTCCAACTGAGGGCAGCCGATCCTGACGGCGACCTGGTGTGGAGCGAAGAGGAGCGGTAGTGAGCGGTTCAACGGTTGGGATGCCTGCCTGCTGATCCCAACCGCTCAACCGCTGAACCGTTCAACCATCTATGACACCACCCTCTCGTAGCTCTCCGGATTCCACTTCGGCCGCTCGGCGGCGTTCCCGATCTCGATGCCGAGGTAGAGCATCAGCTGCACGATGCGCGCCTCCTTCTCGGCGTCGATCTTCTCCGGCTCGTCGGTCACCTGGTGGTAATCCTCGTGCGTGCCGTTGAAGAAGAACAGGATGGGGACGCCGCGCCGGGCGAAGTTGATGTGGTCCGAGCGTCCGTAGAAGTTCTCCTCCGGCCACAAATCATCGATCGGGGTCATGTTCAGCTCGGGATGGGCAGCGCTCACGCGCTCGAGCGTTGCGCCGAGGTCGGAGTGCTCCTTCCCGATGACCACGATCGTGTCCGGCCAGTTCCGCCCGACCATGTCGGCGTTCACGTTGGCTACCATCTGCTCGATCGGCACCGGTGGATTGGCGGCGAAGTGTGACGAGCCCCAGAGACCTTTTTCCTCGCCACTCACCGTGAGGAAGACCATCGAGCGCTTCGGCCGAGGACGCAACGCCACAAAGGCCTCGGCCAGCTCGACGATGGCCACCGTTCCCGATGCGTTGTCGTCTGCTCCGTTGCAAATCGAGTCCGCGCCCTTCGCCGCACAGTTGCCCTGATCCGCCGTGCCCGAGTGATCCATATGCGCGCTGAAGACGATGTACTCGTCCTTGAGCGTCGGGTCACTCCCTTCGAGGATTCCCACGACGTTCGGCGCGCTTTGCTCGGAGATCGTTTCGTAGGAGAGTGTCGCGTTCATCTCGACTCCGTCGAGCCGTGTCACCGCGAACGGTGTCTCCGTGCCGCCGGCCACAATGGTCGAATCGACCCCGAGGTCGGTGAGCATGGTGCGAACCGCATCCGAGCGGAGCCAGAAGAAGAGCGTACTCGCGTCCGTGGCACCGACACGTGGCTGTGGACGCTGCTGCGCCTGCGCCCTTCGTTCCCAGATGGCGGGCGAAGCGTCCCGCACGATGAGGATCGCGGCGAACTCACGCTGCTGCATGGGGCCGAAGAGTGGCCCCAGTGCCTGAATCGGTGAGGCAACGAGGAGTACGCTGCCGTCCGGGATTCCCTCGAGCACGGACGCATCGCCCCTGCCGCCCGAGAGGAGGTAGGGAACGCCAGTTGCCTGTCCTTCCCCGCCGCCCACCAGGAGCTGCTCGCCTATCCGCCAGATCGTACCATCCGACAGGCGGATGTGGGAGTTTTCGAGGTCAAGGGCAACCTGCGCGATGGGGTAGCGCTGCAGGAACGTGCCGTTGTCCCCGCCCGGAGCGAGTCCGAACCGCTGAAACTCCGCGGCAATGTACTGCGCGGCTGTCTCGAGTTCCGGGCTCGGGGTGTTCCGGCCGCGCATCGAGTCGGCGGCGAGCACATGGACGCGGCGCGCGACGTCCTCCGCAGTGATGCTGCCGACCGCGGCTTCAATCGACTGATCGGTCTGCGCGGCTATCATGGTCGGCGCGAGGCAGAGCGCTGCAAGTGCGGACGTGAATCGCATCGGTTCCGGATTCCTCCTCAGCAGGTGGCAATGACGGGCACGAATAGTATACGGCCGGCTGGCCCCGTGGGTTGCAGGCGGCGAAAGGGAAGCTAGCGCAGCCGTCGGCGCGGGGTTGCCTCGGGCTTCCGGGATGCGCGCTTCGGCTTCGCGGCCGGGGATTGTGCCGGTCGTCTCGCCGGAGGGGACGCTGCCGCCGGCTGGCGTCCAGCCGAGGGTGATGCTGCGGTCGCGCCGCCGGGCGTTCGGCGCGTGCCCGACGGTCGTGACGGGGGATGCTTGGGCTCGCCTGGCTCCTTGTCGCCCTTCCTGCGCCGCTCGAGTTGCGGCTGCCGGTC
Organism: Gemmatimonadota bacterium; assembly: GCA_039584325.1. Taxonomy (GTDB): domain Bacteria; phylum Gemmatimonadota; class Gemmatimonadetes; order Gemmatimonadales; family GWC2-71-9; genus JAOTVV01. The sequence continues at coordinate 37,254 of JBDGYA010000018.1, forward strand.
GGGTCGCGGATCGTCCGCCGTGGCTCCGGGGGCGATCGGACGACGTCGCGCGGGCTCGTCGGAGCCCCCGAACAACCGACGGATCAGGCCGCCCACCCCACCGCCATTCCTCTGCTCCGGCTGTTCCGGGGTGCGCACACTTCCCACCCCGCCGATATCCCGTCCACGCACGCCGGCTGCCGGCGCCGGCCGCCTGCCGGAGGCGGGGACCCGCACCACGTGGGGCTCGGTGTGCGTGCGCGCCTCGATGAGATACTGCGGTCCCAGGTGCATCCCGCCGCGAACCACGCGCTGCGTAGCAGGGTAGAGCGTCGCGGGATACCAGAGCGGCCGGTCGTAGATCACGAGTTTGAACGTGCCGCACCAGTGCCGGTACGGATCCCACACGGGATACGCCGAGTACGCGTGGCAGTCGTAACACACGAATCGCGGGTACTCGTACCGTGCCTCGACGTAGTAGGGCACGACGTCATAGCTGTACGCTCCGTAGCCGGGCGGCAGCATGTGCTCGACGATCTCCGTCAGCGCCACGTACGGGTCGCCGGTGATGCGCCCGCCGGCGTAGCCCACGCGCTCGTAGTCCCAGTGCCGATTGCGGACGTAGGGCTGGTAGTCGAACGGGTCAAGGCTCACGATGGCGAAGACGTAACCCATGCCCGGGTAGTCATCGATCGCGAAGGCGTGGTCGACGTCGTAGCCGTAGACGTTGGGAACGCGAAACTCCCGACCACCGGCCACGTAGTTCCCGTCTTCCGGGTCGGCCGGAAACAGCACCCGCATGCGGCCGTCGGTATCGACCCTGAGGACCGTGACGTACCCGTCCCGGTCGGTGCGGAACGCGACCTCCACCGGATCGCGCCGCGCAAACACGTCACGGTCAGTGATCCGCACGGCGATCTGGGGGTATGCATCGGTCCGCCGATCAGACGCCTGCGCGGCCGTCACGGCCGGCAGCAGGACCGACAATCCTCCGGCGAGGACCAGCACCTTCCGAATCAAGCGTTCCCCCTTCGCTCGTTGAGCACACACCTGCCTCCCTCCCTGGTTGCAGGGGATGTGCCGCGCGGCAGGAAATCTTGAACTTCTTTCAGTACAACGAGTTACGTGATCTACATGTCGCGTTCGGAGGACCGGCATCGTCCACGGAGGGGGACGCTCGGCGGACGTTTGACGCCGTCCCGGCCGGCTGGGTAGGATGAAGGCGATTGCAGAGGAGGGTGCGTGCGCAGGCCGGACTTGCTCGACCCCTATGAAGTGGCGCAGCTCGGTGGGCTGGAATTGGTGGCTCGTGGAGTGGTCGAGGGCTTTCTGACGGGACTCCACCGCTCGCCGTTCCGAGGGTTCTCGGTCGAGTTTGCCGAGCACCGGCCGTATCGCCCCGGAGACGAGTTGCGGTATCTGGACTGGAAGATCATGGGCCGGACCGACCGGCTCTACGTGAAGCAGTACGAAGAGGAGACGAACCTCCGCGCCATGATCGTGCTGGATGTGAGCCGGTCGATGGATTGGGCCGGCCGGGAGGGGCGGCTCACCAAGCTCGAGTATGCCAAGCGCCTAGTCGCCGCACTGTCGCTCGTGCTCCTGCGCCAGCGGGATGCGACGGGGCTGATCGGCTTCGACGAGGAGGTTCGCACGGTGGTGCGGGCACGTGCCCGATACCGCCATTGGTGGCACCTGCTGGGCGCCATCGCAGCCCTGGACGCGGGGCAGGGCACGGCCGCCGAGCCGGCACTCCGTCGGGTCACCGACCTGCTGCGTCGGCGTGGGCTCGTCATCTTCGTGTCCGACCTGCTGCTCGACCAGGCGCTGACCCTGCTCGCCCTCCAGTTTCTGCGGCATCGAGGGCATCAGGTCACGCTGTTCCACATCATGGATCCGGCCGAGTTCTCAATCGAGGGACCTCCGGAGGCGCGCTTCGAGGATCCGGAGAGCGGCAATGCCGTCGTCGCGAGGCCGCGGGAGCTCAAGGGGATGTACGAGCAGACCGTGCGTGACTCGGTGGTGGCGTGGCGGGCTGCCTGCCGGGGCGGCGGTATCGACTACCACCACGTGCTGACCGACACGCCGTTCGGCTACGTGTTGCGGCGCGCGGCCGCTCGGAGGTCCCGGCTCGGGTGATCGGGTTTCTCAACCCTCTGGTGCTGCTGGGTCTGGTTCTCGCGGGCGTGCCGCCGCTGCTGCACCTGCTGGGCAGGCGTCAGCCGCCCACGGTCATCTTCCCGGCGATCCAGTACCTCTCTGCCGCCGAACGTGAGCACAGCCGTCGGCTCAAGCTGCGCAACCTGCTGCTCATGGCACTGCGGGTGGCAGTCATCGTGCTCATCGTGCTTGCCGCCGCGCGGCCGGTCGTACGATCGAGCACCGGGAGATCGCACCCGCCCACCGCCCTCGGGCTCATCGTCGACAACTCTCTGTCGGCCGGTGCCGTAGTTGGTGGCCGCTCCGTGCTCGAAGTTCTCATCGAGCGCGCCCGTGGCATCCTCGGACGGCTGTCGCCCGACGACCGTCTGTGGCTCGTGCTTGCCGACGGACTCCCCGAGCGCATGAGCCCCGAGGAAGCGCTGGGAAGGCTCGAGTCCCTCACGGCCCGGCCGCGGCGCCTCGATCTCGGTGCGGCGGTGCGGGCGACGGCAGCGGCCATCGGCGACGCGCCGACTCCGTATGCGGAGGTCGTCGTGGTGGCCGACCTGCAGTCCACGGCGATCACCGCAGGAGCGCCGGTGGAGCTGCCAGTGCTTCTGGCCGAGCCGCCCGCCGTACCGGCGAACGCGGGTGTCGATTCGGCGCGGGCCGAGCCGGTGGTGTGGACCCGTGAGGGCACGGTGGTCGCTGCTATCGGCGGCGGGTCGGAGAGGGCTGCAGCCGTGCGGCTCGTGATCGACGAGGTGGAAGTGGACCGTACGGTCGGGCGAGCCGGGGAGCGCGTGGTACTGCGTGCGACTCCCCGTCGCCCTGGATGGACGATAGGGGAGGTGCGCCTCGAGCCCGACGAGCTGCGGGCGGACGACCGTCGCTTCGTTGCCGTGCGCGTGGCCGGTCCCGTCGGGGCTCGGATATCGTCCGGGGTGGGGCGCTATCTTCGGGAGGCGCTCGAGGTGCTGCAGGAGAGCGGCGTGCTCGCTGCCGGCAGCGCGGTGACGCTCGGGGAGGGGCTGGTGCCGGGAGCGGTCGTCGTGGTTCCCCCGTCCGATCCGGCCCTGGTGGGTGCGCTCAATCGAGCGCTGGCGCGCCGCGGGGTCGGTTGGCGGCTCGGCCCGCTGCGCGAGGGGGAGTGGACAATCGAGGAGGACGGCTGGGGCGTTGCGGGGACGGCCGTCTACCGGCGCTTTGGCCTCACGGGCAGTGGGGAGGTGCTCACGACGGTTGCCGGCGAGCCCTGGCTCGTGCGTGACGGCGACGTGACCCTGCTTGCGAGCCGGCTGGAGCCCGAGTGGACGGCCCTGCCGACGAGTGCCGGGTTCCTGCCGTTCGTGGAGGCTCTCGTGAGCCGGATAGCCGTTCGGGAGTCCGGCGCGGTGCGAGCCGTCAGTGGGGAGCCAGTCGGAATGCCGACCGGCGCGACGGGGCTCCTGCTCCCAGCCGGGGAGCTCCCTCTGGGCGAGCGTCGCGGTGTCACCGCGCCGGATGAGCCCGGAGTCTATTTCCTCGCAGGTGCAGGTGGTGACACGGTAGGGGCCCTCGAAGTGAACCATGACCTGCGCGAGTCGCTGCTGGATCGCGCCGACGCCGCAGAGCTCCGTGCCGCCCTGGGGGATCGCGCCCGCCTGCTCTCGGCGGGGGCGTTCGACCGGGAGCTGTTCGGAGGCGCCCGCCGCGCGGAGCTGACGAGCGGGTTGCTGATCGCCGCCGTCGTCGTCGCCCTTGCCGAGCTGCTCGTGTCCACCGCGACTGCTCGCACGCGGCGCCCGTGACCTTCCACCTGCTCACGGACGCCCTGCGTGAGTTGCCCGCCTATCGGGCACTGCTCGCGGCCCAGCCATCCCGGGGGCAGGTTGCCAGGATCGGAGGGTTGCACGGGTCCAGTGGCGCCGTCCTCGCCGCAACGCTTGCCGGTGACGCGCCGCAGCGTGTGCTCCTCGTTGTCGCACCGACACCGGGTGCGGCCGAGGGGTGGCTCGCTGACCTCATCGCCCTGCTGGGTGATGGCTGCCGCCTCTTCCCGCAGCGCGAGGGACTCGGAGAGGAGGAGCCTCACTTCGAGATCGCCGGCGAGCGGGTCGAGACGATCGCCGCGGTCCTCTCGGGAGAAGCGCGGGTCGTCGTCACGACGATCCGGGGCACCGCTGAGCTCACGCGGATGCCCGACGCGGTGAGTAGGGCGCGGCTGGACATCAACAGGGAGGGAGCGCCGTCGTGGCAGACGGTGATCGATTGGCTGGAGGCGATGGGGTACGAGCGCCGCCCGTCCGTCACAGACGTAGCGCAGTACGCGGTGCGCGGCGGCATCGTCGACGTGTACGGATTCGGCATGGCGGATCCTGCGCGACTGGAGTGGTGGGGGGACGAGCTGATCTCGATCCGCACGTTCGATCTCGACACCCAGCGGTCGAGCGGGGAATCGGACGCGGTCACCGTGCTGCCCGTGCGCGCGGCGTCCGTCACGCCGGGGGCGGACCCGCAGCCCCCGCGACGTCGCAGCGTGCTCGATCTGCTGCCGGCCGACACGCTCATTGTCGTGGACGCGGCTGTCGACGTGGAGGAGGTCGAGCGGGTCTGGGGTGAGGCCGAGCATCATGTCGAGGTCGCTCGGCGACGCGGGGAGGATGTGGCGGGGCGTGACACGGTGTTCCTCGCGCCGCAGGCGTGGTCGGCCCAGTGGTCGGCTGCGGCACGGCTCGAGCTGACGACGGAAGCCGTCGAGCACCGGTTCCCTCTTGCGCCGCCGCCGCCAATCGAGCGGAAGATCGCACGGCTCAGAGACCTCGTGCGGAATCGGCCTACGCTCGTGCTGTGCGACAATGAAGGGCAACTCGAGCGTCTCGAGGAGCTGTTGGCGGAGGATCGGGATGGGTGGGGACGCCATCCTGTGACGCTAACGCTGGCGCTGGGCTCACTCATGGGCGGTTTCACCATGCCGGATCTCGTGGTCCTCACCGACCACGAGATCTTTCGGCGCGCGCGCCGGCTGCGGCGCGCCCGGCGGTACCGCCAAGCACTGGGGGGGGCCGCCGCCAGCACCCTCACACCGGGGGATTACGTGGTCCATCTCGAGCACGGGGTAGGGCTGTACCGGGGCATCGAGACGATCACGGTCGGCGAGGGTGGGTCCATCGAGGTCGCCGTCGTTCAGTACGAGGGTGGGGACCGGCTCAACGTTCCGCTGTACCGCCTCGATCAGATCGAGCCGTACCGCACCGCGGACGCCACCGATCGCTCGCCACCACGGCTCCATCGCCTGGGTGGGAAGCGCTGGCAGCAGCAACGTCGCAAGACGGAAGCGGCAATCCATCGCATGGCGGCGGAGCTGCTGGAACTGTACGCGCGGCGCTCGCTGGCGACGGGGTTCGCCTTTCCCTTCGACACGCGGTGGCAGCGGGAGCTCGAGTCCTCATTCCTGTACGAAGACACGCCCGACCAACGCACGGCCGCAGAGGAGACCAAACGCGACATGGAACGAGCGCGGCCGATGGACCGACTGATCGTCGGGGACGTCGGCTATGGCAAGACGGAGGTGGCAGTGCGGGCCGCGTTCAAGGCGGTCCAGGCGGGCAAACAGGTGGCTGCGCTCGTTCCCACCACCATCCTGGCCGAGCAGCACGGTCGGACCTTCGTGGAGCGGCTGGCGGACTTCCCGGTGATGGTAGACGTGCTGTCGCGGTTCCGCACGGCACCGGAGCAGAAGGCGGTTGTCCGTCGACTCGCGGAGGGGGCCGTGGATATCGTCATTGGGACGCATCGCCTGCTCTCGCCCGACGTGACCTTCAAGGATCTCGGACTCCTCATCATCGACGAGGAGCACCGCTTCGGCGTGCGGCACAAGGAGCGGCTCAAGGCGCTGCGACTCGAGATCGATGTGTTGACGCTCACGGCGACACCGATCCCGCGGACGCTCTATGGCGCGCTCGCCGGTGTGCGGGACCTGACGATGATCGAGACACCGCCGCGGGATCGATCGCCGGTCCTCACCTTCCTGGAACCCTGGGACGACGAGCTGCTTGCCGAGGCAATGGCTCGGGAGCTGGACCGCGGCGGGCAGGTCTTCTTCGTGCACAACCGGATCGAGACGATCGGCACCCTCGCGGAGCGGGTGCGCCGGCTGGCACCGCGCGCGCGGGTTGCCGTGGCGCACGGGAAACAGAAGGAACGCGAGCTGGACGGGGTGATGCGGCAGTTCGTGAGTGGGGAGGTCGACGTCCTGGTGTCGACCATGATTGTGGAATCCGGCCTCGACGTGCCCAACGCGAATACCATGATCGTGCACGACGCGCACCAGTTCGGCCTGGCACAGCTCTATCAGTTGCGAGGGAGGGTCGGGCGCGGTCATCGACGCGCCTCATGCTACCTGATCGTGCCGGACGTGGTCGACGACGACGCCGAGCGCCGGCTCAAGGTCCTGGAGCACCACGCCGAGCTGGGTGCGGGCTACCGCATCGCGCTGCGCGATCTGGAGATCCGCGGCGCGGGCAATCTGCTCGGCGCGGAGCAGTCGGGCCACACGCACGCGGTCGGGTTCGATCTCTACCTACGGTGGCTGGATGAGGCGGTGGCCGCTCTCAAGGGCGATGGCCCAGCGACACGCCATCCGGCGCCCGACGTCACCTTCGACGCCCCAGCCCATCTGCCGGACGCGTACGTGCCGGATGAGGACGCGAAACTCGATATCTACCGGCGCCTAGCGCGCGCCGCGGAACCTGATGACATTGCAGCGCTGCGCGCCGAGCTGCGCGACCGGTTCGGGCCGCTTCCCGACGAAGCCGACCGCCTCCTGCTCGTGTCCGAGCTGCAGCTGCTTGGGGCGGGGCTCGGTCTGCAAGCGGTGATCGTGCGGGGTGACGAGGCACGGCTGCGGTTCCGGTCGGATGCCACACCGCGCCTCATGCGCCTGACGGCGGCGCTCGACGACGTGCAGTTCGCAGCGGACGTGCGCAACACCATGCCGCTCGCATTGAAACTCCGCCGCCTCGGCGGCCTGGGCATGGGACCGGGACTGGTCCGGGCGCTGGGAGCCGCAGCCGGCAACGATGACGGAGGAGAAGGGTAGTACTCAGCATGCTTCGAATGGCATTCGTGATGGTCGCCGCGTCGGTCACGGCGTGCAGTGTCGGGGAGGGGTTTGCCGGAGGCGCCGCCAACATCGCCCGGACGGAGCACCTCGCGCTCCATCGGGACACGCTGGCGGACATCGCGCTCAGCGGGAAGAACGTGCCGGTCAACCGAGAGCTGGTGGAGCGATGGGTGTTCCGCTGGGTCGAATTCGCGTTGTTCGCTGAACGGGTCGCCCGTGGCGATTCCATGCTGGATTCGGCGACGGTTGTCCGCGCGATGTGGACGGATGCCAACCAATGGCTGGTGGACGAGTACCACGAGAAGCTCGCCGCCGAGCGGGTCGATGTGAATGCGGCGACGGTCGACTCCGCCTTTGCCGCCGGTGACCACCGGCTGATTCACCACATCCTCATACGGACGACACCCGACATGTCACCGCCGCAGCGCACGGCCGCGCTGCAGAAGGCTGAGGGCATCCGCGCCCGACTGGTGGCCGGCAGCTCGTGGGAGGACGAGAACGACGCCAACGAGGATCCGGTCGCGCGGCGTGCGGGTGGGAGCCTCGGAGTGATCGAGCGGAACCAGATGGTCGTGCCGTTCGAGGAAACGGCGTACGGCCTTGCCCCCGGCGAGCTGTCGGAGGTCGTCGAGACGCAGTATGGGTATCATGTCATCCGGCGCCCGGTGCTGGACGACGTCCGCGAGGTGTTCGCCGACGAGATCACCGACATCCTCACGGTCCGCATGGACAGCACGGTGCTGCAGGAGATCGCCGGGCGCTGGAAGGTCCGGGTACGAGCGAACGCCCCGTCGCTCATGCGCGAGGCCGCCGCCGCACCGCTGCGCGTGTACCAGTCCCCCCGCGTCCTCGGCTCCCACCGGGGAGGTGATTTCACGACGGCGGATCTCATGCGCTGGCTCCAGGCCATGCCCGGCATGGTATTCCAGAACGTCCCAAGTGCCTCCGACGAACAACTGGCGGACCTGCTGCACTCCCTCATCCGCAACGAAGCGCTGGTACGGGAGGCGAGCGAAGAGGGCATGACGATCCCCGCCGACAGCCTCGAGGTCCTCGAAGACCGGCTGCGCGAGGAGATCGCGCTCGTGCGGACCGTCGTCGGGCTCGATTCGGCGATGGCCGGACTGATGGACCAGGATGCACGCCTGGCCGCCTGCGAGAGCGCGATCCGCGACTACTTCCGCGGCGTCGCCGCGAGCAGCGTGAGGTCCGTAGTGGTTCCCGCCTTCCTTGCGCACCAGCTGCGTGAGACGATGGAGTGGCACATTGCGCAGCCGGCAGTCGACGAGACTCTCGAACGGATCGTGCGGTTGCGCCAGGAGCGCTTGGAGCCGGCCGGGGTCCCGCCGCTCGTGCCACCGGCGGATGCCGACTCGACCTCCACCGACTCAGCCGGAGGCGGCCGCGATGCGCCCTAAGGCTGTTGTGCCCGCCGTACTCTTGCTCCTGGCCGGCGTGCCCCCGCTGGCCGCACAGGAGGGGGAGTTCGAGGAGATTGATCGTATCGCGGCGATCGTCGGGGACAGCGTGATCCCGATGTCGCGCGTGGAGGAGGAGCTGAACGTCCGCCGGCAGCAGGGCTATCAGGTCCCGGAGGATTCCGGGGAGCGCCGGCAACTCATGCGGGAAATCGTCGATTACCTCATCAATCAGCAGCTGATCCTGCAGGCGGCGCTGCGTGACACGACGATCGCCGTGTCCGAGCAGGAGATACAGAGTGCCGTCGACCGCGCGTATCGGGAGGTGCGCGACCAGTTCGGATCGGAGCTCGATTTTAGGCGTCAGCTGGAAACCTCCAACTTCGGGACGCCCGAGGAGTACCGCCGTTGGCTGGCCGACCAGCAGCGCACCGAGCTGCTGCGCAATCAGCTGCTGCAGCGGATGCGCGAGCGAGGTGACTTGACGCCGTTAGCTCCCACCGAAGCGGAGTTGCGCGATTTCTACCAGCAGGCCCGCGAGCAACAGCAGCGCCGCCCAGCGACGGTGAGCTTCCGGCAGGTGGTCGTCCGCGTCAAGCCTGACAGCGTCGCCCTCGATTCGGCGCGCACGCTCGGTGACAGCATCGTCGCCGAGTTGCGCGACGATGCCGACTTCGCCGTCGCCGCCCGGCGCTTCTCGCAGGATCCGGGGTCGCGCGAGCAGGGCGGTGAGCTCGGCTGGGTACGCCGCGGCAATTTCGTGCCCCAGTTCGAGGCCATGGCGTTCCAGCTCCGGCCCGGGCAGATCTCCCCGCCGGTGCTCACCGTGTTCGGGTACCACATCATCGAGGTGCAGCGCGTGCAGGCCGCCGAGATCCAGGTGCGCCATATCCTGATCCGCCCGGCGCTGACCGAGGAGGACCGGCAACGGGCACGGGCGGATGCGGAGGCGGTGGCGCAGGCCTTCCTCGATGGCGCTCCGTTCGACTCGCTCGCGGCGCAGTACCACGACTACTTCGGACAGGAGCAGACCCTGGTTGAGGACTTCCCGCAGGAGCAGTTGCCTCAGAACTACCGAGATGCGCTGACCGGCGCCACGCCGGACGATGTGATCGGGCCGCTCCTGCTCGACGAGGGTGACGGCCGCCCGAAGTATGTCGTGATGCAGGTCGAGGAGCTGCGTCCGGAGGGTGAGTACAGCTTCGAGGACCTACGAGATCAGATGCGGAACATGCTCTCCGAGCAGAATGCCATGCAGCGCTTCCTCCAGACCCTGCGCGACGCCACGTACGTCGAGGTCCGCCTCTGACCGTGCCCCCACCGCGCGTTGCCGTCACGGTTGGGGATCCGCGCGGCATCGGCGCGGAAGTCGTCGCGAAGGCGCTCGCCGCCGACCTTCCCTCTGCTCACGTCATCGCCATCGGTCCCCCGGTCCTCACCCGCGGCCTCCGCGTCGCCGAACGCGTCGACGTGCCTGTTGCCGGTGTCTCTGCGACACACGTGCCGGACGGCGCGATCGTCCCGGCACTGTCTCCCGAGGCGGCAGGCGACTGCGTGCGCCAGTCGGTCGAGACGGCCGTCCATCTGGCCCGCGCCGGGGATGTGGATGCGATCGTCACGGGACCGGCCGAGAAGCGGGCGTTGCACCTGGCGGGGGTGCGGGTGCCGGGACACACGGAGTGGCTGGCCCAGCTGGCCGGAGGGGTGGAGGTTGCGATGATGCTGGTGGCCGGTGGGCTCCGGGTCGTGCTCATCACCACGCATCTGCCGCTCCGGGACGTGCCGGACGCGGTGACGGTCGCCCGCATTCTCACAACGGGTCACCTGACCCGTCGCGCGCTGGACGAGTGGTGGTCGATCGAGGATCCCCGCCTCGCGGTCTGTGCGCTCAACCCGCACGCCGGTGAGGGCGGCATCTTCGGCACCGAGGACGATGACATTCTGGCACCGGCCGCGCAGGAGCTGGGTGCAGCGGGGCCGCTGCCGGCCGACACGGTGTTCGTGCGGACGCTCAGGGGAGAGTTCGACGCCGTCCTCGTTCCCGCCCACGACGTGGGCATGACGGCGGTGAAGGTGGCCGGCTTCGGGACCGGGGTGAACGTGACGTTGGGCCTGCCGTTCATCCGCACCGCGCCCGATCACGGCACGGCACTGGACATTGCGGGGCGGGGGGTGGCGGATCCGGGCTCGATGTACCAGGCGATCCGCCTCGCGATCGAGTTGGCCGTCAAACGGAGCGGCCCGTAGCCCTCAGCGGCTCCGTCTGGCGGCGCCGGTCATCTTGAGGCTGCCCACCCGACGGCCGTCCATCGACAACACCTCGAAGTGGATCTGCCCGACGCTGATGCGGTCGCCGGACCGAGGCAGGCGCCCGAGCGCTCCGAAGACGTACCCGCCGACGGTCTGATAGTCGTCTTCACTGAGCGCGACCGCGTACTGGTCGTTGAGGTCTTCGATGTCGGTGTCACCGGGCACCATCACGCCATCGGTCCCGGCCTGCGGAAGAGGCTCCGCCGCGTCGTACTCGTCGTAGATCTCCCCGACGATCTCCTCGAGCAGGTCTTCCATCGTGACGATCCCGGCCGTGCCTCCGTACTCGTCGAGCACCACGGCCATCTGTGCCTTGAGGCGCTTCATGTCGGCGAGTACGTCCTCGACCTCTCGCGTACCGGGCACGAAGAACGGCTCGCGGGCGATGCTCGTGATCGGCGCGTCCTCCCGTTCCGGAAGGGCGGCGAGGATGTCCTTGATGTGTACGATGCCGAGCACGTCGTCCGGAGTCTCGCCGTAGATAGGGTAACGGGACCGACCCACCCCTTTGATGTGCCGTGCGGCCCGGCCCACCGTGAGGTCGGCATCGAGGGCCACCACGTCGGTCCGCGGCGTCATCACGTCGCGGGCATTCTTCTCGGTGAACTCGAATACACCCTCGATCATCCGGACGTCCTCATGCTCGAGGCTACCGGCGCGCTGAATCTGCCGCACGAGCATGATGATCTCTTCGGGCTGGTGCACGCGCTCGGCCTCGCCAGGTGCCCGGATCTTGAACAGCCGCAGCAGGCCGTTCGCTGAGCCGTTCAGCAGCCAGATGAACGGGTTGGTAGCCTCGGTGAAGAGGATCAGCGGCCCCGCCACCCAGCGCGACGTGGCCTCCGGATGCAGCAACGCCAGCGCCTTTGGTGCCAGTTCGCCGAGCACGATGTGCAGGAACGTGATCAGCATGAACGCGATCACGCTGGCGACGGCGTGGGTGGCGATCACATCGAACGGCGCCGGCAGGCCGTGAAACGCGGCGGCGATGGCCCCCGCGACGGCGGGCTCCCCGATCCATCCCAGACCGAGGCTGGCGACGGTGATGCCGAGCTGCGTACCGGAGATGTAGCGGTCGAGCGATTGAATGGCCCTGGAGGCGAGCTTAGCTTTCGCATCGCCGCGCCGGACCATGCTGTCCAGCCGCGTACGGCGGGACGCGACCAGCGCGAACTCCGCTGCCACGAAGAACGCATTGGCGGCCACGAGCACGATCACGGCCGCCACCCGCCAGAGGAGTGATGTGAGGGAGATGTCTTCCATAGCGTTCGTACCGCAAAGGTAAGGTCGCAGCACCGGCCCGCCAACGTATGGTCCATCCCCAAGACCGGAGCTCCCCGCCACCTGCCCACTCACTCGAGTGCCTGCACCGGCGTCCGGCATCGCGCGCGCACGGCCGCGCGCTGCACCTGGTGCTCGCGGTGACGGCGGGCTACATGCTGGTGGAGTTCCTCGGGGGGCTGGTGGCGAACTCGCTGGCGCTGCTCGCCGACGCGGGCCACATGCTCACTGACGTGGCGGCGATCGGCCTGGCGCTCTTCGCCTCCTGGTTCGCGCGCCGGCCGACCACGCCCGACAAGACCTACGGGTACCTCCGGCTCGAGATCCTCGCCGCCCTGGTCAATGCCGTGGCGCTCTTCGTGGTCGTTGGGCTGATCGCGTGGGATGCGGTCGAGCGGATCGGAGCCCCCCCAGCGGTGGAACCGCGCATCCTGTTCGGTGTCGCTACGGTGGGACTACTCGTGAACGTGTTCGCCGCGTGGAAACTACACGCTGGGCACCGCGAGTCACTCAACGTGCGCGGAGCGTATCTCCATGTGCTGGGCGACCTCCTGGGCTCGATCGGCGCCATGGCGGCGGGCGGTGTCATTCTGCTCACCGGCTGGATGCTGGCCGATCCCATCATCTCGCTCGGGATCGCCGCGCTGATCCTCGTCGGTGCGTGGCGGCTGCTGCGCGAGAGCACCGACGTGCTGCTCGAAGCCACGCCGCGGCACATCGCCCTGGGTGACGTCGCGGAGCGCATCACGAGCCTGCCGGACGTGTCCGGCGTCCACGATCTGCACGTGTGGACGCTCACCAGCGGGGTCGTGGCGATGAGCGGACACGCCATCGTGCCGGACCCGTCCCGAGGCCAGGGCGTGCTCGAGGCGGTGCAGCAGCGTATGAGCAACCTCGGCATTCACCACGTCACCCTCCAGATCGAGCGGGAACACGCCTGCCTGCCGGAGGACACGGGAGTACGCTGACCGCTTGCCCGGGCAGGCGGACCCCTCTATACTTGCGCTCGCCACCACTGTCGGCCCGATACGAAGGTTTCCCTTGCACATCCGCAACATCGCCATCATCGCCCACGTCGACCATGGGAAGACGACCCTTGTGGACAAGCTGCTCCGCCAGGCCGGGGTCTTCCGCGCCAACCAGGAGGTCGAGGAGCGTGTGATGGACTCCAACCCGCTCGAGCGCGAGCGGGGCATCACGATTCTCGCCAAGAACGCGTCCATCCGGTGGGAGGATGTCAAGATCAACCTCGTCGACACTCCCGGACACGCGGACTTCGGCGGTGAGGTGGAGCGGATCCTCGGCATGGTGGATGGAGTCCTGTTGCTCGTCGATGCCGCCGAGGGACCGATGCCCCAGACACGCTTCGTCACCCGCAAGGCCCTCGCGCTTGGCCTCGCGCCCGTCGTCGTGATCAATAAGATCGACCGGGCCGACGCGCGATCGGCGACGGTGCATGACGAAGTGCTGGAGCTGTTCATGGAGCTGGAAGCCACCGATGCCCAGCTCGACGCGCCGTTCCTGTATGCCTCGGCCCGGGACGGCGTGGCGTACCGGGAGCTGCCGGCGGTCGGGCGGACCGGCGGACCGGCGGACGCGACCGCTCGACCACTCGACCGCCCGTCCGCCGACTTGACTCCCCTATTCCGTGCGATCATCGATCACGTGCCGCCTCCGTCCGGGGACGCCGGCGGTCCGTTCCAGATGCTCATCTCCACGATCGACTTCTCCCCCTACCTGGGGCGCGTCGGCGTGGGCCGGATCGAGCGTGGGCGCATCGCGGTCGGGGCTCAGGTCGCCTTGCTCGAGCCGGGCGAGCTGGGGCTTGCCGCGAACGAGGATCTGTCGCTAGTGCGAGTCTCGCAGCTGTACGGCTTTGAGGGCCTCAAGCGGATCGAGATCACCGAGACATCCGTCGGGGACATCGTAGCGCTCGCGGGCATCGAAGGCGTCGAGATCGGCACGACGGTGACTGACCCCGAGCGTCCCGAACGGCTCCGCAGTATCGCCGTGGAAGAGCCCACGATCTCGGTGGACTTCATGGTCAACAACGCGCCGTTCTCTGGACGGGCGGGGAAGTTCGTGACCTCGCGCCAAGTGCGGGAACGGCTGTTCCGGGAGCTGGAGCGGAACGTCTCGCTGCGCGTGGAGGAGACCGACAAGCCCGAGGTCCTCACCGTCTCGGGCCGCGGGGAGCTGCATCTCTCGATCCTCATGGAGACGATGCGGCGCGAGGGGTACGAATTCCAGGTCAGTCGCCCACGAGTCATCTCACGGGTCGGGCCGGCGGGCAAGCGTCTGGAGCCGTACGAGGAGCTGGTGGTCGACGTGCCCGACGCCATGGTCGGGGCCGTGATGGAGACGCTGGGGCCCCGCCGTGCGGAGATGCGGGACATGCGGCACCACGGTGGCGGACGGGTCCGGTTGACGTTCCGCATGCCGGCGCGGGGGCTGTTTGGCTATCGGTCCGAGTTCCTCACCGAGACCCGCGGCGAGGGGATCCTGCACCACCGGTTCCTGGAGTACGGCGAGTGGGCCGGGCCGCTGGAGGGTCGCAGCCGCGGGGTGCTGGTGGCGGATCGGGAGGGGATAGCCGTCGGCTACGCGCTGTTCAACCTGCAGGAGCGCGCCACGATGTTCATTGCGCCGGGGGCTGAGGTCTACGAAGGGATGATCGTGGGAGAGCACGTGCGCCCGGGGGACCTGGATGTCAACGTGCTCAAGGGGAAGAAGCTCACGAACATGCGGACCACGGCCTCGGACGAGAACATTCAACTCGAGCCGCCGCGGCAGATCACCCTGGAACTGGCCTTGGAGTATATCGAGGACGACGAGTTGATCGAGGTCACACCGGGGGCGATCCGCTTGCGCAAGCAGGCACTCGGAGCTATTGAGCGTAAGAAAGCTGCCCGGCGAGTCCGGGCGGCGGAGGGGACGTAGCCCCTAACTCACCGTGACGAGGCGCTGGTCGCACAGGAGGGCACCATGTTGGCGTGGGAAACGTCGTCCTCACCCTGGTACGTCGCGCGCTACGACGATGACGGCGAGGAGACCGACTACGAAGAGGAGTTCGAGGAAGACGAGGAGTACGACGACGAGGAGGACGAGTACGAGGACGACTTCGACGACGAGAACGACGAACAGCGTCGTGGTCGTCCGAGTGAGGACCGGGACTGACGGACCCGGCGGCTGGGGACGGCGCCGCCCGCCCCCAGTCGCCCGGTCTCCGATGTGCTCCTCGTCCCCGGGGTTCAACCCGGGGCCCGAAGCTCGTAGATTATGAGTCCCCGAAGGGCCTGTAGCTCAGGTGGTTAGAGCGCACGCCTGATAAGCGTGAGGTCGGTGGTTCAACTCCACCCAGGCCCATTCGATCGCAGATTGCAGATTGCAGAGGGCAGATTGTGCGGAGCCTGTCATCGTGTAGTGGTGGCGGGCCTCTTCGCTTTCGGACGTGGTGGGAAGGAGAAGGGGAGGGGAGAAAGGGGAAAGGGGAAGAGGGAAGGTTCGTGCTCGTTTTCTGAGGGCCCTTCACAACTCCTTCCTGAAACACCGCACCAACCCGGCGTCCTCGAAGCCGAGTGCCCGGTGCGCGGCGATGCTCACGTCGTTGTCGATCTGGGTGTCCGACGCGAACTCGGCACAGTCCTGCGCACGTCCCCAATGCTCCGCCGCGTCGACCAGGGCCCGGCCAACCCCCCGCCGCCGCGCTTCGGGGACCACGTACCATCCCTCGAGGTAGGCGACGCGACTGGTGTTGCAGCCCTCGGCGCAAGGGCGAATCGACAGCTCGGCAATGCCGAGCGCGCGTCCGTCGACATCCTCCGCCAGGAGCACAGCGGTCGGCTCCCGTGCTGCGCCGCTCAAGAGGTCCTGAATCTCCCCGCGATGTTCCTCCTCGGAACCCTCGGGCCAGAGCGCGCAGCGAAGTCGCAGCCATGCCCCGACGTCATCCGCGCCGACCGGCCGAACGGTAACAGAGGCCTGCACGACGGTTGCGCGCTATTCGCCGCGCACGGCGGCGGCGACCTGGGCGGTATCCGTGAACTGCTGAAACTTCGCGGCCTTGCCGTTGCACAGTTTCCAGACATGGGCGAACTGGGCGTCGATCGTCCCACCCGTCTGCTTGTACTTGCCGGTACAGCGTCCCAGCACGACCACCATGTCTCCCGCGTCGAGAAACTCGTCGGTCGTGAGGGACCAGTACTCCCACTCCTCGCCCAGGCGCGTGAACACGCCTGCGACCACGGCCGATGGCCCAACGTATGGATTCCCGTCGGCGTAGGGAAAGCCCTCGGCCTCGAGCCACTCGATCTGTGGATCCATGGCGTCCACCACGCTCGGCACGTCACCCGCGGCGAAGGCATTGTACATTCCACGAACGACGTCAACGTTCTGCTGGGACATGGGGTACTCCTCGTCTGTCAGGGTCCATCACGGTACAGCAGCACAGGCAATGCGTCCAGGCTCTCCCGGTTCCCCTCCAGCAGGGTGTTGATGGACAATCGCACGGTCGATACCCGGTCAGGCACCAGGGGCTATGTCCCACCGACGCACGGCGGCTACCAGCAGGCCCAGAGCTGCCGCCAGCAGGATCGGTGCGGACAGCCAGCCTGGCACGAAGGCTCCGACCAGCAGGGCGCCTCCAAAGTGCAGGAGCGCGTTGAAGATCATCAGAACCGCGAGCGCCAACGCTATCGGGCGCAGCCAGCTCCTGCGTGCAAACGCAAACGGCGTCAGGAACAGCAGGACCAGAATCGCGGCCACCAGCCCGGACAGCCATGCGGTGAGGGAAAAGGTCGGCAGGGGAAGGAACGGTGCCTCGGTGCGGATGCGTTCGGCTGCGGGATTGTAGACGGCCAGGAAATCGTGGGTCGCCTCATCGACGACATGGAGTGCGAGTGCCAGCGTGAGAAAGAGCCACGCGGGGCCGGGTGACGTCAGGCGGTGGAAAAGGGATTGGCGAGGGGGCGTCACGTCCATGGGCGGTCTCGGGTCTCCCGATGATCACCCCAGCATAGCAGCGCGTCCCCATGTGGTCCAGCGAACGGGCATTCGAGCATCCGGCACCGGTGGCCGACATCGCGACCGGCGGTGTCGTTCGTGGGGTACTGCGCTTTTACTTCTTTTGCGGAAGCAGCACGCCGGTCCCGTGCTCACCCGGCGCCGTGATCGCGCCCGAATCGGATTCGTAGCTCATCGTCCCGACAGGCGTGAGGGTCAGGCTAGTCCCGTCCAGCTCGAAGACCGTCCACAAGGTTCCATCCTGACCCGGTGGGAAGAACGATCTGAGCAGTTCGGCCCCACGGTACACATCCACCCGCGCCCCCGACGTGCTGAGTGCCGTCGAAGTCGTCGCACCCCGATTCGAGTAATCGTGGACCGAGTAGCGGTACACGCCAGCGACATACTGCACGATGGTGATCGTCTCCGGCCCAAAGCTAGCTGTGTCGTCGAGATCGAGCGCCGCCCACGGCGCAGCCGTCAGGCTGCCCTCCGCGGCGTAGTAGACGTGGAACCGACCACCCAATGCCAACGGACCGGTGAGGTGCGAATCGAGATCCGACGGACTCGCGCCCCAGGTCAGGACGATGCGGACGACGTCTCCGCTCCCCACCGGCGACAGCGTCACATCCTGGTTGAATATCTCCGATGCGCCAACCACGATGCCCGTCCTGAAGCCCTCGGTGTAGCCGGATGCCGTGGCCGTGACTGTGTATGTCCCGGCGTCGACTCCCTCGATACGGTAGCTGCCCGTGCCGTCCGTCGTGACCGTCGCCACCGGTGTGCCGGTCGTGGCGTTTATGCCCGCCCGCAATGCAACGTCGGCAGCCGCGATACCCAAGCCGGTGAGCGCGTCGCGGACGACCCCGGCGATCGCGCCGGGTTCAGGGCTCAGCGGGACGAGGAGGATCGGCTCCAGCTGCAGCGGAGCGCCGGCGGTAACCGACAAGCCCTGATAGGTCGTCGGGGTGTAGCCGGTCGCATCGACGTCGAGGTCGTACGTGCCGGCGTCGAGCGTCAGCTCGAAGGCGCCGTTCGCGTCAGTGAGCGCCGTGAGCACCGTTGCGCCGCCCTGGGTCACATCGATGCCGGCTCCCGCGATCCCGGATCCGCTGACCGCATCGAGCACCCGTCCCGAGACTAGCGCGGGGGCCTGCTCGATGACGGTAACGATGGCCGTATCGGAGACGAGTGGCACCCCCTCTCGCACTCGCGGCAACATGGCCATGACCCGTGCGCTGCCTGTCTGTGTCCCCGCCTGTACCAGGCCGCTGGTGAGATCGTCGAGTGTCACGAGGGCATCCAGCGCAAGCCAGCCGATGGGTGCATCGCCGATCACCTGGTTGGCCTCGTCGTAGGCAACGGCCTCGAGTTGCACCGCTCCTCCCGGCGACAGGAACACCGCTTCTTCGGTGATCTCCAAGCGCGTGGCAGTAGCGCCGGGTCCGATGTACTCGATCGGTACGTCGATCGGGTCAGTTTCAGTAGACGCCGAGACCGTGATGGTCGTCGGATCGCCCTGATCGCGGTAAACCTCGCCGCCATCGAGGTCTAGGAGCACCAGACTCAGAAGGAGCGTTTCCGACGCGCCCTTGATGGGCACGGTGAGTGTGAGGTCGAACTCGGATTGTTCGGGGGACACCGCGACGGTGGTGTCGAGGAAGGGCTCCGTTGCGCCGATGCGACTGAGGCGAATGCGCGCGGCAGCAATGTCGACAAGAGATGTCGGGCTGGTGGCCGCAACGGGACTGATCGCGAGCCGCCCCTCGCGCATTCGGTCCGGATCGGCGGTGTCGGCACACGCTGCGCAGAACACCGCCACGGTCATGATGATCCGGCGTCTCACGACCCGACCTCCGGCAGAAACATTTCGCCCGTGGCGCTCGAATCGTCAGTGAGAGAACGATCCGATGCTCGGTGCGGGGGATGCTCGAACTTGCGGGCCGCCAACGGGTGTGTCAAACAACGTCGCGCACCCCGGCGAGGCTCCTCATCGGGATGGTGATGCCGTCCAGATCCTTCGGTATTCCAGCCCGCTTCATTCATCCCACACCACACCTTCGCGTAGCCGTAGCTCAGCATCAAACGTGCCATGTGGGGTGGAGCAAGGGGGGCGTTCAGGGGTCATCCGGAGTGATGGTGGCAGAGCGGTATCCTGTCCCCCTCCTGAGCTCTCGCGCTAGGCGAGATTCATGCCCAGGGGGCTCCTGCACCGCGAGCGCAGGCGAGAGCAGATCATCCTCCTACTCCTGCGGCGGTGCCGGGTTCGGTCCGGCCTGCGGGTCCACACTCGCCGTCGCACCACCGGCGGGCGGAGCGTTGGCATTCGCTGGCGCCGGGATGTTGACCGTGATCCCGTTGCTCACGTTCCCAGCCAAATCCTTCAGCGTAACCGTCACGTCGACGCTGGATGCGCCACCGAACAGGTAGCACTGGTAACTGTCGATAGATCCCGTGAAGCCATCGCCGGTCCAGGTGCTGAAGGGCGTCCCGTCGAAGGAGCCACTGCTCCCCGAGGGTCGGAATACGTAGGACACCGTGATCGCGTTGGAGACCGCGCTCGAGACATCACCCTCGCCGTCGGCGTAATCGAAGGGGACTGTGAATGAGCTCCCCGGAGGGTCCGGCTGGAAGATGTCACAGTCGTTTACACCCGTGTTCACCTGACTGATGTTGGAGAGCACGGGCGGTCCGGTCGGCAGGACCGTGAGCGTGACGTCGACCTGTCCAGTGGTGATGACGAAATCGCCGACGTACACCGTCGCGTTGTATACGCCGGGATCGAGGTTGTTCGATAAGATCGACAGGGTCATCGTTCCGGGCGACAGCGTGTCGATGACGCCCTTGTCAATTGTCGCTCTCAGCCACGGAGCAACGTCCTGCAGATACGCGATTTGGATTGGACTCAGCGTCACTGGGCGGTCTCCAATGTTCGAGACCGAGATCGTCTGTGATGTCGGAGTCGGAGTGCCCCCTTGGGTCATCGTGAAGGATGCGGTGCTCGGATTGACGGAGATTATTCCCGGCGCCGAGAAGAACGCCCTCACGGTACGATCCTGGTCCATCGTGACGACGCAGGTCGGATTCGTGGTGCAGGTGAAGCCGCTGCCGGTACCGAACCACGATTCCCACGAGAAGTCGGGATTCTGCGACGTGGCAACGAGCGTGACCTGGGTGCCGAACGGGTAGGTCGCGCTGCACGTCCCCCCGACATACGAGCAGTTGATCGCCGGCGTAGCGCCCTGAGAGTTGACAGCCCCAAGGCCGTCGATCACGACGGTAAGGGTGGCCAGGTTGGGCTGAACCGTGTGTGGCTCGGTGTCGCTGCTGCCGGCGTACAGGTCGTCGCCCGAGTAGGTCGCCGTGAGGGTACGATTGCCCACCGTGGTGAGGGCGAGGGTGCAGGTGCCACTGCCCACCCCGGCCGCCGTGCCGGTGCAGCTGTCCACCCCGTCACTGACCGTGACGTTGCCCGTCGGGGTCCCCGCGGCCGCCGTCACCGTGTAGGTCACGACCACATCCTGCCCGACGACCGACGGATCGGGATCGTCTGAGGTGATCGTGGTGGTGGTCGCGGTCGGTGTCACCGTATGTGATTCAGTATCTGCGCTGCCGGCGAA
>JBDGYA010000047.1:0-21813 GCA_039584325.1 Gemmatimonadota bacterium
CGCGGGAATCTCGCGGATGCCACCGTGCTCGACCTGCCCGCGTTCGCCCACGCATCGAATGCTGACATCTTCGAGAAGGGAGTGTTCCGCACCGCCCCGCGCTTCGGTGGGTTCTTCTTCTTCGGTCGCGGGGGCGGGCAGCCGCGCCTGCGTGGCGCCCAGCCCGGCCGCGACAACGACCCCGACTCCGGTCGCCGCCCGGCGACGACGGTGAACCAGGACGACCTCGAGTACTTCAAGACGGTGAGTGATGCCTACCGCGAGATCACCGGCATCACCAAGGTCGGCGTCAACCGGGAGGCCAAGGGGGCGTTCTTCCAGTACGGCTACTTCCAGTTCGGCGTGCCGTCGTTCAGCACCCAGGGGTGGGGCGTTCCCGAAACCGAGAGAGACGAGGAAGCCGAAGAGCCAGCGCCCGAGGCGGAAGCGCAGGCCGAAGCCCCGGAGCAGGGCGCGCGCCCCCGAGTCCGAGCGGGGCCGCCTCGTCCACAGGGCCGTCCGGGCAGAGGCGGCGGCAGTGATCAGCAGGGAGTCGATGCCACGCTGCTCGCCGCGATGGACACGGCGGGCATCCAGGTCTTTGCCGACTGGACGCCCTTCACCCATCCGGAGTTGGGCGAGGTCGAGATCGGTGGCTTCCGGCCGTATGCCGTCTCTAATCCCCCGGCCGAGCAACTGCCGGACCTGGGGCGGGCACACGGAGCCTTTGTCGTACGGCTGACATCGATGCTGCCGCGCGTGCGGGTCGCGCTCACCGAGGTGACGAATCACGGTGGCGGTGTCTTCACCGTGACAGTCGAGATTGAGAACGCCGGATACTTCCCGACGTCGCTGCAGCACGGCGCGGTCTCCCGATCCGTGCAGCCCACGATGGTGCAGATCCAGGTGGTGCCGGAGGCCGTACTGTCGGGAGACGAGAAGACCACGTTCATCCGGCAACTCGAAGGCTCGGGTGCCCGGGAGCGCGTGAGCTGGCTGATCCGCGGAAATCAGGGGTCTACCGTCGACATCGTGGTCCGGTCCGACAAGGGCGGGACCGACACTGCCACTGTGACGCTGAGGTAGTCGAGATGACAACCAGGAGCACGAGGTGTGCGATTGCGCTCGTCGCCGCGGCGTCGCTCACGGCACCGGCCATGACGGCGCAGCAACAGGCAGGATCGGATCCCGAGCACCGGCTGCCGCTCACGTGGGACCGCTGGTTGGACCACGAGGAGATCGGAGAGCGGCTCCGGCTGATGGAACAGACCTGGCCGGAGTTTCTGACGCTCGAGTCGGCCGGCCAGAGTCAGGGCGGGCGGGAGATGTGGGTGATGACGATCAACAACCCACGCACCGGCGCCGACCAGGACAAGGCCGCGATGTACATCGAGGCCAACGTGCACGGCAACGAGATCCAGGGCGCGGAAGTCACGCTCTACACCGTCTGGTACCTGATGGAGAACTACGGGCGGATTGACGAGATCACCCGCCTGGTGGACGAGCGTGTGTTCTACATCGTGCCGAGCGTGAATCCGGACGGCCGCGACTACTTTCTGGAGGGTCCCGGATCGGGCGCGCGCACCGGACACGTGCCGGTCGACAATGACGGCGACGGCGTCGCGGACGAGGATGGGCCAAACGACCTGAACGGCAACGGCGTGATCGAGCAGATCCGCAAGTACGTTCCGGGCGAGGGCACCCATCGCATCAGCCACGACGATGAGCGCATCATGGAGCGCGTGCCGCCCGGCGAGACCGGTGACTGGATCCTGCTGGGGTTCGAGGGGATCGACGACGACGGTGATGGGCGCGTCAACGAGGATCCCGTGGGTGGGTACGATCCCAACCGAAACTACGCCGCCGGTTGGCAACCCAACTACATCCAGGGCGGCTCGATGCACTACCCGTTCGAGCTGCCCGAAGCGCGGGCGCTCAACGACTTCATGATGGCCCGCCCCAACATCGCCGGGGCGCAAACCTACCACAACTCCGGTGGGATGATCCTGCGTGGACCGGGTGCAGCCTGGGGCGGGGACTATCCCCCGTCCGACATCCGCGTGTACGACGAGCTCGGCGAGACGGGCGAGCGCATCCTGCCGTACTACAACTACTACATCATCTGGCAAGGGCTCTACACGGTACACGGGGGATCCGTCGACTGGTTCAACGACGGACTCGGAGCCGTTTCGTTCTCGAACGAGCTGTGGAGCAGCGGTCAGTACTTCACCAGCCCGCTGCTCAAGGAGCAGCAGGAAGATCCCGACTCCCCCATCTCTGGACAGAAGGGCCGGTATTTCTTCGACGACCTTCTCGAGCTCGGGGCCGGGTACGTGGAGTGGGCCCCCTTCGACCATCCGGTCTACGGCGCCGTGGAGCTGGGCGGGTGGAGGAAACTCTCCGGGCGCGTGAACCCGCGCTTCATGAGCATGGAGCTGTTTCACCGCAACATGGCCTTCACGCTGTATCACGCGGATCAGATGCCGCTCATGACCGTGGGAGACGCCACGGTCGAGCGGGTGGACGGTGACGTGTACCGGGTGCGTCTCGATATCCGCAACGACCGGTTGATCCCGACCATCACCGAGCGGGCGCGCCAGCACCACGTGGTGCGGCCGGACGTCATCACGGTGGACGGTGACGTCGAGATCATCGCGGCTGGCTGGGTGGCCGACAAGCACCGGCCGGGCCCGACCGAGCTGATCGAGCAGGAAGAGCTGGATCGCATTCTCGTCAGGAGCGGGCACCCCGGCCGCACGACCCGGACGATCGAGTATCTCGTGCGCGGCCGTGGATCCATGACGGTCACGTACTCGGCGGTGAAGGGTGGCACGGTGGCGACCACGGTGCAGGTGCGGTAGCCGGCGCACTGGCACCACGGGGTCGTCCTGCGTAGTGTTGCTCGTGCCGTAGCCACTCGGGCCGATCTCGTCCCGCTCTCACGGAAAGGACCATCCGATGGGTCGTCGCTCCAACCGTGCAGGACTCGCCTTGCTGATCGCGATCACCCTCGGCGGTGTCGACGTGACCGCCCAAGCCCCGGAACAGGAAGAGCTCGCACGAGCCGTATCCGGCATGAAGCTCAGGAGCATCGGACCGGCGGTCATGGGTGGCCGCATCGCCGACATCGCCGTGCATCCGACCAGGGGCAGTACCTGGTACGTGGCCGTGGGCTCAGGCGGCCTGTGGAAGACGACGAATGCCGGCGTCACCTGGACACCCATCTTCGACTCTCAGCCGTCCTACTCGATCGGAGCGGTCACGCTCGACCCGAACAGTCCCGACGTCGTGTGGGTGGGAACCGGCGAGAACGTCAGCGGCCGGCACGTCGGCTGGGGAGACGGCGTGTACCGCAGTCGCGACGGCGGGCACACCTGGGAGCAGATGGGGCTCGCCGCGTCGCAGCACATCGGGAAGATCGTTGTAGACCCACGCGACGGAAACGTGGTGTTCGTCGCAGCCGAGGGTCCGCTCTGGTCATCGGGGGGCGAGCGCGGGCTGTACAGGACGACCGACGGGGGAGCCACGTGGACCGCCGTGCTCGAGATCGACGAGCACACGGGCGTCACCGACGTCGAGTTCGACCCGTCGAACCCCGACGTCATGTACGCGGCAGCCTACCAGCGCCGGCGCCACATCTGGTCGTTCCTGGCCGGCGGCCCCCAGAGCGGGATCTACAAGTCGACCGATGCGGGCGAGAGCTGGCGCCGGATCGACGTCGGGCTCCCCGAGGATGACGTGGGGAAGATCGGGCTCGCCGTGACCCCCGCCGATCCGGATCTGGTGTACGCCACGATCGAGGCGGACGAGGAGGAGCGAGGCTTCTACCGGTCCCGGGACAAGGGCGAGAGCTGGGAGCGACGCGACAGCTACATCTCGGGCGGCACCGGTCCGCACTACTACCAGGAAATCGAGGCGTCGCCGCAGGATCCCGACGTCGTGTATCAGATGGACGTCTGGATCCACGTCACGCGGGACGGCGGCGCGACGTTCAACAGGCTGGGAACGGGCCGCAACAAGCACAGCGACAATCACGCGTTGTGGATCGACCCGGATGATGGGAACCACCTGCTGGTGGGAACGGACGCCGGTCTCTACGAGACGTTCGACGACGGCACGACCTGGCGTCACTTCCCCAACCTCCCCGTGTCGCAGTTCTACAAGCTCGCACTGGACAACGCCGAGCCGTTCTTCAACGTCATCGGCGGCGCGCAGGATCTGGGCACCCTGCTCGGACCCTCGAGGACCACGAACATCGAAGGTGTGCGCAACGAGGACTGGTATGTCCCCATGGGCGCCGACGGGCAGGGGGTTGCCTTCGATCCCGAGGATCCGAACACGGCGTATCTGGAGACACAGCAGGGCAACCTCTATCGCTACGACCGGCGCAGTGAGGAGGCGCTGGACATCCAGCCGCAGCCGGCCGCGGGCGATCCGCCCGAGCGATGGAACTGGGACGCCCCTGTTCTCGTCAGTCCGCACGCGCCCCACCGGCTCTACTTCGGATCGCAACGGCTGTGGCGCAGTGACGATCGGGGGACCTCGTGGGCACCGGTCAGCGGCGACCTCACCGCGAACCGCAACCGGTACGAGCTGGAGTTCATGGGCCGCGTCTGGAGTGTGGATGCGCTGTACGACAACGGCGCCATGTCCAAGTACGCGACCCTGACGGCGATCAGCGAATCTCCCGTGACCGAAGGAGTGCTCTACGTCGGCACGGACGACGGGCGCATCCAAGTGAGCGAGGACGGCGGACAGAGCTGGCGGGTGGCCGGTGACCTTCCGGGGGTGCCGGAGCTGTCCTACATCAACGACGTGGAGGCCTCGCAACACACCGACAACATGGTCTTCGCCGTCGCGGACGCGCACAAGACCGGCGACTTCAGTCCGTACGTCTTCCAAAGCACCGACCGGGGCCGCTCCTGGCGCTCGATCACGGGTGATCTCCCGGCCGGCACGATCGTCTGGACCCTGCAGCAGGATCACCGGAGCCCGGACCTGCTGTTCCTTGGCACGGAGTTCGGGCTCTACGTCACGCTCAACGGTGGCACGAACTGGGTCAAGCTGAGCGGAGCACCAACGATCGCGTTTCGTGACATCGAGATCCATCGGAGGGATGACGACCTGGTGGGTGCCACGTTCGGCCGTGGGTTCTACGTGCTGGACGACTACGCGCCACTGCGCGCGATGGCAGCAGGGGCGCTCGCGAACGGGAGCACGCTCTTCACGGTGCGGGACGCCTGGTGGTACGTCCCGCTCGTTCCGATGCAGGCCCGAGGCAGGCCGACCCTTGGCAGTAGCGCCTTCGTCGCTTCCAACCCACCGTTCGGCGCGACCTTCACCTACCATCTCGACAGCGTTCCGCCGACCGAGCGTGAGGAACGCCGCAGCAGGGAGCGAGAGCTGCGCGAGCGTGGCGAGGACGTGCCCTTCCCCGGCTACGAGCGACTCGCGCGCGAAGCGATCGAGGGAGCACCGAAGGTCCTGCTACTCGTGCGCAACGAGCAACGTGAGCCCGTCCGCTGGATCGAGGCGCCGGCGAAGGCGGGGCTGCACCGCGTGAGCTGGAATCTGCGCCGGCCGGAGCCGGACCCCATCGAGTTTCCCACCGGGGGATTCACCCCGCCCTGGGCCGGCTCCTCTCGGGGCCCACTCGTGGCGCCGGGGGCGTACGAGGTCGAGCTGTTTCTGCTATCGGGTAGCGGCCTGCAGTCGCTGGCTCCCCCGCAGTCGTTTGCCGTGAAGCCCGTGCCGACGGCGGCACCGGGAACCGATTTCGAGCTGGTCGCGGCGTTTCAGCTCGAGGCCAGCGAGCTGATGCGGCGGGTGGCGGGCGCCGGCGAGGAGCTCGCGCAGGCGCAAGAGCGGCTGCGATACATGCGCGCGGCGCTCCTCGAGACCCCGGCTGCGGACCCCGCGCTCTTCTTGCGCATGGACGAGTTCGCAGCGGAGGTGGCGGACCTGCAGACCAGGTTGTTCGGCGATCGCGCCCGTGGCCGGCTCGACGAGCCGAGCGTGCCCTCGATACGGAGCCGTGTGAGTCGCGTCATCGGGGGACACTGGAACACTCGGCAGATGCCCACGGCGACGCACCAGCGCAACCTCGAGATCGCGCGAGACGACTTCACGGTACTACGCGAGGAGCTGAACGCGCTGATCGACGTCGAGCTGGCGCAGCTGGAGGCGGCGCTGGAGGCGGCGGGAGCGCCGTGGACACCGGGCAGGCGGATCCCGCAGCAGTAGAGGACGGCGAGGAGACGGATGGACGGATAGACGGAAGGATGGGCACGCTTCCCGGTCGTGCGCCACGGCGGAGGTCAGCAGTACCGACAGAGGCATGACCGAGCGAGAACGATTTAGACGCCTCATGCGGGGGGATGCGGTCGATCGGCCCCCGCTCCTTGAGGAAGGCGTGCGGGACGCAGTACTCGAGCGGTGGCACGCCGAGGGTCTGCCGGCCGGAACGACGCATCTGACCGTGTTCGGGCTGACGCCGCACGAGAACGTCGGTCCGGATCTCACCTTCGACGTTCGCTACCTCGGCCGCATCTTCGACCTGTCCGCACGCGACTACCGCCGGGCGTTCGATGTGTCGCGACGGCGTCTTGGCCCGCACTGGAGTCGCACCGTGGGGCGGCTCGCCGATCGCGAGCACATCGCGTGCGTGTGGGCATCCCGCGGGTTCTTCCAGGCGTTGGGCGTGGGAGACTGGCCCACCCTCGAGCAGGTGCTGCTGGGCACGCGCGAGTGCCCGGCGAGAGTGCGGGATCTGTTGGAGCTGTACGGGGACTTCTGCGCCCGCATGTTGGACCTGACGCTGCGGGACGTCGATCCGGAGTTCATCTACCTGAGCGAGCCCGTCTCCGACAATACCGGGCCGCTGATCTCACCGGCGATGTTCGATGAGTTCATGGTTCCCGTGTACCGAAAGATCGTCGCCGTCGCACACACTCACGGATGCGACAACATCCTGGTCAGCACCTACGGCAACTCGGCACGCCTGTTCCCGTCGATGCTCGATGCGGGGGTCTCCATGCTGTGGCTCTCCGAAGCTCCTGACACGCCCGAGCTCGACTACCGGGCGCTGCGACGTCGACTCGGACCGAGACTCGGGCTGATCGGCGGCATTCCGCTCAGCATCCTGCGCAGTGCTCCGATCGACAGCATCGCGGAACGGCTCGCAGCAATCGTTCCCCCGCTCCTGCGCGAGGGCCGTTACATCCCGCTCGCCGGCGGCCGGGTGAGAGAAGGGGTATCGTGGGCCGCCTATCGGCGCTATCGCGACGTGTTGGCGGAGATGCTGTCCCGGCGAGAATCGTAACGGCCACGCGCCGTGTACCGCCAAGCGCACCGGCGGTTCCGGTCACCGTCGCGGTCGCCACATCGGATTCAGCGCAATCTCCTCCGCGGGGTCGATGGCGAGCGCCCTGTCGTATTCGGCCTGTGCCTTGTCCGGCTGACCCAGGGTCACGTACATGTCCCCACTGAGACTGTGGAACGTCGCCTCGAACCGCCGCCGGACTCGCTCGGCCACCGCCGCAATCTCGCTGTCGCTGTCACCCACGTTGACGAGGAAGGGAAACGGGCTCTCCCGGAACTCCCGCAAGGCGAGCATGTTCCGGATCCGGAACATGTCCGACGCGAAGTACGCCATCGCCGGCGTGAACTCCAGGTAGGGGTGGCCGTCCGTATTGAGTCTGGCGTCACCGACATACCGCGCCAACGCCTCCTCCCCCATCAGGAACCAGCCCAGGAAATCGATGGGGTCGGTTTCGGGAGCGAAGTACGCCAGCTCCTGCTGAATGCTCTCCCTGGCGAGTCGGTCCCGTAACGCTCTGAAGTCGATCTCCAGCCTCTGCTGCGTCCCGACGAGGATGCTGTGGTGCCGCAACGGGGAAAACCACAGGCTGGCATGCGGAAAGGCGGTCATGAACGTCTTGGCAATCATCCGCATTTCCGCATCCGACAGCAGGTGGAACGGCAGCCATTGCACCACCAGTCCATTGGAGGACAGGCGCTCCGCCAGCAACTCGTAGAACTCGAGTGTATAGAGACTCCCATTGCCCGCCATCTTGGGTGTCGTTGCATCGATGGAAATCACGTCATACTCGTCGTCCGTCAGCAACGCGTAGTTGCGTCCGTCTCCGAGAATTACACTGAACCGAGGATCAGCGAGCACGTCGTGGTTGATCTCCGGGAACCACGGTGCCGCCTCGATCACGGCGGGCACCAGCTCGACGCAATCCACCTTGGCGACGTCGTACCGGGTGATCCCCCAGGAGGTGCCCCCTGCCCCGAAACCGACGATGTTCACCCTGGGCGACGGCACCGAGTTCAACAGCATGGGGAAGTGCGCCAGCGGCTTCTGCGCATCGTGTGCCGCGAGCGCCGTTCCCGCAACCGGGAAGCCATTGACGCTCACGGCCTTGTTGCCAAGTCGGTCCCGATAGACTTTGACGGTGGCACCTATCCCCTCCGTGTACGACAGCACCCTAGGCCGATCGACTCCTTCGTAGTACGACGTGAGGTACATCGCTCGGCTGAAGGTGGCGTACACGGCACCTCCGACGACGAGCAGCACAGCCACCCCACTCACCATCTTGATTCGCGCCCCGTACCCAACCGATGGTTCGGCGAACATGAGCACGCCACCAAGCGCGACGCTGATGGCGCCGACCACCATGATCGAGTGCTGAACGCCAATGAGCGGGATCAGCGCGAAGCCGGCAGCGACGGAGCCGAATACCCCGCCGATCGTGTTGACCGCATACACGCTCCCCAGCGCCGTGCCCACCCGCTCGACGCTGCGCGTGAAGATCTTGGTCACCAGCGGGACCGTCATTCCCATGAGCACAGTGGGAACCAGCATGACCGCGAGCGTCTTGACGAACCGCATGCCCATCCACTTCCAGTGCAGCGTCGCGTCGACCGATGCCCCTGCCATGCTGTGAAACACGGACGTCGAGTTGTTCAGGATCGGAATGGCGAGGACGGCACATACCCCAATGAGCACCTCGATCGAGCCAAACCAGGCCAACAACCTCGTTCTCGTGTCGATGAACCGCGCGATGATGAAGCTGCCGAGCGCGATACCCAGCAAGAAGGCCGTTAGAATTGTGGTGAAGGCGTGGGTGGAGTTGTCCAGGAAGAAGACAAGCGACCTAGTCCAGAACACCTCCAGTGCCAGGGCGCAGAAGCCGGAGATCCCGATCGCCCAGAGTGCCAGCCGCGCGACGCCCGACGTGTAGATCGGCCCGCCCGGCTCTTCGGGCTCCAGCTCACTCGCCGTCGGGGGTGCCGCGGCAGCCGCTCCTGCCTCGCGGCGCCGAGCGAGCGCCACGACGATGCCGGCGATGAGCAGGTTCACCGCACCGGCGACGTAGGCGGCTTCTTTGACACCCAGCAGAAGGATGAGGAAGAATCCCGCCGAGAGGGCACCGACAACTGCCCCGAGAGTGTTCACGCCGTACAGGTGACCGACATTCCACCCCAGGCGCTCTCTCCCCCTGGCGAAGAACTTGACGATCACCGGAAGCGTGCCGCCCATGAAGGTGGCCGGCACGACCAGGACCAGGAAGGAGAGGACGAATCGCAGCAGACTCAGCTCGTAATAGTCGACGCCGAACCGGCGGGATACCCCGACGTAGAGCTCACTCAGCCCGGCAAAGAGCACGGGCATCAGGAAGGCGAAGACACCGATTCCCACCTCGAGGAGCGCATAAACGAGGAGGGGGTTCCTGCCCCGGTCGATGACTCTCCCGAATGAGAAGCTTCCCAGCGCCAGTCCGGCGAAGAACGACGCCAGGATCGTGCTGGTGGCGAAGGCCGTGGCACCAAACACCAGGGTCAGCATCCGCATCCAGACGACTTCGTAGACCAGTCCGCACGCGCCGGAGAGGAAGAACAGCACCAGAATGGCGAGTCGGACACTGCCCTCAGGTGCGCGACTCGGCATGCTGTCAGTCCCGGTTCCCTGGACGAGTGGGTGGTTCACTGCGGTCCCTTTGGGCGTGCGCTTTCGTCGGACTCGGTGCGGTTGCCGACCCGCCTCTCGCACAGCCTCGCTGCAGTTACCCGTACGAAGGGTCTTGTAGCCAGTTGCGCTAATTGACGCGGGCGGCGCACTCCCCGCAAGACCGATAGCCGGTCGTTCCCGGGACGCTCGCGACCGGCAGGCCGGTGTATCGTCGGTGGCTGCGTCCGCTGTGCCGGAAGGTCTGGGAGGAGCCGGGCGAGCACAGCCACCCCGAGGTTGCCCGGCAGCCCGCAGCCCGGGGAACCAGTTCCGCCTGTCCCCTGTTCCCAACTGTGATGCGACATCGAGCCACGCGTCGATGTCCAACCACACCGTGCCCAGTGCAGCGCTGCAGCTGGCGGCGTCGTCGGAATCCGTGGCGGCCGAACGAGCTAGGACAGCACAGCATCGGCAACCAGGAGGGAGAAGCGCATGAAGTCACTGATTGCAGTTGGCGTCGCCGCAGTCGTGGCGGTTACGGCCATCGGGGCCACGACCGCCCAGCCTGAGGACAGCTACGCGATCGCCACGGCCGAGCCGGACACCACGGGGGCCGCCATCTGGGCGCACCTGCAGGACGAGAATTACCGCGAGAACTGGTCCTTGTGGCCGGGGACGGAGGCGTTCTACCAGGGGGGCCAGCCGCACGGCATGCTACTGACGACGTATGTCAACGACGCAGCCTTGCGCGCGTTCAAGAGCGGCGCCTCGGCGATGCCCGACGGCGCGATCGTTGTGAAAGAGAACTACATGCCGAACCAGAAGCTCGCGGCCATTACCGTCATGTACAAGAGCCGCGGATACAACAGCGAGCACAACGACTGGTTCTTTACCAAGCACCTCCCGAGCGGCGAGCTGGACCAGATGGAGATGAACGGCATGAAGATGCCCATGGAGGGCCGGCTGCCGGGATGCCAGAACTGCCACCTCGCCAAGCGCGACAACGACTACCTCTATACGGGCGAGCTTGGCAGCAAGTAGGAGGACGACGCTCACACGCGTGACCGGCCGCCGTACACGGTGGCGGCCGTTCACGCGCCGTGCGGCGGTCGTCACACTCTGCATCCTTCTTGCCGGTACGCTCCCGGCCGCGCTCCGGGCTCAGACTGCCGCACTTCCTCCGGGAGTAACCGAAGCGATGGTGCGGAACGGTGAACAGCTCTTCAAGACAGCAGGGAACTGCTGGGCCTGCCACGGGGAGGACGCGACGGGCGCGCGGATGATACGATGAACCTGGGGGGGGTCATCCCCACCGATGAATCACGCCTGACCACCGACGACTCGTGACTACCTCTCGAACAGAGCGTCCCGGTCCGCCGCTTCGATGGCGAGCCCGAACGCGAGCCTCGCAGCCTGGACCACTTTCGGGTAGTTGATGGTCTCGGGATCATCGGACGCCTCGTGGTAGTCCGGTCCCATGAACCCCCGGGTGATGAGGATGGCGGGGACACCCTGCTGCACGAACGCCATCTGATCGCTGCGCTGAACGTGACTGTGCGGGTCCGGTCCCTCGTTGAGCCTCCAGTCGAGGGCTGCGCCTACCTGCTGGTTGACGTCCCGGATGAGCTGAAGCAGCTCCGGTCTCCGATGCTCCGACCCCATGGCCAGGAGGACGTCCGGGAAGTCGGGCGAGTTCCTCCCCACCATGTCCAGGTTGATGTTGAGCACGATCTGCTCGATGGGCACCGGTGGGTTGTCGGCGAAGTAGTTGGCACCGAGCAGCCCGTCCTCTTCACTGGTGAATAGCACGAACAGGATCGATCGCTTCCCGGGGACCATTCCCGCTGCCTCCGCAGCCTCGATGACCGCGGCAGAGCCGCTCGCGTTGTCGTCGGCACCGTTGAACACCTCTCCGCCACGAATCCCGACATGATCCAGGTGTGCCGTGACGACGATGTATTCGTCCTTCAGTGTCACGTCGGTTCCTGGTAGGAGCGCCACCACGTTGGGTGATACATACGCCGGCTCGACATCGTGCTTCATCTCCAACGAGATGTGGACGCCCTCCAAGGGACCGGGCGTGTAGTCTCCGGCTCCCGACAGCGGATCGAAGCCCGTACCTGCAAGCATCGCTACCGCCGCCTCCGGCTTGAGCGGAATCGCCCACGCCAAGGCCTTCGGATTGCCTGCCGCATTACCCGAGGGCACGAGCCGCACTGATGAACGGGTGGACGTGGCGGCGCGTCGGTCCCACATGGTCATGAACGCGGAGTCTGGAACCGTGATCACGGCGGCCGCGCCGCGATTCAGCGCCGGCATCATGAGGGACCGTCCGCTCCGCAGGAGGCTCGAGTATCGCTCATGCTGCTCCTGCGGCAAGACCGGATTTCCGTTGTGGGTGGGCGCCCCCGCCACGATGATGACGATCTTCCCGGCCAGGTCGACATCCTCGTAGTCGTTCCAACCCGCGTCGGGCTCCTCGATCCCATAGCCCAGGAACACCGGTGTACCGGTGATGGGTGCGTCGCCGGAGGCGAAAACCCGTAGGGCTCCGAACTCCTCACCGAGGTGATAGGTCGTCTCGACTCCCTGCACCGTCACCCGCAGGACGCTCGACGGGCTGATCGTCGCATTCTCGAACGTGACCTGTTGAAAGAAGCTCGGTTGCCCCGTGGAGTCGGTGAACATGGGCTGGAGCCCAGCGGAGGCGAAGTGAATGGCGCCGTACTCCGCCGCGAGCATGTACCCCTCTTCATTGGCGTCCCTGCCTTCGAGAAGATCCGAGGCGAGGAAGAAGATGTGATCCCTGAGCTCGGCCTCGGTGATGCTGCCGAGCGGATCGCCCTGGGCCTGAAGTGCGGCGGCCGGCATCACCAGTGTCAGCAGTGCAACGCTGGACATCCTGACTGAGAAACGAGCAAACACGATGTGCTCTCCTTTCGCTGCACCCTCCGCTGTTCGCACAGCTCTGTTTCATGAGCCGGCAGCCTATGCGCGCGTGAACCGCTTGCCGCACCCGCCATCGGCGCCAGCCCGTGCCTCGACCATACCCACAACCCTGTGGCGGACACTACGGCGGGAACTCTGTTCGTGTTTCTCGCAACGTGAGCGGCGTGACAACGACTAGCTTTCCATTCTCGCAGCTATCGCGGCAGCACCTTGCACTGCAGGCTGTGCACGGTCCGCTGTCTCAGCGGCGCAAGAAGGCGAGGCTCTTCTCGGCCGCGACAAGCCCGCTTGCGGCACAGTAAAACAAGCCACCCCCGAATGTGCCGGCTCCAGCCAGGAACAGCCCATCGACACCACACGTGAGGCTCTGGAACCGCCCCGGTCCCATCTGTGACGGGGTATGTGCCAATCCGTATATCCCGCCACGGACGGCCCGCACTCGTTCTGCACACTCGAGCGGCGTCATGCACTCCATATGGGTCACATGACTCGCCAATCCGGGAACGTGTTGTTCCGCGGTGGCCAGCAGTGCTGCGCCCAGTCCCGCCTTCAGTTGCTCGTATCCCTCTGCGCGCTCTTGTGGCCCCACCGAAGCCCATCGCTCCATGCTCTCGTAGCTCCATCCGACTAGAAGCTGCAGCGTGTGCTGACCGTCCGGCGCGAAGCCGCCCTGAACATCACGAACGGAAGGACTGTTGATGAAGAGTGCGCGCTCGGTCGATGGGTCCGATCGTCCGAGCCACCCTTCGTAGTAGGGCACGACATCCCAATCGTCGAACTGACAGATGTTGCCGGTCGTGAAGCCACGCGTGACGAGATCCAGGTCCGTTCCGACGAACACCGTGACGATCGAGCCCGAGGGCTGAAGGCGTGAGGCCTTACGGAGTTCGCGGCGGGGCACGAGGCTTGGGTCCACGAGAGAGCAAATCGTCCTTGCGGGATCTACGTTGCTGATAACGACTCTGCTCGTGTATTGCGTATCGTTCTCCGTGCCAACCACCCATACACCGTTCTGCCTACTGAGGGTGGAAACCGGAGCTGAGTGGACCAACTCGACATCTCTCGATCGCAGGCCCTCAACAAATGCGTCACGGATTCCCCTGCTACCACCACGCGGATAATACGCGCCGGTCAGGTAGTAGCCCCAGATCGCCATCGCGGTTGCGGCCGACGCCTGTCGCGGACCCACCGCAACATCAAACAGCGGTGCGGCGAGCACAGCCTTCAGTCTCGGGTCTCGAGTGATCCCGTCGAGGAAGGCCTCGTAGCTCAGTCGCCCATACTTGAGCATCAGGGGGTGCCGCAGGAAGTATTTCATCCAACTCCACAGGCCACCTGTCGCCAGCTCACCTGGAGTCGATGCGTGGTCAATCTGCACGACAGTGTCGAGAAACCGTCTGACTCCCCTCTCCTCGCTTGGAAAATCACGGATGAGACGCTCAGCAAGTCTCTCTTTCCCCTTACAGAAGTCGAATTGGTAGTCAGGAAACACGTACCGGTCGATTGCATCAGGATCCAGCTCGACGAACTCGAGTCCGTCCAGTCCGAGCTGGTCCAACAGCTCTCGGAAGGGCTCGCCAGGACCAAGCTTGCCGAGGTAGTGCAGACCGAGATCGAACACATACTCGCCGCCCACCACTGGCCGTATGTAACCGCCGAAGTCAGAGGACGCTTCCAGCAGCAGGACCTCTTGATCCCGTTGCGCAAGCCGAGTGGCGGCAGCGAGACCGCCGATGCCCGATCCGATGACGATTGCGTCATACTCGGGTGTCGCGATGGCCATGTAGGCGGTCCTTCAGGCAGACGTTCGAGGAGTGGGGACACCACCCCACCGTACCCGGTCGGCGTACGGCTAGGATACGGCCAGGGGAGGCACGAGGCCAGAGAAAGGGCGGGTGTTGGACGAGTGCCTCGCTCGGGTATGGGGACACGGGAACTCCGGGCTTGTGCGGTTGCGCGAAGACGGAGTGACGCTGGATCTTGACACCCCCCGTCCCATACCCTCTGCTATAGAGATGACAGCGAGGATGGATGAGCCATGCCCGACACGATTCGCTTCACGCTGAATGGGACCCCGGTCAACCTCGAGACCGACGCGGACCGCACACTGCTCTGGGTGCTGCGCACCGACCTCGAGCGGACCGGCACCAAGTACGGGTGCGGGCTGGGCATCTGCGGATCCTGCACGGTGGTCGTGAACGGGCGCCCCGTGCATGCCTGCCAAATCGACCTCGAGTTCGTGCAGGGTAAAGAGGTCACGACGATCGAGGGCCTGGCGCAGGACGGAATGCTGCACCCGATCCAGCAGGCGTTCCACGAGCACGGTGCGTTCCAGTGCGGCTACTGCACGCCGGGCATGATCATGAACGCCTACGCCCTCCTGCTCGAGAACCCTCGGCCCACACGGGAGCAGATCGTCGCCGGAATGGAGCGCCACCTCTGTCGCTGCGGAGCACACAAGCGCATCGTCGAGGCGATCGAGGAGGCGCGCCATGCGTAACGCCGCCTGCATTGACCGGCGCGACTTCGTGAAGTCGCTCGGCGGCGGCATCCTCGTCGTCGTGCACCTGCCGATGACGAGCGTGCTGAGCCCGAGCGAGGAGGAGCAGCGACGCCAGCGCGGCTACCCCGAGGACATCAACGCCTACCTCCACATCGCGGAGGACGGCTCGGTGACCCTCTACTCAGGCAAGATCGAGATGGGCCAGGGGGTCGCGACCTCCCTCACACAGGAGGCAGCCGAAGAGCTGGGCGTGGCCCTCGACGCCATTCACATCATCATGGGGGACACCGACACCTGCCCGCGGGACATGGGCACGTTTGGCTCACTCACGACCCGCATGTTCGGCCCGGCCGTGCGCGCGGCCGCCGCCCAGGCCCGGCTCGTCCTCACCGATCTGGCCGCCCAGCGGCTCGGCGTGCCGCGAGCGTCTCTGGTCGTCGAGAACGGTGTGGTCTACGTGACGAGCGACCGGAGCCGGACGGTGTCGTACGGGGAGCTGGCCAGAGGAGAGCAGATTACCCACACCGTGGACGAGCGGGCGGTGCTCCGTGCGGTCGAGGAGTTCACCGTGATGGGCCGCTCGCCCAAGCGGTTGGACGGAATCGAGAAGGTGACCGGGCAGGCGCAGTTCGCCGGCGATATCCGACGTCCCGGCATGCTGTACGCGCGGATCCTCCGCCCCCCCGCTCACGGCGCCACCCTCACGCGTGTCGAGACCGCAGCGGCGCAGGCCATGCCCGGTATTACCGTCGTCAACGAGGACGGGCTGGTAGCGGTGCTCGCCGCTGATCCGGAAGCCGCCGAGACGGCGCTCGCACTCGTCGAGGCCGAGTTTGACGTGCCCGCACCCACGGTGGACACCGAGCGCATCTTCGACCACATCGTGCGGGCCGTCCCCGAACCGGAAACGGCGGAGCAGGGGGGCGATCTCGAGGCGGGGCGGCGGCAGTGTACGCAGACGTTCGAGGCCACCTATTACAACAGCTACGTCGCCCACGCGCCGATGGAACCGCACGCTGCCGTGGCCGAGATCACCGACGGCCGGGCGACCGTGTGGTCCTCCACCCAGGCTCCGTTCAGCCAGCAGTCGACCATCGCCCGGGCAATCGGGTTCCAGCCCGAGGCCGTGCGGGTGATCACCCCCTACGTGGGCGGAGGGTTCGGCGGCAAGGTGCCCGGGCAGCAGGCCGTGGAAGCGGCGCGGCTCGCCAAGATCACGAGGAAGCCGGTCCAGGTCTCGTGGACCCGTGGCGAGGAGTTCTTCTACGACACCTTCCGTCCTGCTGCGGTCATGCAGGTGACATCCGGCATCGATATCGAGGGCCGCATCCTGCTGTGGGACTACCACGTGTACGGCGCGGGGTCGCGCGGCTCCGGTGTGTTCTACGACATCCCCAACCGGAGCGTGCGCGTGTCCGGGGAGTGGGGACGCGCTCCGGACGGGATGCACCCCTTCGCGGTGGGAGCGTGGCGGGCGCCTGCAGCTAACTCCAACCGCTTCGCGGCCGAGCAGCAGATCGACATGATGGCCTCAGCGGCGGACATGGATCCGCTGGCATTCCGGCTGAGGAACACGACGGACGAGCGGATGATCGCCGTCCTGGAGGCCGTGGCCGAAGCTTCGGAGTGGAAGCCCGCGGTGGCGCCGCGCAGGCGCGGTCGCGGTCGCGGCCTCGCCTGCGGGATCGACGCGGAAACGTACGTCGCCCTCGTTGCGGAGGTCACGGCCGACCCAATGACGGGTGTGGTCAGGGTGGAGCGCGTGGTGTGCGCCCAGGACATGGGACTCGTGGTCAACCCCGACGGCGCCCGCATGCAGATGGAAGGGTGCATCGCGATGGGGCTGGGCTACGTGTTCAGCGAGGAGGTGCGCTTCGAGGGTGGGAGGATCCTCGACACCAACTTCGACACCTACGGGCTGCCACGCTTCTCGTGGATGCCGGCGATCGAGACGGTGCTGGTGGCCAACGACGACCTGCCACCCAAGGGCGGGGGCGAGCCCGCCATCATCAACATGGGAGCGGTGGTGGCGAACGCGGTGTTCGACGCAACCGGGGCGCGGGTCTATCGGCTGCCGATGACGCCCGAGCGCGTGCGAGCAGCGATCGGAGGATGAGCCCCGCCAGCCGGGCACGGACTTCGAGCGCGACAAGGAGACGGAACGGCGGTTTGGCCCCGCTCTACTTCACGGCCGCGGTCCCCTGGGGGAAGCCCGATAGTGCTCCCGCCAGTACACCACCGACGCGGCGGGATCGCGGAGCAGGACCACGGTGCGCACGCCGCCCCAGGTGTCCGTCGAGTCCGCCACGAGCGGGGTACCGGATGCCCGCTCGCCGGATCGCCACCATCCGGGCGCGTCGTCAACCGGAGGCAGCGCGGGCGCGCTGTCGGGCCGTACCGGGTGGAGGGACCACTCCCGAACCAGCCAGTCCATGCCGATGGCGTCGGTCTCGAAGCGGTACAGCATGCCGCCTTCCGGTCCGTCCACGTGGAGCGAGCCGTACTGGAAGGCCCGGGCGCCCGCAATCGGGAACTCCGTGGCGCCGCGGAACACGTTGCGTCGCACCAACTCGTCGGCGGGCGGGAGCGACCCGCTCTGCGCCTCGCACGCCGACGCCGCCAGGAGCGCCACGAGGGTCGCGACCGTTCCTCGCGTCATGATCTGATCGATGGTCTCCCCAACTCGGCCATGGCCTCCGCGTGGCCCTCGAGGCCCCGTTCCTTGATCTGGTACACGCAGGCCCGCCGGTCGGACCGGAGCACGAGGCCGATCACCCGCGAGAAGAGGTTGTGGAACTTGCGGCAGTCGTGGGGATCGGCGAACTCACCACAGTCGGCACACGACGCATACCCGTGCTCGATGCAGCACGACCGGATCTTACACCACGTGGCCTTCGTGTTCTCGTGACAGCCGGGGCACTTGTCCTTGAGGTAACGGGGGCACGCGCCGCAGTAGATGCCGCAGTAGCCTACCAGCTCCGTATCGACAGCGATCTGCCTCACGGTGACCTCCTCGCGAACGGCGAGTTGTTCCGCCACTCCCGAGTATGGTGCGCGGCCGATTTGCTGTCCAGCGCGACAGGAACGGATGGGCGGATGGACGGATGGACGGATAGTCGGATGGACGGATGGGCGAGGGCGGACGGGCGATAAACCCAATGATTGTGGTCGGAAAGCGTGGAGAAACTCCCCGGATAGCTATGGCGTATATAGATAGCGTTAGATATCTTATCCCAGCGGGGATGACACGCAACGGGAGCGTAAGATGCACACGGGAAAGATGATGCCGGCCCTCGCGGCGCTTCTGGTCAGCGCCAGCGTTTCACTATCTGCCCAGGCCCTGGAACACCGCCACCAGATCGAGCTGCGCCTAGGCGTGTGGAATCAGCTGGGCGACGTCCGGAACGAGGTCGGCGGCGGCGGCATCTCGACATCGGTCGGCGGCTCGGGATTCCTCGGCGGGCTCGCGTACGGGTACTGGCTCAACGAGGGCCTCGCGCTGCGCGTGAGTGCCGGCGCCATGGCCGCGCAGGTCAACACCAACATCGACGGATCGGGGGTCTCCACCGAGACGGCGTCAGTCGCGCAGCTGCTCATGGGGATGAAGTACTACTTCCCGAGGTCGACCTACGGCTCGTCGGTGCGACCGTTCGTCGGAGCAGGCGTAGGCACCTTCATCGGCAGCCAGGTCGCCTCTCGGGTCGGTGCGGTCGTGACAGCCGGCGCGCGAACGGAGGCGTCCATGGGCGGCGAACTAGGAGCCGGCGTCGACGTGCTGCTGGGCCGCCATTTCACCACGTCGGTCGGTTTCATGTTCGCGCTCATGACCGACTTCGATCAACCGATCGGTGGGAGTGCCAACTACAGTGGCCCCCAGCTGAGCATCGGGGTCGGGTACGTGTTCTAGAGGACGGCAGGATGTAGGACGGTAGGGCGGTAAGACGCGGGAGTGGCGTTCGACGCGACTCCCTCGTCCCGTCTCAACCCCGCTGCCACTCCAGTCGCGGCAATACCTCCGCCTGCTTCTCGCACATGAGGTCGATCAGGTCCACCGCCGCGCGATACGACACCGTGGTCGGGTCCAGCAGCAGCGCCTGCAGCAAGGCATCGCGTGATTCCTGCTCGAACGCCTGCACCAACAAGCGATTGATGCTGATCTGCGTGTTGAGCAGTGCCGCCGCCAACTCCGGCAGTGGCTGCATCCGCCTGGCGTGCACGCCGTCCGCATCGACGGTCGCCGGGACCTCGACCACCGCGTCGTCGGGGAGGTTGGGGATGGCGCCGCGGTTGGGCACGTTGACCGCTGCCACCTCGTTGCGGCATCCGCAATAGAGCCCCTCGATGATCGGCACCGTGACCTCACCGGACGGCTCGAGCGGCGCCGCCGGATCCATCGCGAGCCGGGGGTTGGTGTGCAGGCGTGGCAGGCTCGCCTCCGGATACAGCGGCACCTCGTGCGGGCGGTCGCTCAGGTTGTACACCCACGTCGGGATCTCGCCACCTTCCCACGGCCGGCCATCCCGCGGGTCGTGAAAGAACTGCAGCGCATCGCTCGCCAAATACTCCTCGGCCCAGCGCACGTACTCGCCGATGTGGTTGGCGCCGGGTGACGGATACAACCCGACAACCCGAAACAGGATGCGGGAGAGCGCGATCTGGTCCCACTGTGCCAACCAGTGTGCCTGCCGCTCCCGCTCCCTGAGTGTGGGGTAGAGATCGGCGCCGGACGCCCGGTCCCGCACCTCCTGGAACCAGCTGAAGTGGTTGAGGCCACAGGCATACGTCTCCAGCTCGCGCGGTTCGCACTCGAGGAACTGGGCGATCTGGTCGATGCCGTGGAACACGCCGTGACACAGCCCCACAACTTGGATGGACGAGAGCCGAGTCTGGGCCTCGCAGAGTTTGGTCAGCGGGTTGGTGAAGTTGAGTAGCCACGCGTCCGGGCAGTGGCGTTCCATGGCGCGGGCGACGTCCATCGTCGGCCCCATGTTCCTGA
This sequence comes from Gemmatimonadota bacterium, assembly GCA_039584325.1. GTDB lineage: Bacteria > Gemmatimonadota > Gemmatimonadetes > Gemmatimonadales > GWC2-71-9 > JAOTVV01. The sequence goes on from JBDGYA010000047.1 coordinate 20,383, forward strand.
GCGCATGGAACAGTCCACCGGGCCCGCCGTTCTCCCCGTAGATCTGCCTGAAGCCCAGGTGGCGCGGCAGGTGGAAATCCTGCGCCCAGTAGTAGTAGCGCCGCTGCGCGATAGCCATCACGACCACGTCAGCGCCATCGAGTGCGCGGTCCAGCTCCGTCGTGGCCTCGATGGTCACCGGCTTGCGGTGCCGCTTCGTCACCTCCTTGGCGTACGTCGCCGTGGTCTCCAGCTCCCAGTGCGCCACATCCATCAACGTGACGGCCGGCCGCTGCTCGCAGATCGGCTCGCTCAGGAGCAGGTCCCGCACGGTGGCTGGGCCGAACTCGCGACTCCCGGCCCCGATGATCGTGATCTTCATGCGCTAGGCTCTTCCTTATTATCTGTGCGCGACTCGACCGTCTCGCGATCGGTGGTGATCAGCCGTAACGCCGCCCACGCCCCCACAACCGATAGCAGCATCGCCACCGTTCCGGGAACCGGCCGGTCGGTCAAGAGGTACCCCGCTCCGAGCAGGCTGCCGTACACGAACAGCAGGCCCAGTCCGAAGCCCAGCCACTGTCTCTTGGCATCGTGTTCGATGGTGACGTCGGGACACAACGCCGCGATCGGGCCCCACCACCCGCCGGGCCGCACCCGGCGATAGAACGCCTCCAACCGGCTCGTTTCGTCGGGCGCGGTGTTGAGTGTCACGACGAGCCAGATGAGGGTACAACCCAGCAGGATGATCGTCGCCCGAATAAAGTCGTACTCACCGCCGTAGTAGCTCGTGACCTGAGCCATGCCCGAGTCGGAGAGGATCCCGATGCGATGCAGCAAGCTGGCCCACACCGTCCCGTTCGCCAGCACGAACGACCCTGCCATGGCACTCACCTCGGCCCAGGCGTTGACCCGCCACCAGTACCAGCGCAACAGCCACACCAATGCCACGCCCGCGGTGAGTTCGATGACGTAGATCCACGCGCGCCGGATCGAGTCCATTTGCCACGCGGTCACGGCGGCCACCACTGCGAGGGCCACGATCGCGAGCCGCGACGCCAGCACGTAGTGGCGCTCCGTGGCGAACCGCTTGATGAATCGCCGGTACACGTCGTTGACCAGATACGATGCGCCCCAGCAGAGATGCGTGTCCATCGTGCTCATGAACGCCGCGAGGAACGTAGCCACCATGAGCCCGCGCAATCCGGCCGGCATCATCTCCACGATCATCATGGGGTAGGCGAGCTCGGGATCGGCGGCGAGTTCCGGCGCGGCGGTCGCAATGGGAAGGATCAACAGCGATCCGATCCCCGCGATCACCCAGGGCCAGGTCATGAGCACCGTGGCCGCAAAGCTGAACCAGAACGCGGAGAGCAGGGACTGTCGTTCGGTCTTGGTGGCGAACAGGCGCTGCGCCACATATCCGTCTCCCTGCCCGCTCCGCGTCCACAA
>JBDGYA010000118.1:0-7278 GCA_039584325.1 Gemmatimonadota bacterium
CGGAGCCGGGCTACGAGTCGGCGTGGAAGTTCGTGATGGATCCGGACTATTTCTTCGCGCCCTTCGGCCCCACGACGGTCGAGCGGCACGATCCGCTGTTCTATGTCTCGCCACGCTGCTGCGTGTGGAGCGGCAACTCCTGGCCGTACGCGACCACGCAGACCCTCGCCGCCATGGCCCGGCTGCTCCAGGAGTACGACCAGGATGTGGTGACGGCGGACGACTACGTCGAGCTGCTCAGGGTTTACGCGCGCACGCAGCGCATGGACGGCCGGCCCTACATCGCCGAGGCCGCCAACCCGGACGACGGCTCATGGGAAGGTCACAACACCCGCTACCACAGCGAGCACTACCTCCACTCGGCGTTCGTCGATCTCGTCATCACCGGGCTCGTCGGCTTGAGACCGCGTGCCGACGACACGCTCGAGGTGCACCCGCTCTTTCCAGACGAGTGGGAGTACCTGGCACTCGACGGAATCGCCTATCACGGACGCGACGTCGCCATCGTCTGGGACCCCTCCGGCAGTCGCTACGGTGTGGGTGAAGGGCTGCTGCTGTTCGTGGACGGGCGCAAGCTCGCGTCCGCCGAATCGGTCCAGCCGCTGACGGTCGAGCTACCGGCGGCGCCGAGCAGTATCGAACGACCCGAGCGGCGGCACAACTTCGCGGTGAACAACGACGGCACTCCGTTCCCCAGCGTCTCGGCGTCGTTCAGTGCTCCCGAAACGCCCCCGTTCTACGCTACCGACGGCAACTACTGGTATCACGAAGCGCCGGCGAACCGGTGGACCACGGTCGGGTCGCCGAACGCGTCGGACTGGATCGCGGTCGACTTCGGCACGGCACGGCCGGTGGACACGGTCAAGCTGTACTTCCTGGACGACTCGTACGTGCTCGAGGCGTGGAGCGACGGCGCCTGGCGCGAGATCCCGCATCAGCGACGTCGGCCGGCCGAACCCGAGGGACACCGCGCCAATGTCGTGGCGTTCCCGACGTTCGACGCGTCGGGGATCCGTGTGACACTCACGCACCAGCCGGGCTCGGCGAGTGGCCTGACCGAACTGGAGGCCTGGGGCTACGCCGATCTCCCACTTCCCGAACCGACCGTGGAGCCCTCGAATCTCGCGGGCAGAGCGACGGCCTCCGCGTCCTTCACGTCCGAATACGACGATGTCACGCAGGTGAACGACGGCCGCATCGCGTTCACCCGCTACTCGCGCAACCGCTGGACCGCGTACGGCTCACCCAATACGAGCGACTGGATCGAGCTGGACTTCGGCGCGCCTCAACGAGTGGGTCGGATCGACCTCTACCTGTGGGGAGACGACCGTGGTGTCAGCGCGCCGGCTTCGCTCGCAATCCTGTTCTGGGATGGTGCGTCGTGGTCGCCGGTAACCGAGCTGGAGCGGTTGCCGGTCGAGCCGCGGACCTGGGCGCGGAATACGGTGTGGATCGAGCCTGTGGAGACATCCAGGGTGCGCGTACACTTCGAGCATCCCCTGCCGGCATTCAGTGGGGTGACGGAGATCGAGATGTGGGATCGCGGAATGCCGTAACGACCGGGTACCAGGTGACGAAGGATGGGACTTGAGATGACGCGTGCACCTGGTACTCGCCGGCAGCCTCCCCCTCGTCTCCATTGGCGCAACGCCAGCCACCCTATGGAATCCCCTGAATGCTCCAACGCCTCCGCCAGTTCTCCCAGGCTCGCCCCCTCCTCAGCTTCGTGCTGGCGGGCGGCGTGCTGTTTCTGCTTTCTAGCGCTGTCTTCGAGTACGGTCGTGAGACCATCGTCATCGATGCGCCAACCGTCAGTGGAATGCTAGAGGCCCGCGCCGATCGACTGGGGCGCGACCTGACGCCGGAGGAGGAAGATGAGGCGCTGCAAGCGTACATCGACGAGGAGATTCTGCTTCGGGAGGCGTACCGGCGGGGAATTCACCTGACGAATGCGCGAGCCAGGTACCGCCTGCTCCGTCGGATGCGCCTTGAACTCGGTGCGGGCATCCCTGAGCCGAGCCGAGCTCAGCTTCGAGCCTACTACCGCGCTCCCGGGAGAGTTCTGGGTGACGTTGGGCGTATGTATCGGTGGTCTGGCGGGGATCTTCGCGGGCCAGAAGACGACCCAGCGGGGTTGCGGCTTGACGGCCCGGGTTGGACTCATGCTCAAATCATCTATCCCCCAACCACCTCGATGACGGCGCGGTAGGCCTCGCCCAACGAGGCCTCGGTCATGGCGTTGTTCGCGGCGTCGCAGTTCGCGATGGCGATGCAGCCGAAGGGTTGACGGGCGCGCAGCCACGGGCGCTCTTGCACCGGCCACTCGCTGGTCCACGCCACCTCGTCCGTAGTGGGGTCGTAGCCAAAGATGTAGCCGTGGGGCCAGCGGTTGACGGTGATCGCCTCGATGTCCCGGGCCGGATCGAAACCGCCGCCGCTGAGCATGCGCCCCAGCTGATCGCGGATCTTGCGTTCGAAAAACTCGAAGGTCGTGATCTGCAGCTCGAGCATTCCCTTCTTCCACTGCTCTGGCGCTGGCAACCCCGGAGCCAGCGGCACCCGGTACAGCTGCAACACCATAGGCTCGTCCGGCGTGCGCGGGCAGCGATACTCGCCCATGCTGATCGGATCGCCCAGACCCACGCTGTCGTGATAGCTCCCGGGGCAGAACGCCTCGGCGAGCCCCAATCGCTGGAAGGCTTCCCAGTTCCGGACCAACACGCTGGTGTACACCTTGGGCGTCTTCAACGCGTACGACAGCGCCGTGCGCTGCGCCTCGGGAAGCTCCGGACACACGTACGGAATCATCGCGTTGTAACAGGCCAGCACGCAGGAACGGCCCCGCACCCGCCGCGCCCGGTCCGAGCGCACGTACGTCACCTCCACCTCTCTCGAGCTTTCGGTGTCCCCTACATGTCGCACGTGCACCGCCGTGCTGTTCAGCCGGATCCGCACGGGTGCGCCGTCGCGATCGAGTTGCGCATAATCGAATCGCGCCGTCACGATGTCCTCCGCGCTACTGCCCGGTGCGGTGGCGGGGATCATGCTCCGCACCAGCAGACGCGCGATCGAAGCGTTGCCATCGGGAAAGCGGAAGTACTGGTCGCTGGAGGGCGTGACTACGGGGAAGACCCCCTCGCTCGGCGCGGAATCGGAAAACCCCATGCCGTGGAAGCCTGGGAAGCCGGTTACCCGGGCCACCTCTGCCGGTAGCGCGTCATTGCCGATCCCCCAGTACCCCTGCCGCCAGGTCTGGAAGTAGGGTACCACACCCGCGTCGACCTTGACGAGATCCGTGAGGAACTGGAGATAGGACATCTGCCTCAGGGCATCGGCCTTTTCCGACAGCGATCGACCAGGCAGATAGTCCACCCGGTCCTCGTAGAGCCGTGCGATGTCCCTGCGCGCCGGCTCGGCCAGCGGAGTCTTGGCCAGGAACTCGTGCAGCTCGAGCCCTTCCGTTCCGACCACCAGCCCGTCGACGCCGAACGTCTCCTCGTCGAAGAAAACACCGCCTCTGAGCCCCAGCGATGGGTACAGCTCTGCATCATGGAACTCGGGGTAGCGCCCGACGTCGATGCCGAGCTCGCGGATCAGTGCCTGAGACGGCCCGTCGTACGCACTGAGGTCCTCGATGTTGATCGTGCCTCCGTTGATCAGCAGCGTGCGCCCCCCCGACTGAAATTCGTTGCGCGTGGCGTGCCCCCCGAAGTCGTCGCAGTTATCCAGCACCAGGATGCGCGCCTCGGGTCCAACCTCTTTACGGAAGAAGTACGCCGCCGCCAATCCGCTGAGGCCGCCGCCTACCACGACCAGGTCGTAACGCTCGCCCGTCTCGGCTTCCGGTCCCAGGTCGTCCCAGCGCGCGCCGTCGCGCAGCGCGTGCGCCACCTCGTACGAGCCACGGTGGCTGCCCCGCATCCCCGCCGCGGCCGGCGGGTAGTACGCAGCCTCCTGTTCCAGCCCAGATGCGCCCGCCGCAGCGGCACTCTCGGCTTGGGCAGATCCCGAGGCCGTCCACGGACCCGCCAACGCCGAGCCGGTGATCGCCACACCCACGCCGTTGATGAAATCGCGCCGCGTGATGGCGCGGTCCATCCCCAATTCCCGATCGCTTCGCTTCATGGTTGTGGCTCCTCACCGCATTGCGGGTTCATGCGCCGGTCGCGCGAAGCTCCTCGAGCTGCCCTCGATGGTGATCATAGTCAGCGACGAGGTCGGCCACAGTACTCTTCACCGTCAGCTTCTCGCCTTTGTGCCGAACACCGAAATCTCGATCCCACTCCCCGGGGGTAATTGCCCGTAAGAAGGCTATCAACTCCCCTGCCGACTCACCCAGCCTCTCAAGCAGCACCGAGCAATCCGTATCGCCATACTCGCGGACGAGCGCGGCGTTCACCTTCGAGTAGTCCGGACCAGGATCGACGTCGTAGAACGGCAGCTCGCCACACAGAATCTGCTTTGCGCCCCGCACTATGTGATGGTTCCACCCGATCAAGTGAGCCACGATGTCCCGCGGGGTCCAGCCGTTAACTTTCGTGAGAAAGAGACGCTCATCAAGCGCAGCGACAGAGTCCGCTAACGCTCTAACGCAGTGCTCAAGCTGGTCTATCTGGTCTTCAACGGTCATGACGTCACTCCCTCGTAGAACCTCGCCGGCGGAGTCGGATCTGGGCCGCACGCCCTGCGCCGTCTAACTCAGGTTAGGCTGACCAGCATAATCGCGTTATCGTACGCATGTCCCACGGTATCTCAACGGTCTACGCTCAGACCTCGCGGTCGCATCGCCCGGAGGTTCGCAATCAGCGCCACACTCCTCCATGAAGACATACACCGACTCAACCTCGGTGTGTACTACCTGAATTCGCATGGTTTCGATCAAGGCGCAACGAAGAACACTCACTTCGTGACTTTTGATGCGAGTTTCACCAATTTGAGACTCACAGAGCACCTGTACATGAAGGTATCTCCATCAACCAATCCACCGAGACGACCATCATGGCCGAAGAGTTCGTGTGGAATGTGAGTCTGATCGCGCATCTCGAGGAGAATGTCCGCGTCGCTCGCGCCTTCGAACCACTCAGTGAGGAAGCGATGGCCGAGGTCCGGGCGGCCGCCCAGAGTCGATCCGGCTGAGGAGAACCCGAATCCCTTTGGAGGGGTCCCGTCATGACAATCGAGAAGCAGTCACAGTCGAGAAGAATCTTCCTGTCCAACAGTGTCATGGGGATTGCCTCCGTGGGACTCGCGGGCACGACGCCGGACTTGGCGGCAGCGCGACCGGCGCAGCAGTCGGGCTCGGGACAGCCGATTCAACGCACGCTGGGAAGGACCGGAGTCATGCTGCCTGTCATGAGCATCGGCGCCATGAACAGCGATTCGCCGGCACTCTATCGCCGCGCCTATGATCTGGGGATCCGCCACTTCGACACTGCAGACATTACCTGGAGGGTAGGAGCGAAGAGGTGCTCGGCAGGTTCGTCAACGAGTTGGGGATCCGGGACGATGTCTGTATTGCGACCAAGATCGGATGGGACCTACGGAAAGTCGACCGCTCTCGGCTAAAGGGTGAATTGCAGAGAGTCTTCGAAGCCAGCATGAACCGTCTGCAAATGGATTACGTCGACATTCTCTACTACCACGGGCGCGACAGCGCAGACGGCGTGAACGATGCCATCGCCAGGGAGTACTTCGCTGAGCTTCAAGAGCAAGGAAGGATTCGCTATCCCGGGATCTCCACGCACTCGGGACAGGCAGAAGTACTCAACGAAATGGCCAAAGGCGACTTCTGGGTGGTAGCTGAGATTGCGTTCAATGTGACCATGTCGCAGAACCGTGGTCTTCTGGCGGCCATAAGAAACGCGGGAAGCAAAGACATCGGAATCATCGGGATGAAGGCTTTGGGAGGCGGACGGAGAGGACCCGGTTCCGATCCAAGCACGCCGGACATAAACAAGACCGCAATGCTCAAGTGGATACTGAACCATGAAGAGGTGACCACGGTCATCCCTGGCATCACAACCTTCGATCAGCTGGATCTGGATTGGTCGGTGGCGTCCGACCTTTCCTATACGGATGAGGAACGGAGATTCTTGGCGCAGGGGGATCACCTCAGCATGCTACAATTCTGCCAGCAATGCCAGGAGTGCGTCCCAACCTGTCCGAAGGGCGTTGACGTTCCAACCCTCATGCGCACGCACATGTACGCAGCTCAGTATGCCAACTTCACTCATGCCCGCATGACGCTGGATGGGATTCCTCCACGTCAAAGCATTGCTGCCTGCGGCTCATGTGTTGAGTGTACTGCTCGATGCAGCAACTCAGTAGACATAGCTGGCAGAATCAGTACGCTGAAGTCCACGTACGTGGCCTAGACGAGCAGAAAGCTCCTTCGGCGCGTGCCCTACTCGCGCGCCGGAGGTGCAGGTACATCCCGTGGCGCGTGTTGCGGCGCGTGCCGCGCCTTCAGTGTGTTAGAGGGCCTGGCTAACACGGGTTGGAAGGGTTTCTCCGCAGCGAAGGCACACTCAAGGCACACCGCCTTCGAGGTCGTCTTGCGTCAACGCCCTAGGGGCGCGAAGTAGATTCCCCATCCACCGTGCGAAGGTTGAGAAACTCAGGATCGCACTCTCGTGGACGCACCAGGCTGGCAGGCGTGACCTGGCCGCATTCCTCTCCCTCCTCCGTATACCACCAAAGTGGGCTGGCTTCCTTGTGTCACGGGCTACAAGTTTGCAGACGCAGGACCGCAGCCTCAACGAGTAACGATGCCGGACGGGCTGCCAAGGGATCCACACGAACGGGCGTGTACGAGCCCGATTTGGCACACGCCATATCGAGGAGGAGCGTATGCTGCGCAGTATCAACCATCTTCTCGCCATTGGCGTCATGCTCGTTGTCGTGCTGGGTGGCCCAGCGCGGGCGCAAGAATGGACGCCTGACAGCACCCAGCGAGTCGAACGGCCGAAATCCTATTCCCCGTTCGTGGACCAAAGCTTCCCTAAGAATGTGTACTTCGGTGATACCCATCATCACTCCGCACTTTCAGCGGACGCGGGCTTGGTCAACAATCGGCTGGGTCCCGATGTTAGCTTCCGGTTCGCTCGCGGTGAGGCGATCGTCACTAATACCGGACTGCGGGCCAAGCTGAACCGGCCGCTGGACTTCCTGGTGGTCGCGGACCACGCCGAGTATCTCGGTATCGCCGATCTTCTCGCGACTGCAAATCCCGCACTACTGGCAACTGAGGCTGGCCGGGAGTGGTACGAAGCCATGCAG
>JBDGYA010000119.1:0-9614 GCA_039584325.1 Gemmatimonadota bacterium
TGGAAACCGCGATGCTCGCTCGGGCGGATGTGGTCGTGGCGGACAGCCGAGCGCAGTGCAGGCTGCGCGGCGAGATCCACCACGCGCTCGCGACACAGGTTCTCGCAGAGGACCGCGTGGTGGAGCTGGGAGACGTCGTCGCGGGCCGTGCGCCCGGACGGACCGCCCAGGATCAGATCACGATCGCGGACCTGACCGGCGTCGCCGTGCAGGACATGGCGATCGCCGCGCTGGTGTACGAGGCGCTGCAGCACAGCTGAGTCGCTGCGGGAGTGGATCCCGGGGCTAACTCGGCGGGCAGGGTCGTCAGGCGTGCCCCTTCGCGGACTGCAGTTCGCTCGGCCCGCCATGCATCCCAAGGGCGGCCACCGCTCACTGACGTCCGCTGCGGGGCCACCTGCCGACCCTGCCCGCCGGTGACGCTATGCTCCTCGTGATTACCCTCTACTCCTCGCTGACTCCGAACCGCAACACGGTCGTCGAGCGGTACTCCTCGCCCGGCCGCAGGATGGTCGACGGAAACGCCGGCCGCAGGATGGTCGACGGAAACGCCGGCCGGTTCGGCGAGTCGGGGAAGTGCTGCGTCTCCAGGCAGAAGCCGTAGCGGCGGTGATACACGTGCCCGGCCTTCCCGGTGATGCTGCCGTCGAGGAAGTTGCCGGAGTAGAACTGTACGCCGGGCTCGGTCGTGTGCACGTCGAGCGTTCGGCCGGTCGACGGCGCAACGACGTGGACCGCGTGCACCAGTCCCGGGCCATCCCGGTTCAACACGAAGTTGTGGTCGTACCCGCCGGCCAAGCGGAGCTGCTCGTGGTCGGCGTCGATCCGGGCGCCGATCGCCATCGGTGTCGTGAAGTCGAGGGGCGTGCCATCGACTGGCGCGATCGCTCCCGTGGGGATCAGCGCGCCGTCGACCGCCGTGTACCGATCGGCCTCGATCGTCAGCACGTGATCGAGCACGTCGCCCGATCCGTCGCCGGCCAGATTGAAGTACGTGTGCTGCGTGAGGTTGACCGGCGTCGCCGCATCGGTGGTCGCGCGATAGTCGAACACCAGCGCGTCATCGGCCGTGAGCGTGTAGGTGACCGTCACGTCCAGCGTGCCGGGATAGCCCTCGTCCCCGTCGTCGCTCCGGTAGAGGAAGATCACGCCCGCGCTGTCGCCGGCCTCGAACGGCGCGGCACTCCACACGACCTTGTCGAACCCCACGATGCCGCCGTGCAGGTGATTGGAGCCGTCGTTCCTCGCCAACGCGTACGTCGTGCCGTCGATAGTGAAACGACCTCCCGCGATGCGATTGCCGTAGCGGCCCACGATCGCCCCGAAGTACGGCGTCTCCTCCAGATACCCCGCGAGCGCGTCGTAGCCCAGCACCACGTCGCCCAGCTGCCCATCGCGATCCGGTGTCCGGAGCGACAGGATGATTCCACCGTAGTTGATCGCACGGACCTCGATGCCGGTCTCGTTCCGCAGGGTGAAGAGATCCACGGCGGTGCCGTCGGGGAGCCGTCCGAACGGCTCGCTGCTCACGGTCACGGAAGCCTCGGGTTCGCTGTCGCCGGCGCCGCGTTCACCGCAGGCCAGTGGCAGGACGCACAGCGTGAGCAGGCAGAGCAATGATGCGCGCAAGGTCTCTCGCCTCCGTATTCGGGGCCATTGTGCCGCTCGATTCCGGTCTCGGCGGCACCCACCCGTTCCGTGAGTTTCATGGTTCGAGGATCTCCACCAGGCCGACGTCGATGTACTGACCCCCATCCGTCTGATGGACGTGCACGGCGAGCAGGTTCACTCCACTCTCGAGAGCCTGACGCCCCGCATCGTCCAGGGGCACGACGACGTAGCCGGTAGTGTACCCCTGCAGCTCGGCGACGAGCACGCCGTTCACGTACACCTCGGCGGTCTCGTCGTGGTGCGCCCGGAGATGCAGGCTTTCCGGCACGGCCCGCAGCGTGAACGACCGCCTGAGCCACAGGTCGCTCGTGGTCCATGCGGTGCCCACGTGGGCACCCGGTGTTCCCTCCGTGCCGAACCCGCCCGGGCCCTCCCGCCATCGCGAGTCGTCGAACGCCGGCCGGTGCCAGCCCTCCGCCGGCCGCTCGACGGAGTAGTGCCAGCGCTGGGGCTCGGTGCGCGACGTCGGGACGATTGGCCGCATGAGAGGCGGCGCACCAAACAGCGCAGCATGATCGCTGACGATGTCGTCCGGCAGCTTCACGACCTCCCGGTCGTACGTCATGATGCCGTTGACCTCCACCTCGACGTCGGTCGTCTGGGTGTAGACCGCGGCGGCGAGGCCGTCGCCGATGAGGAAGCGCAGTTGGTGCAGCAGGCCTCGATAGGCGGTCCGCAGCTCCTCGAGCGACTGGAATCCGCGGTAGCCCCAGTTGCCTTCCTCGACCCAGGTGTGCCCCGGCAGCGGCAGGCCGAGCCCGCCGAACTCGCCGAGCACCGCCGCACGATCGGGTTCGACCTCCGGCACCCCCGGCCCCGGGTAGCGGTGCACGTCGATCACGTCTCCCACACCGGCGTCGGTCCATCCGCTCGCGTTGTTCACCGGTCGGGTCGGGTCCAACCGACGCAGCCTCGCCACGTAGCGCTCGGTCTCGTGCTGCCCCCACCCTTCGTTGAACGGCACCCACATCACGATCGACGGGTGATGCCGTCGCGCCGCGACGAGCGCATCCAGCTCCAAGGCGAACTGCGCCCGTGCTTCCGGCCCTTCGTTGTCACCGCTCGGCATGTCCTGCCATACCAGGAGGCCGAGCGAGTCGGCCAGGTAGTACCATCGCTCCGGTTCCACCTTCACATGCTTGCGAATCATGGTGAAGCCGAGGCGCTTGGTGACCTCGAGATCGTAGCGCAGCGCGTCTTCGGTGGGCGCGGTGTACAGCCCGTCCGGCCACCACCCCTGATCGAGCAGGCCGTACTGAAACAGCGGCCGCCCGTTCAACAGGAGACGCATGGTGCCTACGACGTCCGGCCCCACGGCGATGTCGCGCATACCGACGTAGCTCCTCACCGTGTCACCCGACGCCAGGCTCACCTCGAGGTCGTACAGGAACGGGTCGTCGGGCTGCCAGGGGCGTGGATCGGCGAGCGCCAGCGTGAGCTGTCGCCCCACCGGTCCGCGAACAACGGCAACCACCGAGTCGCCGGCGAAGGCCCGTGCCGTCACGATCTCCCTGTCGGAGGCGCCGGTCGCGGCGACGCGCAGCGTGACCGTGCCGTCCGAGAGGCGGGGGGCGACGCGGAGATCATCCACATGCGCCGCCGGCACCGGCTCGAGCCACACCGTCTGCCAGATGCCGGTCACCGCCGTGTACCAGATGCCGCGCGGATCGAGTACCTGCTTGCCGCGTGGTTGCTCGCCCTGATCGGTGGGGTCCCACACCGCAAGCACGATCTCCTGAGTCCCACCGGCGCTCAGCGCGTCGGTGATGTCGTAGCTGAACGGGTCGTAGCCGCCGCGGTGCGTACCCAACTCGTGCCCGTTCACCCACACCCGGGTCTCCCAGTCCACCGCGCCGAAGTGCAGCAGCCAGCGCTCACCGGGTACCCGATCCTCGACGGCGAACGTGCGGCGGTACCACACGCGCTGCTCGGGCGTCACCGTGAGCTGGACGCCGCTCAGCTGCGACTCGACCGGGAACGGCACCAGGATGGTGCCGTCGAACGCGGACGGCCGGGTGTCGGCAGAATCGACGATCGCGTACTCCCAGGCGCCGTTGAGATTGATCCAGCGCTCGCGCCGCAGGTACGGACGGGGATACGCGGGCAGCACGTGCGCCGAGTCGACGTCGTCGGCCCAGCGGGTGCGGAGCGTTGGTGGATCGCCGCGCGTCTGTTGCGCGTCGAGCGGAGCGACACTGACGAGAGACGCAAGCGCGCCAAGCAGGATGAGCACTCTGGGCATACCGGTAGCATAGGCCGGAAGACGGTAGGACGGTAGACGGATGGGCGGATAGGGCAACGCGCAGGGGGCTCTATGCGCACTCCCCACCCTCCGTCCATCCGTCTCTCCGTCTATCCGCCCGCCTACTAGCCCGGCCACCCTCCCTCTCGCCGATCACCCGCATCACGGCGTCGGACAGCTCCCAGCCGTTGTCGCTGTTGGTCAGCACGACTACGCCGAATCCGCCGGTGCGGTGCGCGAACATCCTGCAGCCAAACCCATCATTGGCGCCGTAGTGTCCGAAGTAGGGCTGACCACGGTGCGTCCTCACGTCGAACCCTAGTCCGTACTCGCACGGCGACCAGGCGCGGCAGCCGTGCCGGTGTCCTCCCCAAGGCGGCGCCACCAAGGAGAGGGGTTGGTGGAATCGTTGTCAGGTGTTCCGGAACGCTGAGGAGGCTTCCTCTCACCGAGAGCACGCTTGCCCCGGGTCGGAGGAAGCTCACTCCGGGCCGGAGGAAGCTCACTTTGAGTCGGAGGAAGCTCACTCTCGGTCGGAGGAAGCTGACTCTCGGTCGGAGGAAGCTCACTCTCGGTCGGAGGAAGCTCACTCTCGGTCGGAGGAAGCTCACTCTGGGTCGGAGGAAGCTCACTCTCAGTCGGAGGAAGCTTGCCCTGAGGCGGAGGAAGCTTCCTCCGAGCCGGGGAAAACGTGCCCGGCCGCTTGCGCGGCACGCGCCCCCCGGACACAAGACATTGTGCCACCGGGGGTTGTGATCCACTGGCGCCTCGGCGAAGCTGCGGTGACGGCGTGCCCACAGTCATGAAGCGCTAGACCGGCTAAGACGCCGGCCCCCTCCGCTCCCACGCACAGCCCCACCGTCGATCCCAGCGACACGCGCGGCCGGTTCAGCTCTGCGACGTAGCGCGCGTTCAGTTCTTGGTAGCCGGCGTACGCCTCCCGGTAGCCCGCCTCGTACGCCCGCGCCTTCTCGGCCTCGAGCGCGGTAATGGAGTCCTGGAGCTGGCCGCACTGCCTCTAGGCAGCGCCCAGGCCCGGGGCCCGAACACGGCGTCCAGGCCGAGTGATCCCGATGGGTGCGGAGCGCGGTGCAGAATGGGACCGCACTTGCTCGCGCGGGTGACGAACCGCAGGTTCCTGGAGTCAGCGGTCCATGCCCGGCCAGGAGGTCTTTATGTCCAAGGAGGCGATCGCCGCGTTCCTGAAGCAGGTCGCAGAAGACGCAAACCTGCAACAGGCCCTGGTGGAGTTTGCCGCTCGGCACGGCTTCAAGTTCAGCCCACGTGAGTTGCGCGAAGTAGACCTTACGAACGTCTCCGGCAGCATACCGGCCGTCCCGGACGAGCCGGACGACGACTCGGTGGACTCCGGATTCGGGATGGGCGAGTATCCTGCCTAGTCGTCGCCACACTGGAGGTCGCGTGGGATGGGAGGTGTGCCGCTAGGACCCCATTTGACCGAAGCCGAGGCGAGCAGCGTGCGAATACCCGACCCAGGCAGACGTTCTCAGCTCTTCACCGGCCTCATCCTGCCAGCGATCACCAGAGCCGTCAGAGCCCAAGCGATCAGGTTGTTTATCGCCAGGAAGATCAGATAGTCCTCGGGCTGAGGACCAAACGCCATCTGCAGCACATCATCGTACAGAGCAACGATCACACCGAGGACGGCCACAAAGAGAAACCGCCGCGAGTACTTGGCGAGTATCGCCGGGGACGCCAGCGAGAGCATCCAGGCAGCGATCAACGGCGGTATGAAGACCGCCAAGATCGTAACTGGAAGACTGGTCATGATGCTACCGCCGCCACTGCCACCGTGTGTATACCCCTCATATACGATCGAGAAAACCGGTTGACTCCGATAGTCGGGGAACCGAGCCTCCTCTTCTCGAGACAGGTAGGGAATGCTGTATGTTCCGGGTGCCGTGATGTTGTCCTTGAGCGCCTCATGGACTTCCAGTTGGGGTGCCAACGGGATGACCTGGTGAACGAGATTACTCTTGAAGGGGAGCACGGCATTGGTTACGAATAGCCATACGAGCATTACGATGCCGCCAAGCAGTCCGGGGACAAGCACGTCTTTCTTCATTGGTTGACCTCCCTTGTTCGTAGTAACACGGTACCTTGCCGCAACGTCGCGGTGATGTGTGAGGTCTTCGGCAAGCTAGACGGTAGCCATGCCCCCGGCGACAGGTTCGCGCTCGATGGTGTAGCGGTCTGCTAGGGCAGATTTGAGGCGCTCCAGAAGTTCCGTCACGGGAGTTTCCCCGCTGGTCCTTCGGGTCTAAGGTGCAGATCGGGCTTGGCGGGGACCAGGTGGCGTCAGCGATCCCCCAGATGAAGTTGGCTATCCAGTCTGAGTTCGGCCTGTTGCATTCTCCCCATCTTGCTATCGGTGACACGCGCTGCGACGTGCGTCATTCAGGATAAGACTGAGCGCTGGCACTCAGCCTCTATCTTGTTGCTCGGTACTGACCCCCGCTAGTCGGGACGGCGGGATTTGATCATGAGCCCCGAGCTATAGGCGAGGGGCGTTGACGAAGGACCGGCGGGATTTGAATTCGCGCCCCCCTGAACCCATTTGATCGAAGCGGATGATGGCAGATTGCAGATCGGCAATTGGCGATGTGAGATTGATCGGCCACCAGGCCAATCGCTAATCTCCAATCGCCAAGCTGCAATCTGCGATCTATAGAGGGACTCGTTGCGTAGCAGACCGAGGCCGCGGAGCGGCCGCGGGTCCACCCCCGACACGCGGATTATGATTATGCCGCGCGGGGCGGACTCATCGGGACTCATCGTGATAAATCGGGAAAAGACAAGGCGTTATCGGATAGCAGCGACGCACCGATTTCCCACTGAGTCACACTGAATGACGATCAGTACGGCACACTGAAGGCACACTAACCGAACTGCTCGCGTGAGATGGAAGCCAGACCGGCCTCCCCTTCCCTGTTAAGAGCGACCATTGCCCGAACCCCTCAGTCAGAGCAAACGTCAGTTTGCGCGTCGAATTGGCATCGAACTAGAATTCGATACGGTACAGGATATCACCGCTGTCTCTTGTCCCCGTCTCGGCCTGCACCGTGAACTTGCGCGAAAGCAGATAGCGTACTCGCAAGACGTTGATCGGCTCGTACAGGCCTACGCCGTACGCAACATAGAGCCTAGGAGACAAGTACTTGCCCGCGTAGAAAGCCGTTTCCTGTTGCCGCGCACCCGTCTCAATTCTGGCGTCGT
Source organism: Gemmatimonadota bacterium (assembly GCA_039584325.1). Classification (GTDB taxonomy): domain Bacteria; phylum Gemmatimonadota; class Gemmatimonadetes; order Gemmatimonadales; family GWC2-71-9; genus JAOTVV01. The sequence continues at coordinate 7,151 of JBDGYA010000119.1, forward strand.
CGAGCCCGATCTTGGAGGCCATGCTCATGGCGAGCATGTTACCGCCAAGGACGGCAGCGGCGTTGCCGGCTTGTACTTGATCGGCCTCCGATCCTTGCGACAACGGACGCCCGAACAGGATGTAGCTGAGCGCATCGCTGTCTGTCTTTGCCGGATCCGACCAAACATCCACTTCGAGTGACTTCAGTGTGCCGCCGACCAGGAAGCCCGCCCGCGTTCCGTCTGTTGCCTGTCGGTACGCTCGGACATCAACCGTCGGATCATCAATGGGACCAGCAAGTATCAGTCGGCCAGGTTCCACAGTGAGGTTCTGGCCGTAGCCGCGGTAGATGCCTTCCCGGAACACGAGCTCACCGCGCCCCTGCGTCACGCGGCCAGGCCGCTCGATTGCCAAAATTGATCCATCCAGGTGTGTGCTGAACCCCAAGCCTCGGAATACAACGTTCTCACCCAATGTGAGATTGACCTCGGCAGTCACGTCAATCGGTTCGGACCTCACTTCGTCGGTTTGACCGACGTACACGACATCCCGTGACGGACTAACCGCCGCTTGTGGCACTTCAAGGAGTTCGATCCTGGCCCGCGGCACATCAATCTCACCACGCACGTCGACGGCTTGGCCACCGGCTAGGACCTCGAGATCGGGTGACACCACCAGACTCACTTGCTCCGTACGAACTGCCCGGAAATCTCTGCCGCGAATCGTCAGTCGCGCGGGAGATTCTCGTGTCGGGATGGCAGGTGACACGCCTTCGATGGTCAGTAGACCGCCTCCGGAGGATACACTGCCCTCGATCGCGAACCCGCCCTCGGGACTGTCGCTGGCCCGTATGTCTACGTCGCGCAGCTCGATACCGAGCGACACGACATCAGTCCGTCCGCGCAGCCAATAGTAGCCCGTGACTTCTATCTCATCGAACGTGTTTCCTGCCTCGAGATCGAGGTCGAGCCGACCCTCACTACCGGAGACGTGCTCGAACAGATCGTCCAGCACGCTGAGATCAATGTCGCCTTTGACCGTCGCTTCGAAGGGCTGAGGCAGAAGTGGCTGATCTAGCCTTGTTAGCTGCGGGACCGTTACGGCAGCCGTAACGGTTCCCTGTAGAGGACTGTCCGGCCGTGCCAACGCGAAAGTAGCTTCGCCCTGTACACCGTCAGATCCCGCAGACAAACGCACTCTCGTGTCGGTCAATCGGATGGTGTGCACTGAACTGCCGAAGTATCGCTGCGTTGTAGCCGTCCGCGGCCGCAGCTCGAGCCGACCGGTGACGGTTCCGTCTGCGGCCGCCGATGCCTCGAGTTCTCCGTCGAGTGAGCCCGCCAAGGTGGCACCTGCCGGAACGATGCTATTGAAGATCGCCAACGGAATCTGGTCGACCCTAGAACTGATCTCCCATTCGTCCAGCAGCGCAGCTACGGTACCCTCCGCTGCAATCTCATCCATCAGGTCCGCCAGTGCGGGGAGTCCTGCCGTAATCGATAACGTTCCGAAGTCAGCGTCATTCCCGTCGCCGATCTCCAGACGCAGGCTGCCAACGAGGCTGTCGCCTTCCGTATTCACGGTGAGTTCTGCAGCACGGTACTCGAGTGCCGCAGCCGTATCTCGCAGACGATACTCCAGCGTGCCGGGGCTTGGCCGCAGCTCCAGATCCAGATGCGCGGGTGTGCGCGCCGTCCCGGATGCACTCATGCGACCACTGATCGTTCCACCGACGATCAACGAGTCGGGTATGAGAGTCTGTGCCAGTGAGACCGGCATTGCGCCGATGGACGACGACAGGTTCCAGTCACCAGTCAGCGAATTGACCCCGCTATCGGCGACTGCATTCTCGATCAATTCGGCGACAGACGAGAGACTGAACTCGGCCGAGAAGCTCCCGAACTCGGTGGCACTATCCGGCGCCAGCTGCAAGCTCACATTGCCGATCAAGCTGTCACCAGCACTCGCCAAAGTCAGCAGCGTCTCCTGATGTCTGATGACCTCCTCTTTGTCCCGTGACACGTATGTGACCCGTCCGGGGCTCGGTCGCAGTTCGAGTTCCAAGTAGTCAGGCGCACCCTGTTGCCCCGCTGTGCTCAGGTGTCCACTCACGGTTCCGCTAACCGACGACTGGTGCGGCAGCAGTGGTGCCAGGATGGCCAGCGGCATCCCGTCGAGCGAAGATCGCAGCATCCACTCTGCGGCAACGGCATCCATCAACGCATGGGTCGAGCGATCGTCGAGCAGCTCGGCAAGCGAGCCGAGTTGCAACTCCACTGTCATGCTACCGAAGTCGCCGGCGTCGGTTTCGGCCAACCACGCATTCAAACCGACACTCGTGCTGTCGTTGTCGGCCCTGACTCTGAGCCGCGCATCCCGGTATGCCAGGGTTGCGACGGAATCTTGCAGCGCATAGGTCGAAGAGCCGGCATCCTGAGTGAGGTCCACGTCAACGCTGGTAGGCAGCCCGGCCGTTCCCGCTGC
>JBDGYA010000120.1:0-6372 GCA_039584325.1 Gemmatimonadota bacterium
CCTACCTTTCCATGCAAGAACCTCCGCGTTCCCTCCGCCATGGCATCGTACACGAACGAACGATGGACCTGGTTCTTGAAACTCAAACCCCCGTCCTCGACACGCAGGATCGCGCGATCCAACAGCTGCATGTAGGCGCTGTCGGCGGTGGCCTCCTCGAGTCTCAAGAGACGCCCGATGTCATCCGCCGGGAGCCTCCGCCCCGCCACCGCCAGCAGGTTCAGCACCCGTTCCGCCTCGCCGCTCAAGCCGCGATGCTGGCGCTCGAACGCCTGCAGCATCGTGGTGGGAGGGCGCCAGCGCGTCGCCGTGACATCGCCCCGCACGTGCGCGATAACCAGGGACGCCTCTGGCTGTCGGCGCCAGTCGGACAGGAGCATCTCGACCAGATAGGGGTTACCCTGCGCCAGTTCGACGATCGTGCGTAGGGTGCACTCGTCGAGAGGTCCTCTGTCACCGCACAGGTCGGCCACCATCTGTCGGACGTGATCCGCGTCCAGCGGCTCCAGAGAAATGATCTCGTCCCAGGACATCCCCGCGCGCCCAACTGGATCCCCTATCATGAGACTTGCCTCTTCAGCCGTCCGCGCCGATGCCACGATCAGCAGCGGGGAGTCATGGAGACGCCGAGACAGGAGATGCAGAATGTCCCGGCTGGCTGGATCGAGATACCCGAGGTCGTCGAGTACGAGCACCATGGGCTCCCCCTCGCGGGCGGCGTCGATCATCCGCACGAGGGTCTCAGCGACACGCAGCCGCACGGCATCGGCAGGCACCGGCGGCGGATCGGGAATGCCGTCCCACCAGCTGCGCACCCCCGGCGCCACGCGACTCGCCTCGGCGAGCCAGCGCCCCTCCACACTACCCGCGCCCGGATACCGTGCCAGGGCGATGATGAAGTCCGACACAGCGGCGAACGGGATGTTCTGGCCAATCTCCTGACAGGCTACTTCGGAGACGGTCGCCGATCTGGCCACCACGGACGTCGAGAATCGCGAGAGGAGCGAGCTCTTCCCGATGCCGGTCGGGCCGGCTACCAGGCAGGTGCGACGGTTTCCTTCTACCACCGCGGACCACTGGCTCTCCAACCTGCTCAACTCTCGTTCGCGCCCGACAAAGATCTCGGGAGGACGGTGCTGCCATGCACGTCGGGCCGAGCGATCGATCCGCCGCGTAGCGAGGTGCCCGCACTCCAGGAGCACCAGGAGTCGCTTCAATCCCGGCGGCGTGGGAAGACCGGCCTCGCTCTCGACCCGCTCGACATGATTCCTGAGGAGGCTCGCCGCAGCCACTGCATCACCGTCGTTCAGCAAGCGCTCGCACAGTGCCTGGACGGCGGTGTCGCTCAGCGGGTCCACTCGGTACAGCTGGACGGCACGCTCGTGCACGCGACGACCGTCTCCGGAGCTGCGCGCAGTCTCCAACTGGCCCGCGAGGCACTCGCGGGCCGTCCGGCGCAGCCGCTCGCGCGTGATGTCCAGCCAGTGAGCGAACGTCACCCCGCCGAGATGGTCCAGCCCCTCGAGCGGCTCGCCCAGCTCGGAGGGGGGGTCGCCCCCCGCTGCCATCACGTCTATGTCCGTCACCAGATTGCCGAGCACCTGGACGGCCCGTCCCCCACGGCTGAGTACCTGGCGACCCAGCAGCTGACGTATGACGCTGAGCGCTTGGGCAAGGGAATGGCGGCCCCGCACGTGCGGGGCTTGGGGCCAGAGGAGATCGATCAGATAGTCGCGCGGGATCTCCCGATCCCGGGCCTCCAGTGCCAGATACACCAACAGCGCCAGATGCTTGTGGGTCCGGAACGAAAGCGGCGCTCCATCCGGATCCAGCAGCACGGGACACCCGAACAGTCGCAGACGGGGTAGGGACATGGAGCCTCCAAAGCAGTACCCAAACTGCATCTGGACAGTCAACCACCAATCAACACGTTGACCAGGAAGAAGTTAGAATGGGTGATGCCCCTTCCGATAGGTCTCGTTTCGCCCGTGCGCGCCCGATTTTCCAGACATAACATGGACAGCGCCGGTATCGCCTGTGACGTTGATTGATCGCCGACTAACTTGCGGGCGCCACCGAGTCTCACTGTCCCATTCGGCCGGAGTCCTCATGCCTCCCACGTATCGAGCCATCCTGCAGGTGACAGTCCTGCTGCAGGCCGCCGCCTGCGGTGCTCCGGGCCCTCCGGTTCCCCAGCTGATGGACCAGAGCCGAGCCACGAGCGTCCGGTTCCAGGCCGTCAGTGCGGTTGATGCCCGGGTCGTCTGGATCAGCGGTGTCCAGGGGGCCGTCGCCCGGACCGTCGACGGCGGCGCCACGTGGGACTCGTGGACCGTCGAGGGCCCCGACTCGCTGCAGTTTCGCGACGTCCACGCCGTCGACGATCGCACGGCCTACCTTCTGAGTGCCGGTATGGGTGCAAAGTCGCGCATCTACAAGACCACCGACGCCGGGGCCCAATGGAGCCGCCAGTTCGTCAACGACATCCCGGACGCGTTCTTCGACTGCTTCGCGTTCTGGGACGCGACCCACGGGGTGGCCTTCAGCGACGCGGTGGATGGAGCATTCGTCATCATGCGCACGACCGACGGAACGCAGTGGAGCAGGGTGCCTCCCGCGGCGTTGCCGCCGCCGGCCGAGGGAGAGGGCGGCTTCGCCGCCAGCGGGACCTGCGTGACGACGGCTGGTGACAGCACAGCCTGGATCGGCACCGGCAACACGTCGCCTGCACGCGTACTGATGACGCACGACCGCGGTCGCACCTGGACGGCGCACGACGCTCCGATCGTCGCCGGCGAGGCCGCGGGAATCACGTCGGTTGCCGTTTGGTCCGCCGATACGCTCGTGGCCGTCGGAGGCGAGATCGGGCGACCTGAGGGCGCCACGAACCGTGTGGCACGATCGGTCGATGGGGGGGAGTCGTGGTGGGAGGGTGGCCAACCCACGTTCCCAGGCGCCGTGTACGGTGCGTCGTACGTACCTGAGAGCGCACCACCGATTCTGGTCGCCGTGGGCCCCGGTGGAGCCAGCTTCTCCTCCGACCACGGGACGACGTGGACCGCGCTCGACTCCGCGGACTACTGGGGTCTGGGATTCGCTGCGCCGGAGGCGGGCTGGCTGGTGGGACCGAACGGGCGCGTGACCAAGGTCCGGTTCACAGATGCGATGGCCGCTGGCCGTCGGTGATCCTGACAAATATATTTACAGGATAGATATGGACTCCGCACTCCTGCTCGACGGCGTGACGAAGCGGTTCGGTGACGTGGTGGCGGTCGACGCCGTCTCCCTCCGCGTGCCGTGCGGCGCCATTTACGGATTCCTCGGCCCCAACGGCGCCGGGAAGACCACCACCATTCGCATGATCATGAGCATCCTCTATCCGGACGCGGGTACCATCCGCGTTCTCGGCGACGGGAACCCCGAGGCGGTCAAGGACCGCCTGGGCTACCTGCCGGAGGAGAAGGGGCTCTACAAGAAGATGCGGGTGGCCGAGATCCTCGCGTACTTCGCACGTCTCAAGGGCATGGCGACCGGCGAGGCAAAGTCGCGCGCGCGCCGCCTGCTCGACGACTTCGGGCTCGGCGACTGGGCCGACAAGAAGACCGAGACGCTTTCGAAGGGCATGAGCCAGAAGGTCCAGATCCTCGGAACGCTGATCCACGATCCCGAGCTCGTGATTCTCGACGAGCCGTTTTCCGGGCTGGACCCCGTGAACGTCGAGCTGGTACGCAACGTCATTCTCGACGTGAAGCGCGAGGGGCGCACGGTGATCTTCTCGACCCATGTGATGGAACAGGCCGAGATGATCTGCGACTACATCTTCCTGATCAACAAGGGCCGCAAGGTGCTCGACGGGACATTGCGGCAGGTGCGGCAGAGTGGGGAGCAGGCGATCGCGATCGACTATGACGGCGACGGCGGGGTGCTGCGCCGGCTCCCGGGAGTCGCGCGCGTGAACGACGCGGGCAAGACCGCCGAGCTGTTTCTCCAGGACGGCGCCGACCCGCAGGCGCTCCTCAAGCTGCTGGTGGGTCAACTCGAGATCCACCGGTTCGACATGCGAGAGCCGTCGCTGCACGAGGTGTTCATTCGCGCGGTGGGAGGCAAGGCTCATGCGTAGGATCTTCCTCGTCGCTCAGCGTGAGTACGTGCAGAACGTGCGGACCAAGGGGTTCTGGATCGGGATTTTCTTCTTCCCCGTGCTGCTCACCGCCTTCATCGTCGTTCCGCAGCTCCTCGAGCGCACCAAGTCCGCCCGCCGGTATGCGGTGGTGGACCAATCGGGCTGGCTGCTGGAGGCCGTCAATCAGAGGATCGCCGTGGGCGATCTGCAGCTCGCGCTCGACGCCGCGGCGGACCGTGCCTCCTCTCCGGACGACGCGGAGAAACTGCCGGGACCCTTGCGCGCCGCCGCCTCCGATCTGTCGGCACTCACGTCGGCCGATCGGATGGCGCTGGCGACCGCCCTGCTTCGATCGGGTGACGGTGCGGATCTCTCCCCACAGGCGCGCACGATGTACGACGCGCACGGCGATGCGCTGAGGTCCTGGTGGTCCGGGGTATCACGGGATACGCTGCGCGCGCTCGACGTCTCGTTCTCGTTCACTCGCTACGTGCAGATGACTGCTCCGTCCGGGCCGGATGCGGCGGCGGCGGAGGCGCTCAACCGCCGCGTCGCCGACGACGATCTCTTCGCGTACTTCGTGCTCGACGGGGACCCTGTTTCGGGGGTCGGCCTGTCGCGCTACGTGTCGAAGAACCTCACCGACGAGGACCTGCGGGAATGGTTCGGCTCCTTGGCGACGAACGAGGTTCGGGAGCGGCGGCTGGAGCGGGAGGCGATCGACCCCGGCGTCGCGCGTTGGATCCAGACACCGGTCCGATTCGATGTCCGCAAGGTGTCGGCCGAAGGAGCCGAGGAGTCCATCGGCGAGCGCGATATGCTGCGTCAGTGGGCGCCGGTGGTGTTCGTCTACCTGCTGTGGATCTCGGTGTGGTCCGTGAGCCAGATGCTGATGATGAACACCGTGGAGGAGAAGTCGAGCCGCGTGATCGAGGTGCTGCTCTCGTCGGTCTCGCCGGTGCAGCTGCTCGCGGGAAAGATCGTCGGGATCGCGGCGACCGGGCTCACGATGGTGCTGTCCTGGCTGCTGGCCTTCTTCCTCGCCACCAAGTACCTGCCGGGGGTGCTCGGGGCGTCACCCGATCTCCCCTTGTCGACCATCGCGTCGGATCCGCTGCTGCTCGGCTCGTTCCTTGCCTACTTCCTCCTCGGCTATCTGTTCTACGCGGCGATCCTGGTTGGGCTCGGATCGGTGTGCAACACGGTGAGTGACGCCCAGAACATGATGCCGGCGTTCATGCTCGTCCTCATCGTGCCGCTCCTCGCGATGGTGCCGATCGGGCGCGATCCGAACGGCGTCCTGGCGCAGGTGCTGTCCTACATCCCGCCGTTCACACCATTCGTCATGATGAACCGTGCCGCCGGACCGCCGACGATGTTCGAGTACGCGGTCACGACGGCACTGCTCGTGGTCTCGATCATGATCGCGCTATGGGCGGGTGCGAAGGTGTTCCGCATCGGAGTGCTCCTGACCGGCAAGCCTCCGAAGCTGAAGGAGATCCTGCGTTGGATCCGGGCACCGGTGGGCATGGTGCCGGTCCGGAAGGAGGTGTCGCGCTGATGCCGACCGAGATCCCTCACCTGTTCCTGCACGAGGAAGTGCTGCTCCTGTCTCTCAAGGACAAGAAGGGCACGATGCATTCGGGTGCGCACCATCAGCACGCGCTGAGTGCGGCCATTGTCGCTGAGCTGCTGCTGCGGGAGCGGATTCGCATCGCCGCCGAGGGCAAGAAACAGTTCGTGGAGGTGTCAGATCACACGCCGCTTGGGGACGATGTGCTCGACGAGTGTCTCGAGCGCATCGTGACGGCAAAGCGGCGGGCGCAAATCAGGCGCTGGGTTTCGACGTTTGCCGGCGTCCGACGGCTGCGCGCCCGCGTGGCCGGCAGCCTCGTAGAACGGGGTGTTCTCAAGGCCAGCCACGACAAGGTGCTACTGATCTTTACGCGGTCGATCTATCCCGAGCGCGATCCCAAGCCGGAACGAGAGATCGTACGGCGGTTACGCCGCGCCGTGTTCACACCGGCCCGGGATATCGATCCCCGCACGGCGGTGCTCGCGGCCATCACCCACGCGACCGGGATCCTGCCACACGTGTTCGACAAGAAGCGGCTCAAGGACCGGAAGAAGCGCCTGCAGGATCTCACGGAGGGCAGCGTCGTCGGGGAGGCGACCAAGGAAGTGGTGCAGGCGATGCAGGCAGCAGTCATGGTGGCCGGCATCGCCGCGACGACGGCCGCGGCTGCGCG
>JBDGYA010000121.1:0-6290 GCA_039584325.1 Gemmatimonadota bacterium
CGGGGCCTGGGCCAGAACTACTCGGACTACGACCGGCTCACGCTGAGCGCCGACTTGTTTCCACCGCTCAGAGGGCTCAGGCTCACACCCATGTTCCAGTTCCAGCGGCAGGGAGAGGGCAACTTCCGGGACACCATTCCCGGCGGGTACATGGGCGAGCCGGCCATCTTCCTCGGCGTGCGCGAGCGTACCCTCCGGCTCGCGCTGGCGGGCTACTTCCAACCGGTGCGCTACGGGTGGATCGCGTGGGACGTGGGCTACAACGACATCGCCAACCGGGGCAACGTCGAGGGAGCGAACGAGTCGCTTCTTTCCGCCGTGGGCTCGATAGGCGTGCGCTTCGACTTCCCGTGGAAGCGGCCGCGGTAGCAATGCCGCGCGCAAACGTGTGCTCGGCCCGTGCTTGACCGCCACCTGCTGCTCGCCGTTCACGACGTGACCCCCGCGCACGCCGCGCAGCTCGACCGCGTGTTCGCGTTGCTCGCCGAGTTCGATGTCAAGCAGGTTGCCCTGCTCGTCGTACCCGACTGGCACGGCGACTGGCCGCTCGCGCAGGCCGGTGCATTCACGGATCGGTTGAGGGCGCTGCGGAACGACGGAGCCGAAGTCCTGCTCCACGGCCTTCGTCACGACGAGGAGGGCAGTCAGCGGACGATGACCCAACACGTGCGGGCGTGGGGGCGAACGGCTGGCGAAGCGGAGTTTCTGTCTCTCTCTCCAAGCGAGGCGTCCCGCCGAGTCGACGACGGGCTCGCAATGCTGGCCGCGGAACGGCTCGACCCCGTGGGCTTCGTGCCGCCTGCCTGGTTCCACGGTGAGGGGCTCGGCGAGGTGCTGACGGCGCGCGGCTTCCGGGTGACCGAGGACGCCTGGTCGGTGATCGATCTCGCCAGCGGGCGGCGGCTCAGGGCGCCGGCGGTGCAGTGGAGTGCCAGAACGCAGTGGCGTGCCGCGGCCGGTGTGGCGATCGCGGCGACTCGCGTCCCACTCGAGCGGCTGCGCTACCTGCTGCGCCTGGTCATCCACCCGCCGGACATCGACGTCCCGATGCTGGCCGACTCCGTGCGCCGATCGTTGGAAGCACTCCTGAGGGATCGCCGGCCGGTGTCCTACCTCGACGTGATTGCCGCGTGACGCGGCTGCTCCTCCTTCATGGACTCACGCTCGGGCTGGTGGTCGGCGAGATCCTCGTGCGCGCCGTTCGGCTGCGGGTGCTGCTCGGCGGATCGCAGGCTCCGGCAATGCTGGACGCAATCGCCGCCAACGCCTATGGAGACGCCGCCTCAGCGATCACCCCCGCACGTATCGGTGGCGACCCGGCGCGGTTCATCGGGCTGAAGCGGGCCGGAATCGGCACGCCGGCCGTCCTCGTGGTCCTTGCCGCCGAGCGGGTGATCGATCTATCCCTCGTGGCAGTCGGCACGGTGGTGGCGCTCGTCGTGCTGGGTGGGCGTGGCTTCCGGGACGTCACGGTTCTGATCGACCGGCTGGCGTCACGGGCGATGCAACCGTGGGTGGTTGCGGTGGTGGTGCTGCTCGTCATCGGTGCCGCCGCAGCGTATCGGCTGCGTCACAGGTTCCCGCCGGCCGTGGAGCAGTCGCTGCGCGACGCGCTGCGGGAGACGAGACGTCTGTCGGGCGTCGTCGTCGCCACCGCCGCCGGACTCACTGCTCTGAGCATGCTGGCCCGCATTGCCATCCTACCGGTCCTGCTGTTGGCCTACGCACCGCTCGCGGACCCGCTCGCGGTCTTCGTCGGATCGTTCGCGCTCATCTACTCGCAGTTGTTCCTTCCCACTCCGGGCGGGGCGGGTGGCGTCGAGCTGGGCTTCGTCGTGAGCATGGCGCCAGTGCTCCCTCCGGAGGGCGTGGCCGGACTGCTCATCTCCTGGCGGGTGTACTCCCTCTTCCTGCCGGCCGGTCTGGGTGTCGTGCTGCTCGCCCGAGATCTCGCGGCGCGGCGCGGTGCCCAGCACAGGACGGGGTAGACGTGCGGCGACTGGCGCAGGTCGTGGTCCGGTATCGCTATCCGGTCATTGGTGTGTGGATCGCGCTCGCCGTGCTCGCGGCACCTCAGGCGCTACGGGTGGGCGAGCGCCTGACGCTCGATCTCCCGGCGGCGACCCTGAACGAATCCGCACGGGCTCGCCAGATCCTCGATACGCGGTTCGATGCTGCGGCCGCCAAGGTGCTCGCGGTGGTGGTCGAGTGCGAATCGGCCGGCGCCGCCGGTCCGCTCGCCGAATCACTCCGCTCCCGCATTGCCACCGAGGACTTCGTCTCCGACGTCGCTGAAGCGGGATCCCTCTTCGGCACGACGATCGCCGACGGGATGGCGGTGCTGATGGTCTTCCCACGGCCTGAGTTCGCCGACCGGCTCACCTCACGTGCGCCACTGCTCCGTGCGGAACTTCGCACGCACCTGGCCGCCCCGCGGTGGAGTGGCTGCTCCGCACTGCTCACGGGAGAGCCCGTGATGGAGTCCGATATCCAGGAGATTGCCGTGGCAGACGCCCGCCGCCTCGAGCGCATCGCCCTGGTCCCGGCGGCTGTCATCCTGGTGTGGGCATTCGGATCGGTTGGAGCGGCCGCCATCCCCATCGTGACGGGCGTGCTGGCCATCGGGTTTGCCCTCGGTGGGCTCTCCGTCATCGCTCAGCACACCTCACTCGCGGTCTACGTCCTTCAGGTGGTCAGCATGATCGGGCTCGGCGCCGGCATCGACTACTCGCTGTTGATCACGAGCCGCTTCCGCGAGGCGCTCCGCGCGGGACGCGATTCGGAGTCCGCCGCGAACCTGGCAGGTGCCACGGCGGGACGCACCGTGCTGGTGAGTGGGCTCTGCGTCGTGTTCGGGTTCGGCGCGCTCTCTCTGACCCCGACGTCGGAGGTGCGCTCGGTCGGGCTCGCAGGTCTGATCGTCGTGGCGGTGGCGGTACTGCTGAGCGTGACGCTGGTACCCGCTCTCCTGGCGGCCGTCGGCAGCTGGTTGGACCGTCCGCTCTGGTTGTCGCGGCGTCTTGGCGCCTGGCGCGGTCGGGGCGTGTGGGAGCGCTGGGGGACCGCAATCGTACGACGGCGCTGGTGGGCGCTGTCGGGAGGAATACTGGCGGTGGCCGTGTTGGCGTCCCCACTGGTCCTGCTCCAGATCGGCGTGCCGCGGGGCGGCTGGTATCCGCCGGAGGCCGAGTCCTCTCGGGCCGCGGAGTTGCTGAAGGTGTCCGGGATCGGGGGTGAGCTGCTTCCGGTAGAAGTCTTGGTGGTGCCAGCGGAGGGTGATCGCGCCGTCACCATGAGAAGGCTTACGGCTCTGAAGCGGTTCACGGACTCGCTCGCTGCCGATCCGCGTGTCGCGCGCGTGCGCGGGCCGCTCTCGCTCAGGAAGGGCATGTCGATGCTGGGGTACGCCGCGCTGTACGGTGACATGGACGGGGCCCGCGAGCGATATCCCGAGCTGTTCGGGACGTATCTCTCCGATGACGGCGCGGTCGGTCGACTGCAGGTCGTGCTGCAGGACTCGGTCTCGCTGTCGACGGGCATGCGGCTGGTCCGCGACGTACGATCCATCACCGAGTCCGAGGGTCACGGGCTCGGCGACGCCGCCGTGCTGGTCGGCGGCTTCGCGGCCGCCCAGGTGGACGAGGAGGCCGCCCTCCGGAGCGCGTTTCCGGTTATGGTTGCGCTCATCCTGGGGGCGACGGGACTCATGCTGGCTGTCACGCTCCGATCGCTGCTGATGCCGATCAAGGCGATCCTGCTCAACGCGCTGTCGGTGGCCGGTGGCTTCGGACTGCTGGTGTTGGTGTTTCAGCTCGGTATCGGCGGGACGCTCGTGGGGCTCGACGCGCCGCTGGACGCGCTGTTCGTGCATGTGCTCGTCATGGTGTTTGCCATCTCGTTCGGGATGAGCATGGATTACGAGATATTCCTCATCGCGCGGATCCGGGAAGCCTTCAAGCGCACCGGCGACGATGCACGCGCCACGGTAGACGGCCTGTCGGCCACGGCCGGCGTGATCACGAACGCCGCAGCCATCATGGTGGTCGTGTTCGGCGCCTTCGCGTTCTCGAGGATCACGATGGCACGCCTCCTCGGCTTCGGCCTTGCGGTGACGATCTTGATCGACGCCACCGTCGTGCGTTTGGTGATCGTCCCGGCGTTCATGCGAATTGCGGGAAGGTGGAATTGGTGGCCGGGAATGAGGGACGTGAAACGTGAACGGTGAAACGTGACGCGTGGATCGGGGTGGTCTCCAACGCTGTCGTCTTCACGCGGTGCGCGGTGCGTGGTGCGCGGTGCCGTTGCGCGTTGCACGCTGCACGTTACACGCCTCTAGCGAGCCTCGTTGCCTTCCCAGCGTTTCGTGGTCGCCCTGCACGACGTCACCCCGGCTCATGAGGGGCGTATCGACCGGGTCTTCTCGCTGCTGGACGACCTCGGTATTCACTGTCCCGCGCTGTTCGTCGTGCCGGACTGGCACGGTGAGTGGACCCTGGAGCAGCACCCGACGTTCGTGGACGAGCTGCTTCGCAGGCAGGAGCAGGGCGCCGAGATCTTCCTGCACGGGTACCGCCACGACGAGGTGGGGCACACGCGCTCGCTGGGAGATCACCTGCGTGTCTTCGGGCGCACGGCCGCGTCCGCGGAGTTTCTGATGCTCGAGGAGGACGAAGCGGCGCGGCGGATGGATCAGGGATTGGAGATGTTCCGCTGGCTGGGCTTCGATCCGGTTGGGTTCGTGCCGCCTGCGTGGATCTTCGCCTCTGCGACGCGGGAGCTGGCCAGGCAAAGGGGCTTGTGGCTCACCGAGAGCTTCGTCTGGGTCGAGGATCTCCGGATTCGGCGTCGCGTCTTCACGCCGGCACTGAGCTGGAGCAGCGCGCGGCCGTGGCGCTCGCGGATGACGGCCTGGATCGGTGATGTGCGGACGGTGGTCGCGCGAGGGGCGGGACTCGTCCGGGTCGCGATCCATCCGCCGGACACCGACATCCCGCCAGTGCGCAACTCGCTCGAGCGCGCGCTGCGACACCTGGTCCGGACCCGGTCAGTTGTGAGCTATCGTGAAGTGTTCGCCGTGTAACTCGAGAGATCCCGTGCGGGCGGTAGGACGGTATGGCGGGTTTCAGCGTTATTCCCGGCAGAACGGGGCCTCCGTGCCTAGGCGGACGATATACGGGCGGTACGGCGGTAGGCCCTTTGAACGTGTGTTCCGGCGCAGCGAGGCGCCCCTCCCGGAGCGCACGTCAGTTCGCTTTGCGGTGCACGTGATCTGGCTGATCCGAGCGAACTGCAGTGCGCGTAGGGAGGGGCGCCTCGCGAAGCAGAACGGGCGTCGCCAGCTACGACAGCACGCTGCGGTAGACCTCGAGCAGGCGGGTGAACGTCCGGTCCCACGAATACTCCTCGGCCGTCTGCCTCGCCTCACGCCCAACAGCCTCGCGGTCCAGCGACAGCACGGTCTCCGTGGCCTCGACAAGCGATGTTGGATTCCCCGGCTCGAAGGTGTGTCCCCAGGGCGCCCCCACTAGCCGCTCACCCACCGCGCCGCTCGCCGCGCCGACCACGGGCAAACCGCACGCCGCCGCCTCGAGCACGGCGAGGCCGAACGTCTCGTTCGAATCGGGTGCCAAGAACACGTCGGCGCTCGCGTAGGCACGTGCGAGTCGCTCGCGATCGACCTCGAAGCCGCGCGTGCGAAGCAATTCTGGCTGTCGGCCAGCTAGCGCCTCGAGCTGCGGGCGCAGAGGACCCTCGCCGAGCGTGATGAGGGTGAGCCCTGTGCGTCGGTGCAACTCGGGGAGTGCGGAGATCAACATGTCGAGCTCCTTCTCCGTAGCCAGACGCCCGACGTAGAGCCCGATCGGTCGGTCATCCCGGATCCCCATCTCCGTGCGCCACCGCTCGCTTCTCAGGTCGGGTCGAAACCGGTTAAGGTCGACTCCCATCGGTACGATAGAGGGCTCGGGAAGGCCGGAGCGTAGTACCGTTTCGCGAGCGGCTTGAGAGGCTGCGACGAGGGCGTCGCAGCCGGCGTACGCACTCCGCAGGTAGCGCCTCGTGAACCGGGTGGCGATCCCCGACACCGCCGGAGGCGAACCGGCGAACTGCCGCTCGACGGCCCCCAACACGTCCATGTGCACGAACCCGATGACCTTCGGGTGACGGGCGCGCGCGGCCCACTGCAGCAGCCACGGGGCGGTGTAGACGCTTCCCAGCTCTACGACGTCCGGCCGCTCGGTGGCCAGGACCTCCGTCAGGCGGGCCGGATTCCACAGGACGTGGTAGCCGGC
>JBDGYA010000122.1:0-6474 GCA_039584325.1 Gemmatimonadota bacterium
CCGTGACCGCCGTCTCCGTACAACGCCGTTCGTACGCGCTTCGGGGCGCCAGCGCGATTCGTTGGGCGCCTTCGCCTTCGGCACGCGTCAGAAGATGACGCCCAGCTGTACGCCCAGTCTCAGGTTACTGAAATCGGCCGCCACTTCCTCGAAATCTTGGAGCAGCTGGTACTTGGCGTTAATCCCGAAGTCGAACCACTTGATCCGGTAGACCAAGTCAGCGAAGATCTGCCCGCCGAACAACCATGTATTGCTTGTTTCGTTTGGTGCCGCGAAGCCGACTTCGAGGAACTCGGCATACGAGTAGGAGAGGCCGACGCCCCCACCCACGACGACGTTCGAGCCCACCCCCCTCGCGTATTTCACGTTCACTTCGAGGGGAACCAGCGTCATCTCGTCGGTGGCAAGACCGATGCTGTAGGCTGCGGCAACTCCGCCCCCCAGGTACAGGCCATAACCTTCGAGCCCCACATAGATGCCGTCATCTTCCGCAACACCTTCGGAGAACACCACATACCCGAACGTGACCGATACGTTGCCCTTACCCAGCGGCGCGGTCTCCTGAGCGTGAAGTGCCAACGGTGCCGCAGCACCAAGGGCGACCACTGCCACAAGAACCGATTTGTTCGTCATAGCTGCTCCTTTCCTCGGCAGCTGGCAATACGAAGTGCCTCTCCCGGGGCACGTGCCTCCGCCAGGACCAGGGTCCTGAGAGTGCGAGCGAGCGACAGCAGCGATGTGGGCATGACAGCCTGGCTGCTCGTCGCAAGATCGGTCGGTCCACCGTCAGGCCGCAACCAGTCTGAGCGGGCTCGTGTCCGGTCGACTTCAGCCGCACGGTTTCGGCGGAAGCTTGCTCACGTCCGGTTTGTAGTACCGGACCACAAAGTAGTAGGGCTCACCAGCATTGACGGGCATCCAGTAGGTGCCGTCCGCCGGATCTTCCACGCTGAACGTGACGGTGATATTTCCGTTCGCATCCGGCTCCGTGTTGTACGCGTTGAACAGGTCGTTCTTCCCGGGAATCGTGTTGCGCGTGAGCGCACTGTACCGCGTAACCGACCAGAACAACTCGACACCATCAGGCTCATACGGGAACACAAACACCTCGGTCTTGTCCCCGTTCAACACTTCGTCGTTGCAGTTGGTGAAGTAGGGTGCGTAATAGGCGTGATGAATGGGAAAGCCGAGGTGGCCAACCATGGCGGCCGCCCGATACTCGGGGTCGTCGCTGTGCGGCTCGTCACTGTCGATCGGGCCGAACATACCGGTGTTGCCGGTGGTACTGAACTTGGGAGCCACCGCACCGATGTAGCCACTCACCCGTTGATAGTCGTCTTGGTCGAACTCCACCGCCGCGGTGAGAGACTCGAGGTTCTGCGGATAGACGTCGTGCGTCTCAAGCGTGAACTGGACAGGGTTTTCAATGGTGAGGTCCGCGTCGCTGCTTGTGGCGGTCAGCCGGATGCTCTGTTGGATCTCTGGGATATTGCGCATATCGGCCGCGTTCTTGACCTGCACACGGATAAAGAGATGGGGATAATCCCCAGGGCTCTCGATCACCGTCGCCCCTTCAGGCGCTTCCATGTCCTTGCCCTTGCGGACAAATGCGTACGTCCCAACAGGGTGGATCTCATCATAGATGGTGTAGTGTTCCTGGTCCGCGATCTGGATCGAGAAATAGCGGTCCGCTTCCACTTCGGGGAGTTCCACGACTACCGGGCCAGCCGATAGGTCGATGATCGCCTTTGTGTAGAGGTGATCCAGGGCGGGGGTCACGACAGGGTCGTTGCCCTCGGTGGGAAGTCGCGTCGTGTGCAGCAGCTTATTCGTTCCCCCTGCCTGTCTTGCTGTGGTCTCCATATAGACAGCGTGGTGATACACCTTGAACGCCACGAGATCGACATCGCTGGGGCGTTCCGGAGTGACGACGCTCTCCGCTGCTGCACCAGTCTCAGCCGCTTCCTCGGCGGCCCGGTTGCCGCAGGCGATCACTCCTGCAGCGATGACGCACCTAAGTGCCACGCTGAACAGCTTCCTCATGATATGACCCTCCAACGCTGATACACGGTAATCTTGAGCTGCTGCGGCTCACGACACCGCGCCTTGCACGGTGTCCAGATCGCAGCTCAGACGTCAAAACGCCTCTTCCAGTCCGAAGTACACCCCCTTCGTGTCCTGCCCGAACCCGAAGTCCGCTCGTAGATTGATCTTTTCTTGCCGATTGAACAGCAAGCGCAGGCCGAATCCATATGAGTACTTGAGATTGGAAAACGAGAAGTCGCTCGCATCGCTGCCGAAAACGTCACCGGCGCCAGCGAACGCAACGACGCCCAAGCGCCACCACACGTGGCCGCGGTACTCGACCTGTGCCGCGGCGTAATGCCGATCCCGGTATCGCCCCTGGAAGTACCCGCGCATGATCGTGCCGCCGCCCAGGGCCGACAGCTCGTAGAACGGGGGGCTGCCGGGCACAAACCGCCCGTACCCCTGCAGCGCGATGACCTGGTCGGGTGCCACGGCAAAGTAGCGCCTCAGGTCGACCTCGATCTCACCGAAATTGAAGTCACTTCCCAGAATCGAGGTGTACCACAGGAAGTTCAACCGGTGAAATCCCCCGTTGTTGGGAAAGAACGTGTGGTCGCGCGTGTCCTTGACGAGGTCGAATCCGACGCCGGAGGTCAAGCCGCCGTCACTGCCGAGCACGGAGTCGCCGAGGTACGGGTTGTTCTTCGGGTCGGTGATGTCGCGGTAGGAGAACTCGTAGATGAATCCGTCGCGTGTGAAGAACGGCACGGGTGTCGGGCCCTCGACCACGAACCGGCCCGCGAACACCCTGACGTCGTAATCCACCTCGGCCGTATCGAGCGTCTGATTGCCCACGCCCCAGAACTTGTCTACGTAGAACCCGAACTCGAGGGGAAACGACAGAAACCATCGATTGCGGTCCAGGTAGAGCTGCGTCGTCTGCGAGAACTTGTACTGCTTTCTCGTCGAGTAGTACCCAGACAGCGACACCTTGGATGGCCTGAGTTCCTCCTGCTCTTTCGACGTGTAGAAGGTGAGGATGCCGCCTGCCCCAAATGCCAGCTCGGTCTCGGGCGTGTAGAACGCATACGGATACGCCGCCAACTTCAACCCCCGCCCGGCGATCAGCTCCGCGGCGGACTGCGTGGAGTCCTGGGCGCGTGCGGTCGCAGCGTGTGATACCAGCAACCCAAGGCTGAGCATCGTGACCGCTCGCTGCGGTCGACGTCGACACTGGGCTTTCACGGTCTTCCCTTTGCTGTCCGGATCGATGCCGACCCTAGAACGCCTCGGTAATGCGGAAGTAGATGCCCCAATCGTTCTTTCCCACGGCGGCATCGAAGCCGATGTTGATGCGCTCCTCGGGGATGGCCATGAACCGGATTCCTGCACCACCCCCTGGGAGCAGGGGGCTCGTGGGGTCATCATCGTCCGGGTTCACCGCCAGCGCCAGGCCGGCGAAGGCGACGGCTCCGAGTCTCCCCACCAGGTTTCGTCGGTACTCCAGCTGCGCGGCATACACCTGCTCGCCACGGTACTCGCCCTTCGAGTAGCCACGAATGTCATCTCGGCCCACCACTCGCTGGCCTTCGAACGGGACATCGCCGAGGCCCAGGAACATGTCGAATCGACCGGCGAGCACATCCTTGTCGGAAAGGCTCTTGTATCCGTTGAGCGAGAGATTGAGGCTGGTGTAGGTGTAGTCCGAGCCCAACCATTCTTGGTTGAAGATCAGTCGAGAGACCGCATACACCCCGGTCGTCGCGTTGTACACGTTATCCCTGGTGTCCCACTGCAGGGGCACGCCCAGACCGTTGATCCACTGGCGGGCGGTGTCCGGTGGTGCGCCCTCGATATCGAATCTCGTCCTGACGTTCGTCAATGCCGTGAGCACACCAGCGTAGAACTGGGAAACGACGCGTCGACTGGCCTCGGCGTAGACGAATCGCGCGCCGGTGTTGAAGTCGATGAACCCGCCTCCCGGCATCACTGCATCATCGTAGTACTGGAAGTTGATCGACGCGAAGCCGAAGCCGCCCAGCACCCGATACGTATCCTCACTCCAGAAGAGCCTGGCAAAGGCCGCGCCCCCCCACGACTTGTTTCCGGTGTACATGCCCATGAGGCCGACCTGCGAGGAGGGGGATACGGAATCCGCCGCGGACATGGGAAAGAAGCCCATACCGATCCCGCCGAGCTTGACCCCGACGGACCGGTTGTAGTCGACCAGTGGGACCCCGGTGAGAGAGAAGCCCCTCTTTTCCTGTTGTTCCTCTTCCTGCGCGAAAACGACGACCGGCAGGATCGACACGAGCGCCACGACACCGAGCCGGCACCTGAGGGCTCTGCTTGGACATCCCATCCCTACCCCTCCCCCAACAGAGCTGAGTGAGCATGGAGCGGCGGAAGCGGGAATATAGGACTCGGACCGAGGGAGTGCGACCCTGGTATCGGGCACCGCATCGGAGCGGGATGCCGCACCGCAGTCGGCCGACTAGCTGCCTTGGTGTCCCGTCACGGTCCTGCGCGACCCGGATCGTCCTCCTGAGGGCCGTGGGAGCGAATTGCCGTCTTCAGAACGGCGATCGGCGATGTTGGGCAGCCGCCCCAATCGCCAATCTGCCATCGCCAATCTGAAACCTGATGCTGTCGCGACGGCGGCGGAGGTGACGGTCGAGCCCCTCTGCACCTATCTTTTGCCGATGCCCGACCTTCCCGCAGCCTTCATCGATGCCATCCGTGACCGCTACGTGGTCGAGCGGGAGATCGGTGCGGGCGGCATGGCGACCGTGCACCTCGCCCAGGACGTGCGACACAACCGCTCCGTCGCCGTCAAGGTGCTCAAGCCGGAGCTCGCCGCGTCGTTGGGCGCGGAGCGGTTCCTCAAGGAGATCGAGATCGCCGCGCGGCTCACGCACCCACACATCATCCCGCTCCATGATTCGGGACAGGCGGCTGGGTTCCTGTACTACGTCATGCCGTTCATCGACGGCGAGTCGCTGCGCCGGCGCCTGCTGCGCGAGACCCGCCTCGATACGACGGCGGCCCTCGGCATCGTGGCGGACGTCGGCGACGCGTTGAGCTACGCCCATCGGCAAGGCATCCTGCACCGCGACATCAAGCCGGAGAACATCCTGTTCTCCGAAGGCCATCCCATGGTCGCGGACTTCGGCATTGCGCGGGCCGTGAGCACGGCCGGCGGGGCCACCATCACGCAGACCGGCCTGGCCCTCGGCACCCCGGGCTACATGAGCCCCGAGCAGGCGGCAGGCGCGCGCGACCTCGACGCCCGGACCGACGTGTACAGCCTGGGCTGCGTGCTGTACGAGATGCTGATCGGTGAGCCACCGGGCATGTGGGTGACGGCGGACTCGGTCCAGCGCGGCACGTTCACCGACCTGCCGGAGCGGCACCGCGCGCCGATGCGCGATGTCGAGCGGCCCGTCGAGCGGGCGCTGGTGCGCGCGCTCGCCATCCGGGCGCACGATCGCTTCGAGGCCGTAGGCGCGTTCCTACTCGCGCTCCGCGCGGAGGAGCGCGCAGTGCGGCGCTACAGCGACAGCGAGGTCGAGGAGATCGTGCGCCAGGCGGCCGACGAGCAGGCGGCGCACCCCACCGACGAGGGGATGTCGCTCAGAACCGTGCAGCAGATTGCCGACGACGTCGGCATCTCGGCCGAGCGGGTCGAACGAGCGGCACGCAAACTGGAGATCCGCACGCCCGTCCAGCCCCCAGCCGAGTCCGGCCCGGGTGCCTTCTGGCTGGGCAGTCCCACGGTGATCGAATGGGAGCGCGTCGTGGACGGCGAGGTGACCGAGTCCGCGTACGATGACATCGTCGCGGAAGTCCAGGCGATGCTCTCGACGGACGGACAGGTCGACACGCGTGGTCGGTCGCTCACGTGGCGAACGGTGAAGCCCGTTCTGGGAAAGAGGCGGGCGGTGCAGGTGCGCGTCACGTCGCGGGGCGGACAGACCCGCGTCCACGTGCAGGAACGACTGGGCGAGCTGGCCGTCACACTGTACAGCAGCATCCTGATCGGTGGTGGTGTCGGGGGGGTCGCCACGATCCTGGGTGTCGGCCTCGGGGTCCCGATCGGCGACCCAGGGATCCTGAGCCTCTTCGCCGCCGGGTGGGCGGGCGGCTTCTATGCACTCACGCGGGCGATCTATCGCGCGGTGGTGCGTAACAAGCGCACCGACCTGGCGCGGCTCGGCGATCGCATCGCGGAGATCGCGGCCGAGTCCACGCGAGACCGCCTCGATGACAGCCGGCCGCCACACGCCCTTCCCGGCGAGCACGAGTAACCCAGCGACAGCCCATCAACATCGAGTCACCGCCGATAGTCATACGGGTGACTCCGTCCAACAGGCGTTGCACGGCCGATCCGGTGCCGCTGCTTCTCGTCAAACGGTCAGTGTCGACCCGATCGGCTCGGGGGTTGCG
>JBDGYA010000123.1:0-6090 GCA_039584325.1 Gemmatimonadota bacterium
GCGTGGCCCCGCGCGCGAGATGGCCACTCACGTGAGTGGCCCTTTTCGTACGATGTGCCTCGAGGGGGACGATGACTGCCAGAACCGCCACAGAGACCCCGATCGACTGGAACGCGATGCTCGCGCCGTATCGCAAGCCCGAGCTGTGGCGCAGCGTCTACCAGCTCGTGAACACGACCGTCCCGTTCGTCGCGGTGTGGCTCCTCATGCTGTGGAGCCTCGACGTGGGATACTGGCTGACCTTGCTGTTGGCAATCCCGGCGGCGATGCTGGTCGTGCGCATGTTCATGTTCCAGCACGACTGCGGGCACGGGGCCTTCTTCCGGTCGCAACGGGCGAACAACGCGGTTGGGAGTGCCATAGGGGTGCTCACCCTCGTGCCGTACGCCTACTGGCGTAAGACACACGCGATCCATCACGCCACCTCCGGCAATCTGGACGTCCGAGGCTTCGGCGACATCGATACGCTGACGGTGCGCGAGTACCTGAGCCGACCCTGGATCAAGCGGGTGCTGTACCGTCTCTACCGCAACGCGCTCGTCATGCTGCTGATCGGCCCGGCGTATCAGTTCATTCTCAAGCATCGCTTCCCGGCGGACACCCCGCGCAACTGGAAGCGCGAGTGGGCCAGCGTCCACTGGACGAACGCGGCGCTGGTGGCGGTGCTCGTCGCGGCGTGGCTGACGATCGGATTGGACCGGTTCCTCCTGGTGCAGCTCCCGATCGTGCTGCTCTCGGGGTCGATCGGCGTGTTCCTGTTCTACATGCAGCACCAATACGAGGACACCTACTGGCGGTATCGCGAGGCCTGGAACTACTACGCGGCCGGTCTGGAAGGAGCATCGCACCTGGTGATCCCGAAGGTGCTCCAGTGGTTCACCGCGAACATCGGGCTCCACCATATCCACCACGTGTCGAGCCGGATCCCCAACTACCACCTGCAGCGGTGCTACGACGAGAACCCCGAGCTCCACGACGTCACCAAGCTCACGCTGGCCGGGAGCGTGAAGACGCTGTGGCTCACGCTGTGGGATGAGGAGGGTCGGCGCCTGGTGGGCTTCCGCGATCTGCCGGAGATCCGACGTCGGCTCGAGCAAGAAGGCTCCGACGACGAGGCAATCAGCCCCACCAAACCCGAGGCCGTGCCCCGCGGGTGGCAGTAGCCGGCCGCAACACCTTCATCGCCGATCACATCATTGCGAGCGTGGTGGAGGTCCAGTGACGGTATCGCAGAGGGGGAGATGGTTGATGTTGGGGGGCGCGTTGGCCTCCTGCACATCTGGCGGTGCCCCCGCGCACGTGCCCTCATCCCAGGGCCGTGCTGTCGCGGCCTACGCCGACTCGGCGTATTACGAAGCCATGCTTGGCACGCTAGCTGATCTGGTCGAGTTCCGCACGGTGCACGAGGAGGGCGTGGCCAACGCGAGTAACCCCCAGTTCCAAGCCATGACCGCGTACCTCGAGCAACGGGCAGATGAGCTCGGCCTCGATTTCACGGACCACGGCGAGGTGGTTGTGATCGGGCTGGGTGGGGCGGAAGACCGGTTGGGTCTGGTGACGCACGGTGATGTCCAGCCGGCCGATCCTTCCAAGTGGGTGGAGGATCCCTTCTCCCTCGATGCTTCGAGCGAACCGGGGAATCTCGTGGGGCGGGGGAGCGAGGACGACAAGGGGCCGATCGCCGCGGCGCTGTACGCCATGGCCGCCGTGCGGGACCAGGAACTCGCTTTGGGCCGGCGCATCGAGCTCATCATCTCGTACACCGAGGAGTCGAATTGGCAGCCGTTCTTCGATTTCTTGGCGCAGAACCCGCCTCCCGATCTCAACGTCGCGCTCGACTCGGAGTACCCGGTCGTGGTGGCGGAGAAGGGGTGGAACTCCATTCACCTAGCGGTGCCGCCGGTTCCGGAACAGCCTGACCGCTCCGATCGCCTCGATTCTTTCGGTGGCGGGGCGTTCCTCTCTCAGATCCCAGAGGACGCCGAGGCGGTGATTGCCGATCCCACGCCCGAGGTCGAGGCGGTGCTTCGCGAGGCGGCCGCCCGCGATACCGCGGTGGCGTTCGGCTTCATGGCCCACGGCGGCACGCTCACGATCACGGCGAGAGGGCGTTCTGCGCATTCGTCCAAGCCGGAGGACGGCCGCAATGCTATCACCCACCTCGCGGCGCTCCTCGGCACCCACGAGTGGCCCGACGGCCAGGCGGCGCGCATGGTCCGGTTGATCAACGACCTGGTGGGAACGGGCGATTACGCCGAGCGCTTCGGCGACGTGGCCGCGAGCCATCCGTTCATGGGACCGCTCACGCTGTCGCTTACCACGCTGGGCATGGACGACGGGGCGCTGGTGGCCGGCATCAACCTCCGCAGCCCGGCGGGACGAAGCGCAGCGGAGCTCGAGCAGAAGATGCGGGAGGCGGTCGAGCAGTGGGAGGAACGCTCCGGGATCACCGACGTCGGCGTCCGGATCTTCACGTCACCTCCGTACTACGTCCAGGATGCTCCGCACATTCCCGTCCTGCTCGATGTCTTCGAGTATTTCTCGGGCCAGCCCGATCCACAGCCCGTCTCCATCGGTGGCGGCACCCACGCCCGCGTCGTGCCCAACGGCGTCAACTTCGGTCCGAACATGCCGGGCGATGAGTACACCGGCCATTCCGAGCACGAGTACATCGGCCGCGAGCAGTTGCGCCTGAATCTGAAGATGTACGCGGCGATGCTGGTGGAACTGGCGGGGCGGTAGAGCTCAGATCATTCGGGTGTAGAGGCGGCCGCGCTATACGCTTCGGCCCGTCGTTTGATTCCGAGCAGGCACTTCCGCATCATCACGATCTCGAAGGCGTCGAGCATGAACCGTATGCGGATGCCCCTCGCGTCGATGCGGAGGCGCGTGACGAGGCGCGCCTGGCCGGCGCCATCCGGGTAGAGTCCCCACGCCCAGGTCCAGGGTCCATCCTCCCCCACCACGAGGAGCATGGAGCGGTTGGGCTCCAGGGCCGCAACCGCGGCGTACGCGCTGCGTGCCAGCGGGATCGAGTCGCCGACCGCCAGCTGCTGGTACTCCGGAAGGATGCGTTCGGCGCTCGGGATGCCGTCGTTGTCCAGCCGGTCGTAGCTGTAGAAGCCGGCGCGGCGGTAGCCGATCTGGACGAGCCAGGGCCAGACCGCCTCCGGGGGCGCGTCGATGGTCACCGCCCGCGTCGCGTTGAAGGTGGGGTCGGCCACGACACTGTCGCCCGGCATGGGGCGTGCGATCTCCTCGTCGGTGGCGCCCCAGTTGAGCGCCCAGGGACGGTACGCGAGCCAGTAGAACGCGAGCGCCGCGACCAGGAGGGTGGCGACGAGGGCCATACCGCGCTTCAAGACGGTCGCTCGCATCTCCCGTCAGCGCTGAAGCGGCGCACCTGCTACACCCACCTTGACCTCCCACACCTTCCCGGTCCTGGTGGATGTGACGTAGATGGCGTTGTGGTCGAACTCGCCCTGCCCGAACGCCAGGCTGCCTGCCCCGGGGACGTTCTCGGCAATGAGCACCGTCTCACGAGTCGTCGGATCGACGCGCCAGATCTCCCCCGAGTAGTTGGCCGCCACATAGATCCGCCCGAGCTCGTCCATCGCCAATCCATCGTTGCCGGCGCGCTCGCCGAGCCGTGCGATGACCTCCGGCGGGCCGGCTGGGCGGCCGTCCTCCAGCGGGATAGCCCACAGGCGGTCGTCGATCACGAACGGCCGCAGGCTCACGAAGATCTGGGCGACATAGAGCGTGGAACCGTCGAGGGAAAGGACCATTCCATTGGGATGGCCGACCGCGTCCGTGAACAACTGCACGGCGCCGGTCCGGTCTACTGCGAAGATCTCGTCGGTAGCGTCGTCGGAGACCAGAATCGAGCGGTCGGGCCGCACTAGTACGAAGTTGGCATCCCCGATCCCGCCGTTCACAATCCGGGTCTTGTGCCCCCCAGGCGTGATGTGCCACACGATGCCGTCGGCGTTGGGACCGTGTGTGAAGCGGTTGGTGGGACCGAAGTCGGCCATCAACAGGTCGCGCTCGCCGATTGGGGCGAGGCCGAGGTTGCTGTAGACGTCGGTGATCTTCGTGACCTCGCCGTCGGTGCTGACGCGCCACACCGCCTGATTGCCGGCGACGTACAGGTCGCCTTCGCCGTTGAAGGCGATCCCTTCGGTGCGCTCGAACGTGCCGTCCACGAGGACCGTGGCCTCCACGGGGAACGACGGATCGTGCGTCGGTTCCGCGGTCTGCTGCGCGTCGGCCCACCGTGAGAACAGCGTCATGAGCGCGAAGACCGCTGCTACCTTTACAATCGATTTCCCGCGCATCCGCCCCTCCTCCGGGTAGCGCGCTAGCAGCCTTCCCGGCGCTCCAGTGTCACATCGCCTCCGATTTGCACGGCCGTGGCGGTGCCGACGGCGTCTCTGTGGAAGGTCACCACCTCGTCCGTGTATCCATTGATCCACGGCAGCTTGAACGTGTCGCCATCCAAGTGCTCTAGGGGGTGCAGAGAGAACCACTCCACGAGGGCGTAGAGCTTGCCGTCCTTTTCCAGCACGGTGACCCCGTTCTGGGGCCAGCCGTACTCGCCCGCCAGCTTTCGGTATCCGTCTGTCATCACTGCCCCCCTACTGGTAGATATGTTCGTGCGGGATGTCCTCCATCAGACTGGACGACCAGACCACCGGAATGGACCCCTGGAACTTGCGGCTCTCGGCGTAAGGGTCGGTGAACAGGCCGTCATGCGTGAGGATCAGGTTGGTGGCCCCGAAGAGCCAGTGCCACGTGTTCCAGAATGAGAACGCGAACGGTCGAGCGTGCCCGATCGGCGTCACCTCCATGAGCGCCTCCTGGTACCGCTCGTAGTTCTCCGACAGCCATGACGCCATGATGTCGCGGCTGAGCCCCCGTAGCTGGTGCACCATCTCGCGGTCCGCGCTGGAGAACACCGGGATCGCGATGGCGTATCGGCCGGCGTCCTCGCGGACGTACTCGAGGCTGTCGAGGAACACGAGGTAGTCAGCCACCTCGTCGGCCTTGCGGCCGAGCGTGTGCGCAATCTCCTCGGCGGTGCTGCCACCGCTTTCGCGCAAGGTGATCATGACGGCCGCGAGCTGTTGCTGCAGATGATTGGATGTCCAGTTGGCCAAATCTCTCATTGGAGGGCGCAGCGGGTCGGGCACCTCCACGTTGCGAATGGCGCTGCTTACGCTCCATCCCACGTCCGGCAGGGTCGAGCGCGGCAGCGTGTGGAAGTCGCCGAACGACGTGAGCACCAGGCCGTTGTCGAGGTAGTTGTTGTGGCTGCCCCAGTAGATCCCCTGGGGTCTCCAGGCGCCCCTGACGATGGCCCAGCGCGCCAGGCGTGGGGGCTCGAGCCGCACGGTGCGGTAGCCGAGCTCCCGCGTGAGCGCCAAGCCCTCCCAATCGAGGGAGAAGCAGCCGATCAGGATGTACGCCAGGGTGGCGCGATCGATCTGTGGAACCGGGTAGGCGCTCAGGATCTCCTCGATCGTGGCTCGCTGCTCGACATAACGGTCGGCCAGGCTCCGCGCGAAGCGCATGCTCACCGCGAGCAGTTGCTCGGTGTCATCGGCCGTGAGCAGGGGGAAGTTGAGCGCGTACGCCCCGCCTTCCTCGCGCAGCAACTCCGCTGCGACGAGGTCCGCCAGCGAGATGCCCGTGCCTGCCAACGCCGTCTCGATGTGGCTGCCGTCCCGTGGTGCGGTCCGGACCTCGATGAGAAGCTCCTGAACCTGCCTCAACCCCATGAGGTAGCGCGCGTCACGATGCCGGGGCAGCGACGGATCGGCGGGGCCGTTGGTGTAGGGCCGCAGCAGGTTGCCGCGCTCCTGGGCGGCTGCCGGTGGGATGGTGGCCGGGCCACTCGTCACGGCTATCGCGGCGACACTCGTGACCAGAGTCCGTGTGGTCGACCTCAGGGACATCGTTGGCTCCTTGCTCGTTGAGTCGTAAACGGAGTCTCCTCGTCAACAGTTGCACCAGGAATACGAATGCACTTGTCGGGATTGCGGCGTGCGAGGAGGTGTGTGCTGCTGCTCGCTGGTCAGGCCGGCGGGA
>JBDGYA010000048.1:0-20725 GCA_039584325.1 Gemmatimonadota bacterium
TGAACGCCTTGTCGTCGGCCGAGGCCCAGACGGCGTCGTGCACGTGGAATCCCGCGTGCGGCCACGCGAGCATGCTCTGCGCCGTGTCGATGTCCATCAACTCGCGCTTGACGACCAGCCTGAGCACGGCGCGGCGGAAGGCTTCGGTGAGCGTGGCGACGTCGTGCAGCGGCAGGTGGACGAAGCTGCCGTCCGGGCGAAAGCCGCCGTCGGTGACGAGCAGGTGCAAATGGGGGTGCCAGTTGGTGAGCGAGCCGTGGGTCTGGATCGAGGAGACGATGCCGACCGAGAGGCCTTTCTCACCAAGAGTGGCCCGGATGAACGCCGTGACGGTGCGGGCGGCGACCCGTGAGAGGTCGCCGAGGAGCGTGCGGTCGTAGAGAAAGTATGGTCGCAGCCGTTTGGGGACGGTGAGTACCACCGTACCACCGCGTTTCGGTCCTCGATGTGGCGAGTAGGAAGGTCGTGACCACGATCACCGGGCAACTTGATCCGGTCGATATCACAACGAACACGAGAACCAATCGGATCTATGTGCTAGACCGCGGCAGTCGACCAAGAGCCCTTAACATCATCAGCGGTTTTAGCCACGAAGTGGTGACGACAATTCCTTTTGAGGGATTCAGTCCCATCCGGGTCGCGGTGAATCCGCAAACAGGGCGGGTCTACGTCTACGGCTATTTCCCTTCTGAGATCAAGGTGGTTCAAGATTTCGTAAAGGGCGTTGATGAACTCTTGGACGAGCTGATCGCCGGGGTGGAGGCGCTCCCGCCAAGTGTACCAGGGCCACAACGGAAGGCGTTGGTTCGCAAGCTCGAAGAAGCGATCAAGGCCTTGGACAGGGGCAATGTCACAGTAGTGATCAATAAGCTCGGAGATTTCACCGACCAGGTCGAAGGGCTCATCGGCGCCGGCCAGATTTCGGTGGCGGAGGGCCAGCCTTTGATCGACGCCGCAGAAAGCATAATCGGCCAGTTGGGCGGATAGCAGCACACCCTCGGCGACTACGTCGAGGTCGAAGCAGGGGGGCGGTTCCTTGACGGCGCTCGTCCCAGCTGACGCTTTGCGTGCGTCCCTGGCGAAGGTGCACTGAGTCGGGGGGTACCCTGGCGACTCACTGCCGCTCCCGTCAGATTCGCGGTAATGACCGCCCCTACGTGTCCCGCCAGCTCTCGGCCCGTGTCAGACGGTGCTGGGTTTGGCGCCCATTGCGGCGAGCCCACGCCGACGCAGATCAGTGGTGAGACGACGACACCCGGCGACGCCGGGTGCAGCGTCGCTCCGGAACCGCAACGTCCGGCGTCCGCCAGGCATCGAGAAGAAACGACCGATCGAATCGGCTGCCGCGTCCAGGGCGCGGCCGGTGACCCCACGTCCGGGAAGGTGCCCGTGAGACTCTCGACCCTTGTCGTCCTCGCCGCCGCGCTGCTGCCCGTGCCACGCAGCATCCTCGCGCAGGATGTTGCGGAGTTCGGCGTGGCACTCCGGCGATTGGAGCTTGAGCTGGACCTTGATTACGACGACGGCTCACTCGATGGCGCCGCGTCCTACGTGCTGCAAAACGCCTCCGATGGGGCGGTGGCTGAGATCTCCTTCAACCTGGGCCGGCTGATGACGGTGCAGGCGGTACGGGATCGAAATGGCACCGACCTGCCCTTCGCGCAGGATATCGCGGTGTTCACCGATTCGCCCCGACGCCAGGTGAACCACGTCGTCGTCTCCTTGCCGACGCCGCTGGGTCCCGGCGCCGAGATCACCCTCCGGCTCGAGTACGGCGGATATGTCGTCGGCTACACCGAGACGGGGTCGGTGTACATCCAGGACCGCGTCGCATGGAACGCCGTGGCGTCCTACGTGCAAGACGGGACCTTCTCGATTCTGCGCACCGACGCGTACGCATGGCCGGTGCCGGGTACGCTCACGATGCGCGTCAACCGTGTCGCCCCGCGACCCGACTTCGACTACCGGGCGGAGATCACGGTGCCCGAACCGTACGTGGTGGCGAGCGGCGGCTCGCTGGTTGAGCGCACGACGAGGGACCGACGCACGACCTTCGTGTACGAGAGCGTGGCGCCGGTGCCGTTTCTCAACTTGCCGATCGCCGAGTACGTCGTCCGGTCGGGCGGCGGCGTGCGCGTCTACCACTTCCCGGCCGACTCCAACGGCGGGCGCCGGGTACTGGAGCGCGCCAAGGCCGCGCTCGACCTGCTCGCACGCTGGTTTGGACCGCTGGGGGCGACACCGGAGCTCGCCGTGATGGAGATTCCGGAGATGTGGGGCTCGCAGGCCAGTCTGACCGGCGGCATCATCCAGACAGCCGATGCGTTCGGCGAGACAGGCTCGCTAACCCCGTTGTACCATGAGCTGACACATCTGTGGAACGCGCGAGACGTGGACCAACCGTCCGCGCGGTGGACCGAAGGCTTGGCGACGTTTCTCCAGATGCGCATGGCAGAGGAACTGGATGGGTACGAGGGAATGGCAGAGGACGTGCAGCGCATCGCGGAGCGTCTCGTGGCGAGTGCCTCGCGGACCCCCGATGTCTCCTCGGTTCCGTTCCGCCAGTATGGCGCCGCCGGACTCACCGATCTCTCCTATCGCGTGGGATGCCTGATGTTCCATGCCCTGTACACCGCGTTGGGCTCGGATGCGTTCGACGCGGTCATCAGGGACTACTACCAGGCACACAAGGACAGTGGATGGACGTTCGACGGGCTCCTGGAAGCGTTTCAGGCGCACTCCTCGATCGACCTTGATGGCTTCTTCCAGACGTGGGTCCATACCACCGCGTGGTACGACCAGCTCGCGGCCGGCACGGCCCCCGAAGCCGTCGGCTTCGGAGGATGAGCCGGGGGCGGACATTCTTCCCAGTTCCTCTGATTGAAGAAAAGGACAATGCCCCAGCAACGACCGAATTCCTGCACCCGTGGCTCTCGGGCAACCCCAGAAACCCCAGGTAGCCGTCGTCCGTGCGGGTACGTGAGCTGGTTCGTCATGCGACGTCCGGCATTCTGGGGGGTGTGAGCGTCGTGTCACTGAGCAACAGCGTGCAAGGTCTGCACTGGGGACAGCTCACGGTCCTCTGGGCAGCCGTCTCGTTCACGTGGGTGGTCATCGTTGCCGTGGCCGTTACAATCTCGCCCGACGGGCAGGCGTCTGAGGGAACGGAGTGGTTCCTATTTACGTTGCTCGTTGTCGGTGTCACAGCCATGCTCGGCGTGACGTTCACATGGTTTGGCGGGCGGAAGACAGGTCACAGCCGGAACGGGGCTCGGAAGCCCTCGTAGAACGCGCAAGCTGTCGATCATCCGATAACCCTGAGCCGCATGGGCGTGAGCGCAAGCACCGAGGCCCTCGCACCGAAGCTCGCACTCGTGCTTGCCGTCGCTCGCGCTCCGGCCGGGTGCACACGCGACGCGCCCGCGAGGTTCTCAACACCATGACCACAACGTTCTCGACGCCCAGCGCATCCAAGACACATAGATCTGCCGGCCTCGTCGGACGTGCGCTTTGGCGGGCCGATGGTGAGACGAGTTCAGAACCTGCCGGATGGAGCCCAGGCCAATGACCCTCCACTATCCAAATGGGGTGTGGTTCCCGATCACCGCACTAGTGCTGTTCGTGGCATTCCCACCGGCCGCAACCGCGCAAGCGGACACGGCCTGGAGCGATCTCTACGTCGGTGATCTGCAGGGCATCCGCTCGTTGATCACCGCGAACCATCCGGGAATGGTCGACGTGGAAAACCCCGCGTTCGCCCGCACGCTGGAGTGGGCATATCAGGAAGCGCTGGAGGCTGTCCCGTCGGTGACTGATTACTCCGCGTACCGATTGGGGCTCACCAGGTTCGTCAGCCGATTCCAGGATGCACATCTTCAACTCTCGCTCAGCCGGACACTCGGCGACGTGCGTGAAGCAGGGGTGTATCCGGTCTTCAGAGACGGTGCACTCGTGGTGGGGGACGTCGACGGACGGTACGGCGCCCGGGCCGCGGAACTGCGCGGCGCAACCGTGCTCGAATGCGACGGTCGCTCGGTGGAGGAGGTGTTTCGTCAGGGCATTCTCTCATGGCGAGGCCGTCCATCCGTTGCCGCCGATCGGTACCTGCTTGCCCCCTACCTGCTGGTCGACTACGGACCGCCGACCCCGCCTGCGCCGACGGCCTGTGCGTTCGACGTCGGCGGCCGGACGGTGGCGCTTGCCCTGTCCTGGACCCGTGCGCCGGGGCTGGACGTGGCTAAGCGGGCGCAAAGGCTTACTGCGTTCGGGGAGCGGATACTATCCCTGGAGTCGCTGGAGGACGGCGCGGTAGTCTGGGTCAATATCCCGACCTTTGCCGTGCGCGACAGCGCCTCGATCGCGGCGATGCACGCGCTCATCAACTCGCTTCGGGGCGAGATGATGCGGACGCGCGATTGGCGGTTGCTGGTGTTCGACCTGCGCGGCAATGCCGGAGGATCCTCGGTCTGGGGCGACCAGATCGCGGCTGCGGTCTTCGGCGATGCATGGATCGCGGAGGCTCGGGAATGGCTTTTCGACGGAGTGTACACCGAGTGGAGAGTGTCGCGTGACAATCTGGCGGCGGTGCGAGGAATCGTGAAGCAGCAGGTGCAGCGGCACGGCACCGATAGCGAGAACGCTCGGTACTTTCGAGCCTTCGCTGACTCGATGGCCGCCGCCCTCGACCGAGGTGATGCGCTCATCGGGATCGAGGAACCGCGACGCGGTGTGTCCCGCCCCGTACCCGTGGAGGTCCCGGGGACGATCGTCGTCCTCACCAGTGCCTCTTGTTACTCCGCGTGTCTCGATTTCCTGGATCGAATGCTGCTCCACCCCGCGGTAGTGCACGTGGGGCAGCCAACAGGAGTGGATACCTACTACATGGAGAATTGGGGTGACGCGCTTCCGAGCGGCCTTGCGCAGCTCTCCTACCCGATGAAGGTGTACCGGAACCGCCGACGTGCAGCCAACCACGGCTATACGCCGGCCATACCGAACGACCAACTCGACGACACAGCGGCGGTCCGGACCTGGGTGCGCGGTCTGAGTTGGTAGGTCCGCTTCGCGGGTTCGGAACGCCGGAATGGGAACAGCAGCGTACGGTCGGTGAGCAGACACGGTCCGATGACTTCTCCTGGCTGCGAAGCGACTTGGCTCTGTAGCATCGAGACTCCCGGGTGATCAGCAGCGCTACGGCAGCCTGAGGCCAACGCGTTGTCTGGCGGGTGATGACGGCTGCTGCACCACGCAAAACAATTCCGACTGACATAATCCTCGGGGGGGGCCGAGGGGCGAACGTACCTTGGCCGAACACTCGGCCTCGGGGGCGTGATGCGATGGGGATGGTATGCCGCTGGCGCAGGCCAGCGGTACCGTCTCGTAGCTGTTTCTTCCGGCAAAGTCCGGCATGAAGTCCGGCAAGATGCCGCGCCTACGCTCAAAGCCCGCGCAAGCCCGACATTATGTCGGTTTTCGCAAAGTCCCTGAGCCCAATGGGGTGGGGCTTCGCACGGCGATAACTGAGCTGACCGTGAGTCGTGCGTTCCCTTGCGTCTGCTTCCTGGAATCTGCATGGTGGTGGCGTGAACGCACTTGATCGAATTATGCTGCTGTTCGCCGTGACCGCGGGCGTTGCCAAACCTACATCCGCAGGTTGAGCGTGCCAGGAGCCTGATCCCCATCACAATTCGAGGATCGCAGTCGGCCTTCCAGCGGCGCGGCTGTGCCAGAAAGGGGGTATCTATGCCGCGCTACGCGAAGATCCTGATCCTCTTGCCGCTCTCTCTCTTGCTCGCTACATGCCAGGGCCTTCCAGGCGAACAAGGCCCAGCCGGACCAGGTACTCGTATCGTCTTGTCGGGTGCGCTCGAGATCGGCCCGGGCATTGAAGTGCAACTGCCTCCCGAAGCCGGGACGATGGACGACCCTCCAGTGATCGCTTGTTACGTGGGGCCGTATTCCGACACCGACGCGTATCGCGAGTATCCGTGCGACTTCAAAGACGCTCAAGATGGAACCCACATTGTTGTAGGTCTGCCCGGTGTTGACATCCAGCCTCCGGGGTACCCGGACAGGAACTACCGCATCGTGGCTGTCTACTGATGACCGAGTTGACGCTGGGGCCCCCGGAGACTGATTCAGCGCTCTCACTGATGGGCCTGGCGCCGCTCCTGATAGAACGCCCAGTTCAACACAGATGCCCGGCAGCCTGTAGAGCAGACCGATATCACAAATCTGTGGTGTGCGAGTAGTGTGCGAACTCAGCGAAACGGAGCCAAACTCAGCGCAACGCAGCCAAAGAGCGCGATCGTGTACCTACTTACTCAGCAATACGTAAGCGCACTCAGCCGCACGCAGCCAAACTCAGCGAAAGACGTTCAAGGCAATTGGGGTTGAGCGCAAGCGTCGATGCAGGCACATCGACGCTCGCACTCGTGCTTGCCGTCGCTTCGCTCCGGCATAGCATCAGGGGGTCGCGCCTTCAGCTCACCAGGCCATCCAGTCCGAGCGCCGCCCAACGCCGCAACCCCGCAGAGCCCCATGTCTACGCTAACCCGATTCCCCACTTCTACTTAGGCCCGCGGCCCCTCGCCAGCGCCATTACGAACCAGGCCTGACCCGCCACAACCCTGGCCTCGGTCACTGCGTGCCTGGCCAGGGTCGAGACTCCCGTGGCCAGGACCACCGCGCACCTGGCCTTGGGGTCGGTCCCCGAGGCCTGGACCACCACACCCCAGCTCTGCCGGCACCTGCGACACGCCTCACCCAAGGTGCACCAGGCCTGGATCACCACGGACGAGCCGTTGGGCCACGACACAGAGAGCCGCGGTGCGTTACCCCAGGCCACTGCGCAGTGACCCTGGTCTCGAACACCGTGCCCCTGGCCAGCGGCGTGTTGCCCGAGGCCAGCTGCGTGTTGCCCGAGGCCAGGCGCGTGCTGCCCCAGGCCTCGCGTGCGGTGCCCGAGGCCTGGCGTGCAGTGCCCGAGGCCTGGCGTGCAGTGCCCGAGGCCAGCAGCGTCGTACCGAAGGCCTCACGCCGGGTGGCCGAGGCCAGGCGCACGACCCCTCGCGCCCCGACCCGAGCGTGCTCGATCGGTCGGAACCAAGAACGCGCAACTCCTTGCAGCCGCATCGCGCGCGTTGCTTCGTTGGCGGAGGGGTGTACGTTGTGGTGCCGTTTCTCGAAGTCGGCGCCGGGATCCTGCGCCTGCCTGCCCTCCCTCACCCGCAGCATCGGGGCTTCCGCATGTACCGCCTGATGGTGAAGCGTGGCTCAGGAGTGGTGCGGGCGCTGCCGCTACGGTGCGCGAGCTTCACAGATGTAGACGTTCTGCATCGGCAGGAAGTCCAGCAATCGCACGACCTCCAGTCCACCGTCGTAGATGGTGCGTAACGTCGTGCGCAGCGTATACCGTGCTCGGTCCAGCTCGTCCCAGTCGGGTGCTTCGGAATCCATCTTCTCCGCACTCCATTGGACGAAGACGACCGTGCCTCCCGGTGTGAGGCTTCGCCTCACGTTCTCCAGGAACACCGGCGGATCGTCTACCAGGTGAATGGTGTTGACGATCATTACGAGGTCGATGGATGCATCCGGAAGCAGCGGATCGTCTTCGGTTCCGTGGATGATATGGATGTTCTGCACGCCCGCCGCGTCGCGCTTCTCCTCGAGTACCTTCAGCGCGCTCGCATCGATGTCGCTGGCGAAGACGGCTCCGCCGTCTCCCACGGCGTCGGCAAGGCGCAGTGTGAAATACCCGTCTCCGGCACCGACATCGGCGACGCGCATTCCCGGCATGACCCCGATCGCGTGAAGTACGCGGAGCGGCATTTGCCAGTACAGCCGTTCGCGATGGGGATCCGGAGCGTGTTGGTGTTCGTCGTGTTGGCCGAAGCACGGTGAAGCGACGAGTGCGATCGCCGCGGCGATGCCGAGTGATTGAACCTGATGATTCACCTGAACCTCACCCTCTGGGCACAGCTGTGGCGCGTGCCCGACTGATGTGGATCGTGCCGTTCCCCGCATCCGATGCTGGTTCCGCCATGACACGTGTCGCGAGCGGTCCCGCGTTTACCCGGAGACCCTAGGTCGTCAGGCAGCAATCGCTCTTCGTATCGCGCTGCTGAGGGGGGCGAACCGACGGAAGACGTCGCCCAGCCCTCTGTTGCCGTTGGTGAGTATCGCGATGGCCGCGTGCGTGCGACGATCGCCGAACACGACCGCGCAAAACCCTCCACCATGGCCCACGCAGGATCGGGAGTCCCGCACGCCGTACGGGTGTGGCCACCGCCACCCGTGCAGGAACCCCCTCCCCAGGATCAGGTACGAGCGCAGCGTGCGGTCCCAGCCCGTGACGTTGACCGCGAGGTAGCGCTCCACCGTGTCTGACCGTATGAGACGCACACCCTCCGCCGTGGTGCCGCCCGCAAGCAGCATCTCGTAGAACCGTGTCAAGGTGGAGGCCGGTGCGGTCATCGATGCACCGGGAACGAGGCTCGTGAGCGTTCGGCACGAGTTGTTCTTCTCCTCGAAGCCGACGGCGACATCCTGCCCGCCGAGCCGGAGACGTGGGCGACCGAGCCAGTAGCTGTGTGCTACGACCGTCTCGTCATCCTCCTCCCGCCGGAGACGCAGCCGTCGCAGCGGGTCGGGAAGAACGCCGTCCAGAAAGTGGTCGAGCGGCTGTCCCGCAACCCGCCGTACGACCTCGCCCAGTATCCAGCCGAACTCGTAGGGGTGATACGCCAGTGTTCCGCGCCGGTAACGGGGAGGTGAGCCCCAAATCGTCTCTTGGACACGATCCCAATCGGGCCACATGGCGTGAGCATCCCACAGACGAGGCACGATCACGCCGCTGCGGTGGGTCAGCACGTCGAGGACCGAGATCTCGCTCTTGCCCGCTCGCCCGAATTCGGGGACGTAGTGCGAGACGGGCCGGTGGACGTCGACGAGCCCACGATCCTCCAGCAGTGCGACCGCGAACGCAACCACGGGCTTCGACGCCGACATCACCTGGAACGGCGTCGTGTCCGTCACCGGTACCCGGTCTCCTTCGTGCCTGCGCCATCCGCGAGCGACACCGAGGGAAAGGTTGAGCAACTCCTCGCCCCGAACGCGCACCACGACCTGACCACCGGGAAACGAGCCTCGCTCGAGCTGTCGGCGGAAGAGATCCTCTGCCGTGCTGAAACGTCCGGACATCGTCGAGCGAAGAGGCGGATCAGGTCGTGTCGATGTACCGATGGTTACAGATATCGTGACCCTGCATCAGCGTCTTCGTCCGCTCCATCGTGAAACCGGGGTTGAACGCCGGCGGCCAGTAGTAATCCATGTTACACACCGCGGCATGACCGATCTCGCCGTCTAGACCGACGCTGCGAAAGACCTCGGCCGAGACACATTCTGTCACTTCGAGGGCGAAGACCTTCTCGGTGTCCTCTACCACCTCGTGCGAGAGGCTGTCTTCGAAGTTCGGCGGCCGGAACACCTGCACGAATGTCTGGAAGCTCGGGTCGGGCGAGTTTTGCGCCTGGCGCGCACCAACCTGCCTGCCGATATCCGCCGACATCAGGTTGAGTAGACGGATCAGCTCCGGGTCGCCAAGCTCGTCCCTCACCGAGCGAACGAACTGCACCAGGCCCCTGTTCATCATCTGTGCGCGCTGTCGCGTCGACAGCGATACGTCCTGTGGTACGTCGAACTTGTGCTGGCCCTGCTGAAGCGGTGTCCGAGTCACGCCGGACAGTCCCGGGAATCTGCCGAGGCCCAAACACGCGACCGCGCAGGCCGGGACGGTGCGAGTGAGCAGCCCTCTGCGATCGATCGCGTTGCAACGACTGCTGCAGTCATCTGTGAGCATGTCGTCCTCCCAGTTCAAAGCGTGCTTGTCATCGAGCCACCTGAGCCCTGCGCTCTCCCCTGACTGCTGCAAGCGCGAACGTCACAGGGAGCACCCCGATGCCAAGCGGAAGGAATTGTGCGCCGGGAACCACAACCTGGGGAGCAAGTAGACCGACGATCGAGATCACCAGTGTCGGTCCCAGTCCGACCACGGCGCCTCCCAGAAGCAGGTTGAGCCCGTTCGCCCCTCGCTCCCCAGCGTTCGCCGTGACGTAGCTGTGGATCAGGGCGGTCAACGACGTGCCGAAGTAGCCCACCACCAGGAGGCCGAACAGCGCTCGGAAGAAGACGTTGAACGCGCTCGTCGCGGCCGGTTGGGCCACGATGGCCCACAACGCGAGGACAGCGACGACGGCCGCCGGCCCATAAACGATCCACATCATCGGTCGTCGTTCGAGCAGCCGCTTCTTCTCGGGGAAGACCAGCAGGAAGTGCGTCAGGACGGCGAGACCCGTACCGATCAACACGATGACGATGACGGCGATTGCAGCGCGCACGGCCGCCGACGTGAAGTACGGGCCGGCCGTGAAGCCGACTGCAAAGGTTATCCCGAGCAGGGCCAACAGCACGGTCCTTCGGGTCGGGACGGTGAGAAATGCCCAAACGCCGCACAGCAAGAACAGGAAGCCGATGAGGACTGCCCCGTACCGTACCAGTGCACTGCTCGTTGGCAGCGCCGCATACGAGAGATCGACGCTCAGCGTCCGCCCATCCCGTTCGACCTCGAACGTGCGAGCTTCATCGATCTCCGCTCGCGGTTGCCGGAGGGCCGCACCAAAATCCTCGACGGCAATGCCGCCGATGCTGCGGATGTAATCCCCCTCTTCGAGCCCTGCCGCATCCGCCGGGCCGCCGTCGGTTACCCGTGTGATCGTGTTGTTGCCGTCCGTGGCATAGCCGGAATAGGTCTGATTGCGTACGTCCAGGGCACCCAACACGCCCCACATCAGCATCACGACAGTCACGACGAGCAGGGGAGTCCGGTAGCGAGAAGCGTCCAGAGTCTCCATGCGCTCACTCCCAGTTCAGGTTGCCGAGTTCTCCTGCCTTCGCGTCAGACACGGACCGTAAGACCATGCCGTCGCACGATCGTGGATCGCGCTGGCCCGAACAACGACGTTGCAGCGAACCGCGCGGATCCTGCAGTGACACCCCGCCGCCGTGCGGCCGCCGCTTCGCGGTCGCAACCGGGATGTTCGCTGCGGTATTCGGACGACTCGCTGCAGAACGCTTGGACCGCCCTCGGGCACCGCTCAACGTGTCACCGCCGCGCGGGCACTCGGTGGGGCGGTGGATGTTCGGTGGCTCTGCGACAGCGCGCCCACGCGAGCAGCAACAGTGGTGTCGGGCGACAAAGCAGGAGGGGTGCCGTGAGGTTCTTCGATTGCGGTCAGGACACGAGACGCGTTGCCCTGTTCCTCGCTGTCTGTGTGGCCGGCGACGCGGGCACGACGACCCAGGACGGCGCGACCGCGCTGGATGGTTCCAGGATGATTCTCGTTCCCGAGGGCTCGTTTGCCATGGGGGATGTGTTTGCGGAAGGGGACGACAACGAGTTGCCCGTGCACGAGGTGACGGTGGCGTCGTTCTACCTTGCGGACGCCGAAGTCTCCGTGGGCCAGTTCCGACGCTTCGTCACGGAAACGGGGTACCGCACGTCCGCTGAAGGTCCACTGGACCGCGCCGCGCAAGACAGCCTCTTCGGCATCATGATGAACCCGGAGTCGCCGCCATCGTTGCGCACCGCCGCCTACGATCGGGTGTTGGGGTATGGTGGCTGCTTCTATTGGGATCCGGATCGCCGAGACTTTGCCTTCGGCGAGCACGTCGACTGGGCCAACACCCGATTCGACCAGACGGATACGCACCCGGCGGTGTGCCTGTCCTGGGAGGACGCCGCCTCGTACGCGAACTGGGTCAGCCTGCTGGAGCGTCTCCCGCCCGCGTACGATGTCGAGAGCGGCCAGCTGCTCGACGCGGAGGGCAACGCCACGACGGATATCACCGAGGTCGTGGGGTACCGGTTGCCCACGGAGGCCGAGTGGGAATACGCGGCACGCGAAGGAGGGCGAGACGTGCGCTTCGGCACCGGAACGGATGTCGCGGGAGGGGAAGACGCCACGTTCGATGCCGGCGTTGGGGAGTACGCGTACCTGGAGCGGGGGCGGCGGCACCGCCGGACCTCGCCGATCCGCAGCCACTCGCCGAACGGATTGGGTCTGTACGACATGGCTGGGAACGCCTGGGAGTGGGTCAGCGACTTTTTGGCACCCTATCCCCAGGGCTCCCAGGTCAATCCGTATCAGACCGAGGGCAGGGGGAGGGCCGTCCGTGGGGGACGTTGGGGGGGAGATGCGTTCGAGTTGCGTACAGCGAAGCGGTTCGAGTGGCAGTCCAACAATCGGTGCGATGCCACCGGCTTCAGGCTGGCGAGGAGCGGCCACCGACGCCGTTGACGGCGTGTAGGGACCGGATGTTCAGCGTGCGACGTGTCCTCCTCACCATTGGAGTCGCCGCGGGCCTGTCCCCCGCGGCACTTCGCATCATCCTGGCGTCGCACGGGGGCGTATCCTCCGTACTGATCGGTAACGTCGCAGTGGTTGCTCTCGCTGCCGCAGGAGTGGTGGCGAACCGCGAGCGAGTGGCTCGGACGGTAGCCAGGTTCGCACCGTGGCTCGCATGCGGTGCTTTGCTTGGCGCCGGCGTCATTGGTCCCCTGCGGATTGGTCCGTGTGTCCTGACGGCGACGCTGTCATTCGGCCTCGTCGGGGTGGTCGGCGACGTTGGGGGGATACGGGGTGCGCTCACCCGAGCCGGTGTCGTCCTGGCCGCAGCGACAGTCAACTTCGCCTGTCTGTGGCCTCTAACGCTGGGGCAGCATCGACCCGTTGCGCCCGCGAAGTACGTCGCGTTGGATCTCCGAGCACACACGCTTCTTGCAGATATCCCGCTGCACGACGTGTGGGTGGCTCACCTGCCTGGCGGCGGAGCCGGCAGGACCCTTCTGGATCTGGATGAGGTGATGGCCGGAGGGGTCACGGGTGACGAGACCGTCGCGCTGGGCGCAGCCATCACCGCCTACATGCTGGCTGCCCGCGTGCTGGGGTTGGCAAGGGAGGAGTGCGCTGACACCTTGTCTTCGGTACGCCAACGTCTCACGCAGACCGACCGCGCGCGATCGGTCTATCGGCCAGGGGAGCGCGGGTTCGTCTACCACTTCGAGCGCGAATCGCTGCTCGAGATACAGACGTGTACTGCCCGAGCGCTCTATGCGTTTGCGCTCGAGCCAGAGGAGTCCGGCTACGCGCTGTACTGGGGGGTCTATGCGGATCGTGTCAGCTGGGTCACTCCGTACTACATGATGCTCATCGATCCTGTACGACGACTCGTCGTCTACCCTTCCATTATCCAACGCATCGAGCAGCGATGGCGCGCCGCCGCTTCACAGCCGTCCGCCGCCGGATCGATGGCAAACGCCACCGGAGAGCACTAATGCCAGCGCCGTGGAGTGTTATCCCGCCTCGCCTGCGGCGGATACTCCAGCTGGTACTCGCTGCTACGGCCGTGGGCTTGACCGTAGCGACGTGGCTGTACGTCATGACGATTGCCGAGGGGGAGCGTCGTCCGTTCCTGTCCACTCTCGCGTTCGTGCTGCCGTTCTGGTACCTCTGGGCGCTGTACACGCCGCTCGTGGTGTGGCTGTCAAAGCGCTTTCCCATCGAGCGCGGCCGAGCACTCTCGCGGTCGGCATTGCATGGCGGGATTGCCGTCTTGATGTCCTTTGCCCACACCGGGATCCGGTTCGGCCTCCAGCCCGCACTTCACGACCTTCCTCCATCGGACCCACACTCGCACTGGGATATCCTGTCGTCCCTGGCGATGCTGGAGCTCCCCGTCCACGTGTTCCTCTATTGGGCAATACTCGGCGGAACGCTCCTCCTTCAGTACCGCGGACGTCTGCGCGAACGGGAATTGACTGCGACACGACTCAGTGCACAGCTGGCCGATGCCAGGATGCAGGCACTACGGATGCAGCTCAATCCGCATTTCCTGTTCAATGCGTTGAACAGCATCGCGATGTTGGTCCGTGATGCCGAACGAGAGGCGGCCGTCGACACACTCGAGGCGCTGAGCGACCTCTTGCGATACGTGCTGGACGACTCCGTCCATCAAGAGGTACCGCTGAAACGCGAGATCGAGTTCGTCGAGCGCTATCTGGCAATGGAGAAGATCCGCTTCCAGGACCGGCTCGAGGTGCGGACCGAGGTCGACCCTGATACGCTCAACGCCATGGTTCCCACTCTCGTGCTCCAGCCGATCGTCGAGAACGCCATCAGACACGGCATCGAGAGCCGGGCAAGCCCGACGACGGTCACGGTCGGGGCCAGCAGAGAACCAGGGGTGCTGCGGTTGTCGATTGCCGATGACGGACCCGGCTTTCGCGGTACAGCGGAAGCGCGTCGCATTCCGGGAGTGGGACTCGACAACACGCGTACCAGGCTGGCCCAGCTGTACGGGGAGAGCGCGTCGCTCGACATGGCGGATGTCTCGCCCAGCGGAGCCGTCGTGACGATCACGTTGCCGTTTCACACCGAACCGGACGCCGACGGAGCGGAACAATGAAGAAGCCGATCCGCGTCCTCATCGTGGACGATGAGCCGTTGGCTCGCGCCGGGCTCAAGAAACTCTGTAAAAGGGATCCCGAGTTGGAGGTTGTCGGCGAGTGCGCCGACGGCCGTGCGACGGTAGCCGCCATCGAGCAGGTCGAGCCCGACCTACTGCTCCTCGACATTCAGATGCCACGTATGGATGGGTTCGAAGTGCTCAGCGCGATCGGGCCGGACCGCATGCCGCATGTCATCTTCGTCACCGCGTACGATACCTTCGCGCTCCGCGCTTTCGAGGTGCATGCCCTGGACTATCTGCTCAAGCCGTTCAGCGACAAGCGCTTCTTCGACGCGGTCGGCAGAGCGAAACGGGCGATACACGAGGCGGAACGAATGGATCTGAGCGCACGGCTCCTCAGCCTGCTTGAGGCAGTCGGTCTCGAGGAAGCGTCTGCAGGGAGGCCTCTCCGCGCGCCGGTTGATGCAGGCATGGCGACAGGCTCGTTCGTGTCCAGAATCGCCGTGAAGCAGGGAGGGCGTGTCGTGCTCGTCAGAGTGGACGAGATCGATTGGATTGAGGCCGCCGACTACTGCGCCAGACTCCACGTGCGTGAGAGAGTGTACGTCATCCGCGAATCCCTGAAGTCCCTGGCGGCGCAGCTCGATCCAGCCCGTTTCTTTGCGGTGAGTCGATCGGCAATCGTGAACCTGGATCGCGTCCGTGAGATCCAGTCGTTCGCTCGCGGTTCACAGATCGTGATCCTCACTGACGGCACGCGGGTGACGTTGTCCCGTGCGCGGCGAGACGCGTTGGCCAACCTGCTGGGACAGTCCTTGTGAGTTCTTGCGTTGCCAACCAGGTGGGCGTCTACCTCACCACGGTGCGGAGTGTCCCGGCCCGGTAGTTCGTTGTGGTGCTCGATGAGAAGATGTGCGCGACCGGTTCGGGGACGAGTATGAGGAGTCCTGTCGTGCTCTCGCTGACGCGGCGCGCATGGCGAGACCATGCAGTCCCTATTCGCCGCTGTCACCGCGCTTCAGTCCGTTCGAGCTACCGATCGCCGCGCAAGAAGTCCTGAAACGGCTGATAGTCGTGAAGAGGCTCGAAGTCCATGTCACGGTGCAGCCGCACCGAAAAGAGACGGCCGCGGTCGTAGGCTTCAGTCAGCAACGTCATTGCCCGTTCGCGCTCGCCCAGCAGCGAGGCGATGCATGCCTGCCAGTACACGTCCCGCCCGAAGTCGCCGGGTGCAGCCATGCCCGTGAGTCCGTCGCTGATGGCGAGTGCGGTTGCGCGGTCTCCACGCCGCGACGCCAGCGTGCCGAGAAACCCCTGGACGTCGACGTTCGGCGGTTCCTCAGCGAGCTGTTCGAACAGCACCCGAGCGTCATCCCAGCGCTCTCGCATGTAGAGTGCCTCCGCCACGTCAAAGCGATGGAAACCGCTCGCCGCCGCTGCCTCCGGGCGCGATTGTAGCCACTGGAGGGCGCGATCCACGGCCGCGAAGGCTGCTTCCCGGTGGCCATGCGCACGAAGCTCGGCCGCCACACTCTTCATGACGTGACCGGGCAGCCGACCCTCTTCCGGTGGCAGGAGCACGATCTCGTCGAACCGTCGCATGACCTCATCGACGCGTCCCAGCGCCGCCAGCGCACGCATCTCGGCGTCGAGCACCCGCAGTCGGTCGGGGTACACGCTGCGTCCGCGCTCCACCTCCCGCAACTCACGCCGGTAGTCGCCTGCCGCATGATAGGCGTCCACCAGGGTCAGCCACTTGTAGTAGAAGTCCGTGATCTCAACCGAGGCCAACACGCTGACCGCCTCCCACGGGCGGTTGGATCGGAACGCTTCGACTCCGGCGTCCAATCCGCCCAGCGCCCGCGTGGCGTCGAGCGCTGCCCGGCGGTCCCCACGAACGGTCGCCAGCAGATAGTCCAGCAGGTAACCCTGCTCCTCCGTCATGCGCGGCCGGTACGCAATGAGGAGCCGCGCGGCGGAATCGGCCGCGGGGTACTGGGCGAGGTTGATGTGCGACAGGACAACGAAGAAGCGCGGCTCGAGGAAGGTCGAGTCCAGGGAGACGGCGCGTTGAAAGAACGTCAGTGCCTGGCGGATCCGCAGTGGCTGGCTATAGAAGGCATCGCGGCCAGCGAGGTACGCTCGATAGGCCTCCAGCGATGGCGGCTTGCGACCCGCGGACGGGTCGGCGAGGCGCGCGTCGAACACGCGGGCGACGGTCCCCGCCACGCGCCGGCTGAGCGAATCGACGACGGCACCCGGTGAATCGATGGCTCCACCCATCGGCGCCACCGCGCTCAAGAGCTCGCCGGTTCGAGCATCGACCACCTGCGCCTGGATCTCGATGTCCTGGCCGCTGCGGTAATAGGCGCCGGCCACGACCGTGCCGGCG
The DNA here is from genome assembly GCA_039584325.1 of Gemmatimonadota bacterium. Taxonomy (GTDB): domain Bacteria; phylum Gemmatimonadota; class Gemmatimonadetes; order Gemmatimonadales; family GWC2-71-9; genus JAOTVV01. The sequence goes on from JBDGYA010000048.1 coordinate 16,919, forward strand.
TTCGTCGCTTCGGCGAGCGCCTGGATATCGGCCGGGCCCGAGCTCGCGCTGCCGGCGAGATCGGGGCGCGCCGCCAGGCCGGCGGTGCTCGGGACCACACTGACCACGGGAATGCGACCGAGCTCTTCGGTCACCCAATCCGCCGCCATCCGACCCAGCGGATCGAGTGCCGGGTCGCCGGTTCTATTCTCGAATGCCGCTACGACGATGCGTGTCGGGTCCAGCCGCTGGCCATCGCGCTCCGCGCTGAACGCCCAGGTGAGCGCGAGGCCGACGACCAGTGCCGCACCAGCGACGAGCCCCAGGCGAAACGAGCGCGCCGCGCGGAGACGCGCTTCCGGTTCGGGCGCGGCGCTGGCCGAGGGTGCGGGCGGCGACTCGTGACGCGCGGCCGAATCGGATGGTGACGGAGCGGCCACGCTCGCGGCGTCGCCAGTCAACAGGTCGGCGCGCGACCTGACGGCTTCGATCAGGGCGCGTGTCTCCGGGGCCGGCTCGAGTTCCAACTCCTCGGCCAGGCGGCGTGTGAACGCGTCGTACTCCCGCACCGCGCCCGAACGGTCGCCCACGTTGGCGAGCAACTCGATGACCTGGCGCACCAGCGCTTCGTCCAGGGGCGCCAACTTCAGCGTCTGCCGGGCCCAGCGAGCGGCATCCGTCGCGTTCACCGCTCCCTCGGCGCCCTGCGCCAGCTCCCACGCCGCCACACGCGCGCGCTCCCGCAACTCGTCGCGCCGCCCGTCCAGCCAGTGCTCGAACTCCGGGGCGCCGGAAACGTAGAAGCCGCGCAGGAGGTCTCCGCCGTACAGCTCCAGCGCTTCCTCTCGCGCTCCCCGACTGAGCGCGCCCTCGAACGCCGCGACGTCACACCAGAACAGATCGCCGTCGAGGCCCACCTCCTCGTCGCCTCGAGTGACGATTACTCCCTCGCCGAGGAACTGTCGCAGGTAGTACAGCGACTGCCGCAGGGCGCCGCGGGCGCGCTCCGGGCCGAGTTCCCCCCAGAAGAGGCCGGTCAGGATGTCGCGGCGCTGAAAGCCGCGGGGAGCCGCGGCCGCGAGGTAGGACAGCACGCCGAGGAGCTTGGGTCGGGCGACGACGGAGCGGGAATCCGCCCCCTCCGGCCCCTGAAGGTCGGCGGTGCCCAAGAGTCGGAACCGGATTCTCCGCGCCGAGGAAGGGCTCATCTCTCAACCGTAACACCGGATATGACGTCCGCGAGTCGGTCCGGAGACGCGGCCCGCCTAGCGTGCACCCATGAAGCTACGACGGCCCGAAACGACCGGCAAACCGATGAGGAGCACTCCCATGTCCCGTTCGCCTGCACTGCTGCTGTGCGGTTACCTCGTTGCCCTGGGAATGACCGCATGTTCGGAGGGCCCAACCTCCAACCGGCCCGTCGATGACGTGCGCGGGCCGGCCGTCGACGGGTTCGACAACGTCTTACCCGAACACGTCGGTTTCTCGTCAGCGGATCTCGCGGTCGCGAAGGCCCACTACGACCGCATCGGATCGGCGGCGTTCATGGCGCTGTTCGACGGCAAGGTGTTCATCGCCTGGGGCCAGGTGGACCGCAAGTACCTGCTGCACTCGATCCGCAAGCCCCTGCTCGGCGCGCTGTACGGCATCGCGGTCGCCGAGGGGACGATCGACACGGCGGCGACGCTCGCCGCGCTCGGGATCGACGACATCCCGCCCAGTCTGACCGAGTCCGAACAGCACGCACGTGTCATCCACCTGCTGAAGTCGCGCTCGGGCGTGTATCACCCCGCCGCGGCCGAGACGCCGGAGGCGGAGGCGGAGCGGCCGGCACGGGGGAGCCACGATCCCGACACGTTCTTCTACTACAACAACTGGGACTTCAACGCCCTCGGCACGATCTATCGGCAGGAGACCGGCGCGGATGTCTTCGAAGCGTTCGGGCTTCGGATTGCCGACAGGATCGGGATGCAGGACTTTCAGCCGGCGGACGGATACTACAAGTACGAATCGGAGAAGTCGGAGCATCCGGCCTACCACATCAGAATGACCGCGCGGGATCTGGCCCGGTTCGGCGTGCTGTACCAGCAGGGCGGGCGCTGGGAGGGTCAACAGATCGTACCGCAGTCGTGGATCGACGCGAGCTGGACGACGTATTCCGTTGAGGACGAGCCCATGAGGCTCGGGTACGGCATGCTGTGGGTCACGGTGGCCGCGGACTCGCCGCTTGGTATCGGTCCGGCGGTGTTCCATGGCGGGTTGGCGCTGCACTACCTGCTCATCAGGCCGGCGGACCGGCTCGTGTTCGTGCACCGGGTGGACACCGATCACCAGTGGACCATGACGACGGACGAGATCGGCGAGCTGTTCCGGCTCGTGCTCGCCGCGCGACGGTAGCGGCCCGCAGAGGACGAGTGCCGACGGGGTCCATGGTGCTGCTCCGCGAGGCTCGGGCGCCTGATTCTCGCGGGAGCGCCGTGGTCACTGGAGGGTGGTCGTCAACGTCCCGCGACCGCCAGTCGCGACGTAGAACGGCTTGGTCATGCCACGGGAGAACCCGGACGTGAAGTGCAGCTCCGTCATCGCGGACCCCCGTGCCGCCAGGTGATCGAAGAACGCCATCTCGTCCTCGCTCAACAGCGCTCCGGCATCGCGTCGAGGGGGTCGCGGATGGAGCTGCGGCCGCTGCGCGGCCTCGCTCTGCCGCGCACCCAGTCCCGTCGTCCGTTCACGTCTTGGTGGTGACCAAGTGGGTCAGTCCCGACCCGCCTCCTCGACCTTGTCGGCGAGGAGCGACGGATTGGTGAAGCACACTTCGTGGCTCCCCATCGCCTCGATCAGCCGGAACAGCCCGAGCGTTTCGGACATACGTGGATGCCACGGATAGGAGTGCGGCATCGCGATGTCCTGCTGGAAATTGAGGTAGGACTTCCCGATCTCCAGCGCGGCGAGCGGTGTGGTGAGACTGACCGGATCCGTGAACGTCCTGTACGGCTGTGGGTTCAACCGCTCGTATGTCGCCTCAGCCCGCCAGAGCTCCGCATCGTTGATGAACGCTTCACGCCAGATCGGAAACGGCAGCATGACCGCTCCATCGTTCGCCTCGGCGATCGGGTCGAACACCTCGACGTAGAACCGGGGCACCAAATCGTTCAGGCACTGGCCGTCGGACGGCACGAACGCGTTGTGATACACGAGGCGCCGGATGCGGTCCGGAATCATGTCGGCGACCTTGGAGATCACCATTCCGCCGTACGAGTGGGCGACCAGGCGAACCTCGGCGAGGTCATGCTCCTCGAAGTAATCGACGACGGACTGCACGGCATCTTGCAGTCCCGTCGTTGCACGGTCGTCGTCGGGACCATTGCCCGCCAGCGTCGGGCAGTGGCAGGCGTGCCCCGCTGCTCGCAGGTGATCGGCGACCGGCTCGAGGAGATCACCCGAGTGCCAGGCACCGTGGATGAGCACGTAGGTATCGCTCACACTTTCTGCCTTTCAGTCGAGAATGCTCTCGAGACGGCCAGGGCAGCCCCGGCGCACGAGCCGACACCTGTCCGATCGCGTCGTACGTCGGGGCGAGATGCGCGTACCCCTCGCCTGCGGCTCGGAGCTCATGGGCACATCCCGCTGTCCCGACTCAGTAAGACACGACTTGCAGAGTTCCGAACTGCCGGGCGGTTGCCGGGGTGACCCAGAGGTAACCGCCGGGCGGCATCTGCATAGGAATTTCAATCCACCCCTCGCAAGTATTTGCGGTCTCGTTGGAGCTGTCCAGCCGCTCGGCTGAGCCTGGCGGCGCCCTGCTGCCAACTCGAACGTCCAGAAGGG
>JBDGYA010000124.1:0-6500 GCA_039584325.1 Gemmatimonadota bacterium
GGCGCACACCGGGATTCTCCGATGCGAAGGGGACGGGATCCGGCGCGCTGGAGTGGACCGCATCCATGTCCGCGCGGAAGGCGACCACGGGGCCCGGCTCGGCGCCTCGGAGGATGGCAACGACGCCATGGCCACCGACACCGGTGCGGACGTCCAGGCCCAGCGAGCGCAGGCGATCGGTAACCAGCCCAGCCGTGCGCTCTTCCTGACCGGAGACTTCGGGATGCCGATGGATGTCTCGACGAATCGCGATCAGCTCGGTGCGGGAGGCTCCCAGGCGGCGATCGATCCGTTCGATCGACGTCTGAGCCCGACCTGGAGACGCGCCGCCGCCAAACAGCAGCAACGCGACGAGCCCAAGTGGGGCGAATTTGGTGGTGAACATCGATCTGTCTCCCTGGAGCGCCTGACGGCCCGCGGTCTGCCCTCGGCGACGCCGTGCCCGGGCCCGTTGTAGTCTAGTCGAGGTCGAGATGCGCTACAAATACAAGAGCCTAACGCACCTAGACGATCAGGCCACGGATCGATTTCCCAACTCACACGGCGCTGCTCCTACCCGAGGGCGCGGCGTACCGAACGAGGAACTCCCGCACGGTCGCCTGGAGTCCAGGCGGGATACGCTCGAACACCTCGGCCGCCAACCATCCCGGGAGGACTCCGAAGAAGGCTTCGGCCACCCCGCCGGCAATGGATGCCTGGGCGTCGGCATCGCCGCCCAGCGACACCGCGAGCCGGACAGCGCTCTCCACGCTGTCGCTCTCGAGAAACGCCGTGATGGCTTCGGGAACCGAGCCATCACACGAGGCGTCGAATCGATATCCCGGACGTATCGCGGCGATCGGGCGGGAAAGGTCGTAGCCGATCCGCGCGGTCACCGTGTGCTGGATCGACTCCTTGCTGGCGCCGGCGCGTGCCAGGAACACGGCCATCGCCACGGCCTGGGCGCCGCGGATGCCCTCGGGGTGGTTGTGTGTGATCGCCGCGCTTCGCCGCGCTTCGCGCAGGACCTGGTCGAGGGAGTTGGCTGCCAGGCCGATGGGAATCACCCGGCGAGCCGAGCCGTTTCCGCGGCCGGTGTAGTGGTCCCGGTCGGTGCGGGTGAGCCAGTGACGGAACGCCGGACCATAGCCGGCGGCGGGATGGCGACGGGCTGCCTGTCGGAACGCCTGCGCGTAGGGCAGGCCGGTCATCAGGGCGTGGGCGGTAGCCACGGTGAGTACGGTGCCGCCGGTGAAGCGGCTGGCAACGGTGAACAGGGGAAAGTCGATCTGCGGTGGGGGGCGGCGACGGTACGCTGAGCCGATGATGTCACCCGCGATCGCGCCGAGCATGGCCCGTGCCTCGGAATGAAGGGAACAGATGGGAGACGGCCCGGATGGTGGGCCGCCTCCCCCTACGAGACAGGCGCTAGTGCTGCACCTGGATGTTGCCGGATACCACGTCGTTGAAGAACGTCTCGACCACCGCCGGGCTGAAGCCGAAGGCGGCGGGGTTCGCACAGATGGCCCCTGCGACCGCCACCCTGGTGTTGAGAGTGGCCGTGATCTGGTCCGGGCCAGCGGCGTTCGCCCCTTCGCCGTTATCGCGAACGGCGAACACGATCCCGTGATCTACCCCGACAACGGCTGGGGGAAGCCCAGGGAACTGGCCGGGATCCTGGTCGGCAATTCGGTGCGTGGCCTCGGCAGCGACGATGATGATCCCCTCTCCAATGTCGTTCATGCAGAAGACTCGGCCCTGCCCCAGCATGCTGGGAACCGCCCGGACCTTGAGCTGCATCTGGCCGGTGGTGGTGCCGTCCTCCAGCTGCTGCGCGGTGAACGAGAAGGTACGCCACCCGTCTTCCTCGAGTGGTGTAATCTGGCCGGCCATTGGCGTGCTGCGGTGGCCGCTGCCGGTGGCGGACAGTACCACGGGACCGGCCGAGGCGGACAGATTGGCGATCGTGTCGAGCGCTGGGTCGGTTGCGGAGTCACTACACGCTGTTCCGAGCAGGGTCAGGGCTGCGATCGCGACGACGGATGGAAGGGGGCTTGCCATTCTCATGTTACGTCTCCTTCGGGAGGGTTGGGTGGCCTGAACGCCGCGAATATGGGATAGCCGCGTTCCCCTTTCGTTCCCCAGCCGTTCCCGACCGTAACTGATTGCTCGGCAATCAGTTGTGGAGTGCCACACGGCGTGTGTGGTCCGCGTGATGTGCTCCCCACGTGCCCGTTGGTGTGTATGTTGCGATGCCGATCCACCCAGGTGCCCCCGGCCACGGAGCCTGCGACATGCCAGTGAAAATCCAGACGCTCGGTGCGGTGGACCTGCGCGACGCCGAGGGACGTGCGGTGTCCGGTGTGCTGCGACAGCCCAAGCGGCTGGCACTGCTGGTATACCTGGCGTTTGCCCGCCCGAGGGGATTCCACCGGCGGGACGAGCTGCTCGCGCTGCTCTGGCCCGAGCGCGACGAGCCGCATGCCCGGGCGGCGCTCCGCAAGACGGTCCACGTGCTGCGGACGGCGCTCGGGTCCGACCTGATCCAGAGCCGTGGGGATGGCGAGCTCGCGCTCGATTTCACGGGACTCCAATCCGACGTCCACGCGTTTGAGACTGCGCTGGCCGAGGGACGCCCGCGCGACGCGCTCGAGTTGTTCCGCGGGGAATTCCTGCGGGGCTTCCACGCCGATACGTCTCCGGCCTTCGAGCGCTGGCTCGACGGCGAACGGCTCCGCCTGCGGGAGCGGGCCGCGGCCGCTGCCTCGGCCGTTGCCGAGTCGCTGCGGGAAGGCGGTGATCTCACTGAGGCGGTGAGCTGGGCGCGACGCGCGCTCGAACTCGCGCCGCAGGACGAGACCGTTCTGCGACGCCTACTGCTGCTGCTCGACAGCGTCGGCGACCGTGCTGGGGCCCTGGAGGTCTACCAGGAGTTCGCCGAGCGTCTGGCCCAAGAGTTCGACGTCGATCCCGCACCGGAAACGGTCGCGCTCGTCGCCGCCATCCGCGCGCGGAGCGAGAGCCGTCTCACGTTCGTCGAGCCGTCTCCGCCGGCTCCCGAGCCAGAGATCATCCCGTTGCCGAGCCCGTCCGGCCCTCCCGAAGCGCCGCGCCCGACCCGTGTCTCCCAATGGCGGCGGGCCTGGCCGGTTGCGGCGATTGCCGTCGTGGGTCTGGCCGCCGTGTTCCTTTCGCTTCGCCGCCAGCCTACGACCGCACTCGAACCGGATCGGCTCGCCATCGCGCCGTTCCAGGTGTTCGACTCGTCCCTCGCGTCGTGGGGGGTCGGTGTCGTGGAGTTCGTCTCCCGCAGTCTCGATCAGACCGGGGGGCTACGCATGGTGCCGCCGAGCGTCGCCGTCCGCGCGTGGAACGGCTCGGTCGATGTCGCGTCGGCCTCCGCGTTGGGTCGCGCCACCGGCGCGGGGCTCGTGCTCCTGGGATCCTTGCTGGGGCGGGGCGGTGACTCGGTGCGGATCAGCGCCACGCTTGTCGATACGCGGGAGGGCCAGCCACTGGGCGACATCGAGATCGGCGGCACCCGGGAGCGGGTCGACGTGATCGTCGACTCGCTTGCGGTGGAGATCGTGCGCGCGCTCGGGGCAGCCGGCCGGGTCGTACCGCTGCCCCACTCGCGCCTCTCCGCCCGGTCGCTTCCGGCACTCAAAGTGTTCCTCACGGGGGAGATGGCCCTCCGCCGCGGCGCGTGGGACACCGCGCAGTCCGCGTTTCGGGAGGCCGTCCGTCTGGACAGCGCCTTTGCGCTCGCCTGGATCCGACTCGGCATGACCACGCTGTATCTCGACGTCCAGGGAGGCCCAGGCTGGCAGTATATCCTCCGCGCGGCGGAAGTCCCAGGCGGGCTGTCGCGTCACGACAGCCTGCTGCTCGACGGCGCAGTGGAGCTGGCCGCGTTTATGGGCGGTCAGGTCCCGCCGGACAGTGCCGCATCGCGCGCGGGCCGGGTGTACGCCACAGCGCTCGCCCTGACCCGCGACTATCCCGACGACCCGGAGGCCTGGTACCTCCTGGGCTCGGTGCGCGATTTACTGTTCACGCTGCTGCCCGTGACCTGGAGCGACGTGGCCGACGCGTACACGAGGGCGACCGTCCTCGATTCGACGTTCGTTCCCGCCTACGCGGCGGCGTTGCGGTACGTGCTTGGGGTGGGAGACACCGTGTTGGGCGCCCGACTGGCGCGGACGTTCCTGTCTCTCGGACTCCCCGATGCCACACGAGGGCTCCCGCTGCTGATCGACCGCATGCTCGATCCATCGGTGAGCGTCGCCGACCGTGATCGGTTGCTGGACTCCCTCCCTCCGGAGGCGCTGTTTCGCGGCTGGATTCGCCTCTGGCTGCTGCCGGACAGCGCCGAGCGCGCCATTCAGGTGGCGCGGGCCATCCAGCGCCGCCCGCACGATCCGCGGTACTGGTTCACCGCGCCGCGTATCGGGCGCCGAGATCTGGCCGCGAGCCTGGCGTACCGCGGCCACGTGCGGGAGGCCTTTGCGCTCGCCGGCACCGATGACGATGGCTGGTTCTCGAACCTCCTCCCCGACCTGGCCATGCTGGGTGTCGTCCCGCCGGCCGTGGCCGATTCGGCCCTGCGCGACTGGGTCCGCCGGGAGCCGCTGCGCGAGGGCGGCCTGAAGTGGTCGTACTGGTGGTGGGCCCGGCGTGGGGATACCACATCGCTCGCCACCGCCGTGGAGCGCAGCGAGTCGCCGCGCTCCGACGCTATGGCGGCGCTCGCGGTGGCCCAAGGTGACACGGCAGGGGCCATCCGGCATTTCGAGGCATGGCGGCCGCTGTACAACGACGATCCCCAGGGCATGATCGTGTATGCCCGGCTGCTGGCCGCGACGGGACGCGAGCGTGAGGCCCTGACCGCTCTAGAGCGGGAGTTCTTTACCGACTGGCCACTCGCTGCCCGAGTGCTCTGGCGGCTGGAGCGCGCGAGGTTGGCGGAGCGACTCGGTGAGTCGGCGCAGGCGCTAGATGATTATGCGTTCGTCGCGGCGGTGTGGCGGGATGCCGATCCCGAGCTGGCACGCTATGTGGCGGAAGCGCGCGATGGAGAGGGTCGGTTGTCCGATCGCTGATCAGCCGGAGCAGCATCAACGAGCGTGCCCGACTGTCGGTCGGTTGGGGGTGCTCCGGCGTGGCCCATCTGCGCGACACGCGCCTACCCGTCTACCCACGTCAGATCGTCTGTTTGATGGCGCGGCCTCATCGGTAGCTCCGATGACCCATGACCGCCCACGCCCGGGCCCGAAGCTCGATGGAACCTCCGCTCTGGAACGGCAACCGGCGCTTCAGGTCGTCAGCGAGAACGTCGCGTTGCTCGGCGGAAAGGGCCGAAACGAGGCTTGGCGCCGGACCCGTGCCTGCAAGGAAGGGATGCCAGTAGTCCTCGAAGCTCGCGAACGCTGTCGGTACGCTCACTGAGCCTCCCCGTACCCGATTGGCACCGGCTGCTTCGAAGAGTGCCTGCAGAGCGTCTGGATTGCAGATGGGGAATCGCCGTCCTTCATGGACCTCGGCAGCCGCTGGCTCGATCGCGCACGCAGCGTCCCAGAAGTGCCTGAGGAATTCCATACCTTCCGCGTAGTCCCAAACGAAGGCCCCAACCACGCCACCGGGACAGGCGACGCTCAGCTGCTCCTTCATCGCTGCATCTGGGTCGGGGAAGAAATTGAGCGCGAGGCCTGAGACCACCGCGTCATAGCCACCCTCACGCCGAGGCAGGCTCCCGATCCCCGCGACCTCAAGTGTCACACGGGAATCTGCCAGTCCTTGACGCGCCGTCTCGATGAATGGAGCTGAAGGATCACAGGCGACCACAGATGCTGGCTGGGCCATGGAGCAGATCGCCGCAGCAAGCGCCCCAGTCCCGGTCCCCACGTCCAGCCAATGCCCACCGGAGGGCTGGTCGAGCCATCGGACGAACTCCTCAGCGAGAGGCCGGCTCCAGCGACCCATGAAGGCTTCGTACGTGGCCCCCGCATTCCAGCCATCACCCACATCGGGTGTCATGAGATCCTATGCTCCGGAGCCTCGGCCCGGGACTCACTGCCACTGCAGCTCAACCGTCCTGATCTCGTCCAGGCTATCCCGCAGATGGTTCGCCCAGTACTCGAACAGTCGCTGTACATCGGCTCGGACGAACGTCGGTGACACTTCTCGCATGCTGGTGCCGCCGGGGTTGCTGGTCGGATCCCGCCGATCCGCCGCTCGGGCGTAGATCTCGCCACTCTGCGAGTCGCGCAGCTCCAAGAGCAGGGTGACTTCGCCGTATGAACGTGTGTAAGTATCGTCACGACCGCTGCGTTCCGTCGGCACTCTGACCACGAGGTCGACCAGCTCGGCGGTGATGCGGAGAACGTCGGGCGCGGGCGCGTCGACGAGGTTGTACCCATCGTTCTCGGTGAGCGCCTTGACCACCGCTTCCCTGAACATGCTCTTGAAGTTCTCCATCTGCTCCGCGCTCAGCGCGAAATTCTGCTCCCCCCCGGCGCTGG
>JBDGYA010000049.1:0-20090 GCA_039584325.1 Gemmatimonadota bacterium
GGGCCGCTCCGTGTCAGGCAGCCTCGCCTTGGTCCGGGACGTCCACCACATCTCGAGCAGCAGCGCGGGCGGTCCCACGAGGAAGAGCGCGTAAAACGGCGCGTAGATCACCTCACCCAACCGCAGGAACATCTCCACGCACGCGACCAGGCACGCGACCGCGACCGCGCCCCATGTGGACGAAACGGTCGTCTTCGGGTCCGTGACCATGAACAGCGCGAACAGCTGATACATGGGGCCGGTGATCGGAGCGATCTCGGTGACGTAGGGACTCCCGGTAATCAGGCTGCGCACGAACGCGAAGGCGAAGAACGACACCACGTAGGCAATCGTGATGTGCGCGCGCTTGGCCCGCCAGATGGTGAAGAGACCCACCACCCAGATGACCAGCATCGGCCACAGGTCGTTCCCCCACTGCACGCTCAGCGGCGCAACGGCAAAGGGCGCGAGGAACAGCAGGGCGCAGATGCCGAAGTTCGTCGGGTTCCACAGGTGCCTCCCCTTCATGCGCAGCACGTACTTCGACATGATGGAGATCACCCCGCCGAGCGCATAGGGCCACAGCAGGGGTGAGCGCACGAGGATCGATATGCTGATCCCGGAGATGTAGGCGCTGGCGAATTGCGCTCGCTGGCCCGTGAGGAGTCGGCGCAGCGACAGCTCGGTCGCGACGGTCGAGAACACCGCGAGGGCGATCGCCTCGTACCCGCGCAATACCCCGTATGACCAGTGCGCGCCGATCAGAATGAACGTGATGAGCAGGGGGCCCGTCAGGCGCCGGTCGTACTTCATTCGGGCTCCGTGAGCTGGTGCACCGTGTTGACGGCGGGCGACGACAGCGTTTGCACCGTGCCGGAGGGCCAGCGGATCACCACCGAGTCCACCTGGGACGCCGACCCGAGGCCGAAGTGCGCCCGACGCTGGTTCTGCGCGGCGAACCCATTGCCGCCCTCGATCTGCTGTACCTGCTCCATACCCGCCCAGTACAGGTGAATCTCCGCCCCGATCGCGCTCCGGTTGCTCCGCGTGCCCTGCAGAGCGAACGCGATCCAGCCATTGCTCGGGGTGGCGGTGTTCTTGTAGACCAAGAGCGGGCCCCGTTGGTACGCCACCACGGCGTCCAGCACACCGCGGTTCCACAGATCGGCAAACACGACGGCCCGGCCGTCGTTGGAGCTGCCGGCGCCGACGGCCCGGGTGACGTCCTGGAAGCGACCGGTGCCGTCGTTGAGCCACACGCGGTCTTCCTGATAGCCGGAGAGGCTGCGGCCGCGCATCGCTGGCCAGTTGGCCGCGTCGGCGATGATGTCGCGGTGACCACCGGCGACCATGGAGTAGTCGTACCAGTAGCTCTCCCGCGTCTCGCCGGAGACCAGACCGTTCGTGACGAACAGATCGAGCCAGCCATCGTTGTTCAGATCGCCGAACTGGGCGCCGAAGGCGAACCCGGCCAGCTCGACACCCATGGCACCGGCCAGGTTCCGATAGCTGGGCTCCTCACCCGAGTCGTGCGTCGGGACCCAGAGGTCGTTGCCGTGAATGAGCACGCCGGGCTCGGAGATATTGCTGACGAAGATGGTCCACGTGCCGCGGTTGAGCGCATCACCGAACGAGGCATTCATGCCGCTCTTGGGAGTGCGGGCCAGGTTCGACGAACGGCCCACCTCGCGGAAGCGGCGGCCACCCTCGTTGAGATACAGCTCGTTGATCCCATAGTCGTTGGCCACGAAGAGATCCGGATCGCCGTCGGCGTCCACATCCGCCGTGGCGGCGGTGAGCGTCCAGCGCGTCGTGGTCAGACCGGCGGCATCGGCGACTTCGGCGAAGCTGCCATCACCGTTGTTGCGGAGCAGGTAATTGCGCCCGCCGTTCTGCGCGTACTCGAAGCTCTCCGGCATGACCCGCGTATGGGGCAGGTTCCAGAGATCGACGTCGGCCGGGTAGAAGCAGCCTACGAACAGGTCCAACCAGCCGTCGCGGTCGTAGTCGAACCAGATGGCGGTGTTGGCGTTGCTCCAGGCAGGAAGGGGCAGACGCTCTGCAACACGGGTGAAGCCCCGGCCGCCGTCGTTGTGCAGCAGCTCGGAGCGGCCCCACTTGTAAACGAACAGGTCCTCGAAACCGTCGTTGTCATAGTCGCCCCAGACGGCGCCCATCGAGACGCCACTGGTCCGCCGATTCACGTCCGCCACACCCAGCCGAGCGGCCACGTCCTCGAAGCTGCCGTCACCCCTGTTGCGGTACAGGGCGTTCTGGCCGTCCACCGCGCTGGTGGTCACGTACAGGTCCTGCCAGCCGTCGCGGTCGACATCCACCACCGAGACCGCGGCGCCGTACGCCGCCACGGCCGGCATGATGGGCTCCAGTTTGGCGTCCAGCGCTGGAGGCTCGTGTGTGAACCGGATACCCGCATCGTCCGACACCTCCTCGAGCACGAAGCCGTGGCGCTCGAGAGCCGCCGATGCGCTCAGGGTGCCGTCGGTCTCCTGCGAGCCCGACGACACGCGCTGCAGGACGAGCGGCGTGGCGAGGAGCGCAACGAAGACGACGGCGGCGAGCAGCCGAACGACGCGTCGGGGGGTGGCCGGCTTGTCTCGCTCACTCATCGCGTTTGGGGGACGAGCGCGCGATGGAATTCCTGCGGCGTCACGTAGCGGGTATGGAAGCGCTGCCAATCCCCCGGGTGGCGACGGTATCCGGGATCGTCCTCCAACCGACCCGGAGCGCTGGCATACTCGCTCAATCCGTGATAGGGCAGCGGGAGCACCGTCGTCGAGAACCCGGTATTGAGATCGCCGTCCTTTACCCAGCCGTCACCGATGAGCACGAAGTCGCGCGTCCAGCCCGGCTCAGGTGGCAGCGGCGCGGCGAAGCGGAGCGCCAACTCGTCTCCCGCATTCATGATGATGTACCGGTCATCGACCGCCTCGCTCAGCACCCGCACATCGCCGAAGCGCGTGTGGAAGCCCACCAGATCGCGCCAGATGGGTGCGGTGGTGGCGATCTGGTCGTAAACGGGGATTTCCGGTGCCGTGCGGCTCGCCTGCCTCACGTGCGAGAAGCCGCGGTAGCGCAGCTCGGCGGTGGTGGGGAGGAGCCGCTGCGTCGTGACCGAGGCGTCGGGCCGCCCCACGGCCCAGGCCAGCTGATCCCAATAGACCTCCATGTTGGTGCGCAGTCGCACGCGGCGTGGCGTGCCGGGTCGGAATGCACGCGCGAGATCGATCAGGACCGTCTTCGACTTGCCGGCCGGGAATCCGAGATCGCTCTGGACCGTCTCCCATCCCCCGTCACCGTCCGGCACCTGGAGGGCAATCCCGCGTGGTGTCGGATGCGTCCCCTGCGTGATGGCGACGTTGATCGACGCATCGGTAGGATAGACCCATCCGTGCGCCACCAGCCACAGCGGCCCCTCGGTGGGCACCTCGTCGCCCAGCGCGATCTCGACGTAGTGCTCCTCGGCAACGCCCTGATACGGTCCCAATGCGAACGTGTCCAGGAAGCGCTCGTCCCGCTCGCGGACCAATGGCGTCACGTCGCGCCCCGTGTGATCCCAGGCCTGCGCCACGGGGCGGAGCGGCTCCATCGCGTACACGGCGGGTGTGGGAGCCGGGAGCGTGAACCGCTCATCGACGAACACCTCGGTGCCCTGCGGATGGTCCACGACCATCAGTGCGACGTGGTCGAAGAAGTGCGTCTCCCACAGCTCCCCCGTGATGCGCACGTCGTAGAAGCCGTCTTGGGGGGCCAGTTGATCGCCCCGAATCCTGATCCAGTCCTCCGCGTGGATCACCGCCGCCGCGCCCTGTGCGTTGATCCGCAACCCGAGCGCCGTGCGCCACAAAAAGTCCGTGACGAACTGCATACCCTCGCCGTCGAACGTGAACACCCACGGGCACGAGCCCTTGAGCCGCTGGCGGGTCATGATCGTCTCGTTGGTGGCGGCCAGGTTGAACTCGGCCTGGACCGACCCGTTCGGCCAGATGATGCGAGCGACGTCGACCAGCGGGTGCTCACCCGTTCCGAACTGAACGACCGGAGCCTGGATCACCTGTTTCTGATACAGCAGGCCCGCCCGGATCTCGATCTCGCCGCCAATGCCGAACGGGTTGATGCGTCGATCCCCTGTCGCTTGCGCCGCCCGTGGACGGATGCTCGCCGAGTAGTAATCCCGCGTGCCTTCGTTGACGAGCAGGTGGGTTCGGCCGTCCGGCGACACGCCGATCAGGTCCAGGCGACCCTCACCGCTGATATCGACGACGGCGGTGACCTGCACGTCCACCGGCGGCAGCGGCGCAAGCCCGGCCGAGGTGCTCAGCCAGGCCCTGGCGCCCTCCGGGGTCGCGCCCACCAGGTCGAGGTCGCCGTTGTTGTCCAGATCGCTGACGAAGAGCCGGGTCGACGCCACGTCGGCTGCAGAGAAGCCCGGCCACTGCGCGAGCGCAGCGGCCTCCCAATTGCTCCCGCTCAGCGAGAGACGGATCAACGCCCCGTCCGCCCGGAGCAGGATCAGATCGAGTGTGGCGTCTCGATTCAAGTCGGCCGTGGCAATTGCCTGCACGGCCCCGAGCGTGTCAGGCAGCGGACGCGGCTCGAACTGGGGGGTCTGGGAGCGCCCGTTGAGAAACACGTGGAGCCGCCCGGCAGCGTCGAGCAGCGCAGGGTCGGGATCGCCGTCCGCATCCAGATCGGCCCACACGAAGTCGCGCAAGCGGGTCACACCCGCAAAGGCCCGATAGCGCTCGAACGTCCCGTCGCCCCGGTTGCGCAGCGCGACGGGAGCGCCCTCGACCCCGGCGAGCACCAGGTCCAGATCGCCCTCCATGTCCAGGTCCGCGGCCCACGCGCCCGCGTAGGCCGCCCCGGCATGCGCCGGCGTGAGCGCATCGACGGTCACGTCCTCGAAGGCACCGGTCGCGTTCTGCCGCAACAGGCGGAGTCCGCCCGGCCCCACCAGCGCGAGATCCGTCCGGAAGTCGTAGTCGTAATCGAGGGGAGCGACCATCGCCGGCGTGAGCGCTGCGGCAGAGGTGCCTCCCGGAAACGGATAGCGCTCGACCAGGCCGGGCGCGGGTGACACATACAACGTTTCACGACTGGCGGCGAGGAGGGCCTGCGGAACCTCATCGCTCAGCCACACCGCCCGGACCCACGCCACGGGCACCGAGGCAACCGTGAGGGTGTCGGGAACGAACCTGAGGCCTGTATCGGGCGGCGCTGATTGGGCCGATGGGGTCGGCAATCGGATGAAACGCGTGAGCAGCAGATCCATGCCGCTCGGGGGTATCAGCACGGCCGCCTGGTCGTCCCGGTAGGCGGCCAGCGCCTGTAGCGCCGTCTGGAGGAACGCGACCTGGGTACCGGCGCGGTCGAACTCCGCCGCCGCGGCGGCGGTGCGCACCGCCTCGATCTCGGTGGCAGGCGGAGATGGCAGCGAATCCGTCCGGGCCCCGATTCGGTCCAGCGTTCGGCGCAGCGTCTCCGCGTCCTGCAGTCTGGCCGCAAGGCGCGCATGCTCGAGCAGGGCTGCGAGATTCCCCGGCTGGATGGCCAGGATTCGATCGATCAGCCGTTGCGCCTCCTCTGCGCTCTGGGGGCCACCCTGCTGTTCGACGAGCTGAGCCAGGAGAAACAGCGCCCGCAGGCTTTGCGGATCGAGCTCGATGGCGCGTCGGACGTGCTCCGTCGCTCCGTCCAGGCGACCCCGCTCGCGCTCCACGAGCGCGGAGAGGAGCTGGATTGGACTATTCTCGGGCGCCAGCACGCGGGCTTCGTCCAGCCGCTCGGCGGCCTGATCCAGCTCGCGCCGCTGCAGCCCGATCAGCCCGAGATTGGCCCATCCGGCAGGCTCCCGGCGGACCAGCTCGGTGACGCGCTGAAACGCCGCCTCCGCCAGTCCGCTCTCACCCGCCTGGGCGGCGGCCACACCCCGGTAGAAGGCCGACACCGTCTCCGTGTAGGCCGGGGACGACGGGTCCGGGAGAGCGCCGCGCTCGCACGCCGCGGCTCCCAGAGCAAGCAGGAGCGCTGCCGGAAGATGGGGAACGAATCTCAACGGGGTGTACCGACGCTCGACTGGGAAGTGGCTCCGAAGTGTCGGGAAGCTAGGCGCCGCAGATACCTGGCGCAAGGCGATGGGAATGCGCCGCAGCGCCGCACAGCGGCATGTACTGCACGGCTCCACTCGGCTCCTCCGAGCACCAGCGAGCCGGGCACTCCTATTGATCCTGTGATTCCAAACTAGACAATTCCCGTCCTTGGGCATCCGTGCCAAGTGTCCTATGGTCAGATGTTGATCTCAGACGCGCTCCTGGCACGGCCTGACTCGCCCATGTCCTGGCCGGCGCCCTCGGTGACCTAGTAGGTCCCTCATGTCCGACGTGCTCGAGAGGCTGCAAACCGCCGTTGGTCAGCGCTATCGCATCGAGCGGGAGCTGGGCCGTGGGGGGATGGCGACGGTCTACGTCGCGCACGACCCGAAGCATGACCGTGAGGTAGCGCTCAAGGTCCTGCATCCGGAGCTGACCGCACTGCTCGGGCCCGAGCGGTTCCTCCGCGAGATCAACATCATCGCGAAGCTCAATCATCCTCATATCCTGCCACTGCACGATTCCGGTAGCGCCGGGCCCTTCCTGTACTACGTTATGCCATTCATAGAAGGCGAGTCGCTCCGAGCGAAGCTGAACCGGGAGCGGCAGCTCCCCATAGAGCAGGCGGTCGAGTTCGGGCGGCAGGTTGCCTCCGCACTCGACTACGCGCACCGGCACGGCATCATCCACCGCGACATCAAGCCGGAGAACATCCTCTTGCAGGACCGCGAGGCGGTGGTGTCCGACTTCGGCATTGCCCTCGCCGTGCACGCGGCGGCTGGCGAGCGTATCACCGAGACAGGCCTTTCACTGGGCACACCAGAGTACATGAGTCCCGAGCAGGCAACGGGGGAGCTGACCACCGATCCGCGTAGCGACATCTACTCCTTGGGTTGCGTGCTCTACGAGATGCTGGCCGGGTCCCCCCCGCACTCGGGCCCGACCGCGCAGGCGATCATTGCCAAGGTGCTCACGGAGCGCCCCACGCGGATCCGCTCACTGCGAGATACCGTCACACCAGCGATTGAGGAGGTGATCTCGAGGGCGCTGGCCAGACTGCCGGCTGACCGGTACACCAGCGCGGGCGAGATGGCAACGGCGCTTGCGGACGCAGCACCTCATGGGGCGGCCGTCGCGATCCCGAGAGGTTTGACCGGGGGGTTCAGCGGGCTCGCGCGGGCGGCGCGGCGGGTGCGGTGGACGCGGGCTGCGCCGTGGACGCTCGCTGCCCTTGGCCTGGCCGTGGGCGTCTGGGGTGTGACGCGTGGCTCGGGCGGTGGCTGGGCACCTGCCCGACTCGAGGTGACGCTGCCGCGCAGCCAGCACCTCGCGGGCGGGCCATCGCCGCCGATCGCCATTTCGCCTGGCGGGTCGCAACTGGTGTACGTCGCCCACGCCGGCGGGCCGGCGCAACTCTACGTGCGCCCACTCGGGGAGTTTACCGCGCAGCCCCTCGCTGGAACTGCGGGCGCGGTCGCGCCGTTCTTCTCGCCCGATGGGCAGTGGATTGGCTTCTTTGCCGACGGGATGCTCAAGCGCATCGAGGTCACTGGGGGCATCGCCCTGGAGGTGGCCGACGCACCGTGGTCGGCGAGCTTCGGGTACGCGGCGTCATGGGGCGATGACGAGATGATCATCTTCGCCCCCGGACTGGGCACGGGGCTGCTGGAAGTATCGAGTGCGGGTGGGAGCGCGCGTGAGCTCACGACGCCCGACCCGGATGTTGGTGAGCTCGGCCACGGCTGGCCACAGGTCTTGCCGGGCGGCGATCAAGTGGTCTTCACCATTGCCACGGCGGACAGTCGCCAGATCGCGCTGCTGGACCGGCGTTCCGGAGAGCGACGTACCATTCGGCCTCGCGCCGGTCAGGCAGCGGGTGCCCAGTACGTCCCGACCGGGCACTTGCTATATGCTCAGTCGGGCGCGTTGTTCGCCACTGCGTTCGACCCGTCGCGCCCCGAAGTATCCGAATCGCCGGTGTCGGTGCTGGATGGCATCTACACGTTTGGCTCGGGGCTCGCCTACTTCGCCGTCTCGCGTCGAGGATCGCTGGTGTATGCGCCGGGCGATGTCGTGGCCGCCGAGAACGCGCTCGTATGGGTGGACCTCCAAGGGCAGCCCCGGTCGTTCGCGGCAGACCGCGGGCGTTACCTCTCCCCCCGCGTCTCCCCCGACGGCCGACGGATAGCGGTCGCGATCGAGGAAGGCGGCAAACGGGACATCTGGGTGTACGACGTCGAGAGTGGCAGGCGCACCCGGCTGACGCTGGGTGGCGCCACCGACACCGACCCCGTCTGGACGCCGGATGGCAGGCGGATCACGTTCTCGTCCAATCGCGCCGGATCGTCCGACCTCTACTGGAAGGCGGCGGACGGGAGCGGCGCGCCCGAGCTACTATTGGACCGGGAGCATGCTGTCTACCCGCACGCATGGTCTCCCGACGGCGGCACGCTCGCGTTCTACGAGCTGAGTCCTAACGCCGGGCGCGACATCTGGACGCTCTCCGTGCAGGATGGGAGCGCTTCACCCCTCATCGTCACGAAGTTCAACGAGCGCTCACCGACACCCTCGCCCGACAGCAAGTGGCTGGTGTATGTCTCCGACGAATCGGGCCAGGATGAAGTGTACGTGCGGCCCTATCCGGCAGGCGGCGCCCGCTGGGCGGTCTCAACCGACGGCGGGCGGGAACCCATCTGGACCTCCAACGGCGAACGGATCTTCTACCGCCAGGGTGACCGCGTGCTGGTAGTGGCCATCCAAACCAGCCCCACGTTCCGTGCGGGGCAGCCCGAGGTGCTGTTCGAGGGCCGGTACGAGGCTGTGCCGATGTCCAGCGGCTCACTCAACTTCGACGCCGCACCCGACGGTCGGAACTTCGTGATGATCCAGCGAAATCAGGAGTCCGTGCCGCGTCAGTTGCGCGTCGTGCTGGACTGGTTCGACGAGCTCGCGCGCCGGGTGCCGGGAGGTCGGTGAGGGCCGGGCGACTCGAATTTCCAAGAAACCTCTCCCGTGCTGGAACGAATCTCAACGGCGGTGACCGATGCTGGACAGGAACCCGTCTATGGAATCTTGGATAACGTCCCGCAACCTAGATCTTGGAATAATGACACGTAAGGCGAGTTGCCGGTCGTCGGCCTGCGGAGCGCGGTGGAGCGTTCGTGTTCTGCTACCGGTCGGTAGAGGAGTTCTCCGACGCGAACTGCATCGAGTGTCTCAGGTCGCCAGTCCTCATCCCGGCAGCAGGCCGCGCTACTGCCCGGAGTCCAGCAGATGCACGAGACCCAGAAATGCTGGCAACGCGTGGGTCACCACGTAGGTGGGAATCTCCTTGAGGTAGCCCGACAATCTCCCCTTATCTTCGAATCGCCGGCGGAACCTGCGGCCGTTGAACGTAGCTCCCATTTTCGGCACGATGCCGCCGGCGATGTAGACCCCGCCGCGAGCGCCCACCGAGAGTGCCAGGTTCGACGCTACGGTGCCCAGCATCTCGCTGAACATGTCGACGACATCCATGCAGAGCTGGCACTCCGCCGATGCGGCGCGCCGGGTGATAGTCGCCGGTGTGAGGCGCTGAACCGGTCGTCCTTCCAGGGGTGCCATTGCCTTGTAGAGATTCACCAGCCCGGGGCCCGACAGAACTCGCTCTGCCGAGACGTGGCCGAACTTGGGTCGAAGGAAACTCAGTATCCCGGCCTCGTATTCGTTAAACGGTGCGAGGGTAACGTGGCCACCTTCTGTCTCGAGCGCGGTGAACCCCGTTGATGTCGGGACGAGACATGACACGCCTAGACCCGTTCCTGGCCCCAGCACGGCAACAGGGCGGTCTGGCACCCGCCTCCCACGACCTACCTTGCGCCAGTCGGACGAAGACAAGTGCGGAATGGCCAGGGCGGCGGCGGCGAAGTCATTGATCACCCTGATCCGCTCAAGCCCAAATGTCTTGCGAATCGCCTGCTGAGAGAACGTCCAGGGACTGTTGGTGAACTCCACGAGGTCCCGACCCGTCGGGGCGGCAACGCAGAACGCAGCCACGTCCAGCACCGGACGTGCATCAAATTGTCGCAGGTAGTCCCTGATAGCGGTGGTCAGGCTGCGATAGTCCTCTTTCTTGAACCAGGCGAAACTGTGTGGCTTTCCACCCGGCGACTGCAGCGCGAACCGCACGTTGGTGCCGCCAATGTCGGCAAGCAGTCGTTGGGAGCGCTCAACCGAGTGTTTCTTGGCCATCCTGGGCTCGCATCCGATGCATCGTACTGGACCGTGTATCGAGATCAGGGGTGCACGATGTGTCCCAGGCGGTCAACAGCCTCGGCCAGATCCTCCGCCAACTGCGCTGAGCGACTTCCGGGCGGGAGCCCGATACGATTCCTCCTCCTGACAACACCTTACCAGAAGAGCGCGTACAGTGCGGTGGTGATGCCAAGGATGCCAAAGGCCGCGGCGGCAAAGATCGGATCTGTCACGAGCATGTCGCGGCCCAGTGAAATGCCTTTGGGATCATCCTTGCCTTTGCCTTCCGCGTAGGAGATGACGACGATCAACGCCACCGAGACCAGGAACGCAATCCCCATGCGGTTGATGAAGGGCAGGCTGGGAAAGACGATCTTCATCAAGAAGGAAAGGGGAATGCTGAGCAGGGCGGACACCAGCGCCGAATTCGGTGTGGCCTTCTTCCAGAACAACCCCATCATGAAGATCGCCAGCACACCTGGGCTGACCATGCCCGTGTACTCCTGGATGTACTGAAAGACCTGGTCGAGCGAGGCCAGTTGCGGCGCGAGCAGGACGGCGATGAGCATGCAGCTCAGCGCCACGATGCGCCCGACGCGCACAAGCTCCCGCTCCGGCGCGTCCTTCTTGAAGTAGTGCCGGTAGAGGTCCATCGTGAAGATGGTGGACGTGCTGTTCATCATGGACGCCAGCGACGAGACAATCGCGGCGATGAGGGCGGCGAAGGTCAGCCCCTTCAACCCCGGACCGACGTATTCGTTGAGCAACCAGGGGTAGGCCTCGTCGCCGCGAGTGATGGGCGCCTGCAGCGCGTAGGCTACGATGCCCGGGACAACCACGATCAAGGGCAGGAGCAGCTTCAGGTAGCCGGCAAAGGCGACCCCGCGCTGCGCTTCCTTGATGTCCTTGGCGGCGAGGGTCCGCTGGATGATGTACTGGTTGCACCCCCAGTAGAACAAGTTGGCGATCCACATGCCCCCGACCAACACGCCCAGTCCCGGCAAGAGGTCGTAGGCGTCCTGCGTGAGGCCCGCGTCGTCGGTGTAGAGCAGCTCGTCCCTATAGAGGATCATGTTGAAGCGATCCCCTGCCTCGCCGAGCAGCCTGGAGAATCCGGCGATGGCGCCCTGTTCGCCACCGAAAGCGTCAAGCGCGAGATACGTGGTCAGCAAACCGCCCCCAACCAGAAATGTGACCTGCACGACGTCGGTCCAGGCCACCGCCTTCAACCCGCCGTAGATACTGTACACGGTGGCGAAGAGCGCCAACCCGATCACCCCGACCCACAGGTTCACTCCCATGATGCCTTGGAGCGCCAGGGCGCCCAGGTACAGGACCGACGTCAGGTTGACGAAGACGTAGACCAGCAGCCAGAACACCGCTAACAGTGTCCGGACTCGGCTGTCGTAGCGCACCTCGAGGAACTGGGGCATCGTGAAGATGCCCTTCTTGATGTAGATCGGGATGAAGAACCACGCGACCAGCAGCAGGGTCACCGCGGCCATCCACTCATAGGTGGCTATCGCCAGGCCCAGGCGGAAGCCGGACCCGGACATGCCAATGAATTGCTCGGCCGAAATGTTGGACGCGATCAACGACGCACCGATGGCCCACCAGGGGAGGGACTTACTGGCCAGGAAGTAGTCCTTTGTGTCCTTCTCATGCCCCGGCTTCTCTCGCGAGACCCACAGCCCAATCGTGACGATCAGGAGCACGTAGGCGGCAAACACGATGTAGTCGATTGCGGAGAAATCCATGGCGCCTAGTTCCGGTTAGCGAGTTGAAGACTGGGTTACTGCCCACCGACAGCGAATTACGGTAGGCAAGCGTGCTAAGGTACCGCAAGGACTGCCAAAGAACAACGGAAAAGCAGCGTGCAGATCGGCAACTGAACTCGCTCCATGCCAGTCCGCCAATCCGCATCTAGCGATCTGCCTTTTACGCCACGCTACCGTCTGTCTGCAGCTGATCATCGTGAGTCTCTGGACGCCGGTTCCGCCCGATGTCAGGGTGGCCAGCCTGAGGCTCGCCACCACCGCGTTGAGCCAATTGCTGGAGTCGGACAGGCGGTCAGGCGGGGCAAGCATCGACACGCAGATGCCTCGTCATTCGGAGCCGCGCGCCGTAGATTGCTGCGATCATGACCGAGATCTTCCTCCCAGCTCTCCACGGCCCGTGCCGATCGCTACACGATCGAGCGCCGCCCGGTGAAGCGATGACGACCACGGCCAATCTCCAACACCCGCACGTCCCGCCGCTCCGCGGTTCATCGCCATCGTTCTCGTACTGGTGTGGCAGCCACACGCTCGAACGACGAAGACGGAGGAGCATATGACATCGCGCCTTTCCCTCGCTGCACTCGGTGTCGCCCTGGCAGTCGGCGTGGCGGCCTGTGGGCAGGACGGCGCCACGTACGAAGCCGAGCGCTTGTCCGTGCTGGAAGACAAGATCCGCGGAGGCTGGGCCGGCCAGATGATCGGCGTCAGCTTCGGCGAGCCCACCGAGTTCCGGTACCTGGGCGAGATCATCCCCGAGGAGGACCTCCCCGAGTGGCGACCGGAGATGGTGGCCAGCACGCTCAACCAGGACGACCTGTACGTGGACATGACGTTCGCGGCCGTGCTGGACGAGAAGGGCCTCGACGCCACCACCGACGACTTCGGGGCCATGTTTCGGGACGCCGAGTATCGCCTGTGGCACGCCAACCTGGCCGCGCGTCGCGCCCTGAGACGGGGGGTGCCGGCCACGCTGAGTGGCACACCGGAATACAACTCGCACGCCAACGACATCGATTTCCAGATCGAGGCCGACTTCATCGGCCTGATGAGTCCGGGCTTGCCCCAGGCGTCCAACGACCTCTGCCTGCGCGCCGGCCGGGTCATGAACCACGGCGACGGCATCCTCGGTGGCGTGTTCGTGAGCGGCATGTACGCCGCGGCGTTCTTCGAGAGCGATCCCCGCAGGATCGTCGAGGCGGGCCTGGCGACGTTGCCGCCGGAGAGCCCGTACGCCCAACTCATCAGCGACGTGCTCGAGTGGTCGCAGCAGTATCCCGACGACTGGACGGAGGTGTGGCGTCTCATCGACGAGAAGTGGGATCGTCGTGAACCGTGTCCCGCCGGCGCGCTGCACCCGTTCAACATCGACGCCAAGATCAACGGTGCCTACGTGGCCCTGGGTCTCCTGTACGGCAACGGCGACTTCTATGACACGATGGCCATTGCCACGCGTGCCGGCCAGGATTCCGACTGCAACCCCGCCAGCGCCGCCGGAGTCCTGGGCGTCCTCCTGGGCTACAGCGGCATTCCCGAGGAGTTCAAGAGCGGCATCGACGCCATCGCCGATGAGAAGTTCTCCTACACCGATTACACCTTCGAGACAATCGTCTCCAGCAGCATGACCCGGGCGATCGCGCTGGTCGAGCGAAACGGCGGACGCGTCGAGGGAGACAGCATCTTCATCCGGACCCAGACGCCGCTGCCGGTACAGCTCGAGCTGTGGGACGACTACGGCAGCCCGGTGGAGCGCATCTCGGTCGATGACGCTCGCTGGACGTTCACGGGTGCGTGGGAGCCCGATCCGTGGGGGGGACGACATTCGGGCACCGAGGGAGCCGAGGCCTCGATCGGGTTCGAGGGCACCGGAGCGATCATCGTCGGGACCTACATGCCGTCGGGCGGCACTGCCGACATCTACCTCGACGGCGAACTGCACCGCACCGTCGACGTCGATTCCGATGAGGATGCGAACAAGCATGCCGAATCGGTGTGGCACGCCTTCGGCCTCGTCAGTGGCGAGCACCAGGTACGGGTCGTCGTGCGAGGCGAGCCGTACCGGAGTGACGACGGGGACGAGTCGACGGGAACCGACATCGCACTGTCGTCCCTGGTCGTGTTCAGATAGCGCCAGGTCGTCACGGGGTGAGACGACAGGAAACCTCGACCGGCCGGTAACAACGAGGGAGGGAAGCAGTGCTCATCGTCGAGTCCTATCCCGTCGCGGTGCTCATGTGTGTCATCACGATGCTGTGCTGGGGATCGTGGGCCAACACCCAGAAGCTGGCCAGCAAGGAGTGGCGCTTCCAGCTGTTCTACTGGGACTACGCGATCGGCGTGCTGGTGTTGTCGTTGATCTTCTCCTTCACGCTGGGCAGCTTCGGTTCCGCGGGCAGGCCGTTCCTCACCGATCTCGGCCAGGCCGGCGGCAGCGCGATCTGGTCGGCACTCCTGGGCGGGATCGTGTTCAACCTGTCCAACATCCTGCTGGTGGCCGCGATCGACATCGCCGGCATGGCGGTGGCGTTTCCGATCGGGGTGGGGTTGGCCCTGGTCCTCGGGGTGATCGTCAATTACGTCAAGCTCCCCGTGGGCGATCCGGTGCTGCTGCTGGTTGGGGTGATCGGGGTGGTGATCGCGATCGTGCTCGACGCGCTCGCCTACCGGCGGCTCCCGACCGACAAGCAGACCACCGCGAAGGGAATCCTGATCTCGGTTGCGGCGGGCGTGCTGATGGGGTTCTTCTTTCGGTTCGTCGTGGCCTCCATGGCAACCGACTTCGCGAATCCGGAGCCGGGACGACTCACCCCGTACACGGCGGTGTTCTTCTTCTCGGTGGGACTCCTGCTCAGCAACTTCGTGTGGAACTCCATCGTGATGAAGAAGCCGTTCGTTGGCGACCCGGTGCCGTACCGCGACTACTTCACCAAGGGCAACGCCAGGCTCCACGTGGTGGGCATCCTGGGCGGGATCATCTGGAACGTCGGCATGTCGTTCAGCATCATCGCCTCCGGAGCCGCCGGGCCCTCGATCTCGTACGGTCTTGGGCAGGGGGCGACCATGATCGCAGCCCTCTGGGGCGTGTTCATCTGGAAGGAGTTCAAGGACGCCCCCACGGGCACCGGCAGGTTGCTCGCGCTCATGTTCGTGTTCTACGTGGTCGGTCTGGGTCTCATCGTGTACGCCGGAACCTGACGACCGACCCACAGCAACCAAAGGTTCGACGTATGGGGAGCAGCATCGTCGTCGTGGGCAGCGCCAATACCGACATGATCATCCAGCTCGATCGGATTCCGAAGCCGGGTGAGACGGTGATCGGGGGCGAGTTCTCCATCGCTGCGGGAGGCAAGGGTGCGAACCAGGCGGTGGCGGCGGCGCGGGCCGGAGGACACGTGACATTCGTCGCGCGGGTGGGTGATGATATGTTCGGCCAGCAGGCCGTGGAGGGGTTCGTCGCGGACGGCATCGACACCGGCCATGTTCGGCACGACCCGGACGCGCCCTCAGGTGTGGCGTTGATCTTCGTCGACGAGCGCGGCGAGAACAGCATCGCGGTGGCATCCGGCGCCAACGCACGGCTCACACCGGAGGACGTGTTGTCGGCTCGCGACGCGATCGCGTCCGCCGACGTGCTCGTGACCCAACTGGAGACTCCGCTGGATGCGGTGCGGGCGGCGGTGGACCTGGCGGCCTCGCAGGGTGTGCGGGTCGTGCTGAATCCCGCGCCGGCCCGCGCCCTCGGCAAGGAGCTCCTGCGACACGTGTCGGTCCTGACGCCTAACGAGACCGAGGCCGAGCTGCTGACTGGCATCGCGGTGTCGAACGACGCCACGGCGCTCGCGGCGGCGGAGCGGCTGCACGCCGTCGGTGTCGAGGCGATCCTGATCACCCTGGGATCGCGCGGGGCGTTTCTGTTCGACGCGGATCACCGGGAGCTGGTCCCCAGCTTCGCGGTGGAAGCCGTGGACACCACCGCGGCCGGTGACGTGTTCAACGGCGCCCTGGCAGTCGCCCTAGCGGAGGGTAGTCCCCTCACCGAGGCCGTCCGCTTCGCCAACGGGGCCGCGGCGCTGGCGGTCACCACGCTCGGCGCGCAGCCCTCGGCACCGACCCGGGACGCGATTCAGGCGTTCCTGCGGCTCCGCGCGTAGAGCCCGAGGGCAATGTCCAACAGCCAATGGGGGAATACCCAGTATCCAAGTGGGGTACGATGCGGCAGAAAGGCCGATTCTGCTGCCCCTGGTACGAACGACAACCAGATTGAGAGCACTCATGCGCGCACCACGCCGTGTAGCCGTATCTCTCTTCGTGGCATCGCTTCTGTCCTTGCAGTCCTGCACAGCGCGGCCTAATCCGGAGATCGGCACGTCTCAGACCATTGACTGCCCTGTGGAGCTGCCAGACGCAGCGGCTGCCAATCTGGACGTCTCCTGTTCCTTCATCAGCGTTTCGGAGCGCCACGACAGACCGGAGGGGCCTGTGATCCGGATTGCGGTGGCACGATTCGCAAGCTCCAATCCGGACGCCGCTCCCGATCCCATCGTACTCAACACGGGAGGACCCGGCGATTCGAATTTCGAAAGCTTCTTTCCTGTGCTGGCCGGTCCTCTCGGGCAGGCACTGCTGGCACAGCGGGATGTGGTCCTCATCGAGTTACGTGGGCTGTATCACTCGGATCCAAATCTCGTTGCCGAGGAAGTCTTTGCCGCGCAGTTGGACCTCGCCCCCAAGAACGTACGGGGACCCGAGGCCAATGCAGCGTTGCTCGAGGCCATGCGCAGAACGCACGACCGGTTCGTTGCGGAAGGGATCGATCTGGCGGCCTTCAATAACAGAGAAACGGCCGCTGACATCGCGTTCATCATGCGTGCGCTTGGGTACGACCGGTTCAATCTCTTCGGGAGTTCGGCGGGAACCATGGTAGCGCAGAGTGTCATGCGTGACTATCCCCAGCGCCTCCGTTCCGTGGTGCTCAATGCTGCCGTCCCCTACGGCCCGATGCTCTTTCAGGACATGTTGCCCAATGCCGCACGGAGCCTGAAGCGGTATTTCGACATGTGCGCGGCCGATGCCACCTGCGCGGCAGCGTACCCCGACGCAGAAGACCGGTTCTTCGAGCTGCTAGACGCGTTGAACACGACACCCGTCGAGCTCGTGGTCGCGCATCCTGATGATGGGTCGGCGACCACCCTCCTCCTCAATGGTGACAAGTTGTCCTCATGGTTGTTCGCCTCCATGTACTGGAATACGCAGATCCCCTACACCGTCGAGCGGTTGCACGCAGGTGACTTCTCGGCAATCCAGAACAGCCCCGAGATCTTCTTTCCCATGAGGAAGTTCAGCTATGCCCTCGGGTATACCGTGGTTCTGGCAACATCTCCAGATTTCGCCGCGTTGTCGGGTCAAATCCCAGACCGCTACCAGGCGTGGGTGGACGGTCTTTCCCTGTTCTTTTCACCGCGGCTCATGGATGCGGTCGGGGATTTTTGGACAACCGATCCGCTGCCTTCTGCGCTGTTCGCTCCGATTGCGTCTGACGTACCGACGCTCGTCCTGAATGGCCGGCTGGATCACGTGATCCCAAGTGAAGCAGCGGCGGAGCTCGTCGCCGGTCTCGCCAATGGTCATGTGTTTGTCTTCGAGGGTGTTGCGCATTCACCAGTCGATGTGGGTACGTGCGCCATAGAGATGATGATGGCCTTCGTAGCGGATCCGTCGGTCGCGCCTGATGCGTCTTGCATGGTGCCGTACACGCACCAGTTCCAACTGCCCGAGTGAGCCTCCGCGTGTGCCGAAAGGCGGATAGGCGGACAGGCGGTCAGACGGAAGGGATACGGCGCAGGGGGTGGTGCACGCTCCCCACCATCCTTCTATCCGTCCTACCGTCCTTCGCGGACGCGAATGGCGAACGCGTCAGCCGGGTTCGTCACGAGCACCTGATGGATCTCCGCGTCGGTGAAGCCGGCGTGCGTCAGCGCGGGTACGAAGGCCGTGAACACCGTGTCGTACGGCCGGAACGTGCCGCCGTCCGGCTCGCCCACATGATACCAACCGGCATCGTGCGAGATGAGGGTACGGTGCAGCACGCCATGCGCTCGCATGGTGCGAACGAGCGCGACGAAGCGCTCCGACCGCTCGGGCTCGAGGCCGTCGAATTCGACCCAGGCGCCGCGTCGGGCGGCCTCGACGTGGCGCATCCCGTCCTCTTCCGCATGGGCGTGGACCCAGATCCAGGCGCTGGGATCGACGCCTTCGCGTTCGAGCACGTCCAGCTCTTCGAAGGCCGGCAGCGCGGGACCGGTGTGGGCGGCGATGGTGAGCCCAGTCTGCCGGTGCGTGCGGGCCGCCGCCTGCACGAGCTTGCGATCCACGTCCGACAGGGCTCCGCTGTTGACGCCGATCTTCACGAACCCGGGCCGGATGCCGGTGCCGTCGATGCCGTCTTCCCATTCGCGGATCCAGCGGGCGGCGAGCTGATCGGCGGATTCAGCGAAGGCATGCGGCGGCAGGAATTGACCCTCGCGGGCGCCGTAGTAGCCGGTGTTCGTGAGGATGTGCATCCCGACGGCGTCGGACAAACGCTGCAACAGCCGGGGATCGCGCCCCAGGTAGGCGGGTGTGCACTCGACCAGGCTTTGCCCGCCGAGCTCGCGTAACTGCTCCAGGTAGGGCACGACCGTCCGGAACACCTCGTCGCGGTCGTACCGGTCGGGGCTGACCTCGGCCGCACCAATGAAGTCGACCAGCACGTGCTCGTGCGGCAGCGTGATCCCCATCTGCTGCGGCGAGATCGGCCCTTTGACGGTCATGATCGACGGCCCCGGTCGGCACCCGGTCGCCAGTGTTCCGGCGAAGGAGCTCAGGGCCGTCGTGGCGAGACAGGACTTGACGAAGTCGCGTCGCTGCATGGGATGCTCAGTGTACCTCGTGCATGATACGTCAGGGCGCTCGGGCCACGCGTCACAGGCTCCGATACCAGTTCGCGATCCCCTCTCCGATTTCGTGCGGGTGATCCTCCTGCAGGTAGTGGATTCCGGCCCCCAGATCGATGGTGGTCAGGTTGGACAGGGCCGACGTGAACATGCCCACGGCGTCAGGCGGGATGATGACGCCAGGCGTCGCGTGGAACAGCAGCTTCGGGATGTCCGACTGCTGGAGCCAGGCGAAGTTGGCGTCGACCGCCTCCGCCGTGTCTGCCGGCTCGCCCGCGATGGGCAGCTCGTTCGGCCACCGGTACACCGGCTTCCGGTCCGCGGGATCGAGAAACGGCTTCCGGTAGACGTCCAGCTCCTCTTCGGTGAGGTCCCGCACGATGGCCCCCGGCAGCACCTGCTCGACGAACACATTCTGGTTCACGAGCATGTCCCAGCCGGTCTCGGGTGACCGGAACCCCTTGAATAACTCGGCCATTTCCGGGGGAAACGCATCCCAGCCCGGTATGGTCGCGATCACCGGTTCCATCATGGCCACGGCCTTGATGGCGGACGGATGCTGTCTGGCATAGTAGAGCCCGAGTCCCGCCCCCCAGTCGTGAATTACGAGGGTGATGTTCTCGAGGCCCAGCGCATCGATGAACCCATCGACGTACCGCGCGTGATCGAAGAAGCGATACTCCATGTCCGGCTTGTCGGACTTGCCGAAGCCGATCAGGTCGGGCGCGATACAGCGACCAAGACCGGTCACGTAGGGGATGATGTTTCGCCACAAGTACGATGACGTGGGTTGCCCGTGCAGGAAGACGATCGGATCGCCGGAGCCCTCGTCGACATAGTGCATCCTGGAACCGAGAACCTCCACGTACTTCGACTCGAACGGAAACGCGGCAGAGATGTCTGCAGTGGCCATCGAGGTGCTCCCGTGGGTGACAGGTGTGATGAGGTACGTCGCAGACTTCCGACAATCGGGGCAATATATCGAGGAGCGAGCGGATTGGAGCCCCCTCGGCCCGCCTTCAACTTTCGACGACCCGAGACGTATCTTCCCCGTGACAACG
>JBDGYA010000019.1:0-55141 GCA_039584325.1 Gemmatimonadota bacterium
AGGAAGTCACCGGTGAGTGCGGAGTGACCGTCAATCACGTAGGTGACGCTGCCCTCGGTGTGCCCCGGCGTGTGCAGGGCCCGCACACGACACCTCCCCACCCGGATCTCCGAGGCGTCAGCCATCGGAGTGATGTCGAGCCGGCCCGGCGTGCCGTCGTACGGGTACACGTTGTCCGCCGGATGGAGGTAGTAGGGAACGCCATGATCCCGCGCGAGCGTGGACGCCCCGCTCACGTAGTCGGCATGCACGTGCGTATCGGCTACGGCCGCGAGGTCGGCGCGCACATCTTCGAGTGTGTCGAGGTAGGCGCCCGCGTCCAGCGGTGGGTCGACGATCAGGGCCTCGCCGTCGCTCACGAGTAGGTAGCCCAGCGCACCCTTACCGACGCGGGGCGGCTCCAGCTCTCGCGGTATCACGAGATCCATCCAGGCGACCAGTCCCCCTTTCAGCGACAGCGCCGTCGCACCGAGTCGACGGAGATGGTCGGCGACCTTCGCACTGTCGTTCCCGTGGCCGCAGACGACGGCAACGGGCAGCGCCGGATCGAGCGGGACTTCGTCCAGGCGTGAGATCGCGCGCACTTGTGAGCCGCGGATGTTGAAGAACAGGTCCCCGCGCCCCAGGTCGACGCTGCCGTTGGCCGCCCGCTCGGGGGCGCGGACGTCGAGGATCTGGACTGCCTCACCCCGCTCCAGCGCGTCGGCGAGTTCGCGGGGGCGATACTCGGGCACTCCGGTCTGTTCGGGCATGTCGTGACGAGGATGAAGGTTGAGAGGGGCCGAGAGACGGAGGAAGAATCACGCCGCGACCCGGGAGCACGCAATGGGAGTCGAGACGGGTGGGGCTCAGGCTACCCGGTCGGTTCAGCCGCCACGGGGAGCCAGACGGTGAAGCGGCTGCCTGCGCCAGGCTCGCTCCACACGGCGATCGATCCGTCCTGCAGCTCCGCATAGAGCCTCGCGATCGTGAGTCCCAACCCGGCGCCACCGTGGGCCCGGCTGCGTGACGGCTCTACCCGATAGAAGCGGTCGAAGACGTACGCCAGACGGTCAGCCGGAATCCCCTCACCCGTGTCCTCCACGGCGACGCCCGCACGCCCGGGCTCGGTCACCACCTGGAAGGCAATCTGCCCGTGCTGAGTGTATCGTGCCGCATTCGATGCGAGGTTCAGCAGAATCTGCCGCGTACAATTGACGTCGCCAACAGCCTCCACGTCACCGTCCGAGCGAACCTCCACTGTTACGTCGCGGCCGCTGACCATCGCCTCGGTGATCTCGGCAACCTCCCGCGCCACCGCACCCACCGCAAACGGTTTCCGCTCGACGGTGACCTGCTGGTTTTCCCCACGAGCGATGAGCAGCAGGTCCTCGACCATGCGTACGGTGCGCTCGATCTCCGCGTTCATCGCGGAGAGCGTCTCGTACATCGCCTCTGGGGATCGCTGTGCATCGAGCGCCCACTGCACCCGGGCCCGGAGGTGCGTGAGCGGCGTCCGCAGCTCGTGGCTGGCATCGGCCGTGAACGCCTCGAGCGCCACATGCGACCGTTCCACCCGGGTGATCATTCGGTTCACCGTGTCCGCAATCTCGGTGATCTCCGCAATGCCCGCGGGGGCGGAGACGCGGCGGCTCAGGTCCTCCGGCCCGATCGTCTGCAGCTCCGTCCGCATGCGCTCGACGGGCACGAGCGCCGCTTCGACGGACCGGCGCGCCACCAGCCGCGAGGTCATGGCCGCCAGAGGCAGCAGCAGCAGCGCGGCAGCTCCCACGCCAGCGATCGCGACGAGCTGCGGAGTACGGCTCTCCGCCACGAACACGTCGAACTCACCGCTCCTGCGATGCAAGATGCGATACGTCCAGCGGCCACCTCCGGTGACGGCCCGGGCGACCTCCGCGCGCATCTCGTCGACGCTCGCTTCGGACGACATCGTCTCGATGCGCTGGGCCGGCATGTCGGGCGTCAGGAAGTACACCGAGCGGCCACCATCCTCAGTCATGCCGGTTCGGGTGATCACGAAGTGCGCCCCCATACCGATGAGCTGGTCGACGAGCATAGTGGGCGGGACACTCGAGCGCTCGCCTCCCGGATCGGCATACAGGCCCAGGAGCGACTCGATGACGCCGGCGGTGCGGGAGAGCGACTGGCCCAGCGACAACTCGCTCAACACGCCGAACACTGCCGTCACCACGACGGCGTAGATCACGAGTGTGGTCCAGGCGACGCGAGTGAACCGGGAGATGAGATCCCCACCAAGGCGTCGCTCGCTCATTGGCCCTCCAGCCTGTAGCCGACTCCGCGGACAGTCTTGATCTTGGTGCGGGTGGCCGTTGACCCAAGCTTCTTCCGCAGGTAGTTCACGTACACATCCACGACGTTCGTCCCGGGATCGAACTGGTAGTTCCACACCGCTTCGGCGATACGGGACCGCGACATCGTCCGTCCGGCGTTCCGCGCCAGGAACTCGAGCAGCGAGAATTCCCGGGGGGTGAGATCCACGACCTGGTCGCCCGAGCGGACCTGCCGCGTAATGGGGTCCACCAAGAGATCACCCACTCGAAGTGTCGCGTCCTGGTGCCGGAACTCTGCGCGCCGGATGAGGGCCTGCACCCGCGCCAACAGTTCCGGCAGGTCGAACGGCTTGGTCAAATAGTCGTCGGCACCGTCTTCCAGACCGCGCACACGGAAGTCGAGCTCGCTCCTCGCCGTGAGCAGGAGCACCGGCGTTCTCGAATGCCGGGCGCGCAGCTCGCTCACCACGTCGAACCCGTCCCGACCCGGGAGCATGAGATCGAGCACGATGCAGTCGAACGGCCTCTCGAGCGCCTGGGTGAGCGCGGTGTCTCCCCTCTCCGCCTCCTCGACGCCATAGCCCTCCTCACGGAACGCCTTCCGCAGGAACGTACGGAGGTTCGTGTCGTCTTCGACAATGAGGATCCGCTTCATCACGGACCGATCGATACGGTGTGGAGGGGAGAGGCGGAAGCCCGCCCCTCCCCGAAATCTCACTACTGCGTTCGTTGGATTGTGACAGATGCGACCGGATACGTCCAGCCGTGCTGGGCGGGATCCAGATCTGCACTGCCAGCGATTCCCGGATGCGGCTGCACGGTGCTCCCCTCGGCAGTGCGCGCGTTGCCGTCGGAATCACCGCCTGTCGGGCCAATGGCGAAGCACGGATCGACGATGGATGCCGACGCCTCGTCGTTCACCTCCGTGCCGGCATCGTAGGCCATGGCCGAGTGCGTCACGGTCTGGAAGCCCCCGGGAAGCTTGACACCGTCCAGGCCGACGAAGCCATCGTTGGTGCAGATGAGCATGAGGGCGCCCGAGAGTCGGTTCGCATTGGCTTTGGCTTCGATGGTCAGGGTGTAGGTTGAGGGGCCCGGTCCGCCCCGTCGGTGAATCGGTGCGTCCACCACCTGGAAGTCGGCGAGGCCGGCTGCGCCAGCCAGCATCGAGACCGCCATGGACGGATCACCGTTCTCAGCGATCAGCCGCAGCCCTTCCGAGGCCTCGGTTCCGACGGCGAACAGCGACTGTTGTGCCGTGTGCGTGACGATGATTCCGGGCGAGAAGGGCTGTCCCGTCGTCAGGTTCTCGATCGTGACCTCGTAGACCCGTGCCGCATCGCCGCTGGCGTGCTCGACTCCCGACGCCGCGTCCAGCAGCGGCCCCGAGGTGGGCTCGGCCTCGGTGCAGGCAAGCGCCACGGCGGCCAGGATCAGAGTGGGAAGGTGTCGCATGAGCATGCTCCTCTCGGTTGAGTGCGCGTTCCCCACCGGCGGGAGTGCCGGTAGGAACGTCACGCGAGATAACCGAGAACTCGGCGCTCAGTTCGGAGTCTTAGAGCTTTCTCACAGGCCGCTAACCTGCCGGCAGCCCCATCCCGCAGCCGGCGAACGGCGCATCCCGAGGGAACTTCAGAGAGAGAGCCGACGGGACAGCGGATTAGACCCGTCGGCAACGAAGACAGTGGGTAGCACTTCGCCGCATCAGCTCAGATCGCCGCCCTACCGGGAGTCGGGTGTCCAGGCCGGCACGCGACTGGCTCCGTCGGATTCGGCGGCCTCCTAGAACCCCCCACCGACCCGGAAGACATCCAGATCGCGGCCCGAAACCACGGGGCCGTCGAATCCCGCTTTCACTTCCTCTACCAGGTCAGCGTCCGGCGTACCCCAAAACAGCTGGTGGTACAGGACCAAGAGGCCAGGCCGGGCCCTGGCCGCGAGGGCCGCGAGCTCGGCTGCACTGGTGTGCGCCATGCTGTGGTACCGCTGCCAGTCGAGAGACCGCCCAGCAAATCCGGCATCCGAGTACACCTCATGCACCAGGATGTCGCACCCGTCACACGCGGCGACGACCTCCTCGGTGGGCCGCGTGTCTCCGGAGACGACGACGGTCCGGTCACCGATCGCAAACCGGTAGCCAAGCGCCAGCGGCCACTCCTCGTGCTCGACGGCGAACGCCGTGACCACCACGTTCGTGTCACGATACACCTCTCCCGGACCGACTTCGTGCACGACGGCGCGCTGGCCCGTCGCGTTCTGGGGCTGCAGCCCATCGATACGGCGCCGGATGTCGGCTTCGTAGGCCGCGAGCAGGTGCTCCACCATCCGGGCGATGCCCGGTGGCCCGAAAACCTCGAGCGGTACCTCGCGTTCGAGCACCCACGGCGTGAGTAGCAGGTCGGGGAGCCCGAGCGTGTGGTCGCTGTGCAGATGGGTGATGAAGACGCGGTCGAGTCGGGTTGCGTCGAGGGCGCTTACGCGCCGCTCAGCGGCCGCCGCCGCCCGGCGCACAATTCCCGTGCCGGCGTCCACGAGATACGGCACGTCGTTCGCGACGATGGCGAGCGACGGCCCCCAGCGCTCGGGATCGGCGTTCGGCGTACCCGTACCGAGCAACACGACGTAGGCATCGTTCGGGTCGTAGGTGCGTTCGACGTATTGCCGAGCATCGTCTTCGGATGCGCACGCCGAGGCCAGCAGCAACCCGACGACGACCACTGGATTCGGTCGGTGAACGGATCTGAGCATGGTGACAGTTTGTCACGGAGAGACGCGTCGCACCATGGTGGAGTGCGTCGTCGCCCACACCCCGCATTGCCCGCAGGCTTCGCCCCGCCCGTCGCGCGCGGGCGGGGCGGAAATGAATCCGGGCCCGGCAGCGGCGGTCCTACTGCTCCGCCGTCGCCCCTCCGACCGCGGCGCCTAGCACGAGCGGGATCACGTTCATGAAGGACACCAACCAGCCGCCGACCCCGGCGATCGCACCCCAAAGGCTGCCGATAATCGGGATCCACCCGACGAGCGCTCCCATGAAGATGGTCACCAGGAACAGAATGACCCCCGGCAGGAACACCGCGGCGAGCGCCCTACCCAGACTCCCCGCCTTGCGGCCGCCGACGAAGCCCGCCACGAGCCCACCAACGAACGGGATCCAGGAGAGGGCGACCGAGAGCCCCACCATCCACGCCATTGCGGGGCCGACACCTCGTTTTGCCACTGCAGTTGTCATGACACCTTCCTGTGCTGCGGACGTGTGTTGCCTCCGCCTACCACTACGGAGTTGTGGCACAGCGGTTTCCGTCGCCTCAGGGCGCGGCGTGCAGCCACCGCGAATGCGTGTAGCTTCTTACGACGACTCGGGATAGGGAGATGAGCATGGCACTTCCGAGGAGATCGCTCGGCACTGACGGGCCTGCGATCACGAGTGTCGGCTTCGGCGCCTGGGCCGCCGGTGGGGGTGACTGGGCGTTCGGCTGGGGCCCACAGGATGACCGGGACTCGATCGCGGCGATGCGTCGCGCGGTGGAGCTGGGCGTCAACTGGATCGACACAGCGGCGGTCTACGGCCTCGGGCATTCCGAGGAGGTGGTCGGGCGGTTCCTGTCTGAGGTCCACGTGGACGAGCGGCCGTACGTGTTCACCAAGTGCGGCCTCGTGTGGCCTGAAGGCGATCGGAACGCGATGCCCGAGCGCGAGCTGCGGCCCGAGTCGATCCGGCGGGAGTGCGAGGCCTCGCTGCGCCGGCTCGGGATCGAGCGTATCGACCTGTATCAGTTCCACTGGCCGGACGAGTCGGGCACGCCCATCGAGGACTCTTGGGGCGAGATGCAGCGCCTGATCGACGAGGGCAAAGTCGGGTGGGGAGGTGTGTCGAACTTCGACGTCGCGCTGCTGGAGCGCTGCGAGCGCATAGGCCGCGTGCACTCGCTACAGCCTCCATTCTCACTGATCCAGCGCGAGGCGGCAGACGACCTCCTCCCGTGGTGCCACGCGCACGGAACCGGCGTGATCTGCTATAGCCCGATGCAGGCGGGCCTCCTCACCGACACCTTCACGGCCGAGCGCATTGCGGATCTTGCCAGGGACGACTGGCGGAGGCAGTCAGCAGATTTTCGTCCACCACAGATCGGCCGCAACCTCGCACTGCGGGATGCCCTCCGGCCCGTGGCGCAGGGACATCGCGTGACGGTGGAGGCCGTGGCGGTAGCGTGGACGTTGGCGTGGCTGGGGGTGACGGGGGCCATTGTGGGCGCCCGACGGCCCGCGCAGGTGGACGGCTGGATCGGCGCGGCTGGTCTCACCCTCAGCAGCTACGACCTCGACAGCATCGCCGCGGCCGTGGCGATGACCGGAGCCGGCGCAGGACCGCACCGCCCATGAGCCCTGGGGCCACCTCCCACGCATCCGGCTGGGTATGGTGCGCAGCCCAGAGATCCGGAGATTCCGCATGCTGCTGCTGACGGGTGCCACAGGCACGATCGGAGGAGAGCTGGCACGCCTCCTCCTCGAGTCCGGGAGGCCATTTCGGGCCATGGTGCGAGATCCGTCTCGCGCCGAGAGCCTGAACCACAGCGGCGTCGAGCTCGTGCGGGGGGACCTGTCCGATCCGGGGAGCCTGGAGGGTGCCTTCGGCGGCGCCTCGCGCGTCTTCGTGCTGACACCAGCCCACGAGCATCAGGGAAAGTGGAAAGCGAATGCCATCGCGGCCGCGAAGCGCGCCGGCGCGGACTACGTCGTACAGGTTTCGGCGCTGGGTGCGGCAACTGACGCACCGACCAAGCTGGGCCGGGACCACGCGGCAGCCGAACAGGCTGTCGCCGAGTCGGGGCTGGCCTACACGATTCTGCGTCCGCATTCGTTCATGCAGAACCTGCTGGCGCAGGCGGGTGCCATCGCCGCTCGGGGAGAGTTCTACAGCTCCACCGGTGAGGGCAGGATCGCGATGGTGGACGCACGGGACACGGCCCGGGTTGCCGCCCAGCTGCTCACCGATCCGAGTGGGCACGAGGGCGCGACATACGAGATCACGGGCCCGGCGGCGATCTCCCACCCCGAAGCGGCAGGCGTCCTCAGCGACACGCTGGGCAAGGAAGTGCGCTACGTCGACCTGTCGTCCGACGACATTCGGGGCAGCCTGACCGAGATGGGTCTGCCGGAGTGGCTCGCGGATGATCTGGTGACACTCAACGCGATCTACCGGGCAGGGCACGGCCGTTACGCGAGCACGCACGTACAGGATGTCACCGCCACACCCGCCCGCGACTTCGCTGCGTTCGTCGCAGACCACCGGGACCTGTTCACGAACCCTCCCTGACGCTTGACCGAGCACCGCCCGGGCATCACGCGCCATACGAAACAGGCGGCAGCCCGGGCACACCGAGCTGCCGCCTTCAGTTCCGTGGGGCGCGCTACGTCAGAAGATCTTGTAGCCCGGTGACACCATGTTCATCGAATACCCCAGGAAGAATGGACCGTAGGCGATCAGGATCAGCACGATCGCCGCCACGATCCACAGCCCCAGACGATCGAGCTTCAACTCCCACCCGGTCGTGGCGGGCCCCGAGAGGGACTGTGAGATGGGGATGTCCTCCGGTGCTTCGCCCTTCCTGCCTGCCAGCCACGTCATGATCACGACCAGGAAGAACATGAGGATTCCGACCGTCATGATCGTCCCGCCGATGCCCGTGAGGGCGCCGGCGAGCCCCCAGCCGTCAGCCGTGTACGGCGCCTGCGCCATGAATGTGCGTCGGGGCATGCCCTGCAGCCCGCCACTGATCAACCCGCGGGCGAAGATGAGCAGGCCGATCGAGTACACCCAGGGCTGGATGGCAGCGAGCTTCCGACCCCACAGCTGCTTGCCGGTGAGGTAGGGCATCGCCCAGTAGGTGACGCCAATGATCGTGAGGAACACCGCGCTGCCGACGGTCATGTGGAAGTGCCCGGGCACCCACGCGGTGTTGTGCACCACCTGGTTCACGGTGTAGCTGGCGTTGACGAGGCCCGTGATGCCACCCAGCACGAACGTCAGCATCGCCAGGAGCTGTGCGGCGACCGAAGGATCGCCCCACGGCAGCCTGCCGATCCATCCCAGGAGACCGCGGCCACCCCGGGCGCGCCCACCCATCTCCAGCGATGCCGTGACGCTGAACGCCGTCGCCAGGCTTGGATAGAACACGCCGAACGTCAGCACCGCGTGGAACGCCTTCATCTTCGTGTCGATCCCCGGGTCCGTGTACTGATGATGGAAGCCCGTCGGGATCGAGAGCAGCAGGAAGAGGATGAACACGCCCCGCGTGAGCGAGTCACTGATGATCTTGCCCCCGACCTGCCGCGGGATCAGCGCATACCACGAGACGTACGCCGGAAGGAGCCAGGCGTACACGATGGCGTGCCCAGTGAACCAGAACAGCGTTCGGTTGTACAGCGGATCCACATGCTCCAGCCAACCGAGCGTCCAGGGGAGCAGGAAACCAAGGAAACTGACGGCGATCGGGAGCGAGGCGAGCACCCACATCGCGTACGACGCGACGGAAATGAATGCGAGCAGCGGCGTGCGCTCTCCCGGATGCTCCCGGCGCCAAGCTCCCGTGGTCAGGAACATGTTCGCCGCAGCCAGCCACGTGCTCACTACCACCAGCGCGAGCCCGAGATAATACGTCCAGTGCGCCTGCAGGGGCGCATACGACGTGTACAGCACGCTGGCCTGGTTCGACATCAGGGCGTACGCGGTCATCAGCGTGCCCGCGAGCAGTGTCCAGAACGTGGCCTGCAACAGGACGCCGTTCAGCGGCCGGCTCAATGCTCGCGCCACGAGCAGCGGGAGAAAGCCGTTGGAGAACGCGAACGTCAGGATGAGAACGTTCGCCACCCCGTGCACAGAGAGGCCCTGGTAGTAGCTGCGGAGGCCCGGGAAGTGCTGCAGGATGTCGATACCCGCATAGGACAGCGCTTGTGCCAGGCCGTGCGCCACGCCAGCGGCCATGGCGGCAATCGCGATGTACATGCTCCACGTCAGGACCCACTGCTGCCGTCCGGGGAGCCTGTACGGCTTCGAGTCATAAACGGCGCTCGTGCTCATTCGACAATCACCTTCCCGTACATGAGGTGGTGACCGGAGCCGCAGTATTCGTGACAGATCATGAGATGCTCTCCGGGCTCGTCGAAGGTGTACGTGATCTTCGAGATCTGCCCCGGTATGAGCATCAGGTTGATCCGCGTGCGCTCGATGTGCAGACCGTGGATCACGTCGGCCGTCGTCGCGACGAAGGTGATCTCGGCGCCTCGCGGCACGCGGATTTCGTTCGGCTGGAAGGCCCAGACCTGACCGAGAATGACCGCTTCGTACTCGTTCTCACCGACCTGGCGCAGACCGGGCTCGTTGAACGGCGGCTGTGATCGGATCTGCGCCGGATCGACCTGGGACAC
The DNA here is from genome assembly GCA_039584325.1 of Gemmatimonadota bacterium. Lineage (GTDB taxonomy): Bacteria > Gemmatimonadota > Gemmatimonadetes > Gemmatimonadales > GWC2-71-9 > JAOTVV01. The sequence continues at coordinate 9,717 of JBDGYA010000019.1, forward strand.
CTTTCCGGGCAGCTGGATCCCCATGGCCAGCGTGGCAAACGACAGCGCGCCCAGGAACAGTACGAGCATCACCGCCCCCACCCACAGGAATGCCCTTTCGTACACGTGGACTCTCATTGGCTCACCGCCCCAGGAGCTTGAAGTACATGATCACCCACAGGCCGGCGAGCCCCATCAGCAGGAGCACCATGAGGAACACCGTGCCCGAGAAGTTGGGCTCTTCCTGCTCGGCTTGACCCTGTTCGGCAGGCTCCATCGGCTGCTGATCGTTCACGCTTCCTCCTCGATACGGAGAGAATCGAATCCCATGTACCCGTTCATCACGTTTCGCCGAACCAGCGTCGCAGGACACGCATGAACACGACGAGGACCACGACGAGGACCACCGTTGCCGGCAGGAACAGCTCGAGACGCACCGCGGCGAAGTTGCCGGTGAGCACCTCGTTGATCGTTTCCCAAATCAGATAGACGAGGGGCAGGCCAAGGAGGACGAACAGCCCTATTGCCGCGAACAGGATCGCGCCACCTGGAGACTTGTCCGGTGCAGTCCGTTGCGTCATGCAGCACCCCGCCCGGCCGCGCAGTGCGGCCCGACGCTCGATGCGAAGATACGGGATTGAATCGGTCGATTATCCGGCAAGACGGCGGGGAGTTTGGCGCAAATCGCCCGCGACGTCAAGGGGGAACACAGGCACGAAAGATGACTATTGCGTGGCGTAACGAAGCGGCTTCCCGCTCAGGGCGGCTCGGGCTTGCCAATTCCCGGCGCGCCTATCCAGCCTGCAGTCGAGCGAGCCCGTCCCGCACCCGGGCGAGCCAGGGTCCGACAATCTCCGGCTCGCCGAGTTGCCAGAGGCGCTCCGCCGTCTGGTAGTGGCGGATCGCCTCCTCCCGCAGCCCCTGGGCCTCCCTGATCTCGGCCAGCTCGAGCGCGGCCCGTGCGGTGAAGAAGCCCATCCATGTATGCGGCGCCTGGAAGGACTGGAACAATCCGGCCGCGCGATAGTCCTCCCCTTGTGCCCGGAGGATCTCGGCGAGCCGGAACCGTATCGCCAGCTCGGGATCCGCCTCGGTCACGTAGCCGCTGTGTATGAGCCACGCAGCGTACGCCCGCTCGGCTGCGCGTTGTGCCGCCTCGGCGTCGCCGCGCCGCACCGCAATGCGCCCGTCGATATCGTCGGCCAAGGCTCCCCGCCAGTCCCACGGCGTATCGCCTTGAGGGAGTGCGGCAATCGCTCGCAGCCACTGCCGTGCCCGAACGGTATCGCCGAAGGCAGCGTGGTATGCTCCGATCGACCACGCTGCCGCCCACACCTCGCTGCGGTTATCGAGGTACGCCGCGAGGGAGTCCATCGGCGCGTACGCTTCCAGCTCGGAAACGGCCCGCACGAGCGCTGCGGAGTCACCGACACCGAGCAGCGCGGCGCTGACGAGCGCACGGTTCAGCACCTGCCGCAGCGGATCGAGCATGCCGCTGCGTACCCGCCCGTCCAGCGCCGCGATCTTCCCTTCGGCGAGCCACAGCTGCGCCGTTGCGCCCTGCCCAATGCGCTGATGGAACAGCGGCATCGTATCCGGCAGCAAGCGCTCGAGGAACTGCCCGGCGAGCTGCGGGCGCGTCTGCCGCAGGTCGCGCAGCGCCGTGAACACGACCGGCGTGGGGGCTGCCGCGACACGCGTCAGCATGGACTCACGCTCGGCGGCACTTGCCTGCAGAATCCGAATCGCGGCGAGCCGGCCCTGGACGAACGGGCCCAACGTGTCGAGCGTCAGCAGTGTTCTGACCGCCTGCTGGGTGGCCTGCGGCTCGTTCGCGAGCACGGCGAGCCAGGCGTGCGTCGCATTGGCGAGGATCGACTGCGGATCCAGGTCGGCCGCCCGACGATAGGCATCGAGGGCATCGTCCAGCCCCTTGCCCATCTGCCAGCCGTCTCGCAGGTGCGTGAAGGCCCGGCCGTGCAACGCGTCCAGGTCCAGCGAATCCCGCTCCAGGATCTGCTGGTACAGGCTGTCGGCGCGCATGCCTTCCGTCCGGTTCATGGCATACAGGGCCTCGACCCGCCAGCGGTTCCGGGGCGTGAGCCGCTCCCGGTGACGCATCGCCTGATCGATGATCGGTGTCAGCCCGACGAACGGCTGCGCCCTGAGGTACAGCACCCAGGTCGTGGTCGACGCCAGCTCCATCAAGGCCAAGGCAAACGTCGAGTCGAGGGTCACCGCCTCCTGTAGCGCCGCCTGTGCCCGCTCGTACTGTCCGAGGCGCTTGAGCCGCTTGCCCTCGAGATATGCCTGCAAGGCATCGACGGACGACGTCGCGTAGCGCTCGATAAGCGGCACCGTGGGCAACGTGTCGCGCACCCACAGCTCGGCCACGACGTCGATGGCGAGCCGGTTGACCAAGGCCGGGAGGCTCTCCGCCGGAGCGGATGCCGTCAGGCTTGCCCGCAGCTCTCCGACGTCGTCGTACACCCTCGCCGTCAGGTCCAGCCGTCCACCGATGGCTGTCAGCGAGCCCAATACCAGGTGCGGGATCTCTGACTGTCTGGCGAGCTGCGCCGCTTCATCCAAGTTCGGCACATGGAGCTCGTCCGCTCTCCTGAGTGGCCTCCACAGCCCACCCGGATCTGAGACCGTCATGCCGACCGTTCCGTCGATTGTCGCGGCGAGGAGGTCGGCAACCGTTTCACCGAGGGCTCCTGCCTCCGAGCCCGTCGCCCGGAACGGGAACACAGCAACGGTTGCCGGGCGCTCGCCGGCCCGGAGCGGTGACGGCGGAATCAGGTCAAACAGCAGCGCTCCAGCCACCGCCAGCGCGAGGACGACCGCGGCCGTGAGCACCACCGTCCGAACCGACCGACGTGAGACGACGATCGACAACGCCGCCGACGACCGCCGGAGCATCGCTCCACGGCCATGCAGTGCCCCAACGAACTCGCGCGCCGTCGAGTACCGATCGGCAGCGGAGGGCGCCAGTGCCCGCTTGATTGCCCGGTCCAGACCGGGCGTCACCGTCGAGCGGACCGGCCGGAGCGAGTGGATCTCGCCGCTCAGTTGGCGGGCGAGGATCGCCTGGGGAGTCGGACCCGTATGGGGGGGCTCGCCAGCCAGCATCTCGTAGAGGACGCACCCCAGCGCGTAGATGTCGCTCCTGGCATCGAGGTGCTGATCCCCGCTCGCCTGCTCCGGGCTCATGTACGCCGGCGTGCCGACGGCAAACCCGGTCCTGGTGAGCGCCTCCTCCACCCCACCTTCAGAGATGGCCTTCGCCACGCCGAAGTCCGCCACGACGGCGTGCCCGGACTCGAGCAGGATGTTCTCCGGCTTGATGTCGCGGTGGATGACACCGTGGCTGTGGGCGTAACTCAGCGCGTCGGCGACCTCGCGCGTGATCTGCAGCGCATCCTCGAGGGGGAGCTGCCGCTCGCGTTGCAGCCGGTCGCGCAGCGACTCGCCCGCCACGTACGGCATCACGTAGAACAGCAACCCGTCAGCGGTGCCCGAATCGTGCAGCGACAGGATGTGCGGGTGGCTGAGCCGCGCGGTGGTCTTGATCTCGTGCAGGAACCGCTCGCTACCGATCGACGCTACCAGCTCGGGCCGCATCACCTTCACGGCCACACTTCGGTCGTGGCGCAGGTCCCGCGCCAGATAGACCGTGGCCATGCCGCCACGTCCCAGCTCACGCTCGATGGTATACCGGCCGGCGAGTGCGGTTTCGAGCCGGTCGATCATGTCACCGATGGGGTACCTCCCGGGGCAGATACACCAAAGCTAGGAGACCCGGGAGCGTTCGGCCAGAACATCGCCTCGGAACCCTTGCACTCCGGCGGCAGGGAGCCTATTTCCAGGAGGCGATTTGGACGGTTGCGCCCCCCTCCGCAGGAGGGCGCCGATACGGGAGAGGCACATGGCACAGAAGGTCGTCGCCCACTTCATCGACCACACGGTCGTCAAGGGCACGAGCATCGACGTGGATCCGGGGAAGCCGCGCTGTCACGTGCAGTCGAAGGAGCACGGGACCGTCGAGGTTGATCTGGCTCAGCTCAAGGCGCTGTACTTCGTCAAGGACTTCGCGGGGCGGCCGGAGTATGATGACGTTCACAAGCCCGCTCAAGGCGACACGCGGCTGCGCGGGAGCCACCAGGTCAAGCTGACCTTCGTAGATGGCGAGGAAGTGAGCGGGCTCATGAATCGGTACCCGCCAAACCGACCGTTCTTCTTCGTCCTGCCGATCGACCCCGCGAGCAACAACATTCGCATCCTGGTGAACCGGGATGCCGTAACCAGGATCGAACCACTCGAAGCCGAGGCGGAGCGCCCGCAGGTCCGTCCGCCGCCGACGGCTCCGCCGCCATCCCGAAAGAGTGGCTGGGTGTTCGACGGCAAGGGCATCCGCTCCGACGAGGATAAGCCGTCGCCGTAGCGCGGTTTCGATCTACGACCGCTCACCGCTGCGGGCCGCGGCGAGGAGTTCCTCGAAACGCGGATCCCCGCGCAAGGGATCCAGATCGGGATCGCGCTCGAGCCACTCCTTCGGCCCGAACCCGGCGCGCACGGCCAGGGCGAGGGACGAGAGTGCCTTGTCCACCTCGCCCTCGAGCGAATAGAGGCATGCCACGTTGTACGACACGCCGGCGTCGGCGGCGTCGATGGCGATCGCCCGATCGGCCCACTCGAGGCCGCGGTCGCGCTCGCCGATGCGACACAGGGAGACCGCCCCCATTGTCACCGCTCGGGCATCGTCGGGATTGAACTCGAGATGCCGTTCGACCGCGGTCAGTGCCTTGCCGTACGCACGTTCGGCCTCCACCTCGCGCTTCAGCGCCGCCGAGGACTGCGCGGCGAAGAACTGCGCCTGGTAGTCGTCCCGTAGCTCCGCCGCCTGCTCGAACAGACGGCGTGCCAACTCGAAGCGACCCTGCTGAAAACAGACTCGACCGTAGAAGTACCGTGCCTCGTACAGCGACGGGTCGATGCGAATGGCCGCCTCGAACTCCTCCTGCGCCTGCTCCAGTTCACCCCGTTGCAGCAAGGCGAGCCCGCGTGAGGCATGGGCTTCCGCCAGGTCGGGCGCTAGATCCAAGGCCCGGTGGCTCGCGACGTCCGCCGCCTCGAGGAACTGGGGATCGCCACCCCAGTACATGTGCAGGAACGCGCAGCAGTCGGCCACACCAGCGTAGGCCAGGGCATAGCCAGGATCGATTTCGAGTGCCCGCTCGAACATCTGTCGTGCGTAGTCGAGCGCCTTGCGGCGGAACTGATGGAAGAACTGCCGTCCGCGAAGATAGAACTCGTAGGCTTCGACGTGCACTGTGGGCGGCTCCACCAGTGCCCGGCGTTCGTCATCGCTGACCACCACCCGCAGGGCCTGCACAACGCTCTGCGCGATCTCGTCCTGGATGGCGAAGACGTCTTCCAGTTCGCGGTCGAAGCGCTCCGACCAGAGATGACATCCGTCGTCCACGCTCACGAGCTGGACGGTGATCCGCAGCCGACGGTCCGCCTTTCGCACCGATCCTTCCAGGACCGTCGCGACTCCGAGTTCCCGACCGATCTCCCGCACATCCCGTCGCTTCCCCTTGAATTGGAATGCGGACGTGCGGGCCGTCACACGCACGGCTTTCACCTTGGCCAGGGCGTTGGTGATCTCCTCGGCGATCCCATCGCTGAAGTACTCGTTGTCGGGGTCGGGGCTCAGATTGGCGAACGGCAACACTGCGATGGACACCGGACCAGCTTCGGCCCGCCGTACGACGCGCGTCGCAACCGCCTCAGCGAACTCCGCCGCGGAAGAGAACCGCTGCTCCGGATCCTCCGCGAGCGCACGGACCAGGATCTGCTCCACCCAGCGGGGGAAGGCGTCCAGCCGCATGCGGTCCTCGGTACTCGCACCCGAGATGCGACCAGTGACCGCTCCCTGTCGATCGATCCACCGCCCTGGCGGGCGCCCGAGCAGCATCTCGTACAGGACGCAGCCCAGACTGTAGAGATCGCTCCGTTCGTCCACGTCCTCGGATCCCGCCGCCTGTTCGGGACTCATGTAGCCCATCGTCCCGAGCGGCATGCCGGACCAGGTCAGCCGCTCTCCCCCCGCCGCACTGATCGCCCTGGCGATGCCGAAATCGGCCACGACGGCCTCGCCCCCGGCCAACAGGACGTTCTCCGGCTTGATGTCGCGGTGGATGACCCCGTTGGAGTGAGCGTAGCTGAGCGCACTGGCGACCTGCTCAGCGATCCGGAAGGCCTCATCGAGAGACAATCGGCCCTCCCGCGCCAAGCGAACGCGGAGCGGCGGACCATCGATGAACGGCATCACATAGTACAGCAGGCCACCCACGTCGCCGGAGTCGTACAGCGGCACGATGTGCGGATGGCTCAGGCGGGCGGCGATGTCGATCTCTCGCAGAAACCGCTCGGACCCCAGGCTGACCACCAGCTCCGGCCTCAGCACCTTGAGCGCGACGGTCCGGTTGTGCTTGACATCGCGACCCTGGAGGACCACGGCCATCCCGCCGCGACCAAGTTCGCGCTGGATCTCGTAGCGATCGGCGAGAGCGGTACGCAGGCGGGTGAGCAGCTCAGTCACTGGCGGCCCTCGACGGTATTGGCGGGAACGCTGCCAGTGGAAAGATACCCCAGCAGGACTCGGACGTGGACCGGTGCTGGTCATGGTCCCTCCCCGCGGGACATGTTTGTCCGATGATGTACGCCCTCCGCACGTCGGTCTCCATGATCACACTCCTGCTGTCCGCGGCGCTCGCCGGATGCGATGTCCCTTACGTCGAGCAGGGTGATCTCCCCTCCCTGCGGGAGCGCGGGACCATACGCATCATCGTCCCGCGCCGGTCCAGCCGTAGCGGTCTGCCCCGGACGGGCCATCCGCTCGACTTCGATCGGGAGCTGGCTGCCGACTTCGTGCGGTCGCTCGACCTGCGGCCCCGATTCATCTGGGTGTCGCAGCACGAAGACCTGATTCCGGCCCTGCTCGAGGGGCGGGGAGACCTGATCGCCGCCTCGCTCACCGTGACGGCCGACCGGGAGGGACGCGTCGCCTTCAGCGCACCGACTCGGCAGGTGCAGGAGGTCGTGGTCACTCGGCTCACGGACACGACCCTTCTCGACCGCGACGATCTGGCAGGACGCACCATCTGGGTGCGGCGCTCCTCGTCGTACTGGGAGACCGCACAGACGCTGCAGGAGAGCTATCCGACACTCACCGTCGTGCCGGCGTCGGAGCGGCTGGATACGCCAGAGATTCTCTACCGCGTCGCCGAGGGAGAGATCGACCTCAGTATCGCCGACGACAATATCCTGGACGAGACGCTCGCCTACCTGCCGGCGATCCGCGGTGCGTTCGCCGTCGGCGAGGAGCGAGCCAACGCATGGGCTGTGCGACCCGACGCTGCCCGACTGGCCGACGCGGTCAACGCCTTCCTGCGGAGTGCGAAGGTCGATGCCCGGCGTCCTCGACGGTACACGGGAGATCTCCCGGAGCTCCGGGACCGCAATACTATCCGCGTCATCACCACGAACACGGCCGCCACCTACTTCATCTGGCGCGGTCAGCTGCTGGGGTTCGAGTACGATCTCGCCCGCCGCTTTGCCGACCGCCTCGGCCTCCAGCTCGAAATCGTCGTTCCTCCCTCACAGGCCACTCTCCTCTCCTGGCTGCGCCAGGGGTATGGAGACGTCGTGGCTGCCGGCCTCACGCCGACGCGGGAGCGCGAACTACTGGGTGTGCGCTTCTCACGTCCGTATCACCAGGTCGTGGAGACCGTCGTTGCGCGGATCGGCGACGATCCGCTGGAGTCGATCGAGGACCTCGCAGGCCGAACGATCGTCGTTCGCCGGCGGAGTAGCTATTGGAACACGGCTGAAGCGCTGCGGTCCCGGGGAATTCGCCTCCGACTCGAGCCCGCACCCGAATCGCTTGCGACCGAGGAGATCATCCGACGGGTTGCCGACGGCGATTACGACCTGACGATCGCGGACTCGCACATTCTCGAGATCGAGCTCGCCTGGCGCTCCGACATCCGCAACGCACTGGAGATTGGCGAGCCGATCACTCATGCCTGGGCGGTGCGGGACGGCGACACCCTGCTGGTCGCCGCCATCGATCACTTTTTCCGGGAGGACTACCGGGGCCTCTGGTTCAACCTCACCCACGACAAGTACTTCGATGCTCCGCAGCGCATGCGTGAGCAGGCCACCGAACGTGTGGCGATCACCGGCGAGATCTCACCGTACGACAGCCTCATCAGGACGTACGCCGACAGCGCCGGGTTCGACTGGCTGCTCATTGCGTCGCAGATGTATCAGGAGAGTCGATTCGACCCGACAGCCCGCTCCTTCGCCGGAGCCGTCGGGCTGATGCAGACCATGCCGCGCACGGCGGCCGCGTACGGGGTGGCGGACCCAATAGACCCGGAGGGTGGCATCCGTGCGGGCGTGCACTATCTCGAGCATCAGTACAGCTTGTTCGAGGAGATTCCCGAGCCGGAGCGCATATGGTTCGCGCTCGCGTCCTACAACGCCGGATACGGGCATGTCCAGGACGCTCGGCGACTCGCGCGCCAGCTCGGACGCGATCCGGACGTCTGGTTCGACGAAGTGGAGCGGGTGATGCCTCTCCTCGCCCGTACCGAGTACTACGAGCGCGCCCCGCACGGGTACTGTCGCTGCCGGGAACCGGTGCGGTACGTGAGTGCCGTGCGGGAGCGGTACGAGGCGTACACCACGGTGCTCGACGAGGCAGGCCTACCGCGGATACGCAGGCCCTGACGCCCGTGTGGGTTGGATCGAGAGGGCAGAGGCCAAACCGCGCCGTCGGTACCGAACACCCGACAGCGCGGTTGGTGGACCTGCGCAACCTGGAACGATCGCCTGCGGCGCTCGATCAGAGGCGCAGATCGCGGTCCGGTCCTGGATCAGCTACCGCGACGGCGATCGCTTGCCCGTACCAGGTTGCGGCGAGGTTGGTTACTAGACAATGGATCACCTCCTTTCAAAGGTTCCGAAGGCGGGCTCGAACAGGGTAGTGATAGAAGGTTTCGCGGCGAGAGGCAACACCCGGAGCAGCGCTCGTGGCCATCGGATCGGGTCTCGCGATGCTCGCGATCCGGTTGCCGCGCATTTCGCGACCGGCTGTCCGACCCGTCCGCGAGCGGGTACCTGGCGACCCTGTGCCGACATCCGGTTACATTGGGAGAACGGGGTCGGACGTACACTGGACACCGCGCACACTGCCCTCGAGGAAGGAAGGGACAGGCATGGAACGCGCCGGGTTCGTGATCGTCGCCAACACCCTGCCCGTGCGTCTCGTGGAAGACGAGGACGGAGAGCGATGGGAAACCAGCCCAGGTGGCCTGGTCGCGGCGCTTGCTCCCATCGCCCGACGCGAGCGCGGTGCGTGGGTCGGCTGGACGGGTGAGATCGACCGTAGCCGCGAGCCATTCTCCCACGACGACATCCACAACATCCCGGTAACCGTCACTGCCCCGCAGGTGGAGGGATCATACGAGGGTGTTTGCAACCGCACTATCTGGCCCCTGTACCACCATGTCGTGCGAGCCCCAGAGTATCACCGCCATTGGTGGCGGGAGTACGTCGAGGTGAACCACCGGTTCGCGGAGCTGGCGGCCGAGACCGCGGCGCCGGGAGCCGTGCTCTGGATCCAGGACTACCATCTGCAGCTCGTTCCCTCGATGGTGCGCCGCCTGAGGAACGACGTGCGCATCGGGTTCTTCCTGCATATCCCCTTCCCCCCGGAGGACCTCTTCGTCCACCTCCCGTGGCGGAGCCGTATCGTGGAGGGATTGCTCGGTGCCGACGTGATCGGCTTTCAGACGGAGTCGGACGCGCAGCACTTCAGGGCTGCCGCCGAGCGTCTCACTGAGGCCTACTGTGTGGGCGAGGGCTTACGGATCGGTGACCGCACCGTCACCGTACGAGCGCACCCGATTTCCATCGATACGGAGCGTTACAGCTCGGCGGCCGAGATGCCGGAGGTGGTGGCGCGGGCGGAACGGTTCAAGGGCCAATTGGGCAGTGGCCGGACCGTATTCCTCGGCGTGGACCGGCTGGACTACACCAAGGGGATCGACTTGCGGCTCAAAGCGTTCCAGGAGCTGCTCGCGAATCGACAGGGCACGGCGAAAGATGCCGTGTTCGTGCAGGTCGCCGTGCCGAGTCGGGAACGGATCGCCGAATATCAGGAGCTGCGCAGGGACGTGGAAGAGCTGGTTGGGCAGATCAATGGCATGCACGGCGAAGTCGGAACGGCGGTCGTGCACTATCTGCGCCGCAACATGCCCTTCGAAGAGCTGATCGCCATCTACCAGGCCGCTGACGTCATGGTGGTCACGCCGCTGCGCGACGGGATGAACCTGGTGGCCAAGGAGTACATTGCGACGCGCTTCGACAACTCGGGCGTGCTGATCCTGAGCGAGTTCGCGGGCGCGGCCGCCGAGCTACACGAGGCGGTGCTCGTGAATCCACACGACGTGGACGCCATGGCCGAGGCGATGGAGCGTGCCCTGAACATGCCGCCGGAAGTAGAGCATCGCCGGATGCGAGCGCTGAGACGCGTCGTCCGCAATCACACCGTGCATGACTGGGCGCGCCAGTTCCTGGACACGCTCCGCGGTCGGGGGGAAACGTAGGTGCGTCCGCCGTAGGGCAGATAGCGTAGATACCGGACAAGCGTCCCCGCCGTCCCCAATCCGACAGCGGGACGCGCCCGTCGAACGCGTGGCCGCCCAGAACGATCATCGGCACACCACCAAGATCGAGAGCGTACAAGTCACCGCCGGGCGCCACGGTGCCCGTCACGATGCCCCTGACGTACTGACGGCAGCGACACGGACTGGGTAACGGCGGCGGACTCGCCTCTGACTAACGGGAGGGCGGTCCGCGCCCGCCCAGAATTCAGGAGAAATTCACATGACATTCACTGTTGCAGCCGTACCGTGACGGATCGACCACCTGACGTCTTCCAAGAACCGATGATCACCGACGACGATCTCCGCCGGTTTTTCGAGCTCTCTCAGGACGTGCTCTGCGTCCTGGACCGGGACGGCCGGGTGCGCCAAGTCAATCCCGCCATCGCCGATGTGCTGGGGTGGCAGCCGGACGAAATCGTCGATACGCCGCTCGGCGAGCTGGCACACCCAGATGACCGGACAGTTATGGACGAGCACCTCGCCCGCGTGTCGTCCGGCCTCACCCCCCTGTCATTCGTCACCCGCTGCCGAGCTGCGGACCGGCGATCTCGCGATCTCCTCTGGACCGTCCACGCACCCAACGGCAATGGACGCCTCTATGCCTCCGGCCGCGACGTCACGGCGCTGAGACGCGACCGTGCGCGGTGGGAAGCCGCAGTCGACGCCGCACCGGTCTCGCTGGTGTTGACCGATGGTCAGGGACACATTCTGCTGGTGAACCGGGCCGTCGAGGACGTGTTTGGCTACCGGCGCACCGACATGATCGGACGGTCGATCGAGATCCTGGTCCCGGAGAGGCTCCGTACGGGCCACCGCGAGCTGCGGAGTATGTTCGGCCGGAATCCGCAGGCCCGCCCCATGGGGAGGAGTCGCGACCTCTCGGCCGTCCGCAGTGACGGCACGGAGTTCCCCGTCGAGATAGGCCTGACACCGATCAAGACACCACATGAGACGCTGGTGCTGGCGGCGATCGTGGATCTGACTGCGCGCCATCAGACAGCAGAGGAGGCCGTCCGACAGGCCCACGCCCTCGAGGAAGCCAATGCGAAGCTCGAGGAGATGGCGTCGACGGACAGCCTCACGAGACTGTGGAATCGGCGCGTCTTCCTCGAGCAGCTCGGTTTCCAGATGCAGATCGCGTTGCGTACGAGGCGGCCACTTTCCCTCCTGCTCTTGGACATCGACCACTTCAAGCGGTACAACGACTCGCACGGGCATCTTGCGGGCGACGCTGTATTGGAGCAGCTCGCCGGCATCCTGCGTGGTCTGGCCCGGCGCAGCGACTACGTCGCCCGCATCGGCGGCGAGGAGTTCGCCGTCCTCCTTCCTGAGACAGACTCCAAGGGCGCCGTCCGCCTGGGAGAGCGCTTCCGCCGCGGGGTCGAGGCCGCGGAGTGGCCTATCGAGCCGATCAAGATCAGCGCGGGCGCGACGACGGTCCGCTTCGAGCCCCCTGAGACGGACGTCGTCGGGACGTGGCGTTCGATGATGCTGTCCAAGGCGGATCGGGCGCTCTATCACTCCAAGCGACACGGCCGCAACCGCGTGACCCACGTGAACGATCTCGACTGACGGTACCCGCGCTGGCGGCGCGGGTCGGGCGCACTCGGTCGGCGCACGGCCGGACGGTTCCACCCCCCCATCCCGAGTGGGTATTACTTCGTTCAGCAGCCGATCCCCGGGGCACCGACCCCGGCGAGTGCCGTGATATAGACGCAACTCAGGAGAGAATCGCCATGCGGACGGTGACATGTTTCATCCTGCTGGGGCTCGTGAGCGCCGGATCGCTCGATGCGCAGATGCACCGCCAGCAGGGACAGGGACAAGGGCAAGCGCGCGGTGGTGGCATGGGAGCAATGATGATGATGGGCCCGCTGGCGGATTTTCTACCGTTCGCGCCCGCCAGTCTATTGGAGCACGCCGATCGCCTCGCGCTCAGCCCGGATCAGATCGAGCGTCTCACCGCCCTGGAGAAATCCGCCGAGCAGCGCCTCGAACACGCGCACGCACCGGCGCAAGCAGCGATGCAGGGCGTGGACCGCGAATTGGAGGCCGAGATTCCGGATACCGCATCGGTCCGGCAGCTGCTCGCGGCACACATGACCGCGATGGGGAACATGCAGTGGGTCCGGCTTCAGGCTGCACTCGAGGCACGCGCCATACTCACCCCCGAGCAGCGGACCCTGGTTGAGGAGACGACCGCGGAAGCGCCGGGCAGCATGCAACACCGTCACCGCAGCGGCCAGCAGCGCTGAGCCGTGCACACCGTTCGCCACGATGACCGGGAGCACAGATGACCCACAGACTGGTGCGCGTGATTGGGATGGGCGTCCTCCTCGGCGGATTGGCCTGCGGTGACGGGCTGGCACCCTCCGACCTGGCAGGCACGTGGAACGCCACCACGATGCAGTTCTTCGACCAGGAGAACCCGTCGCGGCCTTCGGTCGACGTGATTGCACAGGGCGCCCAATTCTCCATGACGTTCTTCGCCGACGGCACCCTGCAGACCACCTTCGTGGAAGGCGGCAGCACGGATACCGGCAGCGGCATCTACAACATCAGCGGCTCGACCCTCGTGATCAATATCGAGGGTCTCGCCTCAGGCGGGACGATCGCGCGCGATGGTGACACACTTACGATCGAGCTCTTCAGCGGCATCGAGTACGATTTCGACGACGATGGTTCGGTGGATCCGGCGGATCTGCTGATGGTGCTCGTGCGGGCCTGAGGATCATCAAGGAGCGCGACCGCGGGTAGTCGGCATCGGCTGGACTCCCCGTTTCGCATTGTCGTCGATCTGCCGCGCCGCTCCGTTCTCAACCGCGGCTATCGAGCCACCCGCAACTCCTCGCGCAGCGCACGTGCCTTCTGTGCGGGCCGGAACGTCGGATCGGCATCCTTCCAGATCTCGAGTGCCCGGTCAAGCTCCGCGAGTGCCGCGGCGGTGTCGCCCTGGGCGGCACGCACGACAGCCAGCTCATAACTAGCCCTTGGGGACGCGGGCCACTTCTGCACCAGCGCTTCGAGCCGTCGCTCGGCATCCTCGAGCTGCCCGACGGCGCCTTCGCAGCGCGCGATGTCGACCTCCAACCCGTGGGACGTTGGGGCCAGCGCCAGAGCCTCCTCGTAGTGGGGAAGAGCAGCGCGGCACCGGTCGGCCAGCTCCTCGACGCGCCCCCGCGCCCTGAGCACCGCAGGTCGGACGGCTTCCAAGCCGAACTGCGTGATGAGCGCTTCGGTGTCCTCGATCGCCTGTGCGATGAGGGGAACCGAGTCGATCTCCATCGCAACAGCGAGGTACCCCATGGCGGCCAGGCTGCCGAACGCCTCGCCCAGCCTGAGCTCGATGGCGCGGACGGTGTCCAATGCCGCCGCCACCAGACCGCCCCGTGCATACACCGCCACGTAACGCAACTGCTGCTGATCCGCCTGAAACGGCCCGCCCGCCTCGCTCCGGGCGTCTCGGAAGCGGCTCAGATGCGGCAGCGCATCGGCAATGCGGCCCTGGAGGACGAGCAACTCGATGACACCCGATAGGATCTCCGCCCGTTGCCTGGCCGTTCGCGCACCCAGCAACGCGTCGTCGTACAGCTCCGCCGCCAGAGCGAGGTCCCCGCGGCCGATTGCAACGTCGCCCAGTCCCTTCCGGGCAGGGGCGTTTTGCGCATCCAGCAGCAGCGCACGATCGTACAGGTCTGCGGCGCGGTCGAAGTCGGCCTGAATCAAGGCAGCTCTTCCCATCGCCAGGAATGCCTCGGGGTCTTCCGGCTCTCGCTCGGCATAGGCCTCCAGATAGGTCAGTCCCGTATCGAACACCCCCCGCTCTAAGTAGACCGTACCGATGGTGCGCAGCACATCGTACTGGTTCGAATCCAGCGCGATGACCTGCTGCAACTCGTCGATCACGCCAACTAGGTCGTTGCGCAACTGGAGCAGGCCGGCACGCTCGAGGTGCCCATCCGGGTCCTCTGGATACAGCTCGGTCCACATCGTGGCCACCGCCATGGCCTTCTCGGCATCCTGCTGGACCAGGAAGTAGTAGACGAGCTTCGCTGCCAGTTGTGTACGTTCGTTCAAGCGATAGCTGTGCTCCATGGCCGCCGCCAACGGTTCCTCAGCTTGTGCGGACTGCCCGAGCTGGATCAGCACTCCGTAACGCATGAGGTTGGCCAACGCGAAGGTCTCGTCGATCGTTACCGCCTCGGCGAGCAGTGCTGAGGCATCCTCGAAGCGATGTTCGAATTGGGCGACCCACGCATCCGCGTACGCGCGATACGCCGCGCGCGACTCCGTGAGCAACTCGGTCGCCGGCAGGTCCGGGGTGGATTCCAACGCACCCGACGGAATCCCCATGTCTCGACGCAACTGGGTCGAGATCCCGTCGACCATGCCAAGCACGTCATCGCCAGTGAACACCCGCCGCTCGACCAGGCTGGCTCGCTCGGTGTCATACAGCTCGAGCGCGAGAACGAGCTGTCCGTTCTCCTGACTGATCTCTCCCGCAGTGAAGTACTCCATGTAGAGTCTCGAAGCGATGCGCCGCTTGAGGGCGACCGGCATGCCCAGACCATCGGGTCTCCCCGCCTCCTGCAGCCGACTTCGGAACTCGGCTGGGGACAGCACCTGCACGAAGGGATCTTGGCCAAGATCCACCGAAACTGCCGCCGGAATGGCGTAACGTATCCAGTCCAGCGCCGGATCTCCCGACCGGTTCTCGACGGGGAAGAGCGCTAGACGACGGCGATATTCGGCCTTCGGGATGGCACGGTTGATCAGATCGCCCATCTCGTTTCGCACGGACACCGACACGGTCGCCGCCCCGAGGTCGGCACTGCCGAACAGCACGAAGAGCAGCGCTCCCGCGGCGACCACGTTGGCAGGGATCCCAATACCAGCGACGCGACTCCAGGACCTCCCCGGCGCGCCGCCGCGGCGCCACGCGAGAATCCCGATCGCCGGCAACAACGCCAAGAGCGCCACTCCGACCAGCCACGGGAGCTGAGCCGACAGCAGCATCTTCCCGGCCGCCCACTTCGCGGCGGCGATCGCCCCGATACTGACGGCCAGGTAGCCGCCTACAATCGCGAGCACGCTGGGTCGGAAGAAGGTCTCGACGAGCCAGGCACCCGATCCGACCGTGGCTTGCGATCCACTCAGTGCCGCCTGATCCAGGGCTTCAGCGAACTCCCGTGCGTCTTGGTAGCGGTGCTCAGGTTCCTTCGCCAGGGCGCGCTGCACGACTCCCGTGACCGCACCGGACACGTGGACGCCCGATGCCGCGAGTGGCGGCGGCTCGGCCACGACTTGCTGAGACAGCACCTGTTGCGCGCTCGGGGCGTGGAACGGTGGCTTGCCCGACAACATCTCGTACAGCACACACCCGAGGCTGTACAGATCGCTCCGGGCGTCGGCGTCTGCGGTACCGGCCGCCTGTTCCGGACTCATGTACGCGGGCGTTCCGACGGCCAGTCCAACGGCCGTCAGACGGTCGCCGCCCGCAGCCGCGGTCGCCCGGGCGATACCGAAATCCGCAACCAGCACCGCCCCCTCGTGCAGCAGGATGTTCTCCGGTTTGATATCGCGATGGACGATGTCGCGTCGGTGCGCGTAGTCCAGCGCCGCCGCGACGTCGGCGGCAATCTTCGCCGCTTCCCGCACCGGCAGTCTCCCCTCCCGGCTGAGCCGCTCGCGCAGGCTCTCCCCTTCGACATACGGCATGACGTAGAACAGCACGCCCTCCGCCTCCCCGGAGTCGTACAGGGGCACGATATGCGGGTGCTGGAGATTCGCGGTGAGCCGGATTTCCTGAAGGAAGCGATCGGAGCCCAGCATGACGCCGAGATCGGGCCGCAGCACCTTGATGGCGACCTGCCGGTCGTGCTTCACGTCCCGTGCGAGGTAGACCGTCGCCATTCCGCCGCGGCCAATCTCGCGCTCGAAGGTGTAGCGGTCTTGCAGTGCCCTCCTCAGACGATCAAAGACGTCTGGCACGCGGGAAGCTCCTTGGAGTGTGGTACTGACGATTTCAATCTCGGATCACACGCGTGATCGGGTGCAGCCCCGAACGCTCACGGCCCCTCCCCTCTTGTTCCCGACTCTGCTTCCGTAGCGCTCCAAATCCTACCACCGTGGCGGATGAGGGGTTCCGGTGCGAGTCCGCACCCGTCCTCGCTCCCTGCAAGGTAACGTCGCGTGGATACGCCGTGCCCATCGCGTGGTTGCTGCGAAGCAATACGCCCCCAAGCGCAGGGGCTGCATGGCGAGCGCCATCACGTGCACCCACCTCCTGGTGTATCCGGCAATGACCCATCATCTTGAGGCCTCATGGAGCACTGTCCCTTCTGCGGAAGTCCCACCGCCCCACCGGCGCGGTTCTGCCAGGAATGCGGCCGGGAGTTGGTCGCGCTGAATGTCGAAGCGGCGAACGCTCTCGACGTGAGTGCTCTCGACCGTCTGCGACGGGAACGGCAACGTCTGTCGATGGAATTGAGCGCGCTTCGCGAACTGGCGGCCGACCGACCGCTCACCGCGGCGGAAGCACGCTCGTGGAGGGCGCTCCGCGCTGCCTGGCAGGAAGTCACTGCGGAGCTGACGCGGAAACTGGATACCGTAGCTCCGCGCGGGCCCGATGACCGCCGACAGGGCACCGACCGCCGCCGTGGCGAGCGACGCGACAAGGAGGAGCAGGTCGAGGATACCGATCGGCGCTCCGGCCTACAGCGCCGCCGCCGCCACCGCCGCAACGGCGCTGACCGGCGGGAGCCCTCCACAGACGATGTGGACTAGGCGGTCGCGATCGATGCGCCGGGTCCACACTGGCACGCCGGGTGGTGGCATGCCGGCGCTCGTCGCGGCGGCGCACCCGACCCGTCACGGAGCTGCAGGGGTCATCAGGGATCCTCGGATCTCCGGTCGTACACCAGATTGAATTCCATCGATGGTCCGCCACCACGCATGCGCACCGCCGTGCTCACGCGGAGCCGTCGCTCATCGTCGATGAGCCGGTAGCGCTGCTCGATCTCGCTACCGTCCGCACCGGTCCGTCTCACCCGCAGTTCCTCACCCTTCCACTCCGCCGTAAACTCCACCTCACCGAGACCCTGAATCATCTGGGTCGAAGGCTCGCCGTCGGTGTACAGCACGAGCGGCGTGGCGTCCCGCCCGATGAGGGTCACCTGGGCGCCATCCTGGAACACCGCAAGCTGCTGCCCCATGTGCAGTATGCGCTGTCTCACATGACGCATCTGCTCGGGATCCGTCTGTCCGCCTCCCTGGATACCGCCGGGTGGAGTACCGCCGATTCCCCCGGGCACCACTCCAGCGCGGCCACCGCGCAGCTCTGACAGCCGCTGCTGCACGTCATCGCTCTCGTCGTGATTCAGCACCCACGTGCCGCTGATACCTGCGGCTTCCTGGGCCTGGGTCAGATGGGGGATGACGCCCGCCAGTAACCCGCATCCAGCCACGACGATCGTCGACCAGCGCGTCATGTGTGCACCGCTCCTTCCCTATTCCTCGAAACGCGTTCCACTCGGCAACCTGCTCACCCCGTCCGACGATGGAGAGCAACGGCTGTTCCGCGCACGGGTGTTCTACGTCACCGAGAGCGCCTCGTGGGGCACCGAGCTTGCAGTGTGTCCCATGAGGGCATACCTGCAACGGAGAGTATGCAATGCGAACGATAACGACCTGCTTCATGGTCGCGCTCATGGTGCCGTCGATCCCGCTCACGGCGCAGACCGCGAATCGGGGCACGGCTGAGTTCGCCACCGGCCTGCAGTTCGGCTATGCCGCGGGGTTTAGCATACAAGCACATGGTATCGCCGCCGGATTCGCCCAAGGCTTTCCGCTCCGCACACGGTTGGGCATTGGATACGCTGCTGTGAACCCGGGTCAGGCCCTCGATGCACGGCGCGTGTTCATCAACAACAATACCAACGGCACCCCCGAGGAGCGCGGCCGGGTGTGGAACTTCAAGCTCGATCTGCTCTTCCCGGTCGATGTGCTCTCGCTGCGACGTGCCTACGCCTTCGGTGGAGTACACCACGCCCGATTCAACGGGAATTTCAAGTTCGTCGGAGGCAACGAAGACTTCGACGTGCGAAGCAGTCACTGGGGATTCGGTGGCGGCCTCGAAGCCTATTTCGGTGTGAGCTCCCGGGTCGACATGGTCATTACCGGCGGACTGGAGTATTTCTTCGCGAGCACCCTGACGGCACACGACACTGCGTACAGCCCCGACGGAGACAGCGTGAACCCGAGGGAGGACTACACGTACGCCGACGCAGATGCGGCGGTGGGGCAGCCCAAGCTCGCGCCGAACCTCCTATTGGGATTCAGCTATCGGTTTTGATTCTGACGGAACCACATGCCACTTCCCCAACGGGCCGTGCCCAAGCACGCTGCTTTGCGGGAGGCTACCGAACCACTACGGTATCCGGCCCCGCCAGCTGCTCGACGTGGCAGCGGCATGGATCGGGCACGGCAAACACGAAGTCCGCCGAAAACGAAGCGTCACCCTTCACGCCGGTCACACGCACCAGGTCTCCGTCACTCGAGAAGACATCGATCAATCCGTCGTCGGCGACTATGTACACACCGGGTGCAGGCATCCCCAGCCAGGTCGGCTCGAGCACCGCACCTGTGGGGAGGTGCGTCCGAGTCATAACGACCTCGGCGACCGGCTGCGCGGCGGCATCGACCACCGTCACCGGATAGGCCCGAAACTCCTCCGTGCAGGCGCACTGGTTAACGACATCCTGGCATGCCGGCAACGTCGTGGCCACCACGGCGAGCAGTGCGGACGGAACCAGTCGGCGGGGCACGCCACTCCTCCACGCTGTGAGTCTCACTCCAGCATACCCAGCAGAGACGCGCCGCGTCACGAACGGTGACCGGGACGTTTGACACGAGCTTCGGACTATCCCATGATCGGGACGACACCTCGCTGGAGCCATGCCTTCCGATGCTCCATCGGTCCCGCCGTGCCGGTAGCCTGCTCGCGTTGGCCGGTCTCGGGTGCGCCGGCAACGTGCCGGTCGAGACGGTCGTCGATCCCGCGTACTCGTTTGCGACGGTGGCGGCCGTCGCCGTGCTGCCGCTATTTGACTGGAGCCTCAGCATTCGTGACGCCCATTCTCTCACCGCCGGCGTCGCCGGCGCCGCACATACGAGGGCGCCGAGAGTCCGCGTCGTCTCCGCCGACGATGCGTCGCGTCTGATCGCGGCCGCCGGACTGGCATACGAGTGGGCGCTCTTCCTGCACGACTGGCGCGAGGGCGGGGAGCTGGACCGAACAGTGGTGATGCGGGTCGCCGATGAGCTGGGGGTCGATCTCCTGCTGGTGGTGGACCTGCCGGAAGTCGCACGCCACGATGGGGCGACATATCCCTACACGATGGTGGTTGCACGTCTGCGCGCCTTCGGCGGAACCGACGGCGTGCTCGCCTGGAGCGGCACGGCGGGTCTCGAACTGGTCGACCAGCGCTATAGTGTGGATCGGGCGCCACCGGTGACACAGGTGGCGGAGCTAGCGCTGCACGCAGTCCTGCACGAGCTGCCACAGTTCGGTACCGGCCGGTAGCCGATGCGTTGGGCACTGACTCCGCCGACGCCAATTTGCATTGCGTTGGTCGCCGTCGGCCTTGTAGTCGGACCGGCGGTGAGAGCCCAGCAGGACACGATGCCGCTCCGGACCGCCCTCTCACCGCTCGAGCATATCGATGTTCCTCCCGACAGTGCACGAGCGTTCGAAGGCCGGCTCGCTGCCGCACTCGCTGCCGGCCCGGACTCGTTATCCATGCTTGCGGCGGACGTCGTTGCGCGACGGCTGGAGGAGGCGGGGCTCACAGACGTATGGAACCGCCTTCTCTTCACCTTTGTCACGTCGGGCATCGTCGATCCCGTCGATCTCGCCGTGGTCTGTGACGGCCTCGAGATCGACCGGATCCTCCATCTCGAGGTTGGCGACGTCGTGGAGCGTCGTCCTGTTCATGCGCACAGGCAAGTAATGCTGGCCGTGCGCGTCGCACTCAGGGCGTGGATGTTCGACTGCGGTACCGCCCAGCTCGCGTGGGAACGCTGGGCCGAAGGGGAGCACGACATCGTGCTCTCGGGATCGGTGGATGCCACCCGGTCGCTGCTCATGGTAGGTGCCGTGAGCAAGGCGATCGATGTGCTGTTGCACAGCCCAGGGCCATGAAGTCTGCCTACAATGAGCCTCACTAGCATTGGTGCGACACGGCAGCTATGGATTGACGATCGTTCACACGGCCTCTCGAGAAGCCGCTATCCATCTGTGAGGACGGTTCGCATGTACCGTCGATCGCTCGTATCGTTTGTAATCCTCTCTGCCCTGGGCTGTGCAACGCGCACGCCCCTCATCGCTCAGCAGACGGTCGTGCTGGCACCCGACCGAGTCTTCGACGGCGTCGCAGCCAGCTCACATGTCGGGTGGGTGGTAGTCGTGTCGGGAGAAGAGATCACCGCCGCCGGCCCCGCCGTCGAGATCGACATTCCCGCAGGGGCCCGCAGGATCGAGCTGCCGGGAACGACCCTCCTGCCCGGGTTGATCGAAGGGCACTCGCATCTGCTGCTCCATCCCTACGACGAGACGAGCTGGAACGATCAGGTGCTGAGGGAGCCGCTCGCGCTGAGGGTGGCGCGTGCGACCGTGGCCGCCCGGGCAACCCTCATGGCAGGGGTGACCACCGAACGGGATCTCGGGACCGAGGGTGCCGGCTACGTCGACGTCGGGATCAAGCAGGCCATCGAGGAGGGCATCATCCCCGGGCCACGCCTCCTGGTGAGCACGCGCGCCATCGTCACGACCGGCAGCTACGGTCCGAAGGGTGCCCCGGAGTGGCTGCTGCCCCTCGGCGCCGAGCCCGCTGATGGGCACGACGATCTCACCCGGGTCGTGCGAGACCAGATCGGCCGCGGCGCCGACTGGGTGAAAGTGTATGCCGATTACCGATGGGGACCGTCCGGCGAGGCCTCACCAACGTTCACGCTGGACGAATTGCGCCTGGCGGTCGAGGTGGCTGGCAGCTCCGGGCGACCGGTCGCAGCACACGCCAGCTCTCCCGAGGGTATGCGTCGGGCTGCCGAGGCGGGCGTTCTCACGATCGAGCACGGCGACGGCGGCACACCCGAGGTCTTCCGGCTCATGGCACAGCGTGGCGTCGGCCTTTGCCCCACGCTCGCCGCAGGAGACGCCGTGAGCCAGTACGCCGGCTGGCGCAAGGGAATTGACCCCGAGCCCGCCCGTATCACCGCGAAGCGCGCTTCCTTCCGGGCAGCCCTGGATGCCGGCGTGCCCATCTGCTTTGGCGGTGATGTGGGCGTGTACCCCCACGGTGACAACGTCCGTGAGCTGGAGCTGATGGTGGACTACGGGATGGAGGCCATCGATGCCCTGAGAGCAGCGACCTCCGGCAATGCCGAGATTCTGCTCCTTTCCGACAGGGGGCGCATCGCTCCGGGGCGTCTCGCGGACCTGATCGCCGTCGAGGGCGATCCCACGACGGACATCAGTGCACTGCGCGACGTGAGGCTGGTGATGAAGGGTGGGGCAATCGTGCGCGAGCCGTAACGGCGCCCGCTCGGCACCGGCAGCCATTCCTCGCGGTCACCGTCCAGAGAACGAGCCGGGCGCTCTCCCTGGGGAGAGCGCCCGGCTCGGACCTTCTGAGTCCGTGCGTCAATCGTCGTCGATCTCGACCTCGAAGCCATCCTCCCCGTCGACCTCGAGTTCCACGAGTTGCCCCTGCAGCGCCGCGAGATCCATCACCGTTCCGTCCGGCAGCTTGAACCAACTCTCCAGATTCAGGTTCACAGTGATCTCGGAGTCCGTGGCGGAGTCGAACGGCGGATTCAGATCCAGCTCGATCTCAACCTCCGCCTCGAAGTACGTCGTGAAGTCGACCGGATCGCCGTACGTGCCGTCCTGGTTCTTCGGCTCGAACGTGCCGACTACCACCATGCTGGCTTCCTCGGGCCAGCTCGGGAACCGCGGCAGGATCTCGTTGGTGAACATGTCCTCGATAAGCTGTGCGTCGACCAGATCGTCCGCATCGTCGTCGTCAACCTCGGCATCTTCGACCTCGATCTCCAGTTCGTCGAACTGCCCCTCGGCGTCGGTGACCGCGATCTGCACGTCGCTGCCGTCCACCGGCACCTGAACGAACAGGTAGCGCAGCTCGAAGTCGGGGCACTCGACCTCGACCACGTCGTCGTCACAGTCGCCCACCTCTACGGGCTCGAGCTCGAGCTCTTCCACGATCACCCACATGTCGGTGATCGTCAGCCGGCCATTGGACCCCTCCAGCGGAACGTCCTGCACGGCCGCGCCGGACATGCTGGCGCCGGACGCCGTGAACGCGCTCGACGCCGCCAGCCCTGTCGTGGTTCCGATCCGAACAGCCACGTTCGAGCCCGGTGCTCCGCTGTCACTGCAGGCCGCGGCGAAGACCGCACCGGCGACGAGTGCCACGAAACTGATACTGCGCTTCATGTGTTTCCTCCTGTCAATTGCCTTGCTTTGTCGGGTCGGCACCTTCTCGGAAGGCGCCGCCATCGCGCTGTCCTGTTCACGCTGCACGGGCAAGTCGCAGGATGGATGCCACATGAGAGAGTGCACCGCTACGGCCGTAACTACATGCCACGTAGTCGGTTACGGCGCTGCACCGAGAATCACGTCAGGTCGGGACCGCATCGAAACGACTCGGGGTGCATCGATTCGATCCGCAGGCGGAGGACACCGCTCTCGCCGGCAGTAGCTCGCAATGCGCCGCCTCGGGCACGCGTGTCAGTCAGCTTCGGGCTTGACGGTGCGCCCGACGATGATCGTGATGTTGTCACTGCCGCCGTCGTCGAGTGCGTCCTGTAGGAGATCCTCACACACCTGTTTCGAGCTGGTCATCGACGAGAGGCCCTTGCCGATTCGCTCATCCGATACGTGTTTGGTGAGCCCGTCGCTGCACAACAGCACCACCGTGCCCCAGTCCCGAGTGATCCGTGTGACGACGGGCGCCGCCTGCTGCCCGCCGATCGCACTCGAGAGCACGTGTGCCCACGGGCTGTTGAACGCACCGGTACGAGACAGTACTCCCTTGTCCACGAGGTCCTGCGCCATCGTCTGGTCGCGGGAGAGCTGTGCGAGCTGGCCGTCACGGAACAGATAGCACCGGCTGTCCCCCACCTGGAGCAGGTAGGCGTGCGGCCAGAGGCCCAGCCACAGGGTAAGCGTCGTGCCATAGCGCTTGTGCTCCGGATCGTTAGCAGCCTTTTCCTGGAGGCTCGCGTGGCATTGCAGTGCCGCATCGGAGAGCACCCGCTCGAATGCTTCCGGATGGGCGGCGACGTCTGACGCGTAGAACGCATGGGTACTCTGCGTGACGTATTGGGTGATTGCCTGCACCGCGAGCCGGCTCGCCTCCTCACCGCCCCCACCGCTTCCCACACCGTCGGCAACCATGGCAAGCGACGCCAGCCGCTCCGGATCGAGAGGCAGCTCGGCATCGGAGGGCAGGCTCGTGCGGTCCACGAGCATTTGCCTGGAGAGCGAGGCGATCAGGAAGTGATCTTGATTCTCCTTGCGCACCGCACCGGGATGCGTCAGGCCAAAGACGTCGATGTCCCTAGCCTGCGGCGTTCGCAACACGGTGGAATCGTCGTCGGCTGGAGTCGTGGTCATGAGTCCCCCTGTGGACTCGGTGTGCGAGGCAGCATGCTAGCCACCGGCGTTTGATGCCGGACGATGGCGGCGCGCCGGCTCCGCTCGATGCTCTCGCGGTCCGCGAAAGCAGTCATGAGAGGTCCCGAAGGACGAGAAGATACGGCTGCCGGGGAGAATGCGGGAGTGCGCCCGAGGCTCCGGCCGTTCGGGAGGAGAACTCCATTGTCTGGAAGGTCCCGGGCGGCGCTCGGAATGAACGCACCAGTTGACCAGCCGATGCGGTCCCCTGACGAAAGGAAGAACCCAGTGGGGGGGACTACGGCGCGTACGTGATCTCGTACCGACCGTTGACCGGCCTGCCTTCGCGCGTGCGGGCGGCGTAGAACGTCCATGACGTCACCCGCTCGAGCAGCTTGGCCCGGAACGCCCGGTCCTTGATCTCGGGCTGTATCTCCACCTTGTCGACGCGACCGCGGCTGTTGACCCAGAACCTGATCAGGAACTCCCGCCCGCGGACAGAGGTGGGTGGATCCTCGAAGGGGTAGATGATGGCACGCGGCTCGGGGGCGTAGTACGCTGTGCCGTCCCCCCCGGATCCCGGGCCCGTGCCGCTGCCGATGCCGGGACCGCGGCCGGTTCCTTGCCCGCCACCAGTGCCGGACCCCACACCGCGGCCCGCGCCCGTGCCAGTACCTGGTCCAATCACCTGAGGATTGTCCGCGGCCATCCGCGCTACCACGGGCATCACCGGTTCTGGTACGGCAACAGTGGAATTCGGGATGATCGGCTCCTCGGCCGCGGCAACTTGGGGCTTCGGGAGCGCTATCTCGACTTTCGGCGCCGGCTTGGCCACCGGTCGCGCGGTGCGGGAGGCGGACGTCGGCAGGGGAGGCAGGTCGATGTAGCGGATCGACCTTCCGCCGCCACCTCCTCCGCCACCGCCATGGCCGGGGCCAGGATCACGGGACCCCTCGAAGTAGGTCTCCGCCCACCCACTGGCAAGGAGCATGATCGCAAGCGCGTGCGCGACCGCAGCGAAAACGACACCTGCTCCGTACCGGCGATCGGTCCGGGGAAGGCTGGCGGTCGGGTAGTGCTTCACGCGTGTCATCACGTACTGTAATACCTCACCGGTGGCACGGTGCTCCCGAGACGACCGCGGACCGCGCTCCGAACGACCGGGACGGAACATCGCAACCTGTTGCCATGATGTACCTTACGCTACTGAGTACGAATCTGCTGGTGCAGACGGCGGTACATGATCGGGTCGAGGTAGAAGACCCGTTCGAAGGCCTCGACGGTGTTGCTCTCCTCAGCGCCCACCGCGTCGAGGAAGGCCCGCCGGTACCTGCCCGCCTGCTCGGGGACGTAGAACTGCAGCAGCTGCGCCCCACAGCGGACGGCGGCCGTGCGCCGCAGGTCTTCGCGCTCCTCGAGGCTCAGGGGATCGGGATTCAACTTCTGATCATCGATCAGTAGGAAGCACAGTTCCTTGAGGAAGGCGAACACCGTCGCCTCCGGGCCTTCGACCAGCAGTGGATCCTGCACTGCCACGACCTGGTCACCGGGATTGTAGTCCTGCAGCTCGACGATTCGCCCCTCAGGCCCAAGAGACGCTGCCGGCATGACGATGCCCCCGGTCAGGCGGCGCTGCTCGAGATACCCCGCGAGCCCCGGAGCGATATCGGCATCCCAGACATCCTGCATGGCCCGAGCGAGCGAGTCCCGCTGCGGCTCGGTATCCTGCCAGTACTGCCGGTAGAAGACATTCCACTCGTTCTCGACCGCGTCGACCACGTCACCCAGCACACTGCGCGTCTTACCATTCTGCGTGGCCTGTCGCA
Organism: Gemmatimonadota bacterium; assembly: GCA_039584325.1. Taxonomy (GTDB): domain Bacteria; phylum Gemmatimonadota; class Gemmatimonadetes; order Gemmatimonadales; family GWC2-71-9; genus JAOTVV01. Next base: position 35,960 of record JBDGYA010000019.1, read on the forward strand.
TGACGGCGACGCCGAACCCAACGTCCCTTCCGACGAGTGCCGGGTCGTTCTTGCGTTTGACGACCGCCCGGAGGGCCTGCAGCATACGCTCGGGCTCGGCCTGTGGGAAGTACAGCGGGACGAAGTGAATGACCTCGAGGTCTCGGCCGTCTCCAATGCGCTCCCGGAGCTCCGGTGCCAGGGAGTCGAGGGCGGTGGGGTACACGCCGAGCTGCTGCTTGAAATCACGGATGTAGCGCGCGTAGTCAGCGCTGTAGAGGCCAAGCGGACCCGGCTGATCGGCGGCGATCACGGCCAGCGCATGGAACCAGAGGTTGGTCTGCGCCGCGACCTCCATGCGCCAGCTGAGGCTGGCAGGAGGCGCCGGGGGCGGTTCCATGGCGCGGCCCCGACGCTGGCCCGGAGGTGGTCCCTGGGACGCAACGGACTGCGCGAGCAGACCCAGTGACAGCACCGCGGCTCCGGCAAGCGTTGCCACTCGGCCGGCGGTGCTGGGCATCCGATTCTTCGGTTCGTCCCGAGCGGACATTGCCGCCTCACTTCTCATGCACCCTGCGATACCGTGGTGAAACCCGCGCCATGGCTCGAGGGTTCCGTACTCCCTTGACGCTCCGTTGACGGCGGTGCGCTACCCTGTGTCTGTGAGGGCACCCCAACCGGGAGACCCCGATGCTCCGATCCGGGCCCCTGCTCGTCGCCGGACTGCTCGCTGCTGGCGCCGGATGCTACCTCCCTCCGGCCCAGGTGGCAACGCCCCAGGGCTTTCGTGTCCGCGTCACCTCCTGTGGCGGCTCACACTCATGCGGAACGCACACGATCCAGCACGAAGGTCCGCTCGTCTACCTGGAGTCAGACAGCCTCCTGATGTGGTCGGACCGGACCGACCAGCTCCTCTCGATCGCGGTCCCGCAGATCAGGAAGCTCGAGGTGTACCGAGGCAACCGACCCAGCGCCGAGGGTGCCGTGAAGGGTGGCGCGGCCGGTGCGGTGGTCGGAACCGCGCTCGGTGCGGCGACCGGGGTTGTTGCCGAGGCCTTCTTCGGCGGGATGTTTGGAGCCGAGCCCAACATTGGGGAGGCAGCGGCAACGGGTGCTGCGTATGGATTGGTCGACGGGGCGATGACGGGCGCGGCCGTGGGTGCCATGGCCGGCTCACCGGTGTGGCAGGAGGTCTCGGTGCTGGAGCTGCGCCAGGAGCTCTGCCACTGCAGGCTGGCGGCCGAGGCCAGTTCGTCTTGATTCGTCTTGCTTCCGCGAGTCAATCGAGCAGACCTGCTGGGCCGAGTCATCACACTACGGGATTTGGACGGATAGGCGGACTGCAGCCACTGCTGTGCGGTGGCCGTGCAAGGACCGTCGGATCGTTGCGCGACACCCAATGCCAGCGGGGAGCGATACCGTCGGCGCGGCACCGCTCCCCGTACACGATCCTCACATTTCGAACTGCAATCGCCGATTTGCAATCGGCAATCTGCAACATCCTCCCTACCCAAACACCCCCTCAAGGATGTCCACCACTAACCCGCTCGCTTCGAGCAGCACGATTCGGTCACCGAAGATGGTGATCTCCGCGCCGACGCGGCTTTGCAGCCGGGACCGGAGATCCGCTGGGAGCTGGCGTTTGGCGATGCCCGGCGGCAGTGGCTTGCCGCGGGCCAGGTTCTTCGCGATGCCCGGCGGCAGCGGCTTCGCTTCGTACCGGTGCTCGGCATAGTACTCGGTGACGATGCGGCGCTCGACTGTGGAGAAGCCCACCGATACGTCGACCTGCACGCCACCACCGTCGCGGCCCTTGGGCCTATCCGGCTTTTGGGCAGCCGCCGACGAGGCCAGCACCATCGACGCGAGCCCACAAGAGAGACCGAGCAGGAACAGTCGACGCATGGTCACCTCACGGAGAGCCGTTGAGCATGGCATTGATTCCGGTCGTGCCGCGGGCCACCGAAGTCGCACCCATCGCGCAGAACGTGAGCGGCGCGTTGTCCCAGCATTCACCCGTGTAGACCATGTTCGGGTCCTCGAATCTCACGAGCACCTGGGGGTACGTGTCCGGAACGGGGAGCACGTACGTGCCATCCGCTTGTGTCTGCGTCTGGCTGACAACCGTGTTGACCATACCGGTCGTGAGGGCCGACACCGTGATGCCCCCAATGCCTGCGCCGGCTGCATCGGTCACCGTACCCGTGATGGCGCCTTCCGGGACGTCCGGCGGGTCGGGCGGGTCGGGATCTCCGGGCGGATCGTCCCCCCCGAGCCCCTCCTCGATACGGAACTTGATCGGTGCGGTGCGGCCGTCGACCAGCGGAATGATGCCGTCCCGCCCCCCGGAACGGAGCTTGGACTTGTTCTCGACCAGGAGCACGTCCAGGAACGCGACCTCATCCCCATCGACCATGATCCGAATTCGATAGACCGTGTTGAGATCCAGATCGAAGAGGTTGGTGTGCCAATTGACATGGTAGAACTCGTTGGCCGGATTGACCTGCAGCATCTCCCCGTGCGACTCGGCGGTCATGCTGTACGCCGCGATCTCGCCACAGCCTGCGCCGTTCACCGCGCAGATGGACACCTGCGGCTCCATCGTTGGGTCAAAATTTCCCGAATACTCCGGCTGCCACGCCAGCGGGGGCAGGAAGTACAAGTGCTGGTCGCCGTTGTTCGCCGCATCGGCGATCCGCAGTGTGGGCGCCTCGGTGATCGGGTCCGTCGTCTCGGGTAGATCACACCCGGCGAGCGGCAGGCAGATCAGCGCGGCGAGTACTAAGCGTTTTGACATGAGTGCCTCCCCAGACCGCGGGAGTGAGCGCGTGGTCCCGCCTCATTGGGATTGAGTGATCGTGTCTATTTCTCCGTGTTCAAATCAAGCAGAAAACCCCGCCGGTAGCCGTGACGGGAATCACACGACAAGGGAGGTTGCGGGGCGGCGGAACGGAGTCGGCGGGACGGCGGGTGACCGGCGGTCCGGCGGTCGATCGGAACAGGGGAAAGACGGACAGAGGACCGGCTGAACAGTGGGCGAAACGTTGCACGTTGTCCGTTGCGCACTGCACGGTGGGTTACACTTTCCCTCTTCCCCCTTCCCCCTTTCTTTCCCTCAGCTCGTAAACGGCTCCTCCAGCGACCGACTTTGCGGCGTGAGCAACTCGGCACCACTCGGCGTGATTACCATGTCGTCCTCGAGGCGCACACCGAACTCGCCGGGCAGATAGATACCCGGCTCGTCGCTGAACGTCATGCCAGGCTCAAGCGGCTGGGTGTTGCCGCGGACCAGGTAGGGCCATTCATGACCATCCATCCCGATGCCGTGCCCCACACGGTGTGTGAAGTGGGTGTAGTCCTCGCCGAATCCGGCAGCCTCGATGTGCTGCCGAGCGGCGTGGTCCACGGCCTCGCACGGGACACCTGGTGCCGCCGCCTCGAGCGCTTTCGTCTGAGCCTCAAGCACGACGTCGAACACGCGCCGCATCTTCTCCGTGGGTGTCCCCAGCACGAAGGTCCGGCTGATGTCCGAGCGAAACCCCTCGACGGAGCACCCGCCGTCGATCAGCAGGATCGTACCCTCGCTCACGACTTGAGGCGTCACGGAGCCGTGCGGCAGCGCGGAGAACTCGCCCACCTGCACCCCGGCCGAGCCCGAAAAACCCAGCCGGTCGTGCGCCGCACGAACCAGCTGCGCGAACCGGTCCTGTGTCATGCCCTCCTCCAGCGCCAGGTAGGCCGCTCCATATGCCTTGAGGGTCACTTCGGAGGCGAGGCGCATCAGATCCAGCTCATGCTCCGTCTTCACACCGCGGCACCCGGCGGTCACCGGAGTGGCGCTCGTCAGCGTCAGAGCCGGGGCCGCCTGCGCTACGCCGTTGGAGTACGCGAACCGGACGGTTTCCTCCACCCCCAGTTGCCCCGTCGCAATCCCGCGGTCTGTGAGACCCTCCGCTACGAGCCGGTATGGATTCTCGTCCTCCTGCCAGGTGAGGATGTCGGTAGCGGCCGCCGGCAGCGGTCCAGAGTCGAGCTGTTCACGCGTCCGGTCCTCCTCGAATGCGGGCGTCACGACAAGCGGCTTTCCCTCCACCGGCAGAATGACGCTGAACAGACGCTCGCTGAGCCACCAGCGCACGTTGGTGAAGTAGACCAACGACGTCCCACCCGTGAGCATGATCGCGTCCAGGCCTTCCCGCGCCATCAACGACCGGGCCTTCTCGATGCGCGCCTCCCGCTCTGCAATTGTGATGGGTATCGCTCGATCCTTCATCGACGTGAGCGCGAGAATGGACGGCGGGAGATCGTCCCCGCCCTGCTGGGTTCCCGCTTCGACAACGCCCGGACGGACCGTTGCACCGGCGATCGAGGTGGCAGAAGCACCGAGAAAGGCGCGTCGAGAAATCATGGAGCTGCTCCGAGGCTTGGGACCGGCAGGGGACGTGGGAATCGACACAACGTAGACAGGCACCGTCGTGCAGACCAGTCCCACGCTCCCGCATGCCCGTTCTAGCGCCCGCTCTGGCAGCATCCTACCTTGGGCGGAGAGCGCCGTCAGCGCGTTGCTCGTGCCGCAACGCTGAGCGGTGCGGGGGAAGCCCCGACAGCGCGCCCGCGCCAGGAAAGGCCCGAACCCACGGCAGCGGTCTGGGGAGAAACGAGATGAGACTTCCATCGGTAGAGACCCTCATCACCGACGCCCGGCGCACGCTGGTCCGATTCCCCGCCGTGATCGGTGTGGGACTGGTGGCAGCGGTTGCCGGTGCGATCGGTGTCGACAGCGCGGATGAGGATTTCTGGCTCCGCCTCATGGGCACGGCGGCGCTCGCGATTCCGCTCTTTCTCGCCACTGACCTCACGTGCGAGCGACGTCGGTGGGCCCTGGCGGTCCGTGTCGCACTATGGCTCGCCGGTGCAGGACTTCTTGCCGCATTCATGGCGGTCTGGTTCCGCTGGTCCGAGCCGGTCGCCGCAGGGCGCTACATCCAACTGAGCGCGGCGTTCCACTTGCTCGTCGCGGTTGCACCCTTTGTCGGCACCAAGGAGCTTCACGGCTTCTGGCAGTACAACAAGACGCTGTTCCTTCGGGCTCTCACGGCCGCGCTGTTCACGGCCGTGCTCTACGCAGGGCTGGCGGTTGCGCTCTTGGCACTCGACAACCTCTTCGGGCTCGACGTCAGCGAAGAATCATATGCCCGCCTCTTCTTCATTCTCGCGTTCGTGTTCAACACCTGGTTCTTCCTCGGTGGAGTACCCGCCGATCTATCGACTCTCGAGCACGACGAGGATTATCCTCGAGGACTCAAGATCTTCGCGCAGTATGTTCTGGTACCGCTGGTCGCCGTCTACCTCGTGATCCTCACGCTGTATCTGGTGAAGGTTCTCGTCACCCAGGAATGGCCCAGCGGCTGGATCGGCTGGCTCGTCTCCAGCGTAGCTGCCGCCGGGATCTTCTCGCTGCTGCTCGTCCACCCTGTCGCCGAGCGGGCAGAGAACCGGTGGATGCGTACGTACGCCCGCGGATTCTATATCGCGATCTTCCCGTCAATCGTCATGCTGTGGCTCGCCATCTATCAGCGTGTCGATCAGTACGGAATCACTGAGCCGCGCTACTTCCTGACCATCCTGTCGGTGTGGCTTGCGGGAATCGCCGTCTACCACGCCATCACTCGGTCACGCGACATCCGCATCATTCCGGCGAGCCTGTGCGTCGGAGCGCTGCTCACGTTTGCCGGTCCGTGGGGAGCGTACCGCGTCTCCGAGTCCAGTCAGGTCAACCGCCTGGAACAGCTGCTCCGGTCCAACGACATCCTCGAGAACGAGATCATTCGACCGGCATCGGGACCGGTAGGGTATACCGAGCAGCGCGAGATCAACGCCATCGTGCGCTATCTGACCGGCACCCACGGAACCGGCGCCATCGCCCACTGGTTCAACAGCTTGCTCACCACCGCCGATACGCTCGGCGAGGGTACCCGACCGTCACCCCAGCGGGAGGTGGAGGAACGGACGCAGCTGATCGCCGGGCTGCTCGGAATCGACTACGTCGGTCGATGGGCACCGGGCGTGGTGGGCCCGTTCCGCTACTTCGTGCGGTGGAATCGTCAGCCGGTGGACATCGGTGGCTATGATGTCGCGGTCAGAGTGAACGGACTCACGGAAGACTCCGTCGTGCTCGACGGAGACCTCGTCGTCCGCTACGACTCGGCGTCGGCGGCGATCGAGTTTACGATGCGGGATGAGGTCGTGCTGAGCTTGGCTTTGAGCAGCCTGCTCGACAGCGCGGCCGTTGCCGGTGTCGCCGCCGGTGGCAGGGGAGTCGACCCCGGCGCCATGCGGCTCACCGCAGAGTCTCGGGAGCTTCGTGTTGGCGTTTATGTGACGTCCATCAATGGCGAGCGCGGGCCTGACGGCGTGCGCGTGCGCGATCTCGACGTGCAGTTGTTCTACAGTCGGGCGGGTCACCGACCCGACTGACCGCCACCTCTCCTCCGTTTACGGTGAGAGGCCGCAATCCCCTTCGCCGAGCGCGGACTGGGGAGAAACACACCGAACACACCGATGGAATTCGTTCCACTCGGACCGGCTCACTGGCCGACTGGTCAGTTCTGTGCTAGATTACAGCGTGCGAATCGACCGGCCGCTTCCAAGAGCGGCCGGTTGGCCATTGTCGATGACGATTGAGGTCACGCGAAGCCATGACCGCAAGTACTACGACCCCATCGGGTACGGACTGGAACACGCTGCTGGCGCCTTACCGGAAGCCGCAACTGTGGCGCAGCGTGTACCAGCTCGCGAATACGGTGATTCCCTTTGCCGCCCTCTGGCTCGCGATGCTGTGGAGCCTCGAGGCCGGCTACTGGCTCACGCTGCTGCTGTCTGTTCCCACGGCTCTGTTGCTGGTTCGGATGTTCATGTTTCAGCACGACTGCGGACACGGTGCCTTCTTCCGGTCGCCGCGCGCCAACAACGCCGTTGGGGGCGTCCTCGGGGTCGTCACGCTCGTACCGTACGCGTATTGGCGGAAGACACACGCCATGCACCACGCGTCCTCGGGCAATCTCGATATTCGGGGCTTCGGCGACATCGATACCCTCACGGTCCGCGAGTACCTCAGTCGTTCACCGTTCAAGCGCCTTCTGTACCGTCTGTACCGGCACCCGCTCGTGCTGCTCGTCATCGGACCCGTGTGGCAGTTCGTCCTCAAACACCGCTTTCCGGCCGACCTCCCCCGGAACTGGAAGCGCGAGTGGCTGAGCGTGCACCGCACGAACCTCGCTATCCTCGCTGTGGTCGTCACGCTGGTGTTGCTGGTGGGCTGGGAGCGGTTTCTGCTGGTGCAGCTCCCCGTCACGCTCATCGCAGGGTCACTGGGCGTGTACCTCTTCTACGTGCAGCATCAGTACGAAGACACCTACTGGCGCTACCAGGAAGCGTGGGACTACTACGCGGCTGGCCTCGAGGGGGCGTCACACCTGGTCATGCCGAGGATGCTGCAGTGGTTCACCGCCAACATCGGACTGCACCACATCCACCACATCGCAAGCCGCATCCCCAACTACCACCTGCAGCGCTGCTACGATGAGAACCCGGAGCTGCACGACGTCACTCGGCTCACCCTACCGCAGAGTCTCAGAACCGTGTGGCTCACATTATGGGACGAGGAGGCCAAGCAACTGGTGCGCTTCCGCGATCTCGGGCGCATCCGGGCGCGTCTGGCATCCAACGCGGCCGGGAAGGATCCGATCACGCCGGCCAAGCCGGGCGCGGTTCCACCCAGCTGGCGCTGAGCCGGCGACGGCCACACGGCCGATCCCACGTGGGACCGACCGCCCTCTCGGACTGGTGACCTGACTCAGTAGAGCCGCAGCAGGAGCAGCTGCCCGCTGTCCTCCGTGAGGTTCAGGCTCGGCACGGTCTTGTCATGTGCTTGCACGGTGAAGATCCACGTGTTGGCACCAATGTACTCTGAGGCATCGACGATGCCGCTCATCTCCCAGCCGAACACCGCCGTTTCGTCATCGGTCGGGTCGTCCGGATCCTGCACCTCGACGATCTTCGTGCCGTTTGGGTCCACGAGGCTGCCGTCCGCGGCGAGCATGAAGGTGTAGATCGCCGGCCGGCGACTCCACGGGCCGTTCGCCGGATCCTCCTGCAGCATGACGACGCCGTCCGCATTCATGTCGCCGTTGTCCGGCGACGCCCAACCGCTCGAGGGTCCACTCGAGCGCGCGAGCAGGTGGAGCGTGGCCGTACCGCCCGCAGGGTCGGCCGGGTCGTTGAAGTCCAGGCGGTAGATCGATCCCCACGGATCCCACGGGCCACCCGCATCACCCACGCTGCTCCGCCCGGTGTCGTAGAAGTACGCTGCGGGCATCGCCCCGGGGCGCTTGTCGTAGAAGCCGTCCTCGAGACGGGCGAACGGGAACGCGCCCTGCTGGTGCACGTACTGTTGCAAGGCGGCGGCGTCAGGAGCCACGTTCGCTGGTACCTCCATCCAGTAGCCGAAGATGCGCTGGCCCGGTTCAAGCTGGCTGGGATTCGCGACATCGGCCGACGCGAAGACGTACAGCCTGCCCTCTCCGCGGAGCACCTGATTGCTGTTCCGCGCGACGTACATGTACAGCTCGGACAGCGAACCAGTGCTGGCGTTGCCACCCTTGTCGTCGAAGTTCAGCACGACCACGTGACCAGGGAAGCCCGGGACCGAGATCTGGTTCTCGTGGTTGTAGCGCCCTAGCCACGGCAACTCGTACACGTCGCCCTGCGCGTCGATGGCGAGCTGGACGCCGTCGTCGCTCTCCTCGCCCGTGAAGAAGTAGCCGCCGGAGAAGCCATCCCGGGCGTCCACCCACTCGGCCGAGCAAAGCCGTTGGTACCCCTCCGAACCGTCGAGCACGTACCGGTGGTCGAGGATCTCCATCGCCTTGGTGTCGATGGTGAAACGCGAGACCATTGCGTTGGTGTATGCCGATCCGCCGTCTAGCATCTCGACACCGGAGAGCTCGTGGTTGAGCATCAGGGACAGATACCGCTGGCCGCCGAAGATCCCGATCCCGTCCGGGATGGGTGCGAGCGGCATCATGCTTCCTGGCATCGGGTCCCCCACCGTCGCGAGGGGCCTGATCGCGCCGGACGAGGCTGCCACGAGCCTGGCCTGGGCACCTTGCGAGGTCGTGAAGGCATGATCCTTTGAAGCTCCGCCATTGGCGAACTGGGGGTCGGTGTCTGCTCGGGGTGAGATGGGATCGCCGTCACACCCCGCAAGCAGCAGGGCGGCGGAGAAGACGACGACCCTGAGAGGTACACGCGTAGGCACAGGATTCCTCCGGGTGAACGCGACTCGAAAGTGCAACATGCGGACGGCGAGGAGAATAGGCATGCTCAATTCACGAACCCGTCGGTGCCGTGTCACGACGCGGTGGCAGTCCCCAAAGACACTAGGTCGACGACCGTCACCGCGCCGACACGACATGTGGGCGCGAGCGTCAATCGCGTACACGTACCCCCCAGTTGACGCCGTCCGGCTCCACGATAGCTTGCCCATCGGACCAGCCGAGTGATCTGAGGGAGAGACCCGGAGCCTGGAGGCAGTCGTGGGTGGACTATTCGGTGTCGTGGCGAGTGAGGACTGCGTCGCCGACCTCTACTACGGGACGGATTATCACTCCCACCTGGGCACCATGCGCGGCGGCTTGGCTGTAAAGAACGGCGATGGATTCTCCCGCATCATCCACGACATCACCAATGCACAGTTCCGCAGCAAGTTCGAGGACGACCTCGGGCGGTTCTCGGGCACCATGGGGATTGGAGTCATCAGCGACTACGAGGACCAGCCTCTGATCATCCGCTCCCATCATGGAACCTATGCCATCGTCACTGTGAATCGCGTGCAGAACCTCGAGGCCGTGGTGGAAGACGCGCTGAGCAGGAACGGAACGCACTTCTCCGAGATGACGGGTGCCGAGGTCAATCCCACGCAGCTGATTGCACACCTCATCGACCACGGAACCACCATCGAGGAAGGGATCGCCCACGCACAGGAAATCGTCGAGGGCTCCTGCTCCCTGCTCCTGCTCACCGAAGACGCCATCTATGCTGCGCGAGACCGTCTCGGACGGACACCGCTGGTCGTCGGTGCGCGCGATGGCGCGCACGCGGTCACCCTCGAGACCTGCGCGCTGCCGAATCTGGGTTACCGGGAAGTGCGGGATCTGGGGCCCGGCGAGGTGGTGCGGATCGACCAGGAAGGCGTGACACAGCTGACCGCGCCAGGCGATCGGCTGCAGATTTGTGCATTCATGTGGGTCTACTACGGATACCCGGCCTCGAACTACGAGGGCATCAACGTCGAGACCACACGCTACCGCTGCGGAGAGTGTCTCGCGGCGCGCGACGACACGGAGGTCGACATCGTCGCCGGGATCCCGGATTCCGGCACCGGACACGCCATCGGGTACGCCAATGCCAAAGGCGTGCCGTACCGCCGGCCCTTCGTGAAGTACACTCCCACGTGGCCACGCAGCTTCATGCCCCAGGACCAGCGGGTGCGGGATCTGGTGGCGCGCATGAAGCTGATACCGATCCAAGAGATCATCGAGGGGAAGCGGTTGCTGTTCTGTGAGGACTCCATCGTCCGTGGCACACAACTGCAGGACATCATCCGGCGGATCCTGGATCACGGCGCCACCGAGGTTCACATGCGTCCCGCGTGTCCGCCACTCGTGTTCGGCTGCAAGTTCCTCAATTTCTCGCGGTCGAAGTCCGAACTCGACCTGGCTGCACGCAAGGCGGTCCGCGATCTCGAGGGGGACCGGCCAAAGGACATCGCGACATATGCCGACCCGGACTCTGACTCGTATGACGCCATGGTCGAACGCATCCGAGCCCGGCTCGGCCTGACCTCGCTACAATACCAACGGCTCGACGATCTCGTGAGCGCCATCGGACTGCCGCGGGAACGCCTCTGCACGTACTGCTGGAGTGGCGAGGAGCCTCCCGCCTGACTGGAGTTCAGCCACCCTCAGTACACCTGGCTCCCGGCGCCCACCAGTGAGCACCTCGACGCTCCCGAATCACCTCGTCTGCCCACTGCCATGGGAGGCGGTCAGGCCAATGACGCGCCCCACCGCAATCTGCTAACTTGCCGGTCGAACATTTTCGGAGTCGGAGACGTCACGATGCTGCTCAGCACATCCGCTCGCCTGTCAGCCGCCATGCTGCTCCTCGGCACCTTGGGCGTTTCGACCGCGCTCGCGCAGGCCGATAGCACGAAACGCCCGATCACACCAGACGACTACGGCAAGTGGGAGCGCCTCGGGTTCTCCCGGACCGTGTCGGACAACGGGCAGTGGCTCGCCTATGCCATCAATCGAGTGAACGAGGAGAACGAGCTGCGCATCGCGGGCCTCGCGATCGATACGACTATCGTCGTGCCCTTCGGCACGAACGTCGGGTTCTCCGGCGATGGGCGCTGGGTCGCCTACCAGATCGGCGTCGGCCCCAAGGAGCGAAGACAACTCGAGAAGCAGAAGAAGCCCGTGCGCATGCAGCTCGGCCTGCGTGACCTCGGCAGCGGCGACACCCTCATAATCGACGACGTCGCGGGATTCGCGTTCTCGGATGACGGCACCTACCTGGCCATGCGACGGTACCCGCCCAACGGCAGCGACCGGAAGCACAAGGGCGTGGACGTCGTGGTCCGCGAACTGGCAACGGGCCTCGAGACCAACTTCGGCAACGTCGCCGAGTTCACCTGGCAGGAAGACGGAAGCCTGCTCGCTCTCCTGATCGACGCGGAAGGACAGGCCGGCAACGGTATTCAGCTGTTCGACGCCGCGACCGGCCGGTTGCGAACCCTCGAATCGGAGGCGACCAGGTACCGCGACCTGACCTGGCGAGAGGAGGAGGACGATCTCGCCGTCATGCGGGTCCGAGCCGACGATGATCGGTACCAGGACTCGACCCACGTCGTCATCGCCTGGCGCGATTTGGAGAGCCGAGGTCCGTCCAGCTTCACGTTCGATCCCGATTCGGCCGATGGATTCCCCGTCGATATGCGGATCGTGCCGTTCGCCGGTCTGCGATGGGCGGATGACGGGAGCATCATCTACTTCGGCATCAAGGAACGAGAGACGAAGGAGCCGGCCGATACCGTCGCAGCCACGGCGGATTCGGTGGCCACGGCCGCGACGGACAGTACCGAGGCCGAGGGCAAGGACGAGGAGGAGGACGACGATCAAGAAGCGGACGACGACGACGAGCCGAGTACCGTCCAGATCTGGCACGCGCGGGACGTGGACATCTACCCGGCTCAGAAGGTCCTTGCAAACCGCGATCGGGAAGAGAATTACCTGTCGGCGTGGCACCTCGACGACGGTGTCTTCATCCAGTTGGCGACCGATCTTACCGAGGAGACTCGCATCATCGAGGGCGACCGGCACGTCCTCGGCAGGGACGAGACCCCCTACGAGGGCGAGCAGATGTTCGGCCCCGTCTATCGGGACCTGTATCTGATCGATGTGCGCACTGGCGAGGCGACGCTCGTGAAGGAGCGGGTCCAATACGACTTCGGGCCCAGCGACGGCGGGCGCTACCTGCTGTACCTCGTGGACGATCACTACTGGACCTACGACATTCGCACCGGGCGCCACGTCAACATCACCGAGGCACTCCCGACGTCGTTCATCGATGTCGAGGACGATCACACCGTCCAGCAGAAGCCGCCGTTCGGCGTCGTGGGCTGGACCGAGAACGACCGCAGCGTCGTCATCAACGACAAGTACGACGTCTGGGAGATCCGACCGGATGGCTCCCGGGGCAACCGCCTGACGAACGGAGCCGAAGAGGAAGTCCGTCACCGACGTGCATGGCTGGATCCGGATGAGGACTACATCGATATGTCGGAGGCGCAGTACTTCACGCTGTTCGGCGAGTGGACCAAGAAGTACGGCTACAGCCGGTTGAATGGCGGCAAGCTCGAACGGCTGATCTGGGAGGACGCGAACGTCGGGCGGCTCACGAAGGCGGAGGACGCGGACGTCTATCTCTACGTGGTCCAGAGATTCGACGACTCACCGGACCATTTCGTCGCGGGCCCGCGTCTACAGAACCCGCGCCGGGTGACGCACACGAACCGGTTCCAGCGCGACTATCTCTGGGGCCACTCGGAACTGATCGAGTACGAGAACACCTGGGGTGAGCGGCTGCAGGGCGCACTGTTCTACCCGGCCGACTACAAGCCCGGGAAGCAGTACCCCATGATCGTGTACATCTACGAGATCCGCTCGCCGTCGGTACACACGTACTCCGTGCCGTCCAACCGCTCCGCCTACAACACGGCAGTGTGGACCAGCGCGGGGTACTTCGTGTTGCAGCCGGATATCGTCTACCGCGACCGCAATCCTGGGCGCTCGGCGGTGGCGGCAATCGAGCCCGCCGTCCAGAAGGTGCTGGAGACAGGGATGATCGACGCCGCACGTGTGGGGCTGACCGGCCACTCCTGGGGCGGTTATCAGACGGCGTTCGTGGTCACCCAGACGGACATCTTCTCAGCTGCCGTCGCCGGCGCACCGCTCACGAACCTCGTGAGCATGTACCTGTCGGTGTACTGGAATACGGGAAGCACCGATGCGCGCATTTTCGAGATCAGCCAGGGACGGATGGAGGTTCCTTTCTGGGAGGACATCGACGCCTACGTAGCGAACTCACCGGTCTTCCATGTCGAGGATCTGAACACGCCGCTGCTGGTAGCGCACGGGGACGAAGACGGAGCCGTCGACTTCAACCAGGGGGTCGAGTACTACAACGCCGCGCGTCGTGCCGGCAAAGACTTCGTGCTGCTGGTCTACGAGGGGGAGAACCACGGGAACGCCCAGAAGCCCAACCAGATCGACTACCACAACCGAGTCATGGAGTGGTTCGGGCACTATCTGAAGGGCGAGGCCGATCCGGGCTGGATCGCCGAAGGTGTGAGTTACCTCGATCAGGAGGACGAGAAGAAAGAGAAGGAGAAGTAGCCCCCGGGACACCTCCCCCGCGCCGTTGGCTCAGGGGGTCGGAAGCGCTCCTTCCACGAAGGCTGCATGCATCGATCGGGCGGAGCGCTCCAGCAGCTCCCGTCGTTCGATTCGCTCGACCCACGATGGGGGGATCACCTCGACCCCGTACGCCGCACCGAGGATCGCGCCGCAGATCGATCCGGTCGAATCGCTGTCGCCGGAGTGGTTGACGGCGGCCACGCACGCCCCGCGGAAGTCGCCGCCGAACCTGATTGCCGCGTAGAGCCCGATGGCCAGCGCTTCCTCACCGACCCACCCGCGACCGAGTTGCGCGATCGCCTCGTCCGGCGCCGCGCTCCGCCCCGCCAGCTCGAGTGCCTGCTGTACGGCGCCGTGCGTCTCCTCGTGCCCGCCGTATGCGCCAAGAGAGTCGCAGGACTCGGCCGCCGCCGTCATGAGGTCGGACCCTTCAGCCGCCCGCGCCACGATCTCGGCGAGCACCCCCGCCGCCAAGTACCCCGAAGGATGGCCGTGTGTGATTGCCGCGGCGTCGACGCCGTACCGGAATGCGAGGTCAGCGGGGAACGCCAGGCCGATCGGCGCGACCCGCATCACACCGCCGCAGCCCTTGCTGTCGTTGAGCGGCTGATCGACAGTGCCCATCCTGCCACTGCCGAGCGCCGTGACACATGTGCGGCCCGGCGCCCGGAGTTCCGCAGGATCGGTCTGCGACTCCAGCCAGGCACCGTAGGCACCGAACAGGGAGCCGATCACATGCCCCTCGCCGCGCTCGGCCTGATCGCGAAACGCGCTCAGCAACCCGATCGCCGTAGCGAGTGACATCTGCGTGTCGTCGGTGAACGAGCCAGCGGGATGATCATTCCACGGCTCGAGATCCGTCACGCCGTCCGGACCGAAGTGGTCCCGGATCTCCTCGCGCTTCAAGAACTCGACCGGCGCTCCAAGCGCATCCCCCGCGGCAAGGCCGAGCATGCAGCCGAGGTACCGACCAATGGGCCGGTCTGAGGACGCCTCACGTGTGTCCCAAGCGGTCATCATGAACCTGAAGATCGCCGAACGTGCGGCCGCTGGCCACTGGCTACCATCCCGCAACACACAACGGGCGCCGGAACCATGCTGGCACCGGCGCCCGTGCGAGAGCGAAATCGGCTCGCCGGACTCTACTCGACGATCTCCACCAACTCGACCTCGAAGACCAGCGTCGAACCCGGCCCACCAGGACCACCTCCGTCACCGTAGGCCAGGTCGGCCGGAATGACGAAGCGGTACCGACTGCCGACGTTCATGAGCTGCAGGCCTTCCGTCCATCCGGGGATCACCTGGTTGAGCGGAAACACCACGGGATCGCCATCAAACGAGCTCTCGAACTCCGTGCCGTCCACCAGCGTGCCGCGATAGTGCACCCGCACGCGGTCCGTCATCTCCGGCTTGGGCCCGTCGGCCTGCGAGAGCACCTCGTACTGAAGGCCCGAGGCCGTCGTGGTCACACCTGGCTTCGCCCCGTTCTCGGCCTGGTAGGTCTGACCCGCCTGTCTGTTTTCCTCAACCTTCGCCGACAGCTCATCCTGTCCACCTGCCTGGACTTGGCTGGCGAACGTCTGCAGGATCCGCATGGCCTCCTGCTCGCTCAGCTTCGTCTCCTGTCCCTCTGCTCTGTCCGACAGACCGTTCTCGAGCGCATCCATGTTGATCTGCTCCCGGACCATCTGAACGGACGCCCCCATGTTCATTCCAATCGCATAGCTCGCACTGTCGGCAAACGTCTCCAGGGCCACCCGCTTCTCGCTGGAGCACCCGAGTACCAGCACGGCCAAAGTCCCAACGGCCATCAGCCGGATCTTCATAGTGGAATCCTTCCTCACGGTCATCCGGGCCTCGCCACCCAGGCATGTGGTGCCCGGGGACTGGCCCGGCGTACGAAAATGGCGGCCCGCAAGATACCCACGCTCAGGACAAGATCCAACACGGTATGGGTCCCATCTGGGATCCGGCTCACGCGTGTCCGACTGGGAGACTCGTGTCTTGCGCCCCGCGACTCGGCTGATGCTATCCGACCTTGCCTAGTGGAGTGCCCGTCCACACCCCCGCAGCGTCCGCTCGCCGAGGGTCAGCATGACCGCCGTCTCGAACTCCTCGCCGCTCATGGTGTCCAGGCAACGCTCACCCCGAAGCTCGATACGGACGGTGTCGTCACCCGATGCGGTCCGGTAGGTCGTGTGGCGGGCATCACGGTCCGTCTCGGGGGCGGGCGTGGGGTACGCGGAGCGGGTCTCCCCGTAGTCGGTCACCAGCCGGATCGAGTCGGGTCCGATCTCGAGGTGCCAGCCCGGCTCGTTGCCAACCGCCCGAAAATCCGCGCCACCCAGTTTGGCATGCTCCCAGACTGCCCGCGCTCTGTTGTTGCGACACGCACGTGCGCTGTCGGGCGGGATCTCGAGCACCGCCTCCTCACCCGTGGCCCACAGAACCAGTGCGCCGTCACTGTACTTGGCACCTGGTGCCGCCACGACATGCGGCAATGGCACCGTGCCGTCCGGGAGAAAGGCCCACGCCGTGTCGCCGCGGATCTCCGTCACGAACTCGAGTCCTCGCTCGCATTCATATACGAGTGTCGTGCGCGATCGGTCAGGGGTAGCAGCCGCCTGCCGGTCTGTACCGGAGTCGCCGCATCCGAGGACGAGCGCCATGGCAAGCGACGAACGTGCGAACCGAGGCATGGGAATGTCACCGAAGGTGAGACGGGAGGCCGGTGCGCCGCAAGGTTGGCGGCGAGGCCTCGTCGATCCTGGTCGGAATGTGCCCTTCTGGAGGAGAAGGAGGAGGAAGTGTAGCGGCGCGCCGACACTGCTACTCACCGATCGGGCCCTGCTCTTACATTACCCCCCATGACCGGCCCCGAATCGACCGCAGAGATCTCCCAGCGCCTGGGCACCGCCCTTGGGAAGCAATACGAAGTCCGACGCCTCATCGGTCGTGGCGGATTCGCGGAGGTGTACGAGATCTGGGATCGCGAGTTGGAGCGCCGGCTCGCGGTAAAGCTGCTTCGCCCCGACATCGCGTGGACCGCTGGCATGCTACAGCGCTTCAAGCAGGAAACCCGCGCTATCGCCCGGCTGCACCATCCCAACATCCTCCCGATCCATTTCGTCGGGGAAGGCGAGGGACTCACCTATTACGTGATGCCCTTCGTCGAGGGGCGCTCGCTGGGCGACATCCTCCGTGAGCGAGGCGAGCTGTCACCCCAGCGGACGCTGGGGATCGCGGTACCCATACTCGAGGCGCTCCAGCACGCCCACGAGCGCGGCCTCGTGCACCGGGACATCAAGCCCGACAACATCATGCTGGACGTCGCGTCGGGTCGCCCCATGTTGGTGGACTTTGGGATCGCCAAACGTCTGGATGCCGAGGGTGGGCTCACCCAGACGGGCTTCGTGGTGGGTACTCCCCATTACATGAGTCCCGAGCAGGCGCTTGGACAGGGCGAGTTGGACGCTCGATCCGACCTGTACTCGTTCGGCGCGGTGCTGTATCAGATGGTGACGGGCGCGCCGCCGTTCGATGGGGACTCCTCGCAGGAGATCGTCGGCAAGCACATTGCGGAGCCGCCGCCGATCGCCTCGGCGGTGAACACCGCCATTCCCGACTGGCTGTCCAGCGTGATAGGGCGATGCCTCGCGAAGAAGCCAGGCGATCGATTCCCTTCGGCCGGTGCCGTCGCCGATGCGCTGAGGACTGCGGGTGACGCCGATGAGACGGAGGTAGTGCCAGCCGCAGGGCGCAGGGGAGCCGTAGATACGGATGCCCAGACCGAAGTGGTGAGGAGTGATGCGCGGCCGAGCGCTACGACACGCAGCCCACAGCATGGAGCAAGGAAACGCCGCGCCTGGCGTCGGTTGGGGATAATCGGGATTCCGGCGGCGATCGCGGTCGTGCTGATCCTGGTTTGGATGCAGCGTCCGCGACTCGTCTTCGACAACCCCCTCGTCATCCCGGTTGAGGTCATTGTCGATGACGCCTCCTATAGCGTTCCGGCCGGTGGCCGCGTGCGCGTGCGGCTCCCGCGTGGACGGCCGACGGCCGTGCTCTGGACCGCCGAGCCTCCAGCCGGCTCCGGCGACCGCCTCCAGGGTGTTGAGTTCTCCGGCGCATTCACAGTCGAGCGTCCGAGCGGTCGGATGCTGGGCAGCGCGACGGCGAGCCCGGGTGACCGGGCGTATTTCGCCCCGCTCATTACGAACAATACGGACCGTCCGCTCGCGTTCACCATTAATGCGGACACGGACGAGCAGACGCCCTGCCACTGCACGGTGCCGCCTGGCGCGATCCGCATGTCGATCGGCTATTACCCGCTCTACGCAAACTCCAGCGTCAAGGGGGAGGACGCCGGTGGGCGCTCGGCGACGTTCGAGAATCTGGGTTCGGAGGTCGATCGGCAGACCGGACTCGTGAGCCTGCGGTTCAGCTCGGAGGACTTCCGCTAGGGGGGGTGGCGCCGCCCGGCCAGTGCGGCACGCGTGTGAGCAGCCCTCGCCATGCATCACTAACTTCAACTGCCGCATGCCGTTGCGCACTCCGCCACCCCCATCGACCGACACGGGCCACCTCGGGGTGCAGCATTCCGATCAAAAGACCTCCATATTAGACTGGCCGGGGTTCCGAGAGGTGGCGTTCCGCTCCGCGGGTCGGGCATACCCCGCCCTCTGGAGGATCGACATGACTGCGCCGAAAGGTGATGATCGCCGCTTTTCTCCTCCCAGCACATCGGTATCTTGAGGCCCATGCCCCAACGGTTTTCTCGCCTGTCGTCCGCCATTGGACGGAGCGCCCCGAGGGGCTTCAGCCTGGCGTCCATCCGGGGCCGGGTGGTGCTGTTTGCCGTGCTGGCCGCGCTCATCCCGACGGCGATCACCGGCTGGATCTCGTACCGCCAAACGCAGCGTTCCCTCGAACGCGGCGTGGATCAGGAGCTGCGAAACCTCGCGATGCGGTCGGCGCGTGACATCGATGCGTGGCTGGCCGGCCGTCAGTACGAAGCGCAGGTATTCGCAAGCTCATTCGAGATCAGCGACCGACTCTCCCGCCTCGGGCCAGCGGGCGCATCACCCCAGCGCCTCGAGTCGGGCGCGCGGATCTCGGAGTATCTCGCCTCCGTGCAGCTACGCATCCCGGAGAGCAAGGCCCT
>JBDGYA010000050.1:0-64275 GCA_039584325.1 Gemmatimonadota bacterium
GGTACACGGCAGGCGTGGGCGGCTCCGCGACGGAGGAACCGCCCGCGGATCGCCAGGCGCGCTACGACGGGACGTTCAGCCTCAACCGGTTCACGCCCACGACCCAGCTCGCCGCCATCGCGAACGTCAACAACGTGAACCAACCAGGCTTTTCGTGGGCCGACTACATGAGCTTCATCGGTGGGTCGAAGGGGCTGGCCGAGAGTGGCGGGCGCGGGGGTGGCGGCGTCAAGATCGGAGGAGGGGGCGGGAACGACGGCTTCACCGAGACGCTCGCCGCGGGGCTCAATGCGAGCCACGACTTCGGTAGCAAGACATGGGTTCGCACGAGCTACTTCCTGAGCAACCTCGACAACCTGCAGAACAGTCTCGCGCAGCAGCAGCAGCTCCTGGGGTCCGAGGTGTCCTCGTTCGTCAGCCAGGCGGACAATCAGACGAGCGACAACCTCACGCACCGGCTCAACCTGAACGCGCAACACACCTTTACCGAGGGACACGACCTGCGGTTCAGGGGCAACCTGACCGCGGGCTCGTCCTCGCTCGACCACCTCGGCTTCCAGGAGACGCAGAACGCCACGCAAGACACGACCGTGAACACGGCGGCCACCACCTACGCCGTCACCGGGGGTGAGCTGGGTGGGTTCGGCCAGCTCACGTGGCGCAAGCGGCTCAACGAACGCGGGCGCAGCATCGTGGCCTTTGCCAACGTCAACCTCAACGAACCCGACCTGTCAGGGGACCTCGCCTCGATCGTGGGCACACTCGACCCGCGTGGCGGCTTCGTCTACGACTCGACGCTCCAGGAGCAGTCGCGGCTCGGTCAGACGCTGCACCACGCGCTGCGGCTCTCGCTCACCGAGCCACTCGGTCGCGGCCAGATGCTGGAGTTGTTCGGCGAGCGGAGTGCCATCCATGGGGAGGAGACGAAGTCGGTCTACGATCTCCAGAGCGGGAGCCCTGGCCTCAACGACCTGTTGAGCTCGGCATTCGACCGAACGTACACGTACTGGCGGGGCGGTCTCCGGTTCGGCCGGCTCACGCAAGGCACGCGGCTCACGCTGGGGCTCCGCGTCCAGGGCTCCGATCTCGACGTGGACGTGGTCGACGAGGAGCCGATCGCCAAGGGGTACACGCATCTCCTGCCTCATGGGGACTTCCGCATCCAGCTCGCGGAAGCGCGGTCCCTGCAGATCAAGTACACCACGAGTACGCGAGAACCCACGGTGGCCGAGCTGCAGCCGTTCGTCGACAACTCCAATCCGCTCAACATCTACGTGGGCAACCCGGACCTGAACCCGGAGTACACCCACCGGTTGTACGCGGAGTATCGGTTCTTCGACCTGTTCAGCTTCAGGAACGTGTTCACCTACGCGAGCTACACCTATACGAAGAACAGCATCGTGCCCTCCCGGTCCGTGAGCGAGAAGGCACAGCAGGTGATCACGCGGGTCAACGCCGACCGGGCGTGGTCGACCGCTGCCGGCCTGAACTTCGGTACTCCCCTGCGGCCGTTGGGAGTGCGACTCAAGCTCGACTATCGGCTGTCGTACTCGACCGGGGCGGAATTCGTGAACGAGGAAGAGAACATGAGCCGGGTGCTCGGGAACACCGTGAATCTCACGCTGGAGAATCGGGCCAAGGAGTACGTCGACGCCCGGGCAGGTGGCAGCCTCACGCTCAACAACGTGACGTACTCGCTCAACGAGGAGCTGAACCAGCAGTACCTCACTGGTAAGTTCTACGCGGACGGAACCTACTACGTGGGTGATGCCTGGACGCTCAACGCGGGGCTGAGCTACCAGCTGTACGACCAGCAGGTGTTCGCGGGTCGGAACGTCGCGCTGTTGAACGCGTCGATCTCGCGCTATGTCCTGAATCAGCGCGGTGAGATTCAGCTCGTCGGTGTCGACCTGCTCAACCAGAACCAGGGCGTGAACATCACCAACTCGGCGAGCTACATCCAGGAAGAGCGGATCCAGTCACTGGGCCGCTACATGATGCTCCGGTTCGTCTATCGCCTGGGGCCGAGGTCCATGGGGGGCAAAGGGAAGCCGATGGGGGGTAAAGGAAAGCGATAGGCCGACATCGATTGTCGGCTTCTCCGTGTACTCGAGGTCCGTCGAGGTTTCTCGTATGACGAAGCGCAAGAAGGCAACATCTCGGCCGGAGCGTCCTGCCGTGGATGGCCCCGCTTTCACGGGCGCGAACTGGACATCATGAGCGTGCTGTGGCGCAAGGGGTCGGGCTCCGTCGCCGAGGTCCGCGAGGCTCTGGGTGACGGGTCGGCCTACACGACGGTCCTCAAGTTGCTCCAGCTTCTGGAGGAGAAAGGGGCCGTGCATCACGAACCCGAGGGTCGGGCGTACCGGTACTTGCCGCTCGTCGAGCCGGGCGGCGGGAAGCAGCGCTCTCGCCCGCATCCGCGAAAAGATCTTCGGCGGATCGGCGGAGCTGCTGCTCGCGCAACTGGTCTCCGACCGGAATATCCCGCCGGAAGAACTGGCTCGGATGCGCAAGATCCTGGCGGAGTTGGAGGGGGGTGCGCCAGGACCTTCCCCATGATGATCTATGGAGTGGTCCTGGCGCGGCGTCTACAACTCGCTGCAGGGGATGGAGGCGTTCGCACGTATGGCACGCCGCACGATGGGGATGGCTGCAAGGCTCGAGATCGGTTCGGCCTCGCGGGCTGGCTGGCGAATCGGCTGCGCGTGTGGCAATATCGAGCTTGAGGGTGAGTTCCCTGCCGCCGGCGAGTGATCGCCCGCAGCGAGGCGGCTGACCGTTCCAGCAACGGAATCGCGTGGAGCGTGGATCGATACATGCGGAAGATCCTCCTGGCCATCGGGCTCTCGCTCGCGATCATGTACGTGATCCCGTTCCCCGTCTACGGTACGCTCTCGGCGCTCACCGGGCTGCAACCGCCGACGGAGGGCTCCGCCACACTGTTCCTGCTGAGCGTGCTCGTCATCAAGGTCGGCGTCGCCGTGGCCTTCGTGTTGCTGTACTCCCTCGCCCGCGACAGCTGGGCCGGGCGCTGGATGCTCTACGCGCTGATCTGGTGGCTGATGTTCGCCGTGGTCGAGGTCGGGCAGGCCATCACGCCGGACTACTCGTGGCTCGACGCCCTCGGGGGGATCGTGGCCGAAGCGATCTACTTTCCGCTGGCGGCGCTCGTCGTTGTGCGCCTGCTGAGCCCGCGCAAACCCATCGACGGATCCGTGTGAGAGGCGTCCTCATACGCGCATCGCCACAGTAGTGGTGCTCGCCGTGGCGCGGTGTGGCGATTCGAGGTCGCCGCCTCCGGCGGGAACGCCGACGTCACGGTCGAGTTGGCTCCCCCGTCCGACCCCGGGGGGGATACCTCCGACCTGAGCGGCGCGTCGACGCTCCGCCCCATTCGAAGCCTGGTCTGGCTTTCTTCAAGCCTGCGTATGGCGGTCTCGGTAGGATGGTTACCTTGAGCGGCGAACTCGTCGGCTTTCCTCAGACAGCGAGGAGATGGCCATTACGATACGGACGGTTTGGAAGCGTCGAACACTGATCGCTGCATCCGCCATACTGCTGCTTGGTCCCATCAGCCCGGTGGTGGCTCAGGTAGATCAGCATAGTGTTGCCGCGGCTCCGCAAGACAGTGCCACGGCACCCGGTAACACGTTCGTTCCGCTACCGGTGATATTCTACCAGCCGGAAACTCGATTCGGCTTCGGGGTCGCCGCCACCTACTACTTCCGCACGTCAAAGAAAGGGCCTGACGCTCGTCCTTCCACGCTCACACCGATTCTGATCTACACAACCAGAAAACAGGTCATCGCCGTCTTTCAGGGAGAGATCTACTCTCCCAGCGAGCGCTACCGCTACACGTTCGAGGGCGGCTATACGCTGTTTCCGACCAGTCTCTGGGGCATCGGCAACGAAACTCCGGACTCTCTCGATGAGCAATACACTCCCCGGAGCGTATCGCTGCGTCTCCAGGCACAGAGGGAGGTCTTCCCGGATTGGTACGTGGGCGTGAGCGTGTCTGCTGGATACCGGGCAATCGTGAACGCCGACAGCGCGCCCTCACTTCAGAATGGTCTCGTGCCCGGTTCTGAGGATGGCAGGATTGTGGGTGCCGGCCTGATGGTGACCCGCGATACCAGAGACAACACCGTGTATCCGCGCAGCGGAAGCCTCGATCAGTTCGCTGCTACGCTGTACAACGGCTTCTTTGGCAGCTCCTACGATTTCGCCAACTTCACGTTGGATCTGCGGCGGTACTTCCCTCTCTTCTCTAACGTGGTGGCTCTCAGGGGAGTAGGTGTGGCGTCGGCATCTGTGCCGCCGTTCGACTTGACGCCACAGTTGGGTGGTGACGCTCTCCTCAGGGGCTACTTTGCGGGCCGGTACAGGGACCGTCAGCTTTTGGCATTCCAGGCGGAGTACCGGCTGCACCTGTGGTGGAGGATTGGTGGTGTTGGTTTCATAGGTGCCGGTCAAGTTGCGGACGTGTTCGGAGATTTCGACCTAGGCAGGTTCCATTCCAACGCTGGTGGGGGAATCCGGTTCCTCCTGAGCCGGGCCGAGGGACTGAACATCCGGGCCGATTGGGGCTGGGGGCTGGGCGAAGGCTCGAGCGGTTTCTATTTGAGTCTCGGTGAAGCGTTCTGAGGAAGCAGGCAATCCGCATCCCTTGACGGCACGGTTACAAGTCGAGCTCGGGTTCGGGGTCTGGTGCTGGTGGTACTACGGTGGGGGGAAGGCGTTGCTCGCCACCCCTTCCGGCCCCGTCGGCAAGTGCTAGAATTCGAGCACGACCCTTTTCCGACCGGAGGCCGCATGTCCGTGCTCCGGAAGCGAGGCGTCATCATCGCGATCGTCGCCGCCGTGGCGCTCCCAGCCGCCTGGGCGCTCGCCCGCGATACCGGCGCCAGCGACGCCGCGATCGTCGCCGTTGTCAAACGCGGGGACTTCGCCGTCACCGTCACCACCTCGGGCGAGCTGAGCGCCCGCGAGTCCGTCAACATCAACGCCCCCGCCAACGCGCAGCAGGCCCGCATCTACCAGCTCATGATCGAGACGATCGTCCCGGAAGGGACGGTGGTGGACTCGGGCGAGGTGGTTGCCGAGCTGGACCGCTCGCAGGCAGCCACGCGGCTCTCGGAGGTGACCCTGGCGCTCGAAAAGGCCCAGGCCGTCTACGAGCAGGCGTTGCTGGATACGACGCTCACCCTCTCCCAGGCGCGCGAAGCGATCCGCACGATGGAGCTCGAGCTGGAGGAGCGGCGCATCGCCAAGGAGCAGACCGTCTACGAGGCACCCTCGATTCAGCGCCAGGCGGAGATCGACTACGAAAAGGCGGAGCGCGCACTGGAACAGGCGAGGATCGACTACGTGACGAAGGAGCAGCAGGCGCGCGCCAAGATGCGTGAGGTCGCCGCCGACCGGGGGCGCGAGCAAACCCAACTGCAGGTCGTCCAGCGGGTGATGGAGGGCTTCACCGTGCGCGCGCCGGCCCCGGGCATGGTCGTGTACGTGAAGGAGTGGAATGGTCGCAAGAAGGTGGCTGGGTCACAAGTCTCCCCGTGGGACCCGGCCGTCGCAACGCTGCCGGACCTCACCAAGATGGAATCGATCACGTACGTGAACGAGATCGACATCCGAAAGATCCAGGCCGGGCAGCCGGTCTCCCTCACCCTCGATTCCGATCCCGACAAGCAGCTCGCCGGTGAGGTGACGATGGTTGCGAACATCGGGGAGCAGCGTCCGAATACGGACGCCAAGGTGTTCGAAGTGCGCATCGAGATCGCCGGGTCCGATACGACGCTGCGCCCCGGCATGACCACAGGCAACGCCATCGAGACGGCGGTCTACGAAGACGTGCTCTACGTGCCGATCGAGGCACTGGGCAGCGACGACGGGATCCCGTTCGTGTATCACCACGCGGGTGGAGTGCGCAAGCAGGAAGTCGTGACCGGCGCCATGAACGAGAACCACGTGGTCATCGAGCGGGGCCTCGATGAGGGCGACCGTGTCCTGCTCGCGCCGCCACCCAACGCCGCCGACCTGACCATCACGCGCCTCGCCGATTCTCCGGTCCGCCCGCCGGGTGACTCGGTGCCGGCGGCCGGCGGCGACACCGCCGATCGTGGACCGCGGCCGCCCATCGACAGCGTACCTGACGGGACGTGAGCGTGCAGCGCGACCACGGGCGGCCGATCCGCCTGCGCGACGCGATCACGGCACACTTCCTCTTCAGCGTGCGCACGGCGCTCGAAGCCGTGAGCCACAACAAGCTGCGCGCGTCCCTCACCTCACTCGGCATTCTGTTCGGCGTGGCTTCCGTCATCGCCATGCTCGCCATTGGCAAGGGCGCCGAACAGGAAATCCTGGAACAGATGCGGCTCCTCGGCTCGAACAACATCGTGGTCACGCCGCTGGTCGAGCAGACCGAGGAGGACCTGGCGGAGAGCCAACCGGAACGGCAGGTCGAGCGAGCCTCTCCCGGGCTCACGTATGCGGATGCCTCCGCCATCGAAGTGGTCATCCCCGCCGTGGACGGCACGAGTGGTGAGATCGTGTTGAACACGGCGTTCACGCGGGAGGGGCTCCGCCGCTCGGGGAAAGCCGTCGGGATCGACACGACCTACTTCCGACTCATGAACCTCGAGGTCGTGGACGGGCGTTCGTTCAGCACGGAGCAGGTACAGCGCGGTATGCCCGTCGCCGTCATCGGGCACGGCGTGCGCACCCGCTTCTTCACGACGGAAGACGCGATCGGCAGGCGGATCAAGGTCGGGAACGTGTGGGTGACGGTGATCGGTGTGCTGGCGGACCGGCGGTTTCGCGGTGACGCCTCGCTCCGCCTCGGGCTGCGCGACGCGAACATGGACGTGTACGTGCCGCTCACGACCATGCTCCGCCGGTTCCGGGACCGCACGCGGGTGACGCAGCGCGACATGGAGCTGGCATCCCGACCCCGTGGCGCGCCAAATGACGACACCGCCAACGAGACGGACGAGCAGCGGGCGGAGCGCACCAATCGTAACCAGCTCGACCGGATCATCGTGCGGGTCAGTGAATCGTCGCTCGTGCCGGGAGTGGCGGACGTCATCCAACGCATCCTGGAGCGCCGACACAACACGGTCGTGGACTTCGAGATCATCGTTCCCGAGATGTTGCTCCGACAGGAGCAGCGGACCAAGACCATCTTCAACATCGTGCTCGGCGCCATTGCATCGATCTCGCTGGTCGTGGGCGGGATCGGCATCATGAACATCATGCTTGCGTCCATCCTGGAGCGGATTCGCGAGATCGGGGTGCGGCGCGCGGTGGGGGCCACCCGTCTGGAGATTCTGCTGCAGTTCCTGAGCGAGGCGGTGCTGATCAGCCTGGCAGGCGGTATCGCAGGCATCCTCGTCGGTGCTGGCCTCAGCTCGGCAATCGAGCGCGCTGCGGGGATCAAGACGGTCGTGTCGTACCTCTCCGTGTTCGTCGCCTTCGGTGTCTCGTTCGCCGTTGGGCTCGCCTTTGGCATCGTTCCCGCGTATCGCGCTGCCCAGCAGGATCCGGTGGTCTGCCTCCGTCACGAGTGATCCCATGACACTACAACGCTTTCGCTGGCTCATCACGTCCATCGTCGCGGCGAGTCTCGGGCCCATCCCCGCTCAGGCGCAGCAGGGCCAGGCCGTACGGCGCGTGACGCTGCAGCAGGCCGTCGAGATCGCCCTGGCACAAGGCTATCAAGCACAGGCTGCAGTCGCGGCGCGTGACGCCGCGCAACTCCGTCACGACGCCTTCTACTCCCGGCTGCTGCCGCAGCTGTCGCTGAGCGGGACCGTGCCGTCCTACAACCGGTCGATCATCCCGGTCCTCCAGCCCGACGGAAGCACGCTGTTCCGGGCGCAGAACCAGACGCAGGCAGAGCTGAGCGCATCGGTCACGCAGGCGCTGCCGTTCAGCGGTGGGAACATCTTCGTGCAGTCCTCCCTGTCGCGCATCTCCGTCAGCGGGACGCAGGACCTGCTCACCTGGTCGTCGACCCCCTTCATGATCGGGTTGCAGCAACCGCTGTTTCAGCCCAACACGATCGGATGGGACAAGCGCGAGCGGCCGGTACGGCTCGAAGCGGCGGAACGGCAGTACCGGGAATCGCGCGAGGACGTCGCCATTCAGACGACCATCCTGTTCTTCGACCACCACGCGGCAGCCGTAGCGCTCGCAACGGCACAGACGAACGCCGCGACCAACGACACGCTGTACACGCTGAACCAGGGCCGCTTCCAGATCGGATCGATCGGGGAGAACGACCTGCTGCAGAGCGAGCTGGCGTTGCTCCGGGCCCGGACCGAGGTGGCGGAAGCCCAACTCGAGTTCGAACGGACACGGGCCGCGCTGTTGATCGGACTCAATCTGCCGGCGGGGACTCCCCTTGAGATCGTCGTAGCGACGATGCCGACCGACCTCGCGATCGATACGGCGCTCGCCGTGTCCGAGGCGCTCAGGAACCTCTCGGTGCTCAGCAGCCTCGAGTTGCAGGACGTGCAGTCGCAGCGGAGTGTGGCCGAGGCGAGGCTCAGCAACAACTTCAGCGCGACCCTGACGGCGAGTTACGGCTACAATGCCACGGGCACCAACTTCACTCGGGCGTACGGTGACCTCCTGAACGCGCAGCAAGTCAGGCTGCAAGTCGACGTCCCCATTCTGCAGTGGGGTGCCGGGAGGGAGGAGGTCCGGGCCGCACAGGCGGACCAGGAGCAGGTCGCGCGCCTCGCGGAATCGCAGATGGCGCAGGTCGAGTACCAGGCGCGCTTCGCCGCGCTTGAGCTGATGCAAGCCCGGCGAAACCTCGCGCTCTCGGCAACCGCGGATACGGTCGCGCAGAAGCGCTTCGACGTCGCGTACAATCGCTACGTCATCGGCAACATCAGCATCGACAACCTCTATGTCGCGCAGCAGGAGAAGGACGAGGCACGACGGCGGTTCGTCCTGGCATTGCGAGGGTACTGGCAGGCGTACTATCAGTTGCGGCGGGCGACGCTCTATGACTTCGAGCGCGGTGAGCGGATTCGCTGAGCGAACGTCATGGACGGATCGGCCGGTGAGCCCGGGGCGCGCGACTGCCCCGATACAGCGGCTCCAACGCCTTTGTGCCGTTGGGAGACTTGTCAGACCGCTCAACGTCGCGCGAGTGGTTCCGTAATCGCGTGTTCGACAACGTGATTCAGCGCGGTGCGAAGCTCGCCTCCCAATGGCGAAGCAGCTGAGGCCCCCACGCGCTGTCCTTCCGACCTTGTTGTTTATAGTCTAATATGTTGTATATATTGATATTACATCGTAAGCTGGTTATGATACGGTCATGAACAGTGTCAGGCAGTATCTGGCCCAGATCGGCTCCCGCGGCGGCCGCAAGAGCCGCCGTACGCTCGATGCCGAGACGGCGCGCACCATGGTCCGCGTGCGCGAGGCACGCCGTGCGTTTCGCCGGTTTCGCACCACCTGCTTCTGGTCCTGCCGCCCCGATCTGGTCATTGGCGCCGATGACGTGCCGTGGGTGGCCGAGCAGCTGATGCGGCACGGCAACCGGGAGGCCTGGCGCGTCGGAGTCAAGCTGTGCCGCTAACGGAATTTCAGCGACGGCTGCTCGCTGAGTTGGCGGCGACGCCGACTGACGAGCGCTATCTCGCGGGCGGTGCGGCGATGCACTTCGCGCCCAACTCGACGCGCTACAGCGACGATCTCGACTTCTTCCACGACTCCGAAGCCCGAGTGGCGGCCGCCTTTGCGCAGGACCGCGAGACGCTGGCGCGCGCCGGGTACATGGTGGACGTGGAGCTGACCCTGCCCGGGTTCGTTCGGGCCGTGGTGCGGCTCGGTGAGGAGGCGACCCGCGTGGACTGGGCGCACGATTCCGCCTGGAGGTTCATGCCGCTCGTGCGTGACGAGCTGGGTGGCCTCCTTCTGCACCCGGTGCCGCGACGAGCCCCGGGATTTCGTGGACATTCTCTTCGTGCATCGCCGCGTGTTGTCTCTCGCGGCGGCCGCCTGGGCGGCGGTCGGTAAGGATCCCGGCCTCACACCCCTGTCGCTCCTGGAGCTGCTCAAGCGCCGCGGTCGCTACCGCCCCGAGGACTTCTCGCGCCTCCACCTTGCCGAGCCGTTCGATCTCGCGCTTGCCAAGACGACGTGGCTCGCGGCACTTACCGAGGCGGAGACATTCGTGCGTGCGCGGCCACAGGAGGAGTACGGCTGTCTCTACTATTCGGCCCGGCACACGGGATTCGTCATGCCGAGCGGCGCCACGAGCCTCGCCGACCAGGAGGTCGTGCCGCATTTCGGCACGCCGGGCGGGGTGCTCCCCAGAATGGCGGATTCCCGGATCGAGGAGATCGACTCGACGTAGGCCGAAGCCGTGAGGTGTCGCGTGGCGATCGACGAGGCGGCGCGATCGAGCGAATCTCCTTCTGCGGAGAGGTTGACGACGGGAACGGCTTCCTCACGTCTGTCGCACATCCTCGGGACGGCGCACCACCTTACCCCACGGCGTCGGGACGGACATCTTTGAGGAGATTCTGTTCCAACACCCGATCTCCCACCGGAGGTGCGCTATGGCCGATCGTGTGAAGAAGGTCAACTACTGCTACATGAAGGTTCCCAACCGCGCGGGAAACGGAGAGCAGATCCTCGGTGAGCTGCGAGAGAGCGGGGTCGACCTGCTGGTGTTCTCGGGCTTCCCGATCGGACGCGCCAAGGCCCAGCTCGA
This sequence comes from Gemmatimonadota bacterium, assembly GCA_039584325.1. Classification (GTDB taxonomy): domain Bacteria; phylum Gemmatimonadota; class Gemmatimonadetes; order Gemmatimonadales; family GWC2-71-9; genus JAOTVV01. The sequence goes on from JBDGYA010000050.1 coordinate 10,739, forward strand.
TTTCGTTCCAGAGAACATGACCGAGTTCCGCAAGGTGGCGCGGAAGAACGGCTGGCGGGTGAGCAAGCCCAAGAAGGGGTTCCTGGTCACCGGCACCGACCAGTTGGGCGCGGCGCACCGGCACATCAGCAAGCTCTCGGACGCCAAGATCAACATCACGGCGGCGGACGCGGTTGCGGCCGGCAAGGGCCGGTACGGGATGATCCTCTGGGTGAAGCCGTCCCACTACAGGCGTGCGGCGAAGGTGCTCGGCGCTCGCTGAGCCCATCGGGTACCGCGAGCGTGGCCTGACCTCGCCTGCCGTGTGCAGCGGCTGATCCCTCGGGGTCCGCCTCCGATTGCAGGGCAGGCGAGGCTCGCGCCGGATCCTCCGGATAGGAGGGCGAGGCGCGGGAGGCACAGCACGCTCGCGGCGCCAGGGGCCCTACCCAGGGTCAGTCGGGCGGATAGAGCGGCAGGCGCTCGACACGGTGGAACGTGATCCCGAACGGGGCAGTGGGCGGTGTGATGGTGGCTTCGAAGACCACGTCGCGGGTGGTGTAGTCCACCTCGACCACTTTGCCATACGCACCCGCGCTCGACCCGACTGCCCCCGGCATGAAGACGACGTTGTCCTCTGCCGCATGGTAGTCGATATCCGAGACGATACGCGAGAACGTCTCGCCGCCGCGCTCCTTCCCGTAGTGCCAGACCTGCTGGATGGTCATCGCGCTCTGATCGATGCGGTAGGCGACGGCGCGGCTGTACAACTGCTGGTCCGTGTAGTTGCGGTTGTCGCCGTTGTCGAACAGCAGCAGCGTGCCGTCGGGGAGCAGCTCGGGCGCGTGCTGGTACCAGGCCCACTCGAAGTCGGGGTGGTTGGTGGTGCCCGCGAGTACCGACGCGTCGGTGATCGGCTGCCCGTCGGCATCCAGCGGTTGCAGCAACCGCGTCGTGAGGTCGGTCCCGTCGCCGGCCGTTGTCCAGTCGACGTGCGGCGCGAGGATCCACACCACCTCATTGGCGTTGGTGAGCTTGACGGTGCCCTGCGTGCGGCCCGAGACGATGATGGCGTCGTCGGCAGGATCGTAGGCCAACCCATTCGCGTGAAACCAGTCGATGTCCAGGTCGGCAAAGGTGGTCTCCCAGGCCCGGCGCGTGTTGTCGAGAGCCTGGTTGAGATCCCATTCGCGAACGATCGCTCCCGTCTCCCGGTCGATCTCGATGAGGTAGTCCTCGACGGTTGCCGCGCCCTGCTTGTCCACCGTCAGCACGAAGTTGCCGTTCGGCTTCTCGATGACGTTGTGGTGGAAGTCGTATCCCAGCATCGACCACGTCCTGACGATGCGGCCCAGCATATCCATCTCGATGATGCGCCCAGTGCTCCGGTCGCCAAAGTACAGGTTGCCGTTGGCCAGACGCTCGACCCCGTTGTCGTAGAACAGGTTCGAGAGGTTGGGATGCTGCGTGAAGTCGAGATACCAGCGGATCGCGCCGGCGGCGTCGAATATGAACGGCCGTTGCGGTGTCAGCTCGCTGTCATGTCCGAAGTAGCTCACCAGGTTCATGCCCGCTGTCATCGCACCGGGCGTGGCCGCGTCGATCGTGACGCTGGGCAGATCCGCGAGGAGCGGCGGCGTGCCAATGATACGGCTGGTATCGCCAAGCAGCGCGCCGGCCGCATCGAAGAAGCGCAGGGTGATCGTGTTGACCCAGTTCGGGTACAGGCCCAGGACCGGCAGTGTTGCCTGCTGGCTCACGTCGTCGAAGCGGTGCCGTACGTCGCCTGCCGGCCCGTCTCGTCCCGCGACGAGGACCTCCACCTGCACCGGACGGCTGGTGGTCAGCCTGACCTCAGCGGTCAGCGGCGCATAGCCGACCGGGTTGGGCGTGATCGTCAGGGTCGTGAGAAAATCGAGCCCCTTCTCCCCGCCGTCGACCGGATCCTCGCCGCAGCCGGTAAGCGGAATCAGGCAGACCAGAGTGAGAGCAAAGCCGATCGAACGTCGTCGTCCATCCAGCATAACAGTCGAACCTTTGGGCCGTTACCTGGAGCACCCACCCGGGTGTCCCAAACATCCCATCAGAAGGTGAGCTGGGTCTCCTTGCCAGCGAGATGAGGTGGTTCTAAGTTCGCGCTACTGTGGGCATGAATCCAGTCAGGAGCTTCTGAGATCGCCTTCATGAATTCGAACCGCGTGCGATTCGGCGTCGTCGGAGTGGGCCGAATCACCCGAGAGCAGTTCGTCCCGGCCCTCCTGAGCACGGAGCATGCCGTGCTCGAGGCGGCAGCCAGCAGGGACCTCCGCCGAGCAGAGGCCCTCCGTCCGCAACGGGCCTACGACTCGTACTCGAAGCTGCTGCGAGATCCGGATGTCGACGCGGTCTACGTCGCTACACACAACGGCCTGCACAAGGAGCTGGTGCTCGAGGCCCTCAGGCGGGGGAAGCACGTGCTGTGCGAGAAGCCTCTCGGATGCACGGTCCAGGAGTGCGAAGAGATGATCGCGACGGCCGAGGCAAGCCAGCGCCTCCTCGTGGAAGCCTTCATGTATCGATACCACCCGCAGATCGAAAGAGCGCGGGAGTTGGTGCAGCAGCGCGTCATCGGCGAGCTGATGGTCGTAGAGGCGTCCTTCAGGGTTCACCTGACGCACGCGAACGACGTTCGCCTGCATCCGGAGTGGGGTGGCGGTTCCCTCCTCGATGTCGGCTGCTACTGCGTGAACGTCGCCAGGTTGTTCCTGGGAGATGCTCCTCGAAGCCTCCATGCGTGGGCACGGATCGACGGTGCGCACGGCGTCGACATGAGCGTCCATGCCGTCCTTGAATACGAATCCGGCAAGCATGCGGCGCTCTCATGCGGCTTCGACAGCGGCCTCTATCAGCGAGTGGCGCTCGTCGGAACCGAGGGTGTGCTGATGCTCAATGCGCCCTTCGTCACATGGATGCATCCGCCGCGCCTCACGCTCCATGCCGGCGAGGCGGAACAGGTCTTGGAGTTCGAGCCGGTGAGCACATTTCGGATGGAGATCGAGGATCTTTGCACGGCGATCCGAAGCGGAACATCACCACTGCTGACGGCGCACGAAGGACTGCTGAACGCCCACATCCTCGACCGCATAACGGCGGTAGCCACGGAGGCGTAGGGCCACCCTCGGCGAGGTCTCGTGTGTTCGCTCGATCAGAACAGGTGCGCCCAGGGCACTGGGGCCCCTCCATACCGAAGCAACGCCGTCCCCTTTCTCACGGGTGACTAGCCGTCTGATTCCTCAGGGTCTATTGTAGTGCGTTCCCAGCCGAGGTCGTCTCTCGTGGCTCACCGACTGGATCGCCTCAGGACTCCGCTCTCCGACAGCAGCACAGGAGCAAGCCATGACATCGCGTCGTCATTTCGTGCGTGACTCCGGCATCGTCGTCGGGGCAATGATGGTCCCCGGCGTCCTGCGGGCCCGAGCCGGGAAAGTGGCTCCCAGCGACCGGGTCCGCGTCGGGGTGATCGGCTGCAACGGGATGGGCTTCCACAACCTGCAGTCCATCCTCAAGATCCCCGAGGTCGAGTGCGCAGCACTGTGCGACGTCGATGCCTCGGTGCTGAACCGGCGCGCGGCCCGCGTCGAGCACGACACCGGCGTCGAGCCCGCCCTCTACGCCGACTTCCGCCGCCTCCTCGACGATCCGGACGTCGACGCGGTCATCATCGGGACCCCGGATCACTGGCACTGCCTCATGATGGTCATGGCATGCGAGGCGGGGAAAGACGTGTACGTGGAGAAGCCCCTCGCCAATTCGATTGGCGAGTGCGGTCTGATGGTGGCTGCTGCGGAGCGGTATGGCACGGTTGTCCAGGCCGGGCAGTGGCAGCGGAGCGGATCGCATTGGAGCGACGCGGCCGCGTATGCGCGGTCAGGCGAGATCGGCCGGATTCGCCTCGTCAAAGCGTGGGCGTACCAGGGCTGGATGAAGGCGATACCCGTCAAGCCGGATGAACCGGTGCCAGAAGGGGTCGACTACGATATGTGGCTCGGGCCGGCGCCTGCCCGCCCGTTCAACCCGAACCGGTTCCACTTCAATTTCCGCTGGTTCTGGGATTACGCCGGCGGGCTCATGACCGACTGGGGCGTGCACATGATCGACATGGTGCACTACGGCATGGGTGACGGGGGGCCGACGCGTGTGATGGCCAACGGGGGGAAGTTCGCCTACCCCGACGATGCGTCCGAGACGCCGGACACCATGCAGGCCGCGTTTGAGTTCGACGACTATTCGATGCTGTGGGAGCACGCGACGGGCATCGATCTCGGGCCGTACGAGCGCAACCACGGCGTGGCGTTCATCGGGAATAGCGGCACGATCGTCGTGGACCGCGCCAAGTGGGAGGTGCTCCCCGAGAGCGACAACATCGACGGCAGGCTGTCCTACCTGACCACGCCGATGCCCGTCCAGCAACGACGGGATGACGGCGGGCTCGATGCCCATCTGGTGAATTTCGTCGAGTGCATCAAGACCCGGGAGCAGCCGAAGTGCAACGCCGCGGTCGCTGCGCGCGCAGCGGTGACTGCCCACCTCGGCAACATCGCGTTCAAGACGGGACGCCGGCTGACGTGGAACGACGCCATGCGGTCGTTCCCCGATGACGCGGAAGCGACCGCACTGCTCTGGCCCGAGTATCGTGCACCGTGGACACTCCCGTCGGTATGAGGACCAGGAGCGCCGCCCTCGCAGTGCTTTTCGCCGCCCTTTCAGCAGTCGGCGCGGGCTGCACCCCCTCGCCGGATGCAGGGGACGCCACGACCGACACTCCTTCACTCGGGGGGAACGATACCCCTCGACCGCAACGCCCCGAGGACACCGAGGTCTGGGAGCCGGTGCCGCCGGTGGTCACGTCCGGCCAGACCGGCGCTCCTCCCTCGGACGCCGTCGTCCTGTTCGACGGCAGCGATCTCTCGGCGTGGAGCGCGGAGGATGGAAGTGACGCGGGATGGCGCGTTGAGGGTGGCGCCATGACAGTCGTGCCCGGGGCCGGCAGCATCCGGACGCGCCGGGGGTTCGGCGACCTCCAACTTCACATCGAGTGGCGTACGCCGGCACAGGTGTCGGGTGAGGGCCAGGGTCGGGGCAACAGCGGCATCTACCTGATGGAGCGCTACGAGCTCCAGGTCCTCGATTCGTACGACAACCGCACCTACTCCAACGGGCAAGCCGGTGCGATCTACAAGCAACACATCCCGATGGTGAACGCGTCCCGAGCGCCCGGCGCGTGGCAGAGCTACGACGTGGTCTTCACCGCCCCGCGCTTCGGCGCGGATGGAGGGCTCCTCAGCCCCGCTCACGTGACCGTCTTCCACAACGGCGTGCTGATCCTGAACCACGTGGAGATCCGGGGCCCCACGAAGTACATCGGCGAGCCGGAGTACGAGGCGCACGCCGACCGGGTTCCCCTCCTCCTTCAAGACCACGGCAATCCGGTCAGCTACCGGAACATCTGGGTGCGGGAGATCTCTGGAGTTCCCTGAGCCGGGTGCCTCTTCGTGACGGCGTTACTGCTCAAACGCCTCGTCGAAGACTCTATCCGATTTCTCAAAATCAACGGTGCGTACGAAGTCACATGCCTCCTTGGCACCGTGTTCGCGGTCCATGGCAGCATCTTCCCATTCCACTGACAGCGGTCCCCCATAGCCGAGCGCGTTCAGTTCACGGATGATCGCGTCGAAATCGACGCCGCCGCGGCCCAGGCTCCGGAAATCCCAGCCTCTTCCTGGCGCACCGAAATTCAGGTGTGACGAGAGGATACCGCTCTCACCATCGAGCGTGACCGCGGCATCCTTCATATGCACGTGATAGATCTTTTCGGGGAATGCCCGGAGAAACCTGACGGGATCGACCATCTGCCAATGCAAGTGACTCGGATCGAAGTTGAAGCCAAACGCCTTCCTGTTCTCGACGGCAGCCAGCGCGCGTCTGGCGGTGTGGATGTCGAAGGCGATCTCTGTCGGATGGACTTCCAGCGCGAACGTGACTCCGCACCTGTCGAATTCGTCGAGTATGGGATTCCACAGTCGCGCGAACTGCTCGAAGCCATCGTCGATCATGTTCTGGCTGACGGGCGGAAAGCGGTACAGCATGTGCCATATCGAAGAACCCGTGAAGCCGTTGACGACCTGTACGCCAATGTTCTGGGCGGCCTGTGCCGTCTGCTTCATCTCTTCAATTGCCCATTGGCGTTTCTTCTCGGCGTTGCCGTGACACTCCTCCGGAGCGAACATATCCGATCGCGTGTCGTCATTGGGATCACAGACCAGCTGGCCCGCCAGATGATTGCTGATGGCCCAGCATTGCAGACCATGATCCGCCAACATCTCCTTGCGACTCCGGGCGTACCGCTCGTCCGCGGCGGCCTTGTCGACCTCGACATGATCGCCCCAGCATGCGAGCTCGAGCCCTTCATAGCCCCAGGCTGACGCCTTCTTGCAGAGCTCCTCGAGAGGGAGGTCTGCCCACTGCCCCGTGAATAGTGTGACCGGCCTAGCCATCGTTCCTCCTCACATCTTCACCCACTTGGCGCCCTTGCCTGACGATGTGACAGCGGCCGCGATGAAACGCATTCCGCGAACGCCGTCCTTGACTCCCGGGAAATCGAGAAACAGCGGATCAGGTTTCTGTCGTCGGGTCTTTGCGCGTATGGTGTCAGCGAAGTTGCAGTAGTTGTTGGCGAACGCTTCCAGGAAGGCCTCCGGATGACCGGAAGGCAGTCGTGTCGCCCGACCTGCCGCCGGACTCTTCTCGGCAACATAGTCGTTGCCGCGTTTCCACACTTCCTGTGGAGCGTTGATACGGTTGACGTGGAGGTAGTTGGGATGTTCCTGGTGCCATTCGACACTCGCATTCTCTCCATAGACCCATATGGCGAGATTGTTCTCTTCACCTATGGAGACTTGGCTGGCATGCAGGACTCCTTTGGCGCTCTTGTTGAAGCGAAGCAGGCAGTTGCCGTCATCGTCGAGTCGGCGTCCCTTGACGAACGCCGTCAGATCGGCGCAGAGCTGCTGAACCTTCAGTCCGGAAATGTATTCGGCGAGATGGCAGGCATGCGTACCGATATCGCCCATACACCCAGCAGCGCCGCTTTGCTTGGGGTCCGTGCGCCATGACGCCTGCTGCTGACCTTGGCGTTCTATGGGTCGAATCAGCCAGCCTTGGGGGTACTGGACGACGATCTTGAGAATCCTGCCCAAATCACCCTGTCTGACCATGTCCCTGGCAAGCTTCACCATCGGGTAGCCCGCATAGGTGTGCATCAGCCCGAAGACTCTCCTGTGTCGCCTGACGATCTTCTCCAGCGCACGTGCCTCCCTGACGTCCATCGTCATCGGCTTTTCGCACATGACATGAAAGCCGGTTTCGAGAAACGCTCTTGCCATCGGGAAATGCCAATTGTTCGGAACGGTGATGGAGACGAAATCGATGCGCCTATCAGCGGGAAGCTGCGACTCCTTCTCGATCATCGTCTCATAGTCGGGATAGGCCCGTTTCGGATCGATGCCTTGCTCGCGCCCCATCTGCTTACTCTTGCGCGGACTGACATCGAAGGCTCCGGCCACGAGCTCGATCCCGCCATCCATACGCGCAGCTTTCCGATGGACGTCACCGATGAATGCTCCCGGCCCGCCGCCGACCATGCCCATTCTCAGTGTTCTATTCATTGCTACTCACCTTTCGGCCGAGGTGTATCACGCTCGTACGCTGGTGGCTCTGCAGGCCGGTGATCGCGCTGAGATCTGGACAGAAGGAACGGTGAGCGGTTCAGCGGATGAGCGGTTGGCGACAAGGAGCGCCCGGCGGGTCGACCGCTGAACCGCCCATCACGTAACCGCTCACCCTCCCACCGTTGCACGGGACCTTTCCCTCTTCCCCTTCCCCCGTTCCCCATTCCCCCTGCCTCCGGTACCGGCGACGTGTGCCCGTCGTCCGGGCTCGGTTCCGGGGCGCGGACCTACGCGGTGCCCGGAACCGGCACGACCCCCCGCACCAGCTCCGATGGCCCAAACTCCATGCGGTCGGGACCCAGGCGGAGAGCCGACTCCATCATCTCATCCCACGTGACCTCTTGACCCGTGTAGCATGAGATCCGTCCCATGATCGCCGTCAGCGTCGCCACGGCCGTCCTGGCAGCCTCGTTGACGGGCTGATTGGTGCGAATGGCCGTGACGAGATCGATGTGCTCCTGCACGTAGGGGAGCGGATCGATCTCCTCACCCTCCTCGTCCAACTCGTACGGATACCGCCACTGCGCGCTGCCGTCCGCGCGCCAGATCTCGTCCCTGCAATTCGTGTATCCCTTGCTGCCCCGCACGAGTTCCGAGACGTTGTCGGCGCAGCCCGCGATCTGCCGGCACATGCTGTGGACGTGGACGTCGTTCTCGTAGGTGAAGTCGATGCTGAAGAAGTCGTACTGGTCTCCGGACGGACGCCTCCAGCGACCGCCGAAACCCACCGCCTTCTCTGGATGGGCATCGCCGAGGAACCAGTTGACGACGTCCAGGTTGTGCACGTGCTGCTCGACGATGTGGTCGCCCGAGAGCCACGTCCAGTTCACCCAGTCGCGCAGCATGTACTCGATGTCGGTCCAATCCCGTTGCCGATCCCGCCACCACGGTACACGTCCGTTCCAGTAGCAGTTGGCGCCCACGACATCACCGATGGTGCCGCGGGTGACGTTCCTGAACGTCTCGAGGTAGTTGGCCTGGTGGCGTCGCTGCGTTCCCGTGACCACACACAGCCGCAGTCCGTCGGCTGTCCGGGCGGACGCCATCACGGACCGCGCTCCCACCGGGTCAACGGCCACCGGTTTCTCCATGAACACGTGCTTCCGGGCGTCTACACAGGCCTCGAAGTGCTGGGGCCGGAAGTAGGGCGGGGTAGCGAGGATCACGAGGTCGACGTCCGTCTCGATGAGCCGCTGGTAGGCGTCGAACCCGACAAAGCACTGTTCGTCGGGAACTTCGACACTCCTGTCTTCCCGCAGGCTGTTGCGACATTCATCGAGCCGATCTTGGAAGAGGTCGGCCAGCGCCACGATCTCCAGGTTGGGCCCCGCGTCGAGAAAGTCGTTCGCGGCACCCGTGCCGCGTCCACCGCATCCCACCACGCCCGCCTTCAGTACCGGGCCGTCGGGCGCCTGATCCAGCAGCGGCGGCCACGGATACTGCGCGTATTCCTCACCGACGCTGCTACATCCGGTAACGATCGCGCCCACGGCGCCTGCGGCACCAATGAGGCCGATTGTCTCGATGAACTCCCGTCGGCTCCGTCCGTCCGCGGTCTCACTCATCGTTCTCCTCCCCCCCTGGTTGCTCGTCGCTTGGGCGCACGCCCGCTCGCACCACGCGCAACCCGATATCGGTACAGTCGGAATACCACCACCGGCTCTTCGGAATCTGTGGATCGGTCATGAAACATGCACGACTCCGAGTGTGATCGCGAGCGCCCAGCCGCAGATCGGCCGGATCACTGCGATACGACCCGCCTCGTACCACACGCTCCTCCCCCGTTTCCGGTCCGCCGGGATTTACGACCACACTGTCATCGACGCGACTCCGGTAGGTGTCGGCCGCGTACCAGTCCGACGTGAACTCGCGGACATTCCCGAGCATGTTCTGGAGCCCGAACGGGTTCGGTGCGACGAGCGACGGCGGCTGCGTCCGCCCGTCGCCGTTGCCGCGGTGGACCACGAAACTGTCGAGCACCTCGGTGTCGCGCCCGAACAGCCGGTTCCACCACCGTCGCTCGGTGTATTGCGTGGGACTCCCCTCGAAGAAGTACGGACGGTCGCTGCCGCCCCGGGCAGCGTACTCCCACTCGGCTTCCGTCGGCAATCGGTAGTGCTTGCCGGTCACCTGTGAGAGCCAGCGACAATACTGCTCCGCGGCATGATGCGTCATCGTGATGGCCGGCCGGTCACCCTTCCCCCACCCCTGATCGGGGGGCACGTACGGCGGCGTGGCACCGGTGATGGCATCGACGCCTTCCTGCTCCATGAGTCTCGTGTCACTGCGGCCCTCGGACTTCGTGGCGCGGTACCAGGCCTCGAACTCGTCCCAGGTGACCTCGATGCGTCCCATCCAGAACGAGTCGATCGTGACCGCGTGGACAGGGCCCTCGTCCGCACCACGATACGGCTCCGACTCGGGACTTCCCATCCGGAAGGTGCCGCCGGGAATCGCCACCATGTCGAATGACACAGTGGTCCCGGGGATGTACTCGGTGTAATTGATGAAGCCTTCGACGATCGCGGGCACCTCGTAGACCTCGTTACTCGCCGCCGCGACCAGTCCGAAGTCGATCTCCTCCGCGTCGGGGTCGAAGTGGCCGACGTGCAGGTGGCACTTGATGCAGCGGATCTCCGCCGCATGGTTCTCGTAGTGGAGGTGGGCCTCCTCGCCCTTGTCGGTCAGCTCGACGGGGAACAGGTTCGGGTGGCAGTCGATGCACGACTCGCGGAACACGAACGTGCTCGCGTGCTCGAGTTGCGACCGCGCTTCCCAGAAGAGGCTGTCCTGCTCGCCGAACAGCGTGCCGACCACATCGCGAACACCCAAACGGGTCTTGTGTGCCGCGTAGGCCACCCCGCCGGGCGGCAAGTGACACTCCACGCAGTGCACGACGGTGCCGCTTTTCGTTGCATAGTGGGTGGACTGCGTCCATGAGGTCGTGGCCTGCGGGTGTACGTGGCAGGTCTCACAGAAGGTGTCGGTGGACGTGACGTCGTTTGCCCCACGGACTCCCACGATCAACACGATCCCGCTCGCGAGTCCCCAGGCGTATGGCCGGCGCAGCCACCGTCCCGCGGCGGTCACTGCTCTCGAGATCCGGCTCACCCGACGCACCGTCCCTTGGTGATGGTCAGGTGGCGAGGAACATCTGCTTCGCCCACGCGACGTTCGCGCGGGTGTCCTCCAAGAAGCGGCCCTCGCGACCGCTCGTCTCCAGCACCAGCCACTTGTCGTACTGGATGTCCCTGAGCGCCGCCACCACCTCCGGCATGTCGACCATGCCGGCGTCGCTGCCTAGCACCGGCGTGTTCCAATCCTTCAGATGCACCTCACAGATCCGGTCGTTGCCGAGCATGCGAAGCTCGCTCGGCACATCATAGCCGTTGCCGGTCGAGTTCCCCACGTCGTAGTAGACCCAAAGCGACTGGGAGCCGACTCGCTCCATGATCTCGAGATTCTGCTGTGCCGTGATGGTGTTCTCCAGACCCAAGACGATGCCGGCATCCTCGGCACGCGGCGCGATGTGCCGCAGTGCCTCGACCACGGTGGTTACCTTGGCGTCGTCCAGGCGGTACATGGAAACCCCGCCCTCCGGCTCGTTGACGAAGTCCCCGTTGTCATCGCGGAACCGCAGGTCGCCTCTGCCGAAGAACGCCATGAGGACGTTGCTCGCGCCCAGGGCGACCGCGGCCTCGATGGCGTCGATGACCCAGACCGCGGCGCGGGGCTGTTCCGCCAGGGGGTTCCCGTTCAGCAGTCCCAGAGCGATCGAGTGGAACGCAATGTCGTGTTGCTGCCCGAGGTCCCGGTATCGCTCGCGCACCGCCGGATCCCGCAGCACGATCTCGTCCGGATTGCGGCCCAGGCTCACCTGGATGCCGTCCAGGCCCGCCTCGCGTGCCTGCGGGATCGCCTCCGGGTCGCACATCTCGCCCAGATTCCAGTCACAGATCCCGATGCCGGCGGTGCGTGTGCGGCCTGCGGAGGGACTCGCGCACGCGGCGAGGGCGCCTGCAGAGGAAACGGCGGCCAACGTAACACCAGTCTGCTCGAGGAAGCGTCTACGGTCCATGGCGCTATCAGCTCCTTCCGACGTCAGATCCGAGTCCGGCACGTGGAGGGGATGCAATAAGATGAACGCTGGGTCGGAGGACGGCCAGATGGCATGGCGGAGCGCTGCGAATTGCGCCAGTCATCCTCCCGTCCTACCCCGCGGTCAAGGGCTGCGTCGGGTGCCCTCCGATGGTGCTTGCTCCCACCCCGCCCATCAGTTATGACAGGATGGACACTCCGACCGGAGATGACCCCATGGGCTATCGGTTGAAGGACCTGCAGTACCAGCGTGCGGCACGCGACCCGCAGGTCATGCTCGACAATCTGCGACGCGATTTCGATCTAAAGGTCTCCGTCGGGATCTGGTATTTCACCCCGGGCGGCGGACGCTTCCATGACCGGTTCGTCGCCGAGGCATCCATCGAGCAGCGCATTGATATGGCCGCTGAGATGGCCGGCGTCGGTGTCACGGGAATCGAGGCCCATTTCCCGGATGAGGTGAACGAAACCAACCGCCATCTCTACCAACGGCTCGAGGAGCAGACGGGGATTCGCCTCGTTGCGATACCGTTCTCACACTTCTTCGATCCGCGGTTCGAGTTCGGATCGTTGTCGAGCACGGAGGGCAGCGCGCGCGACCGCGCGATCGAGGTCGCCATCGGTGGACTGCGCCTGGTACGGGACCTCGGCGTCGACATCGCGATCTCCTGGCCGGGCATGGACGGGTACCGCTACCTGCATGGCAAGCCCTTCATGCACATGTGGGATCTGTTCGAGGGGGCGATGGCCGAGGCCATGGACGAAGTCCCGGGTGTACGGATCGCCATCGAGCCCAAGCCCTACGAGCCGGCGGCCAACAACATCTACCGTACAACCGCGGAAGGGATTCTCGCCGCACAGCGCATCGAAGCGAGACTGCGGCATCCCGAGAACCGGCGGATCCTGGACGGTGGGGATACGCTCGTCTGCCTCAATCCGGAGGTGGGGCACGTCAAGATGGGATTCGAGATGCTCCCGGCGGCGTTCTCCCTGGTGGCGATGGAGCGCCGACTCGCACACACGCACTGGAACAGCCAACCCGATGGAAACTACGATCAGGACAACAACGTCGGCGTCGTGAACGCCCACGAAACCGAGGCGTTGCTCTACGCCCTCTGGGCCATCGGATACCAGGAGTACTGCGGGATCGATATCAATCCCGAGAACATGCCGGTCCAGAAGGCGGTGGAGCTGAATGTCAGAGCCTTGAAGAAGATGAGGGATCGGGTGAGCCGCATGCCGCACGAGCGTATTCTGGAGTGTCACCTCCACCCACGCGAGCATCGCGGGGAGTTGGAGGAGATCCTCATCGAGAGCTGGTAGGAGGCCGTTCGATGGAAGGACTCTTCGCGGGACTGGACGTGTCCACCCAGTCCTGCAAGCTGGTCGTGATCGATCTCGCCGAGCGGGCGACCGTGCATGTGGACGCGGTCAACTACGACGAGGATCTGCCGCAGTACGGCACGCGCGACGGCGCGGTGCAGGGCCTGGGAGCCGGTGTGTCGGAGTCCGACCCCACCATGTGGATCGAGGCGATCGAGCTGCTCTTGAGCCGACTGGCGGCGGCACCAAACATCGATCAGCGCCGCATTCAGGCCCTCGCGGTCTCGGGACAGCAACACGGACTGGTCGCGCTCGACCACGACGGGAATCTCGCTCGGCCGCGTGCCAAGCTGTGGAACGATTTCTCGACCGCCGAGGAGTGTAAGCTGCTGACGGAGCGGGTCGGTGGTACGGAGCGGATGATTGCAGAGGTGGGCAACACGCAGCGGACCGGCTACACGGCTCCGAAGATCCTCCACATGCTGCGCTGCGAACCGGAGTGCTATGCGAAGGCGACCACCCTGTTCCTCGTGCACAACTACGTCAACTGGTACCTGACGGGCGGTGCGAACGACGGCGTCGCCGTCATGGAGCCCGGCGATACGTCGGGCATGGCACTGTGGAACCCGGTGAAGGGTGCGTGGTCGCAGTCGGTGCTCGAGGCCATCGATCCCGAGCTGTCCCGTAAGCTGCCGCCGGTCGAGCCGTCCGACCGGGCGATCGGGACCATCGCCCCTGGACTGGCATATGCGTATGGGCTTTCGGAGACGTGCGCGATCGATGCCGGCAGCGGCGACAACATGTACGGTGCGATCGGGACCGGGAACTTCGTGCCCGGAATCGTCACGATCAGCCTTGGCACGAGTGGCACCGCGTATACCTACCTGCCGGAGCCCTACGTCGATCCCGAGGGAGAGATCGCATCCTTCTGCGACAGCACCGGCCACTACCTCCCGCTGCTGTGCGTCTCCAACATGGCCAACGGCTATAATGCCGTCTTGCAGCGGTTCGACATGGGGCACGAGGAGTTCGACGCGGTGATCGATCGTACCGATGCGGGCAACGGTGGCAGGCTCCTCATCCCGTGGTACACGGGCGAACGTACACCCGACTTGCCGAACGCCGCGCCGCTGTACTTCGGGTTTGGCATTGAGGACCTCGAGCAGGAGCGGCTCAGTCGGGCCGTGCTCGAGGGGCATGTGCTGAACCTGTGGAGCGGGTTCCGCAGGCTGCCGGTCAAGCCGGAGGCGATCCACCTGACAGGCGGACTGTCGCGATCGCCGTCGTGGCGCCAAATGATCGCCGATGTGTTCGAGGCGGACACCGTTCCGGTCGAAGGCGAGGGGGCGGCGTTGGGGGCGGCGGTGCACGCGGCGTGGGTGTGGACCATGGGGCGGGGCAGGGCCGTCTCGCTTGCGGAAGTCGCCGAGCCGTTTGTGGTGCTGGATGTAGCGAGGCGCACGAGGCCCATCGCCCGCAACGTCGAGATCTACCGGATCCAGAAGCGGCTGTACCGCGCAGTGAGTGACCGGGTGCGTGGGATCGGGACGAGTGAGGATCCGTTCGAGCTGCGGGCAGCCCTCAGTGGACCGGCGGGCGAATCGCCCTAGAGGACTCCGCGACCGCCGCAGTGCCTTAGCCCACACCGAGCGGAGAGAAGTAGATCAGGATCATTGCCAGCAACACGAGGACCACCGCCGAGAGCACGACGTCCCGCGTGCTCCAGCTGGCACGTGAGGCCTCACGGTCCTCCACGACGGTCGTAGCGTACGTGAGGCCTCTGATCTGCTCAAAGCGAGGTTCGGCGTAGAAGAGGCTGACGCCGACTAGCAGCACGACACACACCCCGAGCAGCATGACGGCGAAGTACAGGAAGTTCACGTCGGCGAACCAGTAGAGGGCACCGCTGAGGTGGTCTTTGTTCAGCTCCGCGATCAGGCGGAGCATGCCGATCACGAATCCCCCGACCATGGCGCTCATGGCGCCCGCGATGTTGAGGCGCCTCCAGAAGAGCCCGAAAAAGAACACGGCGGCAATTGGCGGAGCGATGTAGGCCTGCACGCTCTGCAGGTAGTGGTACAGCTCCCGAAGCCTCGGGCCGGAGCTTCTTGTACACGTCCATGGTGAACAGGGTGGAGCAGGAGTTGAACACCGCTGCCAGGGAGCTCATCAGTGCGGCGAGCAATCCTCCGGCAACGAGCCCTCGCAGGCCAACGGGCAACAGGGTCTTCACCATCACTGGAAAGGCCTGGTCCGCCGACTCGAGCTGGAGCTGGCCGGTGCGCGCGAGCGCGAAGGCGATCACGCCTGGGATGAGAAAGATGAAGAACGGAAACAGTTTCAGATACGCCGCCCAGATGGTACCGCGCCGAGCCTGCGTTTCATCCCGTCCCGCGAGCGCGCGTTGCACGATGTACTGATCGGTACACCAGTACCACAAGCCCACGATGGGTGGCGCGAACACCATGCCGGGCCACGGGAACTCCGGGTGATCGGCGGGGAGAAACAGGTTCAGGTGGTCGCTACCCGCCGTGGCCACCAGGTTGTCCCAGCCCCCGATGGCATCGAGCCCCAGCACGGTCACGATGGCGGACCCGGCAATCAGCACGACCATCTGCAGCGTCTCCGTGTAGAGCACGGCTCGCAGCCCACCCAGGATGGTGTAGATGCCGGTGAGCGACACCACGACCAGGGCACCGGTCCAGAAGTCGATGCCCATCAGCACCTGAAACACCACGGCGCCGGCATACACCGTGACCGACACCTTGGTGAGCACGTACCCCACCAGCATGATCACGGAGAGGAACCAGCGCGCGGACGGCCCGTACCGTTTCTCCAGGAACTCCGGCATCGTGAAGACACGGGAGCGCAGATAGAACGGGATGAACACCCATCCGAGCAGCAACGCGAGCCACGAGTGCAGCTCGTACAGGCCCATGGACACGCCGGTCTTCGCACCCGTACCGGCCAACCCCACAATGTGCTCGGAGCCGATGTTGGACGCGAAGATCGAGGCACCGATCACGAACCATCCCACGTGGCGCCCCGCCAAGAAGTAGTCGGTGGTGGTCTCCTGTTTCTGCTTGAGCACCCACCAGGCGATGCCGAGGAGCACGGCGAAGTAGCCGCCAACGACGAGCCAGTCGAGCGTCTGGAAGGTGTTGTCCATGAAGAGCAGTCGGGGCTAGAGAGTCCCTCCCGGGACCTGGGCGACGGTTGCGGTTTGGTCGCCGCTGCACGGCGACACCGAGCACTCTAATGTGAGTGCCTACGCCGCGATGGCAAGAGCGCGGTCAGGGGCATGAGCGGGTGAGGAGCCGAGCCGGCCGAGCATCCATCCCGTACGTGGGAACCACCGGCGCGCTACGGGGTTAGTCTCACGTACGAAGCATGCTCCAATCGGAGGGAACCATGCGACCATGGCTCCGAGTGTTTCTCTGTCTCTTCGCCGTCGGCTGCATCACCACGAACGTGCACCGCATGGATCATGCGGTACGCCCGGCGCGATCGCCCGATTCCGTGACGGTGCTGCTCGAGAAGCCGCAACGACCGTACACTGTCATCGCACTCCTCGAGTCGAACGCCGAGACGGTGTTTGACAGCTTCGATGATCTTCGCAGGGAGATGATCGCCGAAGCGGCGCAGCTCGGCGGAGAAGCCCTGATCGTGGGACCGGAGTCCACCGATACGCAGTTCATCTTCACCGGGATTGCCATGATCAAGTCCGACAGAAAGAGCCTGACTGGCGAGGTCATTGTGTACGACCAGGGGGAGTGATGCGGGCGGTGAGACGCTCGTATCCGGCATCCACCATCTCTCGACGACGCAGGCAGCCAGCGACACATCCAGCAAGTGCTCGGCCGTGAGCCGGAGGCTATCCGGCCCGGCCTCCTGCCGCGCCTTGACTAGCCTGAAACCGAGCACCTTCACGAAATCGACTGTCCCGCCCTATCGCTCCAGCACCCAGACCCTCACACTCGATGGACGCTGCGCATCGTGGTAGATCCGGTGCGTCGCCTTCCTGAAGTCCTCCTCGTCGGCCTCGTAGATGTTCACGAATGTCTGCGGATTGCGGTCGACTAAGGGAAACCACGAGTTCTGGACCTGGACCATGATGCGGTGTCCCGGCTTGAAGGTGTGCGCCACATCCGGCAGTTCATAGCGAACCGACGTCACCTCCCCGGGTACGAAGGGTTCCGGTGTCTCGAAGCTGTTTCGGTAGCGGCCGCGAAGCACCTCCCCCCGCACCAGCATCTGGTACCCCGCCATCGGAACGGATTGCTCGTTGGTCGGGTAGTCGCGCAACGAGTCAGGAAAGACGTCGATCAGCTTGACGACATAGTCCGCATCCGTGCCGGTCGTGCTGGCGAACAGATCGGCCACGATCGGGCCGGTCAACGTCACAGGCTCCGTGAGCACGTCGGATTCATACACCATGACGTCCGGCCGCCGGGCCGCGAACCGCTGGTCGTCGGTCATGTACTCGCGTGTCCGCCGAAGGTGAACGTCCTCCGTGTACGGTACCGGTCTCATGGGGTCGGCGACGTACTCGTCGTAGCTCTCGGCCGACGTTGGCGGTGCGAACGAGAGCATGCCGTCTTCATGGAAGTAGAGCTGCTTCTCCGTCACGTTACCGGGGGGCCATGTGTCGAATTCAAGCCACTCGTTCGCGCCGGTGTCGTACGTCGTCGCCTCGGCGAGATCCAACGACCCCTCATCCTTCAGGTAGTAGTTCAGGAACCGCAGCTCCACGTCTTTGTAGAAGTCGGCCGTTGCCGAGAACCAGTGAACGTTTCCCAGATTGTCTCCCTCGTCGAACGCCCACTGCCCATGGAACCAGGGGCCCATCAGCAGGCGGTTCTCTGTCGTGGGAGGATTTTGAGTTTCGATCGCCTCGTACGTGTTGAGCGGCCCATACAGGTCCTCTGCATCGAACCACCCACCGACGACCAGTACCGCCGGTTGGACGTTCTTGAGATGGGGACGCGGGTCACGGGCCTTCCAGAACTCGTCGTAGTCGGGATGGCTCATCAGCTCCGGCCAGAACTGGATGCTGTCTCCAAAGAACTGCGTCTCAATGTTCTTGATGGGTCCGAGCTCCAGGAAGAACTCGTAGTTGTCCCGATTGGGCCACTGGAACGGCCTCGGGCTTTGTCGCGTGGGCTCGGGTCTGGGCCGCCCAATCGACGAGTAGAACGAGAAGGCGTCCATCAGGAAGAAGGCCCCGTTGTGGTGCCAGTCGTCCCCGATGAACCAGTCGGTCACCGGCGCCTGAGGCGAAACGGCCCTGAGCGCCGGATGGGCGTCGGGGAGTGACATCGTCGCGTAGAACCCGGGGTACGAGACGCCCATGGTTGCGACTCGGCCGTTGTTGTGCGGCACGTTCTTGACCAGCCAGTCGATCGTGTCCCACGTGTCGCTGCTCTCGTCGATGTCGCTGTCACTGCGCTTGTCCGGATTGTGTGGCCGCACGTCGAGGAACTCCCCTTCACTCATGTACCGTCCCCGCACATCCTGGAAGGCGAGGATGTACCCCGCCTCGATGAGACCGGCGTTGAACGCGAGACTCGTGTTGAATTGGGTCTCGCCGCCCGGCTCCGAGTTGTATGGGGTGCGCCGCAGCACGATCGGATACGTCTGAGTCGTGTCCTTCGGCACGTAGAACGAGGTGAACAACCGGACCCCGTCCCGCATGGTGATGTAGGCCTCGTGCTTGGTGAGGCGCTCTTTGGACCACGCGGGACTCCCCCTCGGCGCGGCCTGCATGGTACGGCCGAAGCTCAGCGCCAGGCTCTCTCCGCCCTGGCTGAACGTGCCCGTGATCGTCGTGAATCCAGGATCCACACGGCCCTCGTACTCGACCCCGCCGGCATTGAACCGGAACACGAGCCGGCCGTCTTCGTAGAGGATCTCGTCCAGCGGGATACCGGTGGCGTCCTGGTCCGGACTGTCGAAGGTGGCGGTGTACCCGCCTTCAGCCTGCTGAATGTGCAGGGCGATGCGCAGTTTCCTGGCACCGACGTCCAGAGTCCCAAACCAGTCGCCCGTGACGTCCTCTTGGGCAGCTACCGGGGACGCGACCAGCAGCCACGGGAGTAGCCATGCGACCGGCAACCAGAGCATTCGGCGATTCCTGACTCTCATCTGACTGATCCCTTGTGAAGTTGATGCTGCACACGTTTCGTCGGCGCTCACGAGTCTACTCAGCTCGAGCCCATGGAGCGACAGTTTACTCAGCAGTGACACCATTGGCCATGGCGTCCCAAAACATCTTCTCGTATGCCTGAAACAGCCGTGCGCCCCGGTGCACCCGCGTGGGACTGTCACCTCGGTCGAGACCGTCCTGAATGATCTCGAGCGCCGCAGACTCGAACGACGGCATGTGTGCAAACGCATCCAGGAATGCCGTGTCCGCCTCGCTGAATCCGTAGCGCTGGCGCAGGGCGCGACTCGTTCGGGCGCAGTTGTGGCCCCACGCTGCAAAGTTCACGAGAAGCCCCAGAACGACCTCGGCTGCCGAAGCGTAGAGTGCCTGGTGTGCCATGAAGGTGGCGTAGGCGAAGCCCTGAGCCGTGACCTCGTATGCGCTGAGATCGCCCTCGGTCATGTCCAACCTGTGCGCCATGACGAGCAGGTGGTCCATGCCCTCTCGCTCTCCTTGCAGCACGCCCATGAAGAACTCTCGGCTAGGACTGTCGCCAAAGCGGCTCACGAGCAGGGCAAAGGAGCGCACATCGCTGGTCACGATGTGATACTGGTGTCCTGGAAAGCACTTGAGGGAGTCTACTGATGCGTGTCCTTGGGACAGAAGGTCTGGAAAGGGGTGGTGACGTATCTGCTCGTCGATGTCGCTCAGTGCCTGTTGCACGCTCCGAATGAGTTGTCTCGCATCGCTCATTGTCTCCCGTCCCTTTCGTGTTGGTGCTGTCGAGAGAGCCCAATCTGCACGTCAGAAACCAGCGGCGGCAGCCACGTCCTTGAGCCTTGGCCACAACATGCAAAGGCCACCGCGATGCGTGGAATGCGCTCAGCAACAGGTGGTGTCAGCTCGGCAGGGTCTTCGGCCAGTGACGCGGAGACCATGAGGCCAATGGACCCACCACGATGATGCTCATTGGTATCCGACATTCTTCGCGAGCCCGTGCAGCTCCACATACTCGACGTCGAACTCGTCGCGCCGAACGCCGAGCACGTAATCGGTTCCGATCTCGTGGATCAGCAGGCCTGTTGGCGTATCGACGGTGCTCAGCCACCTACCGTCCGGATCGAACACGTCCCACCGGTCCATTCCCTCCCGGTGCCGCCGATACTCGGCCACCCAGAGGTTGCCGTCCGTGTCGACGAGCAGTCGTCCGTACGCCGGTTTCGTCTCCGGTAACTCGACCATGTCGAGGAGTGCACGAAAAGGGGGTGTGCTGCTCGCGTACTCGTCGCGCCGCTCGGACTCGTACGCAGCACGCTCCTGGTCCGTCACTCGTGGATTCGGCACGGCGCGCCTGATGAGGCGCTCCAGCTTACCGCGAGTGTTGTAGCAGCCGATCTCATACGTCTCGCTCGAACCGAAGTACATGCCGTCCCGCCCCGTGGCCCGCCGCGAGACGAGACCATACGGACGGTCCATGCCTGTCACACTGCCGCCGGGCAGAGTGGCGAAGTACGTCTCGGAGCCAGGGAGCCATGCAATCGTGTCCACGGGCTTGCCGGTGGCTGAGTAGATGAGGAAGAGCTCGGGGTCAAACGCCAATCCCTCCCTGGGCCGCCCCGTTCTGCCGGATAGCTGGACGAGCACGTGACCGCTCACGATGCCATCGGCATCCAACGGGATTCGAGCGTCCGCCGTCGGCTGCAGGCTGAACGCTCGCACGTACTCGCCGTCACTCGTGAAGACCGACACGCGATTGCCTTGCTGGAAGTCGTACACGAACAGCGAATCGCCGATTCGCCACAGACGACTGATCGTGTCGAACTCCCCGGGGCCAGCGCCCGCGCGGCCTGTCGCGGAATGGTATGTGGCATCGGCGTCGTAGAACCGGAGCTCGTCCGACCCGGAGTTGGCCACGACGATGCGGCCGTCGTGGAGCCGTAGCGCACCCCGCACGCGATACAGTGATTCCGAGTCGGGTCCGTCAGGGCTGCCGATCGTCACCGTCGGCTCGGTCGCAACCGTCCAACCCCCTCCGGCACCCCACAGAGGCACGCTGCTTTCAACGATCGCAATGCCTGCGCTGTCGCGAACGGTAAACGTGGGTTCGGGCTCACCGTCACCGCACCCGAGTGCAGCGAGCCGCCCACCTATCACGACGGCCGTCAGTGAGCGGAACGCACCGGAGCTCCTTCGCTTCTTCCTGACGTGCCCCTCAAACAGATCCATCGAGCATCCGCTCCTTCCCGGGACCGAGTGGGCGCCCCGTGGTTGCCATAATGGTGGCCCGAGCATACCGTGTCGAGATGGGAGGAACTCCGCGATGACACGCAGCCGCCGTGCTGGCAGGGCGACCGCCCTGCTTGTCACCACTCCGATTGCTCTTAGTGCGGCGCTCCCGGGCCCCACAGCCGCACAGGCCGACCCGGAGATCCCGCCCCCACTCGAGCTTGTCGGTATGGGTGTGGTCTCGACCGATGGAGGAGAGGCATTCCCCACCCTCACGCCAGACGGCACCACGCTCTATTTCGCCACTCACGAGCAGGGGTGGACGGGGTTCCACATCGTCGCGTCCCGTCTGATGGATGGGCAGTGGAGTCGGCCACGGCCAGTGACGTTCGACACACCGTTCAACGACCGCGCGCCGTTCGTATCGCCGGACGGCGAGACGTTGTTCTTCTCGTCCGACAGGCCGTTGCCCGGAGCGCGATCAACCCGTGCCGGGCACTTCAACCTGTGGTACGTCACCCGGGTGCCGGACGGGAGTTGGTCGGAGCCGCAGCCCGTCGCCGGTGTGAACTCGGGGGCGAACGATTTTCATCCAGCCGTCACTGCCGACGGGACGCTGTACTTCTCATCCAACAGACCGGGTGGGCACGGCCAGTACGATCTGTACCGGGTCGAGCGGGTCGGCGATGCGTACGGCGCCCCGGCGAACCTCGGGCCCGGAATCAACACGCCAGGTGAAGAAACCGATGTCTACGTCAGTCCGGATGAGTCGTATCTGATCGTCATCGCGACGGAGCGAGCGGGAGGCATCGGGGGCGACGACCTGTGGTTGAGTGTTCGCCGCGGCGATTCGTGGGGAGCTCTCGTGAACCTCGGGCAACCGGTGAACTCGTCGTCGTACGAGTACGGTCCCTCCGTCTCACCGGATGGCCGACACCTCTATTTCACGACGCATCGCCGCGGTCTGGGAGACGTGGTGCGCATCGAGATCACCGGGGTCCCCGCCCTCGCCGATCAGCTGCAGCGACCGTGAACAAGAAGGGTCAGCGCACGAGACCGTAACGGTCAGTCACAACGCCCATCGACGTCACCGTGTGCCTCCGGAGCCAAAGGCTCGGGGGTGGGCTCGCCCCCAACTGGTCTTTCCAGCCCCCTCGTGGCATTCTACGTCTGGTTCTGTCACCTTGTGTCACAGCCAGAACCTCCACGACCCCTTGATGGGGTAGCACGTTCGGAACTCCCGAAACGGAACCCGAAGTGAATACCTTAGACGCCCTCATCACGGCTCCGTCTCAAGTCCAACAGCCGATCCGCGCCGAGGTTTTCGGGATCGAACGGCTGCAGCAACACGCCGAGAGCTTGGCCGCGGCCCAACCCAGCGATGCACGCTCAAGGGGACGCCGGTTGCTGCCCCGCGTCCGCGAGAACGGGAAGGTACTGCTCGCCGGCTACCGGAACATCGTCGATGCGGTTCGACAAAAGAGCCAGATTACGCAAGCCGAGGAGTGGCTCCTCGACAACTTTCACGTGGTGGACGAGCAGATCCGGGAGATCCGGGACCACTTGCCGCGCAGTTTCTACCGGCTCCTGCCGAAGATCGCGGAGGGCTACCACCTCGGCGGGTATCCGCGTGTCTACGGGCTGGCGTGGGCGTATGTCGCCCATACCGATAGTCGCTTTGACTTGGAAACGCTGCAGGCATTCGTGCGGGCCTACCAGCGCGTCCAGCCGCTCGGCATCGGTGAGCTCTGGGCGGTCGCCATTCACCTGCGAGTGGCCCTGGTCGAGAACCTGCGGCGGCTGTCGGAGCTGGCCATTCGCGCCCGCCATGCGCGCGCGCGCGCGGATGACGTGGCAGATCGCCTTCTAGGTCTCGGCGATCAACCCGCGGACCGCATGGATGATGTGCTGGAATTGCTTGGCACCGCTCCCCTCGACAGCGCGTTCGCCGTGCAGCTCGTGCAGCGGCTTCGGGACCAGCCGGCGTCGATCATGCCCGCCCTCGACTGGCTCAACGAGAACCTGGCTGCCCAGGGGACGTCGCCCAACGAGGTAGTTGCTCAGGCACACCAGGCTCAGGCCGCCGCGAACATCACGGTTCGGAACATCATCACCAGCATGCGGTGGATGTCGGCCATCGACTGGTCGGGGTTCTTCGAGGGCGTCAGTCTGATCGACGAAGTCTTTCGGACCGAGCCTGGGTTCGCAGCCCTGGATTTCCACACCCGTGACAAGTATCGGGCGGCCGTCGAGGAGTTATCCCGCGGCTCGAGAGCAACGGAACTGGAGGTGGCACACGAGGCCGTCCGGCTCGCGCGCGAGGCGGCGCAGGAAAACCCGGGAGCCTCGTCGCGGACCCGTCCGACCGAAGCGGAGGCCATCCGACCGGAGGACCAGTCAGGACTCTTCTCCATTCCCCAACGCCCCGAGGAGGACCCGGGCTACCATCTCGTGTCGCGAGGCCGGTGGGCGTTCGAGAAACGGCTGGGCTTCCGCGTCCCGTGGAGAGTCCGGATCCGACGCGCGTGGCGTGCCCAGGCAACCTCGGGCTATTTCGGATTGATCGCCGTCCTCACCGCGCTGGTGCTCTCCGGCCCGCTGTTCCTGACCTGGAGAGCAGGAGCGGGCGTGCCGATCCTCATACTCCTGGGCATCCTCGCCCTCGTGCCCGCGTCAGATATCGCAGTGGCCCTCATCCATCGCCTCGTCACTGCTGTCGTTCCCCCCCGGCTCCTCTCCAAGCTCGAACTGGCGCACGGGGTGCCGGCGGATCTCAGAACCATGGTCGTCGTGCCGACGCTGCTCACGAGCCACGCGGATATCGAAGAGTCCGTCGAGCGACTCCAGGTGCACTTCTTGGCGAATCCCGATGGGCATCTCCACTTCGCACTCCTGACCGATTGGAAGGACGCCCCTCACGAACACATGCCAGGCGACGAGGACCTCCTCACCGAGTTGACCAACGAGGTCGCGCGTCTCAACGAGCGGCACGGGAGTCCGCCCGGTGGGGGAGAGCGGTTCATGCTCTTGCATCGCCGGCGCCTGTGGAACGAGAAGGAAGGCAAGTGGATCGGCTGGGAACGGAAACGTGGCAAGCTGCACGAACTGAACCGGCTTCTTCGGGGCGCCACGGACACTACGTTCCTTCCGATCAACGGCAAACCGCCCACCGTGCCCGATGGTGTCCGCTACGTCATCACGTTGGACGCCGACACCCGGCTACCACGAACGGCTGCCTACCGCCTCGTTGGGGCGATGGCCCACCCGTTGAATCGACCGCGCTTGGACCCCGAGATGCAGCGGGTCGTCGAGGGGTATGCGATCCTCCAGCCCCGGATCGTCCCGTCCCTGCCCACGGGACCCCGAAGCACGACCTACCAGCGGATCGTGTCGGGCCCCGGAGGCGTGGACCCCTACGCAGGGGCGGTCTCCGACGTGTATCAGGACCTGTTTGGCGAGGGGTCGTACACGGGGAAAGGGATCTACGACGTCGACGCGTTCGAGGCGGCGCTCGCGGGGCGGATCCCGGAGAATGCGCTCCTCAGTCACGATCTCTTCGAGGGGGTGTTCGCGCGCGCGGGGCTGGTGACCGACATCGACCTGTTCGAGGAGTTTCCCACCAATTACGAGGTGGCCGTGCGCCGTCACCATCGGTGGGTGCGTGGCGACTGGCAACTCCTCCCCTGGATCCTGGGCCGGCCGCGCAACGCGGCGGGGCAGAAGCAGCCAGCGCGCATTCCTTCGCACGGCCGATGGAAGATGCTGGACAACCTGCGCCGCAGCCTCTCGGCACCGTCATCGTTCGTACTGGGCGTCGCCGCCTGGACGCTGCCCGCCGTCTCTCCACTGCTGTGGACCGTCCTGCTCCTCGGATCTGTCGCGGTGCCCGCGTTCATGCCGGTGCTCGACGGTCTGATCCCTCGACGGGAAGGGTTCTCCAAACGCAGCCATCTACGCGCCATGGGTGGCGATATCCACGTTGCTGCGCTGCAGGGGTTGCTGGCCGTCGCGGTGCTGGCGCACCAGGCCCGGTACATGACGGATGCCGTGGTGCGCACGCTTTGGCGGCTCTACGTTACGAAGCGGAACCTCCTCAAGTGGGTCGCGGCAGCGCAGGTCGGCTACGGCGCCGACCTGAGGCTCCGCGCCTTCTACCTGCACCTTCGCTGGAGCGTCCTCCTCGCCTCGGGCGCCGGCGTGCTCATCGTCATCCTCAAACCGGGAGCGTGGCCGGTCGCTGGGCCCCTGGTTCTCCTCTGGGTCCTATCGCCCGTAATTACCTGGCGGCTCAGCGTTCCCGCGAAGCCCACAGAGAAATACCGGCTCTCGCCGAGCGAGGAGCGCTCCTTGCGGCTCATCGCAAGGCGGACCTGGCGCTTCTTCGAGACGTTCGTAACCGACGAGGAGCACTTTCTCCCGCCAGACAACTTCCAAGAAGATCCCGAGCCTGTCGTCGCCCACCGCACCTCACCGACCAACATGGGGCTGTACCTCCTGAGCACGATGGCCGCCCATGACTTCGGCTGGATCGGGATATCGGACATGGCCCGCCGTCTCGAGGCCACGCTGGAGACGATGACCAGCCTGCGCCGGTATCACGGCCACTTCGTCAACTGGTACGCCACGAGGGATCTCCGGCCGCTCGATCCCCTCTACATCTCCACCGTCGATAGCGGGAATCTGGCGGGGCATCTCATCGCGCTGTCTCAAGGATGCCGCCAGCTGATGCGTCAACCGCTTCCGGGCCCGCGCGTGCTGGACGGGATTCGTGACGCGCTTCAACCGGTTCTCGACAAGGTCGAAACGGCCACGTTCCGGCCGCAGACGGAGACGGTCACGGCGTTGCAGGTGCGAGAGGCCTTGCAGGCGATGTCGGCCGCCCTGGAGGATCCGCCGAAGTCGCTCCCAGAGTGGGAGCGCCGGTTTGAGGCGCTCGAGACCCGCGCGGAGAACCTCCTGGACATCGCCAGTACGCTTTCCACTGTCCTGGAAGACGGAGACGGATTGGAGATCCTGACCTGGGCAACGGCCGTCCGAGACACCGTCCAGAGTCACGCACGCGATCTCGAGCTGATCCGTCACGAGGGTCCCGACGCGTCCGGAACAGCAGCGATCACGCTCGCGCACCGCCTCTCTGCCCTCGCGCTCCAGGCGGAACGGATGGCCTGGGCGATGGACTTCCGCTTTCTCTTCGACTCCTCGCGCAAGTTGTTCTCGATCGGCTTCCGCGTGGCCGACAACACGCTCGACCCGAGCTGCTACGACCTGCTGGCCTCGGAGGCGAGGCTGGCGAGTTTCGTGGCCGTCGCCAAGGGAGATGTTCCGCCACGGCACTGGTTCCTCCTCGGCCGGGCCCTCACGCCGGTGGGGCGTGGGGCGGCGCTCGTCTCGTGGTCGGGATCGATGTTCGAGTACCTGATGCCGCTCTTGGTGATCGAGCAGCCCGACCGCAGCCTGCTCGATCTTTCATGCCACCTCGTCGTGGGACGTCAGGTCCAATATGGCGCAGAACGCGGGGTTCCCTGGGGGGTCTCCGAATCCGCCTACAACGTGCGCGATGTGGAGCTCACTTATCAGTACTCGGACTTCGGCGTGCCCGGCCTGGGACTCAAGCGCGGCCTGTTCGAGGATGTGGTGGTGGCACCCTACGCCACCGCGCTCGCGGCCATGGTGGATCCCGGGGCCGTCGTCGACAACTTCGCTCGTCTCAAGGACGTCGGCGCTGACGGTGCCTACGGGTTCTATGAGGCGTTGGATTTCACACCGTCGAGGCTTCCCGAGAAGGCGCGGGTGGCCGTGGTGCGGGCCTACATGGCCCACCATCAGGGGATGACGATCGTCTCCCTGGGAAACGTCGTTCACCACGGCCTTACCCAGAGACGCTTCCATGCGCATCCGATGATCCAGGCAGCAGAGCTGTTGCTGCAGGAACGCACACCGCGTGCGGTGGCCGTGACGCGGCCCCGGGGTGAGGAAGTGCAGGTGGCCGCACACGTCCGCGACCTCATTCCACCAACTCTGCGGCGGTTCGAATCACCGCATGACATTCCACCGCGCACGCATGTCCTGTCGAACGGTCGGTATATAGTCATGGTCACGGCGGCGGGCTCCGGGTTCAGCCGATGGCGCGACCTCGCCGTGACCAGATGGCGAGAGGATACGACGCGTGACGCCTGGGGCACGTTCATCTTCTTACGCGACGCGAAGACCGGTGACGTCTGGTCCGCCGGGTTCCAGCCCAGCGGCACCGAAGTGGATAAGTACAACGTCGTCTTTGCCGAAGATCGGGCCAAGATCGTGCAGCGGGACCGATCACTGTCAACCACGCTCGAGATCGTCGTCTCGCCAGAAGATGATGCCGAGCTACGCCAGTTGACGGTGACCAATCTGGAGAATCGCGATCGTGAGATCGACGTCACCTCCTATGCGGAGGTGGTGCTGGCCTCGCAAGCGGCCGACGAGGCACATCCGGCTTTTTCCAACCTCTTTGTGCAGACCGAATTCGTTCCCGGGCTCCAGACGCTGCTTGCAACGCGACGTCCACGATCGGCGGACGAGCCACAGCTATGGCTGGCCCATCTCGCTGCGATCGAGGGGGAGACCGCCGGCACGTGCGAATACGAGAGCGACCGCGCCAGCTTTCTCGGCCGAGGCCGCGGGATACGGACACCGCTTGCAGTGATGGAGGGCAAACCGCTCTCGAACTCCGCGGGGACGATTCTCGATCCGATCGTGAGTCTCCGGTATCGGGCGGCGATTCCTGCGGGCGGGGCGGCCCGTCTCGTGTTCGCCACGCTCGTGGCGTCCTCCCGGGAGGACGCGCTCGAGCTTGCGGAGAAGTACCGCCAAACGGACACGTTCCAGCGAGAAAGCTCCCTCGCCTGGATGTATGCCCAGGTCCAGCTCCACCACCTCCAGATCACCCAGGACGAGGCGCATCTGTTCCAGCGTCTGGCCAATCGCATGCTGTACGACGATCGCACGTTGCGCACGGTCCCGGAGGATCTGGCCGCCAATCGCCGAGGTGCGTCGGGGCTCTGGGTGCACGGGATCTCCGGCGATCTGCCGATCGCCGTCGTGCGCGTCGAGCAGGAAGAAGAGCGGGATGTCGCGAGGCAACTGCTGCGGGCGCATGAGTACTGGCACCTGAAGGGGATCTCCGCCGATCTGGTGATCCTCAATGCGAAGGGGGCGTCCTACGCGCAGGATCTCCAGGAGTCGTTCGAGGCCATGGTGCGAGCAAGTCAGTCCGCGGTCGGCGCTGAGAGGAACGGAAAGCGGGGGAGCGTCTTCGTGCTGCGGGAGGACCTGTTGCCTTCGCAGGACCTGCTGCTGCTGCGTTCGGCGGCGCGCGTGTTGATCCTGGCGAGCAGGGGTACGCTGTCTGAGCAAGTGATCCGGCTGCTGCGATTGAGGCCGGGACCGGTGCCGCCGCAGCTCCGCGCGCCGCGAGACGACGCAGAGCCGGTTCCCCCTCCGGACCTGGATCTCGAGTACTTCAACGGCCTGGGAGGATTCACGCAGGACGGCCGCGAATACGTCACGGTTCTGGGCGAGGGACAGTGGACACCGGCTCCCTGGATCAACGTCGTGGCCAACCCGGCGTTCGGGTTTCAGGCTTCCGAGTCAGGCTCCGGCTACACGTGGTCCATCAACAGCCGCGAGAACAAGCTGACGCCGTGGTCGAACGATCCTGTCGCGGACACGCCGGGCGAAGTGTTCTACGTACGTGACCTGGACACCGGTCTGATTTGGGGACCGACCTGTCTCCCGATTCGCGAACAGGCATGGCCGTACGTGGTCCGGCACGGTCAGGGGTACAGTCGCTTCGAGCACGCCTCCCACGGCATCGCGCTGGATCTGCTGCAGTTCGTGCCGCCGCTCGACCCCATCAAGATCTCGCGCCTGACGCTGGTGAATCGGACCGGCCGCAAACGCCGCCTTTCCGTCACGGCCTACGTGGAGTGGGTGTTGGGGGTCACACGCAGCGGCGCTGCGCCGTACGTGGTCACCGAAGTCGACCCCGCGACGCGCGCCACCTTCGCGCGCAACGCCTGGAACGGTGAGTTCGCGAGTCGGGTCGCCTTCGCCGATCTCGGTGGGCGCCAGACATCGTGGACCGGCGACCGTCTCGAGTTCCTGGGCCGCAACGCGAGCCTCGACCACCCGGCGTCGCTGGAACGGGGCGACGAGCTGTCGGGCAAGACCGGCGCGACCCTGGACCCCTGCGCCGCGCTGCGGACCGACGTGGAGCTGGAACCGGGACAACGCACCGAGGTGTTGTTCCTCCTTGGACAGGGGGAAAGCCCCGAGCACGCACGAACGCTCGTGAACCGTTATCGCAAGAAGGATTGCGACACCCTCCTCCGCGAGGTCCAAGATCAGTGGGACACCGTGCTCGGGACGGTCCAGGTGCGGACGCCGGACGCGTCGATGGATCTGCTGCTCAACCGGTGGCTGCTCCATCAGGTACTGTCCTGTCGCATCTGGTCCCGCTCCGCCTTCTACCAGTCCGGAGGGGCGTACGGGTTTCGCGACCAGTTGCAGGATGTCCTCGCGCTGTTGGTGGCGCGGCCCGATATCGCGCGCGAGCATATCCTGCGGGCGGCCGCCCGGCAGTTTCCCGAGGGAGACGTCCAGCACTGGTGGCATCCGCCGACGGGACGCGGCGTGCGGACACGGATCTCCGACGACCGCCTGTGGCTGCCCTATGCCGTCGCTCAGTATCTCGCCGTGACCGAGGACTGGAGTGTGCTCGACGAGATGATCCCATGGCTCGAGGGACGGGCGCTGGAGCCGCACGAGCACGAGGCCTACTTCGAACCCGAGGCTTCGGAGGAGCGAGCGACACTGTACGAACATTGTGCGCGGGCCCTGGACTTGAGTCTCGAGGTGGGCAGCCATGGTCTCCCCTTGATCGGTGGCGGCGATTGGAACGACGGGATGAACCGGGTCGGCCAAGAGGGCCGTGGAGAAAGCGTGTGGCTGGGTTGGTTTGTCCACGTGAACCTGCGTGAGTTTGCAGGGATCGCCGACCGCCGGCAGGACGAGAACCGTGCAGCACATTGGCGGGAGCGGGCCGCGTCTCTCGCCGCCGCGCTGGACGAGGAGGCATGGGACGGGGAGTGGTACACGCGCGCGTTCTTCGATGACGGGACGCCGCTCGGCTCGGCGCAGAACGACGAATGCCAGATCGACTCATTGGCGCAGTCGTGGGCGGTCCTCTCCGGCGCCGGGGATGTGGGGCGGGCGCGCCAGGCCATGGACTCGGTGGCACGACGGCTGGTGCGTCAGGAGGACAGGCTGCTGCTACTCCTCTCGCCACCGTTTGACGAGACGCCTCTGGATCCCGGCTACATCAAGGGATACCTCCCCGGCATCCGGGAAAACGGCGGGCAATACACCCACGCCGCGATCTGGTCGGTCATGGCGTTCGCTCAGCTCGGCGAGGGAGACAAGAGCTTCGACCTCTTCAACCTGCTGAACCCGATTCACCACGCGAGTCGTCGTGCCAGCGCTCACCGGTACAAGGTGGAGCCGTACGCCGTCGCCGCAGATGTCTACTCCGCACCCGCCCATGTGGGGCGGGGAGGATGGACCTGGTACACCGGGTCTGCGGCCTGGCTCTACCGCGCGGGCTTGGAGTCGATCCTCGGGTTCCGAAAGCGCGGCTCCGGCATCGGCATCGATCCGTGCATTCCTCGGGAGTGGAAACGCTTCGAGATCGTCCATCGTCATGGCGCAACGCTCTATCGGATCGAGGTCGAGAATCCGAACGCCGTCTGTCGAGGTGTGTGCGGCGTCAGTCTCGACGGAACCCCGCTACCGGTCGAAGCGCTCGTCCCGTTGTCCGACGACGGCTTGGAGCACCGGATCCACGTGCTCCTCGGATAAGCGGTAGAGGATTGGGCTTCAGGGACGGTGAGGGCCACTTCATCGCCGTGGCCCGTCAAGCCTCCCTGCACCATCGACCCTCGTCTAGGCCAGCGTGAGCAGGGCGTGCGCCTGCAGCATCTGCGGCTGGACGTCGACGCCGAAAGGACACGCGCCGGCGCACGGCGCCGAGCAATCTGCACACGCAGATCCATCCACCCCGTTCAGGCGCGCATAGCGTGCCATCGCGTCCTTCTCGCGTCCCTGTCCTTCGTAGTAGTAGGCGTAGCGCATGATGGTGCTCACCGGAACGCCGGTGGGACAGTGCTCCGCGCATGCGGTGCATCCGTGGCGGCAGTATTGATCGCTCAGCGCCGACCCGTACGCTCCCAACACGTCCTCTTCCACCGGCGTCAGCTCGGTTCCGGACAGCGCGACCACCTTGTCCACCATGGCGAAATCGGGCATGCTGACACACGCCGAATGCATGTCCGGGTTCTGGATCGCCCAGTGGATGCTGCCGAGCCGGAGCTGCTCCTCGCTCTGGATGCCATAGCGCTCGACGAAGGGGCGCGTCCGCTCGTACATCTCCTGCTGCCGTTGCGCCCGCGATCGGAGCTGCTGGATGGCTCGCTCGCGAGTCAACCCTCGGCGCGTCATGCGCGCGACGTACTGCTCCTGCGCCTCCGTCAGGATGTCGGGATCGACGGCATCGGCACGGAGAACCCCGGGGGCGGTCTTCATCGCCGTCGTTCCCACGCTGTTGCTCTTGCACGCCGCGAGGATTCGGTCCGCGTCGTCGTGATTGAGGAAGTTGTAGACCAGGAGCATCAGGTCGAACCGGCCGTCCGCCGCCGCCGCACACAGCACGTCGGCCATGCCGTCACCCTGGCCGCCGTGATTCGATAGGCACGTGAAGCGCACGCGACCCTCGGCTTTGAGCCGGGCGACCGCGGCGTGGAACCCCGCGTGGTGCAAGGCCTCGACGGTCGAAGGACCGTGCATGCCGAAAGCATCCAAATAGTCGGTCTGGAGGCGCTCGAGACTGGCGCGAGCCCGCTGCACGATCGTCGACTCGGTATCGTCCGGCCCGGCGCGGAGCTTCGTGTTGACGAACACCTTCGACCGGTCGAGACGCTGGAGGGCCTCGCCGATTGCCTTCTCGGTCTGGCCGTTCCCGTACCCCTCCGCCGTGTCGATGTAGTTGATCCCTTTGTCGAATGCGTAGCGGATGATCGACGATTCGCGCAGCCGACTGGTCCCCACGGCGAGATCGGACACCTGCCAGCCGGTCCGGCCGAGGGTGCGGTAGCGCTGGATGCGGTCGTCGCTGCGCGGGGGCCTGGGGAACATGCCACCCGGAACGCTGCCCGCGGCGGGCATGGCACCCGCGCCCACCATGACACCGCCGGCCAGCACGACGCGCCCCGCACCGAGGAACGTCCTGCGGGAGATGCTGCCGTGCTCGTGATCGCTCGGGGTATCCCGCGTCATCGTACCCTTCCCATCCGCTGGACCTGAGGACCCGCCGCGCGGCGGGCGTGGAAGGCTCCTGCTCGGTCAAGATGTCGAATGAGGACCGGAACTGTCCAGATGTGTGGTTGCGACCGCCGTTCGCACCACCTGATTGACCTGCTCCGCCCGCCGGCACTACCTTCGCTGACAACCGTACCGGCCGATGGCCATGCTTGCTGGACCCGCCGACATGCGATGCTCTCGCTTCACGAGTATCTCGGTTGCGACGCTGGGCGCGTTGGGCTTCAGTCTCGGCGCCACGTTGGGGGGATGTGGAGACTCGGGAGCGGATAGCGCAGCGACTGCCATGCTTCTTCCCGATCGCATCAGCGACTGGACTCGACAGGACTCGTCGGAGACCTACGATCGCGAAACCATCTTCGACTACATCGACGGTGCCGGTGAGGTCTACCGCTCGTACGCGTTCAGCGACGTCGTGGTGGCGCACTACACGCGATCCGGGAGCTCCGGCATCACCGTCGAGCTGTTCGACATGGGTACGACCGAGGATGCCTACGGCGTCTTCGGCCACGGCAGGGAACAGGAGGAAGCCGGTATCGGTGGTGGCTTCGAGCGCAAGGGCCGAGTGCTCTGCTTCTGGCAGGACAGGTTCTATGTGTGCGTCTCGGCGGAGCAGTCCGCTCCCGACATGGAGACGGCGGTGGAGGAGATCGCGCGGGCCATCGCGCAGAACCTCCCGTCCGGTGTGACTCGCCCTTCCATCGTCCAACTGCTGCCTCCGGACGGCCTGGTCCCGTTCAGCGACCGGTTCTTTCATCTCCACCAATCCCTGAACTACCACTACTACCTGCAGCGCGAGAACGTGCTCAACCTGAGCGCGGAAACCGACGCCGTGCTCGCACGATACGCACCCGGTTCGACGCATCTGCTCATCGTGCGCTACGGGAGCGAGGCCGACGCGGCCGGCGGCCTCGCGTCCTTCAGGGAGCGGTACGTGCAGGACGCCACACAGCAGACGGGCGCGACCGAGAGGGGAACGTACGTGTCGTCCGGAGTCCACGATCGATTCGTGGCGGTGGTGCTGGATGCCGGCTCCGAATCCGAAGCTGGCGCACTGCTCGGGGCGGCCATGGAGAGGATAGCGCAGCGCGCATCGTGAGGAGCGGACCATGGACGAGAATACGGAAGGTCTGACTCGACGAGACTTCGTCAAGGGCGTCGGATACGCCACCGTGGGAGGCGCCGTCGCCCTGCCCTCCGTCTCACTGGAGACTCACGCCACCCAATCGACGTCCAGAGTCGTGCTGATCCGCAACCGGGACGTCGTCACTGCCGACGGCAATCTGAATGCCGAGCTGGTGCAACGCATGCTGGACGAGGCGATCGTAGCGCTGTTCGGCATCGAGACGCCGTCCGACTGCTGGAAGGCGATCATCCGGCCCGATGACGTCGTCGGCATCAAGACGAACGTCTGGACCTACCTCCGCACTCCCTGGGAAGTCGAGGACTGGATTCGTCGCGGGCTGCACGACGCCGGCGTCCCTGACGAGAACATCGGGATCGGCGACCGCAACGTGCTGCGGCAGGACATCTTCCACCGCACCACGGCCTTGATCAACACGCGACCGATGCGAACGCACGCCTGGTCCGGGGTCGGCAGCCTCATCAAGAACTACATCATGTTCGATCGGCCGCCGGACTACCACGCTGACGCCTGCGCCGATCTGGCAAAGCTGTGGCAGCTCCCCATCGTCAAGGACAAGACGCGGCTGAACATCCTGGTGATGCTGACACCCCAGTTCCACAACATCGGGCAGCATCACTTCGACCCTGCGTACGTCTGGCCCTACCGGGGGTTGATCGTCAGCACCGATCCGGTCGCCGCCGATGCTGTCGGCCTTCGCATCATTCAGCAGCAGCGGCGACGCGTGTTCGGCGAAGACCGTCCCTTGCAGCCCACGGCGCACCACATTGCCCTGGCGGACACGGAGCACCATCTCGGCAACGCCGATATGAGCCGGATCGACCTGGTCAGAGTTGGGTGGGAGGAAGACATCCTGATCTGAGCGGCGCAGCGCTGTGTGGTACTATGCGCGGGCCCGCTCCAACAGGATCTGGTTCGTCTCCGAGCGGGACTCGCCGACCGACGTGATGTAGACGGCCTTTCGGTCGTGCACGGGACAGGCATACTCACACGCGCCGCACCCCGTGCACAGCGCAGGATCGACATGTGGTCGCTGAACCCGGACCTCCTTGCCCTCACGGTCGAAGACGGTTTCCTCGCGGAGGTAGATCGCCTTGGGCGATGTCGGGCACCATTCCTCGCAGACGATGCACGGTACGGCCATTGCCCACGGGAGACAGCGGCTGCGATCGACGAACGCCGTTCCGATCCGGTTGGGAGGCGTCTCGTCGTCCCCGACGCTCAGCTCGCCGATCGCGCCGGTCGGACACACCTGTCCGCAGAGCGTGCAGGTGGGCTCGCAGTAGCCGATCCTGGCGATCAGCATGGGCGTCCACAGGCCTTCCAGGCCTCCCTCCAGCAAGGTCGGATGCAGCGCGTTGTTGGGACACACGCGCATGCATTGCCCGCACCGGATGCAGCGACCCAGGAAGTCTTCCTCCGGAGTCGAACCCGGTGGTCGTACCAGGACTGGCGACCGGTTGGCCTCGAAGGCATCCCCCGCACGAAACAGCGGTACCAGGGCCACACCACCGAGGAGTGAGCCCACGACCTTGCGTCGTGTTACGTCGACCTTCGGCGTCGCAGCCGGGTTGGTCTCAGTCCCCTCGCGGCTCGGGAAGAACGTGAATCGAAGCGAGCCCTCCGGGCACGCTGCCTGACAGTTGAGGCAGAGGTGACACTCCGACTGCCGCCACCGACTCCCCACGTCGGGGTTGTCGGCTCCCTGGCAGGCGAGCAGACACCGGTTGCACTCGGTGCAGCAATCCTCGTCCTTTTGCAGACCGAAGATCGCAAAGCGCGAGAAGGCGCCCAGCATCGCCCCGAGCGGGCACAGGGCGCGGCACCAGAAGCGCGTAATGAATCGGTTGACGAGCAGGATCAGCACAAAGAGGATCCCGATGCCGGCGATCGCGTGGAAGTGTGCAGGGCGGTAGCTCAAGAGCGCGGCGTCGAGCAGATCGTAGCAGACGCCGGCCACCCAGGCGAGCGGGCCGATACCCGTGTCGTTCGCCGCCGACAGCGCCGTCAGGGAGAGCGCGTGCACCGCGGGGAGCAGCGCCGTGCCGATGGACCGCGCCAGCAAGGGAAGGGGGTCCAGCAGGCCGGCCTGCAGGCTCCCCATCACGGCGGCGCCCACGCAAAAGAAGAGCACGTAGTACTTGATCCGCTGGTACTTCTTGTAGCGGTTGGTCTCCATCTTCTTCTTACCGCGGCGCGAGGTCCGCTCCGAGCGAAACTCGGACATCCAGTGGTTGAGGCTACCGAGCGGGCAGATCCAGCCGCAGAAGAAGCGACCCAGGAAGACCGTCGGGATCAGAATCACCAGCGACCACAGCAGTCCCTTGTAGAGTGTGCCGCTGGAGAGCAGCGTCATCAGCGCGGCGAGTGGGTCGAATTGCAGGGCGATGGAGACGGGGTAGGGCAGCTCGATCTCGGAGACGTCAGCCGGACTGAAGTCGACCTCGAACGTCGTCTTGAGCACCAGCCAGAGAAAGATGAAAAAGAAGACGACCTGTGAGCCGCGGCGCAGGTTTCTGACGGTCGTGACTGTCATGCGGTCCCGACGGTCATCAGGCTATCTCGTGGTATCCCGCGGCTCGGTAGTCCATCGTTCCCAAGCCCGCTCGCTCCGCCAGCACGATGTGACCGATCTGGCTTGCACGCACCCCGAGGAACTCGGCTCCCCGGGCATCGGCGGCGACCTGGTCGGTGGCGCACATGACCGTGTTCTCGATCGCCACGTCGTCGAGGGATCCACCCTGCGGGCCGCTTCGCACGAGCACGCGGGTGGCGTCCACGACCGTGAGCGTCGGCCTGACGAACGCGGCAAGATCGACGATGGACTGATCGATGTCTTGGTGCAGCTGGTTCCGGCGACCGCCGAGGATGCCGAAGAAGTTCTTCATGGCAATGGTGCAGCGGGACAACGAGTGCTGCTTGACGATCGGCATGTTGATCAGCCGATCGGTCTCGACGAAGTGCTTGAGCACCGGCCACGTCGTGAGCAGCGCGCCGCCGAGCCGCACGTCCACGAAGTCCTCGTCCGCGGGGAGGAGGACTCTGGCTCCCGCCCGTTCACCGGCTTCGCGGATACCCGAGCGCAGAAAACAGCGCCGGGGATCGTTGCAGCTGACATCGGTCACGATGACCTCGGCAGCCCCCGCATCGAGGCACAGCCGGGTCATCTCCCCGACCAGTGCGGGATGCGTGTTTGCCCCCTGGGCGGGTGTCCGGTCCCAGCCGATGTTCGGCTTCAGGGTCACCCGCTCGCCAGCATGGACGAATCGTGCAATCCCGCCGATGGCATCCAGCGCTGTGTGCAGCGCGCGCACCGGGTCGGGATTCCGCGCCAGGGATACGCCGGGCAGGGTAGGGTCGGTTGGGACCTCGAAGCTGGCGGTCTTCGAGACGACGATGCGGCGGCGTGCCGTCTGCCGATTGTGGAACACCAGGCCGGTTGTGCCCGTCGCGGCCGCCAGCACTACCGCCGGCCCGGTTCGCCTGAGAAACTCACGTCGCTCCATGGCCCGCATCCCCTCCCGCTCCTGGCCCACTATACGCTCCGATCCGTATCACGGCAAATCAGCCGGGAGTGCGCAGGAGGTGTGATTGGACGGCCATCGTCACCGGCATGTCACGCCGCCCATTGTGCTCAGGGCCGCCAGGAGTCGAGGACGTCCAAACCGGGGCTGTGGGTGAGGCGCACGAGCCCCGTGCCGTCGACGTCCATGAGGTAGATCTCGTCATCGCCGTCGCGGTCGCTGGTGAACCCGATGCGCTGTCCGTCGGGGGACCACATCGGATACCGGTCCTGCGCGGGGTCCCGTGTGAGCTGCGTCTCGTTGGTGCCGTCCGGATTCATCAGGTAGATGTCGTAATCGCCGTCGTGAAAAGCCTCAAACGCGATCGTGGATCCGTCCGGCGACCACGCGACCCGGCGCCCCTCGAAGGCCGTATTGGTCGTAAGCCGAACGAGGTCCGTGCCGTCCGCTCGCATGACGTAGATCTCCCGGTTCCCACCGCGGTCCGAAGCAAAGACGATCCGTGAACCGTCGGGCGACCAGGCACCGCCGATGTCCGTTTCGGGGTTGAAGGTGAGTCGGGTCGGGTTGGCGCCGTCCGCGCGCATGACGTACAGCTCGAAATTGCCATCCCGATTGGACGTGAACAGAATCTGCGAACCATCCGGCGACCATCGAGGAAACCCGTCCCGGGCGGTGTTGCTGGTGACCTGCCGCAGTGCCCGCTGCGTCGCGAGCATGGTCCACACCTCGAGGTCGCCGTCGCGGTCGGACGTGTATGCGATCCGGAGCCCAAGGCCGTCGGGATCCCAATCAGCGCTGTGATCGGCGGCGGGATTCCTGGTCAGGTACCGTACGGCGCTGCCATCGGGCTCCATGACGAAGATGTCGAGGTTCCCGTCTCGTCCCGACGTGAACAGGATGTGACCGCGATGGGGCGGAGTGAGCCCGTCGAACTGGTCGGTATCGCACGAGGTGCAGAACAGGAGGAAGCCGGAAACGGTGAGGAGGCTTGTCGGGAGCCGCATGTTGGCACCTCCCATCGGCGGCGAGGACCTTGCGAGGCATGCTGGCCGGGCGAGCCGTTCAGGAATGCACAGCTCGCATGCGTGAAGCTTACGTCCTCGGTGGATGTGCAGGAAGGGGCAGCGAGAATGCGTAGTGGGGACGTCGCTCTGGAGGTGGGGTTGGCAGGGGTGGCGAGCCGGAGCCACCCGCGTGGACGCGGACCGAGGACTGGTGGCCGGTGACCACGGGGCTGCAGCGACTGGTGCGCCTGCGGTTCGCGCGCGAGGGCATCGTGATACCTTATCCGCACTTGGAGCTCGTGTGATCGCCGGGAGCCGAGTCGACGGCTCCGGTGGGTGAGCCCACGCCCCCGACTCAGTGAGGCCCACCATGAGGGGTATCAGCCTTTCGCTTGTGACCGTCACGTTCGTCGCACTCTCAACCGTGGCCTCGGCCGACGCGCAGGACGCCCACTACTGGACGCTGCAGTACGGACCGCGATCCTCACTGCTCGGAGGTGCGGTGATCGGCAGTGTGGACGATATCAGCGGCACCTATTACAACCCGGGTGCGCTGCGGCTGGCCGCGGATCTGGCGTTTGCGGTGAGCGCCAACGTGTTCGAGGTCTCCGGCGTGGCACTGGAGGACGGTGGGGGGGACGGCGTCGATCTCGGGACGTCGCGGTCGGGACTCAGACCCTCACTCGTGGCCGGTGCCATCACGACGGACATCCTGGGGCGCGACGTGTTGGCCTATTCGGCGATCACGCGGACGAGAGGGACCCAGGACCTTGCCGGCTTCGCCATCCTGTCCGGGGCAGACATCCCGCCGGATCTCCAGGCGGACGATCTCGCCGGGCTGGTGCAGTTCGAGGGGCAGTTCAGCGACGTGTGGGCCGGGCTCACGTACGCGCATGCCATGGGAGCGCACGTCGGGCTCGGCGTGACGTGGTATGCGGCCTTTCGGTCGCAGCGACGCCGCGGCGAGAGCGTCACCCAGGCCATCGGCACCGACGGCACGGCCACCGCCACGCTGGATATCCGGGCCGGCAAGTACTCGTCGGTGCGCACCCTCGCCAAGATCGGCCTGTTCGCCACGGGTGGGCCGGTCTCGGGGGGCATCACGCTCACGACGCCGAGCCTGCACATCTCGGGCAGCGGCCAGCTGGGCTTCAACACCGGTGCGTTCGGACCCGATACCGCCGCCCTCGCCTCGACGATCCAGACGAAGCTCCCGGCTACCTACAAGTCACCGCTGTCCGTTGGTGGCGGCGCCGCGCTGCGGCTCGGCCGGACACGCGTGCACGCCAGTGGAGAGTGGTTCGGCGCTATCCCCGCCTACGTGGTGATCCAGGGAGAGGACTTCGTGTCGCAGGAGCCGGAGGAGGTGCTGCCGGTCGATGCCGTCCAGGAGACGGCTGAGGTACTCAATTGGGGCGTGGGAGTCGAGCACGCGTTCTCCGCCAGGGTGAGCGGATACGTGTCGTACGCCGCGGACAACAGCGGGCTCACCGACGAGATCGAGCGAGCGGGCTTGTCCACCCTGCCGATCGACATCAGCACGGTGACGGCGGGTACCGACTTCGCCGTCGGCTCCGCACGCTTCACCCTCGGGTTCGGGTATGGATGGGGCAGCAAG
Source organism: Gemmatimonadota bacterium (assembly GCA_039584325.1). Lineage (GTDB taxonomy): Bacteria > Gemmatimonadota > Gemmatimonadetes > Gemmatimonadales > GWC2-71-9 > JAOTVV01. Next base: position 50,978 of record JBDGYA010000050.1, read on the forward strand.
GTCGATCAGAAGCTCACCGACGTGCTGCAACAGGAGGACGCGGATTTCGAGGCGACCTTCGTGTACCGCAGCATGCGGTTCATCTTCGGCTTCGAGGTCGGACTGCGGTAGGTGGCGAGAGGATCGAGGCGGCTGGAGTCGGCCACGGTGAGCCTGACTGCGCCTGGCGATCTGCAACCCAAAGCGTAGTTGGCGCTGCAAGACAGCCGCGGTACCGTGGGCGACTGTAGTGAGGTGGAGGCACGCATGTGGCTGACGACATTCTGGATGCTGGCCCTCGTGGTCATGCCGCTGCCGCGCGCGGTGGCGCAGGAGCGTCCTGCCCCAATCGAACCAGGAGTGGTTGTCCGCATTACCGCTCCGGACGTGCATCCGCGGTCGAAGCACGTGATTGGCACGCTGACGTCTGTGGATTCTGAAGCTATCGTCCTGACGACCGAGCGCGATAGCGCACGTCTTCGGATTCCGCGCGCGGCCGTGCATCGAGCGGAGGTATGGGACCCGACGGTGCGCAAGTCGGCGACGCGGGCGGTTCTGATCTCGGCGGGGTTCGCCGCCGCCGTCGGGCTGGGCGCGCTCACGATCGACCGGGCCGGGCAATCGCTCCCGGAGGGCGCGAAGTATCTCGGCTGGGTGCTCGTTGGGGCGGGCGTGCTGGCCGGTCCCAGCGCGCCGTCCCTCTACGCCGGCAACACCACGGCGGCCTTCGTCCATCTCGGCGTCACCGCCGGCCTGGCCGCGGGCTTCCTTGCGGCGTACTGCCCGGAAAGCTGTGAACCCGGCGAGGAGCAGGCCATGCTGCTGCTGCTGGGCGGCTACGCCGTCAATTGGGTGGTCGGAGCGATCGATGGCGCCATCGCCGCGGGCCGCTATCGTCGCTGGGTCGAAGTAGCGACGGACCGGATCCGAACGGCCCTCGTGCCGCTCCCTGCGGGCCGGCTCGGAGTCGGTGTGTCCGTGAGGTTCTGACGCAGCCGACGAGCAGTCGGGTCAGCGTGCCTTCACGGCGCCCCTTGAAGGGGGAAAGAATACATCAGCGGCTCACCTTCTGCTCCAGCCGGTCCAGATTCGCCTGATAGACCGCGAGATTCGGGTCGCCGATCTCGCGCCCCCGTGCCACCGCGCGGGCGTAGCTGTCCCGAGCGAGCTGCCACTTGCCGGCCGCGTCGTACGCGTCGCCGAGGCTGTCGTGGACGTTGGCCGAGCTTGGGTAGCGCTCGACGTTGCGCTGGAAGACGGCGATGGCCTGGTCGGTGCGATCCTGTGCCAGCAACCCGTACCCGATGGTGTTTACGAGCGACTCCGGCGTGTGGATCTCGTAGCCGAACCGCTCCGAGAGCCCTGCGAAGACCGCCGCCATGCCGCGTTCCGCCGCGAGTTGCACCGGGTCCGCCAGGTGCCACCCCTCGAACAGCTGCTCCAACCCTGCGTACGTGCTGCGTAGCGGCACGGACCCGTGATCCTCCTGGCTCAGGACGTCGAACCCCCACCGGAACGTGGTCGGGGCGCGGGTTTCCAGCACACGTGCCATGCCCCACACACCGGCCAGCATCGGACCGCCCTCGTTCCCCATGGTCATGTAGAGGAATCCGCTCCGCACCGGCGGCCCGTCGTCTGCCGGATCGCCGAAGAACTCCTCGGCGCTGCGGATCAGGGCTTCGTCGTCCCACCAGAGGCTCGGGCTGATCGCGATGTGAGCCTGGAACAGGTCGGGCTGGGTAAGCAGCGCGTAGGTGGTGAACAGCCCACCGAAGGAATGCCCGATCAGGATGCGGTACGGGGCGGTTCGATAGGCACCGTCGATGTGCGGGATGAGCTCTTCCCGGAGGAAGCGGAGAAAATCGTCGGCGCCGCCCGCCGTCGGAAACGCGCTCGTGGTGTCGGTCCACATGCGCGGCGTGAGGTCGCGGGCTCGGTCGGTGTTGGGGATCGCCACCACGATGACGTCCGGCATGCGACCCTGCGCCGCGAGAAACTGCGCGACACCCGTGGTATGGTGGAAGTGCGCGTTGCCATCGAGCAGATAGACGACCGGGTAGACATCGTCCGACGCGTCATATCCGGCCGGCATGTAGACCCAAAAGGGACGAGCCTCGCCCAGCACGTGAGACTGCACACTGTGGCGTGAACCGATCACAATCGGCTCACCCCCATCCTGTGCCGAGAGCGGCACGGGAGTGAGCGGCAGCACGATCGCGAGCGCAACGGTGCCTGCCAAGAGGACTCTGACGGACCTCACCATTACCGCCTCCATCATCGACGTCGTCTGGAAGTGTGCCTTGGATGCGGCTTCTACCCGTCACCCCGGGTCGATGATCCCAGGACAGCTCGGCCTCCAAAGCCGCAGCCAGCTGGGCCGCTCGCCCTTCTTGAACGGGCCTGCAAGACTTCGGCTATCCTCGACAGGCTATCCAAGAATGATATGACTCCTAAGTCTCTGTAGAGAGATAACTTAAAGTGTCCAGCCGCATGGCAGAGGGGCGCCGGAGGTCGCTTCATCCGTGGCATTTGACGCTTCATCCGTGACATTTCACGCCTCATCTGTCAGATGTCACGCGTGACCTGTCGCAGATCAAGCGACTGGCATGGGTAGGTGACGTCGTCACCGGCGCCCACCTGCCTCCGCGCAGCCGCGCGGCTTCTGCCGGACACTATCGATCCGGCGGCCCCTTGGACATTGGATGTTCGCTATTGGATATTCTGCGGTTGTCATGACTACCATTCCGCCCCGACTCTCGGCAGCCCTCGCCGGTCGCTACGTCATCGAGCACCGGTTCGGTGCCGGTGGCATGGCTGACACGGCGGACGGTAGGTCGGATGTCTGAGCAACTCGCCCGCCTCACCGCCGCCCTTGCGGACCGCTACCGCATCGAGCGCGAACTCGGCGCCGGCGGGATGGCCACGGTCTATCTCGCGCACGACCTCAGGCACGATCGCAAGGTGGCGGTCAAGGTTCTCCGGCCGGAATTGGCGGCGGCGCTGGGCCACGAGCGATTCCTCCGCGAGATCACGACCACCGCCAATCTGCGCCACCCGCACATCCTGCCGCTCTACGATTCGGGAGCGATCGTGGGCGGGATCGACGGATCGGGCTCTCGCGTGATCGATGGGGCGGTGGGGGATCAATCCCACGATCCCACGATCCCACGATCCCACGATTTCCTGTTCTACGTGATGCCATACGTGGAGGGCGAGACGCTGCGCGATCGGATCGATCGCGAGAAGCAACTGCCCTTGGATGATGCGCTACGGATCGCGCGCGAGGTGGCGGACGCGCTGAGCTACGCGCACGATCGCGGGGTGGTTCATCGGGACGTCAAGCCGGAGAACATCCTGTTAGAGTCGGGCCACGCGGTGGTGGCGGACTTCGGGATTGCCCGGGCGGTCGGCGCCGCCGGCGGCGAACACCTCACGCAGACCGGCATCTCGATCGGCACACCGACGTACATGAGTCCGGAGCAGGCGTCGGCCGAGCACGACCTGGACGGTCGCAGCGATCTCTACAGCCTGGGGTGTGTGCTCTACGAAACGCTGGCCGGTCGGCCGCCCTTCGTCGGCCCGACGGTCGAGAGCGTCGTGCACCAGCATCTGATGTCGGAGCCGACGCCGGTCACGAATCTCAGAGCCTCGGTGCCAGTGGGTGTCGACACCGCGATTCGGCGCTCGCTCGCCAAGGCGCCCGCCGATCGGTATGCCACTACCGCCGCCTTCGGTGAAGTGCTTGGGAGACCCGAGGACGTCACGGCCGAGCGGCGGCCCGGCGCGCCGACCAGAGCCGTGCGTCGGTGGCTCGTCCCAGGCGTCGTTGCCGCCGCGGCGGCGATTGCGGCCATCGGCGTGCTGCAACGTCCCGCTGGCGCGCCGGCCGAGGGTCGCCCGACGCTCGCCGTGCTGCCGTTCGAGAACCTGGGTGCTCCCGATGACGAGTACTTCGCCGACGGGATCACGGAGGAGATGACGTCTCGGCTCGCGGAGATCTCCGGGCTCGGGGTGGTCTCACGCACCAGCGCGATTCGCTACAAGAACGTCGATATGAGCTTGCGGGAGATCGCCGAGGAGTTGGGTGTGGCGTACGTGCTCGAGGGTACCGTGCGCACCGACCGCGGCCCGGATGGCGCGGGGCAGGTGCGCGTGACGCCCCAGCTCATTCGAGCCCAGGACGATTCCCATCTCTGGACCGAGCGGTACACGGCGAGCCTGGCGCCGGGTGAGATCTTCTCCGTCCAGGCGACGATCGCCGAGCAGGTGGCCACGGCACTCGACGTGACGCTGCTCGGGTCGGAACGGGCGGCCCTCGAGGCAGCGCCGACCGACGACCCTGCGGCCTACGACGCGTATTTGCTGGGCCGCTTCTACTGGAAGCGGCGCACGCCCGCCGATCTCCAGCGCGCGGCGGAGTACTTCCGGCGCGCGGTCGCGCTCGACCCCGACTTTGCCGAGGCACATGTCGGGCTGGCGGACGCCTATTCCTTATATGCCTACTACGAGGTCCCCGACCTCTCGCGAGCGGACGCCTACACGGCAGCCGAGGTGTCGGCGCGACGTGCGATCGGGTTGGATAGGAACCTGGCCGGGGCGTGGGCCTCGCTGGGGAACATCCTCACCTACGGAGCGTGGGAGTGGGAGGCGGCCGACAGTGCGTTTCGGCGAGCCATTGCGCTCGATACGGAATATGCCGTGGCCCGCTACTGGTATGCGGACTTGCTGCTGATCGTGGGACGGATCGACGAGGCCATTGCGCAAGGGGAGCGGGCCGTGGCGCTCGACCCGGCGTCGCCCGTCGCCCAGCATGTTCTGGGGACAGCCCTGGCCTACGACGGCCGCTACGAGGAGGCCATCGCGCGCGAGCAGGCGAGCATCGATCTGGTACCCGAGTTCGCCTTCGGGCGCAGCGGGCTCGCCTGGGTCCTTGCTCTGCACGGGCGGTCCGACGAAGCGGAACGGGAGTTCTTGCGGCTCAACTGGCCAGCGGGGCTGGCGGCGAATATCGCTCAATTCCTGGCAGATCCCACGTTGGGTGCTGGCTTCATTGCCGAGGTCAGCCAGTTCGAGCGAGATGCGCGCGACCGGGGGCTGGCCATGGCCCCGCCGTCATTCTTTGGTGCGTTGTACGGGGTGGTTGGGGCGAACGACTCGGCGTTTGCCAGATTCGAGCAGGCGTACACCCAGCGGTCCGAATTCCTGCCGTTCAACATGCGGCACCCGATGCTCGACCCGATCCGCTCGGATCCGCGGTACGACGAATTGATGCGGCGGATGGGACTCGCTCCGTGACCGGCGCGTACATCCGCGCCCACGCCACGTCAATCTTGTCTCTCAGTACCCCAGGAGCCTCGGCAGTGCCTCGGTGAGCCAGGGCAGGTAGATCACCAGGAACAGCACCAGGACCATCACGGCATAGAATGGCAAGAGCGCCTTGGCGGTGCGTGGCACGGTCGTCCTCCCGATCCCGCACCCCACGAACAGGATCGATCCCACGGGCGGCGTGCACAGCCCGATGCAGAGGTTGAGTACCATCATGATGCCGAAGTGAAGCGGAGAGATCCCCAGCTGGTGGGCCACGGGGAGGAAGATCGGCGTGAAGATCAACACCGCCGGCGTGATGTCCATGAAGGTGCCCACGGCAAGCAACAGCACGTTGATGAGCAGAAGAATCAGCACTCGGCTCTCAGTGAGCGAGAGCAAGAACGCCGCGAGATCCTGCGGCACGTTCTCATAGCTCAGGATCCACGACAGGGCGGTCGAGGTCGCGATCAGGAACATCACGATCGCCGTCGTCTCGGCGGACTTGAGAAGGATGTCCGGCAGATCGCGCACGCGCACTTCACCGTAGACTAGCACGGCAAGGATCAACGAGTACACCACGGCAACGGCACTCGCCTCGGTGGCGGTGAAGATCCCCGCCACGATCCCCCCCATCACGATCACGATCAGAAGGAGACTCGGGATCGCGCGGAAGAAGGCACGCGCACCCTGGCGAACGGCGATCAGCCCGCCCACCAGCATGAGCGCGACGCCCAACAGAATCCCGGGCACGTATCCGGCGACGAACAGCGCCGCGATCGAGACACCGCCACTCGCCAGGGAGTACACGATCAGGACATTGCTCGGCGGGATGAGGAGGCCTGTGACGGACCCCGTCATGGTGACCGCGACGCTGTACTCCCGCTCGTAGCCCTCCTCCTCCATGGAGGGAATCATGAAACCGCCGACCGCCGACGTCGCCGCCACCGCCGATCCCGAGATAGTACCGAAGAACATGCTGGCCAGCACGTTCACGTAGGCCAGCCCTCCGGCAAAGCCGCCGACCAGCACCTTGGCGAAATCGATGAGCCGCTGCGCCATCCCGCCTTCGGAGATGAGCCGACCCGAGAGGATGAAGAATGGGATCGCCAGGAGTGCGAAGCTGTCGATGCCCGTCGCCATCCTGAGCGCCGCCGTCGTCACGGCCGGCCCCAGCGGTATCGTCACGAGCATCGTGACCACCGTGGCGATGCCGATACTCACGGCAATGGGCACGCTGAGCGCCATGCAGGCGAGGAACGTCGCGATGAGTAGGACGACCGCGCTGTCCATTCAGCGGTTGTCCCTTGCGGTCACCGCCTTCGCGATCGACTCGATGGAGAAGACGATCATGAGCATCCCCGCGAGTGGCAGGGCCAGGTAGACGAAGCCCACCCTGATGCCCATGGCCGCCGAGATCTGGTCCAACTGAAAGGCGAGCCGCACGAGTAGGACGCCGCCGATCACGAGGGCGGAGAGCGCAAAGGCCGCCACGAGGGTGTGCGCAATGATCGTCGCGGTGCGCCGTGCCCCTCCGCGGAGTCGCGACACGAGCAGATCGATACCCAGATGGGAGCGCGTGCGGAAACCGTACGCGGCGCCCAAGAGCCCGATCCAGATGAGCAGGAAGCCGGCGAGCTCCTCGGTGAAGGAGCTTGGCGCGCGCAGCAGGAACCGGGACACCACCTGCCAGGTGACGTCGATGACCATGACGCCCATGAGCAGCACGAGCAGCCACGCCAACGCGTGCTCGATGCGGTCGACGACACGTGTCAGCAGTGCAGGGGAGTCCGTCGTTGCCCTCATGGGACGCGGTCGATCGCGCTCAGGAGATCGTACACGGGCGTCCCCCGGTAGCTGTCGAACAACGGCTGCACGGCACGGCGGAACGCCACCTTGTCAGGTTCGATGATCTCCACGCCCGCCGCGCGGACCTGTGCCAGGGCGTGCTCCGACGCCTCACGCCATAGGCGGCGCTGCTCGATCACCGAGGAGGCAACCGCCTCTTCCAGCCAGTGTCGCTCTTCACTGGAGAGGCGTTCCCACACGTGGGTGCTGATCAGCAGCACATCCGGGACCCACGTGTGCTCATCCACGGTGTAGTACCGGCTCACTTCGTAGTGCCGCGAGAGGAAGAAACTTGGCAGGTTGTTCTCTGCGCCGTCCACCACGCCCTGCTGCAACGCCGAGTACAGTTCCCCCCAGTCAATGGGGGTCGCGGAGCCACCGAGCGCTCGTACCATCCGAGTGGATGTGATGCTCTTCTGCACCCGGATCTTGAGGCCGCTCAGGTCGTCGGGTGTCCGCACCGCCGTGCCCGTGGTGTAGAAGCTCCGAGGCCCCGCATCGTAGTAGCACAGCCCCCTCAGGTAGTACTGCTCGCCGGCCACGAGGAGACCGTGGCCGATCTCTCCGTCCAGCACCTGCCGGAGATGCGCATTGTTCCGGAACACATAGGGGATGCTGAACACGGCCATCTCGGGCACGAATGACTCGAGCGGGCTCGCCGAGACCTTGGTCATGGCCAGGCTGCCGATCTGGAGCATCTCGATCAGCTCGCGCTCTTCCCCCAGCTGCCCGCTGGGATGGATCTCCACACGCATCCGCCCGCCCGACGTCTCCGCAAGACGATCGGCCATGTGCACCATCGCCGCATGCACGGGGTGCGAGACATCCAGGCCGTGCGCGAGCTTGAGGACCCGCGTCCCATCCTGTGTTCGGCAACCGGCGACCGCCACGAGCGTGAGTGACAACAGGGTGAAACGAACCGCCCGTTTCCTCACTCGGTGTCCCTCGTGTCCGCGAGCGACGAGAGGAACGCTCGCATCGTTCCGGCGAACTCGTCCCGCTTGAGTGCGAACGCGAGGATCGTGTTCAGATAGTCGAGCTTGTCTCCGATGTCGTAGCGGCGTCCGTGGAAGGGCACGGCGACGATGGGAGTCTGCGCGAGCATACCGGCGAGCGCATCCGTCAGTTGGATCTCGTCGTTCCTGCCTGGTCTCGCGGTCTCGAGTGCGTCGAACACCTCGGGGGTGAGCACGTAGCGTCCGGCGATCGCCAGCGTGGAGTCCGTTTCCCCCGGCGTCGGCTTCTCGACGAGCCGTTCGACACGGAGGTGACCTCGCTCGAGGGCCGTCCCTTCCACGATGCCGTACCGGCTGACCTTCTGCGGCGGGACGTCTTCCACGGCGAGCACCGGCGATCGGTGCTCGTCGTACGCCTCGATGAGCTGCCGGGTGACGGGCACCGCTGCGTCGATCACGGTGTCTCCCAACAACACGGCGAACGGCTCGTTGCCGACGAACGCCCGGGCGCAGCGGATCGCGTCACCCAGGCCGGCTTGCGTCGGCTGGCGCACGTAGTGGATCCTGGCGAGCCGTGCGAGACTGCGCACCGCCTCGAGTGCTGTCCTGTCGCCACGCTCCTCGAGGTGTGACTCCAGTTCGATGTTCCGATCGAAGTGATCTTCGATGGCGCGCTTGTCACGGCCGGTGACGAAGAGAACGTCCTCGATGCCCGCATCCACGGCCTCCTGGACGACGTACTGAATCGTCGGCGTATCGAGGATGGGGAGCATCTCCTTGGGCTGCGCCTTGGTGGCGGGGAGCAGCCTGGTACCCGCTCCGGCGGCTGGGATGACGGCCTTCGTGATCATCGAATGCGGTTCCTCTACGTTGTCTCTGCCTCGATCACCCGCGCGCCAAGTGCGCCGAGTTGCTCCGCGACCCGCTGCTGCATGGTGTCATCCTCGAACACGCCGATGATCGCCCCGCCTGAGCCGGTGAGCTTGGCCGACGCGCCGAGCCTCCTCGCCGCCTCGACCATGGCGAGATCGCGCTGGTCGATGCGCATGATGTGACGGCGCAGATCGAAGTTCTCGTTCATGAGCGAGGCGAAGCGCCCGTGGTGTCCCTCGAGCAGTGCGTCCCTACCACGGGACGCCAATCCGGCAATACGGTCGAGTGTCTCGCGCACGGCCAAGTCACCGTGTTCCCAACGTGTGCTGAGATCGTTCAGGACCCGCCCCGACACCTTGGTCGCCTGGGTCTGATGCGCGACGAACATGGTGGGCAGGAGGTGGGGGTCGAGCGACTCGTAGACGCCGTGCCCGAGATCCTCCATGTGGTCCCTCGAGAAGTCCATGTAGACCAGACCCTCGTATACCTGTGCCACCCGGTCCTGCAGGCCGGCAGTGATCCCCAGTTCCTCGGTTTCGGCCGACAGGATCAGATTCGCCTGCTGCTCCCTGGGGATGGTCAGCTCGAAGAAATCCATCAGTGCGCGAAGTGCGGCTGTCACGATCGCACTGGAGCCCGCGAGTCCGACCTGGCGCGGAATCGACGACCGATAACGCACCGTGAAGTTCTGTGCCGGGAGTACGAGGTCGTGTCGGTTGCAGTGATCGGAGAGCGTCTTGACGGTCGCCTTTACCAGCCGGGTGCCGCCGTAGTATCCCTGGCGGTTCACCGCCTCGACCAGTTCCTCCACGCTTCGAAACACGTCACCGTCGTGTGCGTCCGGCTCGATGCGGAGCGCTGTGGACTCCTCGAGTGTGACCGTGGCGCGGAAGTTCCGGAGCGCCACGGAGAGCGTGCGGCCGAAGTAACCGTCGGACGGGTTTCCCAGCAGACCCGCCCGCGCACAGGCATGACGCTCGACGATTCTCCCCGCCAACCCTATCCCTCCCGAATGCCGAGCCCGTGCAGCACGCCGCGCATGTAGGCAAAGGACTGCAGCATTCCCGGCAGCGGGTGCTGCGCGTCGATCTCGTACTCGAGGTTGACGTACCCGGCGTAGCCCATCCCGACCAACTGCCTGAAGATCGCCGGCATCGGCATTGCGCCCTCGCCGACGATACACTGGCTCTCCCGCACCAGCAGGTCCGTCAGGTCCTTGGCGTGAATGTCCAGCACGCGATCGCCGGCTTCGGCCAGGGCTTCCACGATGTCCACGCCGGTGCGGGTCGTGTGTCCCAGGTCGACACACAGGCCCACGCGCGGGTCCATGTCGCGGATGATCGGGAGCGCGTCGCGCGGGCCCGGGAAGTGCTGATCTTCCGGGCCATGATTGTGGATTGCGACCTTGATGTCGTACTCGCGCACGAAGCGCTCGATGCGGGGCAGGGTGGTCGGCGTGGGAGCGATGACCATGAGCGGCATGCCGGCCGCCCTCGCGTACTCGAAGTAGGTCCGGATGTCGTTGTCATCGTCCTGCTGCAGCGTGATGACACCGCCTCCCACGATGGTGAGACCGGCGTCCTCGAACGCCTTCCGGCCGGCGGCCAGCTCCTCGGCAGTGCTCTCGTACGGCAAGTGAAACGACTTGATGCTCACGTACTTTGAGCGGAGCACCTGAACAGCAGCGATGGCGTCGGCGCGGCTCAGCTCGCGCAGCGAGTAACTCGCGACACCAAGCCTGACGCCGGCAGGTACCGTGGCCTGTGTTCGCTCGGCGCAGCCTGTGAGTGATACCGGAAGTGCCAGCCCCGCGGTGCCGGCCGCGGCGGCCTTCAGGAAATCTCTGCGGCTCTCATCTCGGTCGGTCATGGTCACACCTTCGCCTCCCAGCCCGGCTCGTACTCGCGGCTCCACAGCGCCGTCGCCTCGGCGTTGCCCACGATCCGCCCGGTTTGCGGATCGCAAGTCACGGCTCCACCAGTGCGTTGCGCGACGTTGCCGAGGTGACACAGCAGTTGGCTCTTGTGCCCGCCGTCGATGGGGGCGGCAGGCTTCGCATCGCCGCGGATCGCGTCGAGGAAGTTGGCGATGTGCAGGTCGGTGAGACTGCCACCGCCACGCGTGTCGAGGGCGTCGACGGCCTCACCGCGGATGCGGCGCGCGATCTCGTTGTTCTCGTTGTCGTAGATGAGGTAGCCCGACCGGTCGATGACGGCGGTGCCGTCGGTCCCGTGGATCGAGGCACCGCGGCCGCGATTCTCGATCGGTCGCCCGTTGCAGCTTCGTCCCTCCCAGGTGATGGTCGCCCCGTTGGCGAACTCGAACGATGCGACTTGGGTGTCAGGGCACTCCCAGTCGTCGTCGAAGTGGTAGCGGCCGCCGGCTGACGTGACCTTGGAGGGAAAGTCCACGCCGAGTGCCCAACGGCACACGTCGATTTCGTGCGTGCCGTTGTTGCAGATCTCTCCGGTGCCCCAGCGCCAGAACCAGTGCCAGTTGTAGTGCACCACGTTGTCGCGGTACGGCGTGCGCGGTGCCGGTCCCTGCCACAGCTCGTAGTCCAGCCAATCGGGAATGGCAGCCACGACACCGTGTCCGATCGAGCCGCGCGTGTTGCCATACCACGCACGGGCGTAATACGGCCGGCCGATCACCCCGTCACGGATCTGCTGGATGACATCGATGGACTCCGGAGCGGAGCGCTGCTGGTTGCCCATCTGCACGACTCGACCGTAGCGTCGCTGCGCCTCGACGAGCAGCTCCCCCTCACGCGGGTTGTGACCGCACGGCTTCTCGACGTACACGTGCTTGCCCGCCTGGAGGGCAAGCAGTGTTGCAGGCGCGTGCCAGTGGTCGGGGGCCGCGATCACGAGTGCATCGAGCGACGGATCGTCGAGGGCTCGGCGGAAATCGGTCATGCCTTGGGGACTCCGATCCTGCATTGCGGTCACGTCGGCGATCGTCTTGTCGACCGCACGCGAGTCCACGTCACAGACGTACTTCACCTCAGCGCCCGTGCGGGCGAACGCTTTGGTCAGCTCGTTGCCTCGGCTATTCACCCCCATCACGGCTGCGACGACCCGGTCGCCCCCCTGGTCGGACTCGGGCAGCGGTGAGAACCTGCCGAGCGCGGTCAAGCCGAGGGCGGCCGTACTGCCTTGCAGCACGAAGCTCCGGCGGTCGATGGTGTCGGTCATGGCGTGATCTCCCGGATCCTGATGTTGCGGAACCAGACGTCGTCACCGTGATCCTGCAGCACGATATGTCCTTTGCGCTGCTCGGCGAACCCGTCGATGGGACGGTACTTGCTGACTGCGAAGGCGGAGTCGAACGCCGCGCTCGCGAGCTCGAACTCGATGACTTTGACACCGTTCAGCCAATGCTCGCCGTGGCCGTCGTTGAAGACGATCCGCGCCTCGTTGAACGCACCCACGGGGCGCAGCTCCTTGTTCGGTGCAGGCGGCACGAGGTCGTACAGGGCACCGGCCGTGCGATTGGGGCCGTTCTGCGCATCGGGATGCAGCGCATCATCCAGGATCTGGTACTCGAAGCCGAGTGCGGCGTGCATCGGTGGCGAGCCGGTCGACAGCTCCTCGGAGACGTTGTACTTGATGCCGCTGTTGGCACCGGCGCTCACCTTCCACTCGAGCACCAGCTCGAAGTTGCGGTAGGTGTCGTCGGTCATGATGTCGCCGCCCTCGAGGGGTTGACCGTCGGCCGCCGTCGGCACCGCACCACTGGCCACCTTGCGGATGGTGCCGTCCTCGATGATCCAGTGTCCAGCGGGAACCGAGTCCAGGCCGACACCGCGCCACCCCGTGAACGACTCCCCGTCGAACAGCGCCATCCACTCCTCGGGCTCGGCTTGCTGCTCCTGAGCCTGGCACGCCACGAGCGCCATGGTCATCACCGCCAGCGAGGGAACGATCTTCACTGTGCTCACTCCTTACTCTCGAGGTGGTCGGCGAACTCCACGTAGCGCTTGCCGCGGATGGCCTCGTTGCCGAGGGCCACAGCGACAGCCGAGTTCCAGCCCACCTGTTCGTCCGCGAGTGGGCGCGTGCCGTTGCGCAGGCTCTCGATGAACGACGCGGCGGCGAGGAAGTTCGGATTGCCCGCCTCGTCCTCGGGTATCTCGATCGGCAGGCCGGGCCCGCGATACGGCATGTCACCGCTCGTGCTCAGTGTCGCACTCGTGTGGACACCACGCTCGATCAGCTCCTGCGGCACGGCGGAGTTGGCGCGAGCCGGCTCGTAGTAGAAGGCGCCGTCCTCGAGCGTCAGTTTGACCGAGCCTCCCGTGCCGTAGATGTTGAGCTGGTATCCCACGTTGTGATT
>JBDGYA010000051.1:0-38894 GCA_039584325.1 Gemmatimonadota bacterium
TCCTGAGATCTCCGATGCGCTCATCGCCGAGGGAGCGGAGGGTGCGCTTGAGGATCGGCTCTTCGATCTGCCGGTGAGCGAGGCCATCACCCGACCCTCTGGTCGGCCGCGGTACACCCTGCTTGCCCCCCGGCCAATCTGGACGCTCGCACGCGACGGGAGTGTGTGGGTACACGGGGGCAGCAGCTATCGGCTCACGCGCTACGATGCTGACGGAACGCCGACGCTGATCGTGGATCGTGCCGTCGAACCGCAAACCGTGAGTGAAACGGATCGGACGGTCCTTGCCGGATGGATCGAGCGGACGTTTCCGACACCGTTGATCGCGAGCGTCATGGGGGGAATCAACTTCGCGCCGGCGTTCCCGTTCGTCTTCGCGCTCGAAATCGGGCCCGAGAGTACGCTGTGGGCGCAGCGCTTCCGTCCGCCCAGCACGGTGCCCGAGGCGATCCGCGAGTCGATCAACGTTGGGCCGGAGAATCCCGAAGTCTTTCTCGCCGACCCCAGCCTTCGACTCGGTGCCCCGGACTGGGATGTCTTCGACGCCGACGGTCGCTACCTCGGCGTGGTGACGCTACCCGAGGGGTTTGAGGCGGTAGCGTTCGCGGGCGACGCGATCTATGGGATCTGGCGTGACAGGATGGACATCGAGTACGTGAAGCGCGTCCGGGTTGTGATCATCCAACCTTGAGCGAGCGGGGCGTGTGGGCGCAGCGGAGCGGCGAGGTTGGCGATGTCCGACGCTCCCAACGTTGACCAGGGTACGTCGGGCCTGACGATGCCCTTCACCGCGCCGTGATTCCAGAGTGCGGCGATCACCGCCGCAGGGCTCTCGAGGTGACGCACCGACGATAGGTCGGGTCCACCGGTTCCCCCCGTCCCATTGAGGGAGTGGCACGTCGTGCAGCCCTTTGTGCGGAGCAGGTTTCGACCCTGCCGCGTATTGCCCGGCTCCGCAAAGTACCGGACGGAGTAGAGGTAGGCGACGATGTCGGCCATTTCCCTCGGTTCCAGCTGTGGTGGCGTGAGACCCCGGGCGCGCATCAATGCCGTCATGGCTGGCGCCTTGTTCCACATGGCCGCGGCGAAGGCGAGCATACTTGACGAGACGCCTCGCTGCGCCAGATCCGGCGCCTGATGTCCCCCGGCTCCGTGAACGGAGTGACACTCCACGCAGCCCTTGTCTGAGAACAGCCGTGCGCCGTTTCCCGCGAGGCCCGGCAACACATGCACCGGCTCGGAGGACACCACGTCTTTCTCGAGTTCGAGGAACGCGATCAAGTCGTTCAGCTCCGCAGCGCTGAACCGCGGTCGGGTGATGTCTCGCTCTGCCATCATCGCGCTCATGCGCGGACCGTGGTTCCACATGGCGGCAGCGACTTGAATTGGTGCGACGGATCGACTCAGTGTGCCGAGGTTGGGACCGACCACGCCGCCCACACCGCCGGCCTGATGACAGGCGACGCAGTGCTTGGTCGCGAAGAGCTCCTTGCCATGATCGTGGTCCCCGACCGGGTCGAAGAAGTTGAGCGAGTGCAGGAACGCGATCAGGTTTGCTGACTCCTGCTCGGAAAGGGTGGGGTGCTCCAGCCCGAGTTGGTCCATTCCCTCAACCATCGCTGGGAGGTGGTTCCACATCGCTGCCGCGAGATCGTAAAAGGTGCGGAGACGAGGCGTCGCCGCGAGATCGGGGGCTTCCGTGCCACCGAGACCTCGGATGGCGTGGCACCGGTTGCATCCCTTGTCGCCGAACACCCGAGATCCGGCGAGGGCATTCTGCGCAGGCACGGTGTTGTCTTGCGCGCGAGCGACATCATTGGCCATCGGTGCCAGCGCGAGCGCGCATGCGGTGCTGACAACGCACCAGCGTCCCGCGGTCGTTGAGAAGGCGGCATCGAGTTTCATGGTGGTCCTCCCGCCACCGCGCGGTCGGCGGCCCCGCACGGCGGTCGCGCCGAGTTGTCCCTGCGATCCCTCAGTTCCCCCCGTCCGCTGCGCCTTGCGAGGTGGCCAGCCGATGGAGATATGCTGCGAGGTCTCGCATTTCATCGTCCTCGAACCGGGGCCACTCCGCGTCGGCCACTTGTATCTGGTCGTACATTGCGGGTGCGTGGTTCCACATCGCCGTTGCGAGGGCAAGAGGAGTCAGCACCACATCGGAGTGTGCCAGGTCCGGCCCGACGGGAGCCCCCTCCGCTGCCAGGTGGCAGGCGGCGCACCCCTTGTTCTCGTAGAGACGCTCACCAACGGACACGTCGCCGCCCGTCTCGTAGAAACGTAGGTAGTACAGGAAGGCAATGACGTCTGCCATCTCACTGCCACGGAACTGAGGGAACCGGATGCCTCGAGCCTCCATGGCTGCGGCCATGGCCGAGGAGTGGTTCCAGAGTTGTCCCGCAATCTCGGACACGTGCAACTGTTCAGTCGCCGTGCGCAGGTCGGGTCCCGACGGGGTGCCGCGTCCGTCACGGCCATGGCACTGCACGCACTGGCGCTCGGCAAAGAGCCGACCTCCCTTGGTGGGATTGGGCGGGAGCAAGAAGGTCACGCGGCGGTCGTGTGAGCTCGAGTTGGCTCGAATGAATGCCTGAATGTCGGCAATCTCCCTCCCCAGAAACATCAAGGCCCGGCCTTGCTGCCGGGTCTGTCGCTGCTGCATCAGGCGTCCATGGTTCCAGAGGCCTTGGGCGAGCATGATGGGGGCGATGTACTGCGCATAGGAGTCGAGGGCGGGAGCACTGGTGCCACCGTTCCCTCCTACTGCGTGGCACTCGATGCAGCGCTTCTCGGCAAACCATCGCCGGCCGAGTGCGGAGTCGCCGGGCTCGTCGAACAGCTTGGCTCCCGCACCGTCTCGATCATACGCGGAGTGTGATTCCAGAACATACCGGCAAGTTGCTGGAGGCTCCGGCCACCGCCGACCGATGCGAAGTCGGGGCCGAGGGTACCGCCGTTGCCCCAGATGGCGTGACAGCGCACGCAGCGCCCTTCTACGAAGATCCGACGCCCGTTGATCGGGTTGCCTGGGATCGTCTGGTTCGACTGTGCGTACGCCAACGGCGCACCGCTGCCGGCGAGGCAGAGGAGCGTGAGCATGCTGGCGGCGCAGAGGCGCGTGGTCATACGTGCGCTCCTCCCGTTGCCGGCGCTGACGCGTCCGGCAGGTACTGGGCGACGCGCTCGGAGACGTCGCGGACGGACTGCTCACGGCCTTCCTTCAACTCCCAGATGGACACGATCGGAATGAACTTGGTGGCGAGCATGTAGAGCAGCGTGAACCCGGCCAGCGCACCGAGCATGATCGAGATCTCGACCCAGGAGGGCTGATAGTAGCCCACCGATTCCAACTCCCAGCGCGGGTTCACCGAGGTCGGGACCACGATGTTATACCGCTCGAGCCACATCCCGATCATCACGGCGATACCGGCGATCATGGTACCACGCGGGGTCCGCGTCGATGCTCGTGCCATCAGGGCGAAGGGAATGAAGAAGCAGCCGGCCACCATGGTCCAGAACGGCACGGCGAACGGGCCGGACACCTTTGCCCAGAAGGTGCGCATTTCGGCAGGCTCGCCGCCGTAGAACGCGGTGAGATACTCGGCGAACGTGAAGTAGAACCACAGCAGGCTGAAGAGCAGCAGCATCCGTCCCAGGTAATCGAAGTGGATGTCCTTGAAGTACTGCTCGAGCCCAAACGCTTTCCGCAGCACCACCATGGCGACGAGGATAGCCGCAATCCCCGAATAGATGGCGCCCATCACGAAATACGGCCCGAAGATGGTGCTGTGCCACATGGGCCGCAGCGTCATGGCGAAGATCCAGCCAATGATGGTGTGGACCGACACGGCGATCGGGATCACTGCGATGGACAGGACTCCGATCACGCGTTCGAGCCGCTCGCGCTGCTCGGGTGTGTCGCGGTACCCGGCGGCGAGGAAGCGATAGAGCCACGGTGTCTTGATACCCGCATCGCGAATCAGCGCCAGGTCGGGGATCATCGGCACGTACAGGTAGATGGTGCAGGCAGTGAAGTACGTCCCAATGCTGATCACATCCCACAGCAGTGGCGAGAGCAGTTGCGCGTGGAAGATGACGTTGAAGACGCGGTCGGGTCGTCCGAGATCGATGATCGGCTGGATCGCCCCGAACCCGATCACGAGGACGGTGATGAGCTCGGCCGACCTGGTGATCGAGCGGCGCCACTCGGCCTTGCTGACCCGCAAGATGGCGGAGATGAGGGTGCCGGCGTGGCTGATGCCGATGAAGAACACGAAACAGATGATGTAGATGCCCCAGTACTCCGGCCGGTTCAATCCCGTCCGGCCAAGGCCGTACCGCACCTGCACGTAGTAGGCGAAGAATCCCCAGAGCACCACGAGCGCCAGCAGGCCCGCCATGAGGTAGTAAGCCCTGGAGGTCTCGACGAGCGGTCGCAACAGGACCTGTTCGTCGGGTGACAGGCGGGCGAGCTTTTCACGCACCTCGGGGCGCATCTCACTCCCTTGGCCGGAGGTAATAGACTTTGGGCTCGGTACCGAGGTCTTCCATCAGCCGCATCGCGCGGGACTCCTCCTTGAGCTCGGCCACCCGGTGGGTCGGGTTGTCGAGATCCCCGAAGATGATCGCTCCGCTTGGGCACGCGTCGGCACACGCTGGCTGATAGTCCTCTTCGCGGAGTCCTCGGTCTTCGGCACGCGCCTGCTCTCGTGCCCGTTGCAGCCGGTGATGACAGAACGTGCACTTCTCGATCACACCCTTGGGCCGCACCGACACGTCCGGGTTGAGATGCTGACGCTCCGACTCCGACCACTCCGGCTCGTACCAATCGAAGTACTTCACCGTGTAGGGGCAGGCGTTGGCGCAGTAACGACAGCCGATGCAGCGCGGGTAGATCTGACCGACGATGCCTTCGTTGTCGATGTACGTCGCGCTCACTGGACAGACCTTTATGCACGGCGGGTTGTCGCAGTGCATACACGGGCGCGGGTAGAAATGCATCGTGTTGTCGGGGAACTCACCCTCGACGAGCGCCATCACCTTCATCCAGCTCATGGCCCGCCCGCCCTCGGCCTCGGTCGGTGACACGGTTGCGATGTTGTTCTCGGACTTGCAGGCCACCTCGCAGGCTGCGCAGCCCGTGCAGTGTGCGAGGTCGATCACCATGCCCCATCGTGTCATCGCGTCACCTTGCCTACGCGGGTTCGAGCCGCACGAACGTGGTGGACCAGGAAGGCATGCCCGTCACCGGGTCGGACCGGCCGTCGAGGAGTGCGTAGGGATTCGCCAGTTCCCCTTCGGGGTGACGCAGGCCGTAGGGCGCACCGACGGTCTCGTGGGCGGTGCCGTGAGAAATCGTGAGCCGGGCACGATACCGTCCTTCAGAGGAGACCACCCAGACGGATTGGCCGTTCCCAAGGCCCGCATGTTCGGCGGTGGCGGACGCAACCTCAATCCATGGCACCCAGTGCACGTCCGGGAATAGCCCCGGCCGTTCGGCCATCCAGGGCTCGAGTCCGAGTGTCCCGGATGCGAGGGTCGAGATGCGGTACGGCAGGAGCAACAGGGGGTAGTCGTCCCCCGCGTGCTCCTCACCCAACCCGACGCCGACATACGGCTGCAGCGTGGAGCCTACGTCGGCCAATGCTCGCTCAGTGAGTGTGGCGAGAAGCTCGATCCGGCGGCTTGGGGTGCGAGCGATGCGGGCCGGATCCATGTCATCATGGAACAAATCCGTCCATCCGCCCCGGGTGACCAGATCGCTCCAAAAGGAGCTGGTGTCGTTGTGTTCAGGGAGCCACCAGCCTCGCTCCTCCATCGCGCGATGGTGCGCCCGCTCGAACGCGTCGCCAAGCAGCGTGCCCCGCTGTGCACGGAACAGCCCCTCGGCACGCGCTCGCAGCAAGGGTTCCATATCGTCGAAGGGGAGGCTGGCGGCGACCGTGCCGCCGAGCTGGGAACCGAGCGCCAGCAGGACGTCACCCGTCTGCCGTGTGGTGGACGGCGGTTCGATCAGCGGCCGCGCCACAGCCCACACTGGATGGGGGTATGCAGGGGGTGATGGGGCGTCCTGCCAGCGCTCGTACGGCAGCAGGTCGGGGATAATCAGATCCGCCTGCCGCGTCGTGTCATCCATGAACGGGGAGAAGCTGACCACGAACGGGATGCGTTCCAGTGCGCGTCGCCACGCGTCGGGTCGGGAGGAGGAGGCGAGCGGGTTTGCGTAGTACAGCAACAACGTATCGACGGGAGCGTCGTCGGCCGCGGCCAAGGCCTCGGCGAACCGCGCTGCATGGTCGCCTCCACCCAGCGGGGTGTCGTCGCTGAGCACGGCCGGCGTGGCCAGTCCCTCGCGCGCGGCACGGTCGAGCGCGATGTCCGGCAGGGGTGCGAGGGGAGCCTCGTCGCCGAAGAGCACCCCGCCGGGCCGGTTGATGCGACCGGTTAAGACGTTCAGGCTGTGCACGGCGAGGCCGGCGAGAAAGCCGTCGGGTGCGTGCAGGACATCGGCGCCAAGAATGGCCACGGGGGCCTCGCTGTCGGCGAACGCGCGCGCAAGCTCCGTGACGCGTCCTACGGGCACACCGGTCGCGGCAGACACGTCCTCGGTGCGATAGTGGCGCATTACCCGGGAGCGGTATCCCGGACGCGATCGGCCATTTCGGTCGGTCACGTCGTCGAAACCCGCGACGTGTCGGCTAACGAAGTCGGCGTCGTACAGCTCGTCGCGGATGAGGACGTAGGCGATCCCCAGTGCCAGCGCGCCATAGGTGCCCGGTCGGATGCCGACCCAGTCGTGCGACCGGGCAGCGGTCCGGGAGAACCGCGTGTCTACCTGCACGAACCGGGGCTGCCCATTGCGTGCCTGCTCCCGGTGCGCGTACGCCGCGAACGCCTGCAGTGGTGACCACCACGCTTCGAACAGCGGTGCACCGAATGAGAGGAGGAAGTCCGCCTGCTCCAAGTCGTATCCCGGTGGGCGCCGGATACCGTGCATGACCTCCATGACGGCCTGCGCCCCGTCATCGTATGCATCGGCGATGAGGTTCGATGAGCCGAAGGCGGTCAGGAACTGGTGCCACAGGTGCTCCATGGTTCCCGCTGCGTACCCCACGATGGCTGACAGTTCGTGTGCACGCCCTTCGGCTCGCAGGGTCGCCAGCCGCTCGGCGAGCTGTGACAGCGCCTCGTCCATTGAGATCTCGCGCCACTCGCCCGACCCGCGTACACCGCTGCGTGAGAGCGGCGCTCGCAGACGGTCGGGATGGTAGAGGACCTGCACCCCGGCGATCCCTCGCGGGCAGAGGCCGCCTTGGTTGACCGGATGCAGGGGGCTCCCGTTGATTCCTACCAGGTGCCCGTCGACGACCCGACCGCGGATGCCACACCGGCCCGGACAGATGAGGCAGGCAGAGTTGATCCGCTCTTCGAGGCCGGGGGACCAGCCGGGGTCGCTGAAATCATGGTCGGCAAACACCGCGCGCGAGCTCCAACTCAGCCCGACGGTTGTTGCGGCGGCACCGATCGTCCACAGGAACTCGCGTCGGCTCGGTCTCATGCCGGTTCCGTCCCCGTCACCGATGGCAGGCGTTGCATTCCAGTGATGCCCCCTGCTCCCGATGGCAGTCCATACAGAAGTCCATGTCCACCCGCACCAAGGCCCGCGCCGGCGGGCGTTCGGTGCTCGCGACATCCCCGTGGCACCCTTCGCAGGGGAGCTCAGCGATGCCCACGTGCCTGCGGTGGGTGTAGAACACGTGGTCGGGCATGCGGAAGAGCTTGTTGAAGTGCAGCGGGTCGCCGGCGTCGAGCAGCTCGGTCACGCGCGCAGCCTCTTCCGAGGTGCCCTGCGTGGTCGAGTGGCAGATGGAGCACGTGGTGCCGTCGGGCAGTCCTGAGTGGGCACCCGTGCGGGCGTGCGCGTGACAGAAGGTGCAGTCCAGGCCAAGATCGCCGGTGTGCTTCAGATGATTGAACTGGACGGGCTGCGGCACGGCCGATCCGTTCCACGCGATGGCAATTGCGGGAATACTGAGAACGATCACCAAACCGGCCACGACGGCTGCAACGACAACGTGCCGACGTGCGCCTCCTCGCGTGAAGAAGCGGTACATGCCCAAAGGCCGGCTGCCGCGGTGCGGCATGCGCGACCCTACTGCTTGCCCAGTTCGCGGATATAGGCGACGAGCCCCTGGATGGCCTCCTCCGAGAGCTTCTCGCCGTATGCCGGCATGGCACCCTTGCCGACCTTGATCGCCTCAGCGATCTCGTCGTCCGTCCGTCCCTCCTGATACTCGGCCGAGGTGAAGTCCGTCGGCTTCGGGTCCATCGCCGCCGCCGCGGCGCCGTCTCCCGCTCCGGCCTTGCCATGGCACATCGCGCACTTGCCGGCGAATACCTTCTCAGCGTCGTCCTGCACCGACTCGGTCGCGGGGGCACTCGCCACCGCCATGATAGAGAAAACAACTGCCAGAGACCCGATGATCCGCATGACACCCCCCAGTATGCTCGAGCGAGATAAGGAGTCCGCCACCTCTCACAGACGCAGCATCCCCTTGGAACCCTCTCGGGAGAAGGGCAGGGGGCATGCCACTTCGGTCACCTGCCGGTAACCCTTTGTGAGACAACGAATTGTCGGTGCTGACTCGGGCCATGTTCACCGGAAGGCGTCAGCATATGCCCAACTACGGTGGGGTATATACCCCACCTTACTTGACAAGTCGTGTCCCGACGCAGCAAGAATGGTCGAAACGCCACCCTTGAACACCAGGTACCGAACTTGCGACGTGCGCTTTCGGGCAAATGCCCAACGACAAGGGGGAGCGAGCCGGCCCTCACTTCGATCCGCTCTGAGAGCAGGAGTGCGAGACGCCGATGCAGGCTCACGGAACGGTGCTGGTCGTGGATGACGACCGCCTCATCCTGGCGAGCGTGGCCGCAGCACTCGAGAGTGCCGGCTTCCGTGTGTGGACCACCGACTCGGGGGAAGAGGCGGTCCAGCTCGCTGGGAGAGTGTGCCCCGACGCCGTGGTCACCGACCTGCGAATGCCGGGGATGGACGGGCTGGCGCTTCTGGACAGGCTCGCACACGAATCCCACCCGTCACCGCGGACCGCCATCATCTATAGTGCCATGCCTCCGGCGGGTGACGATTCGACCAGGATGGGTGGGGCACGGTGGATTCCTAAGGCGTCCGGCCACGCCGCGCTGATCGATGCTCTCTTCGAGCGGCAGCCGGATTCCAGACCACATCAGTAACGGGTGGCGGGTGCTGTGGCACTCGTCGCGTCCCGGTGGGTTGCGACGGCGCATTCTGGTGTGGTTCTTGGTCTTGTCGCTCCTTCCCCTCTTCCTCTCCAACACCCTGGGCTATCAGGTGACGCGCCGCATCATCGAGCGGCAGGCCCAAAGGTACCTCGCCGCACTTGCGGAGGCCGAGGCGGGTCATGTGGCGACTGAAGTCCAAAGGCACCAACAGAGGCTGGATGCTGAGGTAAGGGGGAATACCGCGTTGGCGGGCATGCTCGTGCTGGTCGGGGATCGCGAGCGGGCGGGTTTGGCCGATCCTACCGAAGTCGAGAGGCTCCGTGTCCACCTCGGCCGCAAGCTCGAAGAACTGCCAGCCTTCACGGAGTTGCTCGCCTTGAATGCCGACGGTGTCGTCGTGGCGGCGACCACGGCGCGTCGCAGGGAGTCGGATTGGTCGGCGACAGCGGTCTACCAGTTGGGTCGGCACGGGCGGTATTTCACCGAGGACGTCGAGTCGCACGGGGGACTGCTCACGCCCGTGTACCGCCTGGCGACACCAATCCGTGCATCGGGTGGTGCCGTCGTCGGCGTGCTAGTGGCGACGGTCGGGTTCGACCGGGTGCAAGGGTTCTTCCGCATGGCGGACCACGTGGTGGGAGACGTGCACTCCTATCTCGTTGACGGTGCGGGCAACCTGTTGCAGGCGTCGCACGTGCACCCAGCGATCGAGCATGGCCGCCCGCTTCCGTCTCCCCTGGTGCAGAGTGGTTCGACTCCGACCCAGCGGTATGTGAACTACGAAGGCATCAAGGTGCTGGCTGCAGTGGCGCCCTTGGGCGCGGGCACGAGGGCCTGGTGGTATGTCGCCGAGGCGCCCGAGGGGAGTATCCTGGGTCAACTGCGTGGATTGGGGCTGCTGGCGGGCGTGCTCGAGGCTGGCTTCGCGCTGTTGCTGGTCGCCATTGTGTGGCTGGTGGCCCGATCGATCGTGACACCGCTCAGGCGCCTCGTTGCGGGGGCGGAGCGAATCCGGGCGGGCGAGTTGGGCGTCGAGGTTCGCGTGGACCGCGCGGACGAACTGGGGGACCTCGGGCGCACGTTCAACCAGATGTCGCAAGAGCTGCGGACGTCGACGAGACGAATCCAGGAACTCCACGACCAGGAGATGCGTCGAGCGGCGCAGCTGGCGTCGGTCGGAGAGCTCGCGTCCGGTATTGCCCACGAGATCAAGAATCCGTTGATCGGGGTGTCCAGCGGCCTGGACCTGCTGCGGCGGCGGGCTGGCGTGGACTCCCAGGCGGAGACGCTGATCGGACAGATGCGGGACCAACTGGGGCGAATCGAGGTGGCGATCCGCGATCTCCTGAGCTACGCGCGACCGAAGGAGCTCCGAGTCATTCGGACAGACCTCAATCGCCTGGCCGACCGGGTCGTCCGCCTCGTCACGCCCCAGGCCGATCAGGCCGGTGTACGGATCGAGACACGCCTGTCCGCGGCCGTGACCAAGATACAGGTCGATCCCGAGCTCATGACCCAGACCTTGGTCAACCTCGCCCTGAATGGCATCCAGGCCATGGAACCGGGGGGCGTGCTCACACTGTCGACATTCCTGCACGGGCACGAGGTGCGGCTCGAGATTGCGGACACCGGAAGCGGTATCCCCGTCGATCGGCTCGATCGCATCTTCCGCCCATTCTTCACTACGAAACACCGCGGCACGGGTCTCGGGCTCGCGATTTCCCGCGGAATTGTGGAGCGTCACGGCGGGTGGCTCGACGTCCGAAGCGAGGCCGGACAGGGATCCGTGTTCACGATCGCCTTCGCCAAGCCCGAGCAGGAAGCGGTGTCGCCATGACCCCCGGTCCGGTGATCGCCGTCGTTGACGATGACGAGCTCACCTGCGAGTGGTTGACCGAACACCTCAAGGGTGCCGGATACACGGTGTACTCGGCGTCCACTGGAGCGGGAGCGCTCGGGTTGGTGCAGGAGTCGGCGCCCGCGCTCATGCTGCTGGACCTTCGACTGCCGGACGCCGACGGCCTGCAGCTGCTCAAGCAGTTTGGCAAGCTGGACCGTGATCTCGTGATCGTCATGGTAACGGCGTATGGCGAGATCGAGACGGCGGTCCAGGCGGTGAAGGCGGGCGCCTACGATTTCCTGGAGAAGCCGCCGGACCTCGACGATCTCTTGATCACCATCGAGAAGGGACTCGAGGCGCGGCGCCTGAGACAGCGGGTGGCCGGCTTCGAGGAACAGCAGAGTTGGCAGTTCGCTGATGTCCAGCTCGTCGGTCGATCGGATGCGATACGTGAGCTCGTGGCGACGGTCGAGAAGGTAGCGCGGGCAGGCCCGGTGACGGTCCTCCTGCGCGGTGAGAGTGGTGCGGGCAAGGACGTCGTGGCCCGGGCAATTCACGCACGCAGCGACCGGTGTGACCAGCCGTTCCTCCAGATCAACTGCACGGCGCTCCCGGAGCATCTCGTCGAGTCGGAGTTGTTCGGCCACGAGCGCGGTGCCTTCACCGACGCTCGTGAGAGGAAGAAAGGGTTGGCCGAGCTGGCCGACGGGGGAACGCTATTCCTGGACGAAATCGGCGACATGCCACGCGCGGCGCAGGCGAAGCTGCTCCGTTTTCTCGAGGACTCGAAGTTCAAGCGGGTGGGCGGCACGGTCGACATCACGGTGGATGCGCGTCTGGTCGCGGCGACGAACCGGGACCTGGAGGCGGCGATCGCCGAACGCAGCTTCCGGAGCGATCTGTTCTACAGACTGAACGTGGTGCCGATCGTCATCCCGCCCCTCAGGGAGCGGCCGGAGGACGTGGCGCCCTTGGCGGAGTATTTCGCGGGGCAGCTTGCCCGCGAACTGCGGCGGGAGGTACCGAACCTGACGCCGGCGACGATACGCGTACTCGAGGCCTACGACTGGCCCGGAAACGTTCGCGAGTTGCGGAACGTGCTGGAGCGGGCGCTCATTCTCGAGGAGACGACGGAGTTGAGTCCGGAGCATCTCCCGGCCGAACTGCGCGCGACGGAACGCCGGCCAAACCGTGACGCGGCCGTGGCAACCGAGCTGCCGCCGGAGGGATTGGTGCTGGCGGACGTAGAGTTGGACCTGTTGCGGCAGGCCCTGGCCCGCACCGACCACAACGTGTCGAAGGCCGCCAAATTGCTGGGTCTGACGCGCGACACCCTGCGCTACCGCATGGAGAAGTATGACCTGTGAGTGATCGTCGAGTTGCCCGCCCCGGGTTCCGCCTGGCCTGCGTGATCGGACTGGCCGCCAGCCTCGCCTGTGAGGGGAATGGACGGACAGCCACCCCGTCCTCCGCTCCACCCGTCGGCGATGAGGATGCGCTGCTCCTCGCAGCAGCGCGGGTAGCGCTGCCCCCGCCGGCGGATCCGTCCACGGCGCTGCCCCAGCCCGGCTCCGAGGGAGCGCAGCTCGTCGAGCGGTACTGCACTGGCTGCCACGCGGTTCCGACACCGCAGATCCATTCGACGGCGGATTGGCCGCTGGTGGCCCGGAGAATGTGGCTCCGTATCGACGGTCTGCCAGAGGAGTTCGCGATCCCTCGCCCGACCACAGCCGAGCGGACCGTGATCTTGCGGTATCTCGCGCGTCACGCCCTGCGGACGAGCGGGGTGGCGCTGCCCGAGAGGCAGGGCCGGAGCGCATATGTCGAAGTCTGCGGCCGGTGCCATGAGTTGCCGGATCTGCGCTCGCACGCCCTCGGGGATTGGGGGGCGGTCGTGTCTCGGATGGGGGAACGGATGGCGAGTATGCTGGGAACGGCACTGGGGCCGGACGAGCAGGCGACGATTCTGGGTTACATTGCAGCGGCTGCCACACCGGCCGACCGCTGACCGGTGTGCCCGGGTGCCAAGGCGGACACCGGCTGTTCCTGTCCGGCCGTTCGGACGGCGTGAGCGTCCGGGCCGTCGCAAGGTGCTACCGGATCGTCGCAGTGCGTATGACGGCCAACGCTGTGTCGCGATCGTGGCGATGAATGTGGTTCGGCTCCGCCGCGCGTGATGTGGCTCGCGCACGAGCCCCAGAGCTACGTGCAGGCCGCCCGCCTCCGCGTGTCACCATTCCGCGCCGACCGGTTCTGGCCTGCGTCAGTCTCCCGCCCCTCCAGCCGGCGAACCCGGTTGACAGGAGAAGACTCCATGCGTGGTTCCTTCCGTTCGGTCGCCGTGGCCGCCGTGATGCTGACCGTGAGCTGCGCCGCCGTGCGCCGCCGGCTGTCGCTCGACGCCAGGAACTGGCTCAATACCGCGCGATAAACTGCTCGACGGTCATACCGTCCCGAGCAAGCTCGTACCACGCCGTGGTGCGGAACCACTCCTCAAATAGCTGAGTGACGTCGATCCGCGCCTCGGCCTGCGTCAGAGCGACAAACTCGTCCGTCGAGCCGCCAGTCGGCCCGTACTGCCGGTAGTACTCACCGACGATCCGATTGAACCGATCCTGCCCGATCACCTCGTGGAGGATGTGGAAGAACACCATCCCCACGCGGTACGAGAGGCCGGTGATGTCGCGCGCTCCATATTCGACGAGGGGCGCATCGGCGTGCTGCGGCCGCTCGTTGAAGAACGTGACAGCCGAGCCGAGCATGCGCGTCGCTTCCTGGGCGACGACCGGGCGGCCTTCGAGCTCTTCCACGGCGAGCTCCTGGAGGAAGGAGGCCAGCCCCTCCTCCCACCGCGGGGCCGCGCCATCGGTTGGGGTCACGTGCCAGAGGTGCGAGACCTCGTGGTATACCTCGGCGCTGCGATCCGGGTCTTGAAAGGCGGCTGCCGCCTGGATGATGCCCGTCACATCGGCCTGGGAGCCCCACCCGTCCGGGATCTCGATGACGGTGAATCGCGGATCACCCTGCAGCGGACCGAACCAGCGGGTGAAGAGAGCCAGGCAGTCCGTGAGATTGCGCATGACACGGGCGCCGCCTGCCGAGTCCTCCGGGAAGTGGAATACGCGATGTCCCCCGCGCTCGAGGACGTCGTATCGCGCAATCGCGAAGTCCATCCGCCAGGCGAGTTGCTGACTCTCGTACACGTACGTCGCCTGGCCGCCCGCCACCGTGCGGTCTACCAGCCGGCCGAGGGCGGCGACTTCGAGAGAGTCGGGGACGGTGATGCGCGCGCGGTAGTGGAATGAAGGCGCAAAGCCCGCCGCCCGATTGGCGGCGAGGGAGGGGTACCCGAGTCCCGGGTAGGCGCGGGCGTCCGGCCGGAGGATCGTGAACCCCGGGTCGATGCGGTCCTTGATGTACAGCATCCCCGTCTCGGCGTACCCGAGCAGGTACCCCTCGTAGTCGATGGAGACCGTCGCCGTGTCGCCCGGAAGCAACGGGGTGCCGAGCGTCGCTTCCACGTAGTTCACCTGCAGCTTGCCGAAATCGTCGTAGGCCGTAACGGTCTGCGTGAACGGCAGAGGGCTGCCCGCACCGTCCGTCAGCGCACTCACCGTCATCAGGCGGTACAGGATCAGGGGCACTTCCGACGTCGGCGCGTCGCCGACGTTTGTGAACGACAGCCGGACGGTTCCCGCGAGCGTCCCTTTGTCGAAATCGGGGCGCAAGTCCATCTCGTAGCGCACTCGTCGGAGGACGAGGGGGCGATCGGAGAACTGCTGGGCGTGAATCGGGTTCTCGGCGGGTGCTACGAGGAGAACCGCGAAGGCCAGGGTGAGTTGGATCCGCATAGTGCCCGACTTCATTGTCCAATGTCCCAGCAACGAACCCTTGGACATTGGATATTGAGTATTGGCTATTGAGTATTCCCTAGGCCACGATCGCGTCTCGCGTGTGTGCCTCCACGAACGTGCACCACTCGTCGAGACCCTCGCCCGTGAGCGCCGAGGTGACGAAGAACCGCAGGGCGGGGTTGACCTGCTTGGCGTAGTGCAGAGCGCGATCGACGTCGAAGTCGAGGTAGTCGAGCAGGTCGATCTTGTTGAGCACTGCGTATTGGGCCTCGCGGAACATCTTAGGGTACTTGAGGGGCTTGTCCTCACCCTCGGTGACCGAGAAGACGACGATCTTCGCCTCCTCACCCAGGTCCCAGCTGGCAGGACACACCAGGTTCCCCACGTTCTCGATGAAGATCAGGTCCGTTCGGTTGAGGTCGATATGCTCCAGGGCGGCGAGGATCTGCTTCGCATCGAGGTGACACGCGCCGCCCGTCACCACTGCCTGGACGAGCTTGTCGGTGTGAGCGGCGAGCCGGTCGGCGTCATTCTGCGTCTGCACGTCGCCGGTAATGACGGCGATTTCGAGCGCGCAGCAGAGCCGGTCCAGCGTGCGCTCGAGCAGCAGTGTCTTCCCGGACCCGGGGGACGACACGAAGTTGAACGCGGTGATGCGGTGTTCCTCGAGACGGCGCCGAACCTCTCGCGCAAGCTCGTCGTTCTTCTCCATCACCTTCTCGCGGACGTCGATCGTACGGACGGACATGATCTTCTCCAGTGAGGCTCCGTCGTCAGGCAGACTACGTCCTTCGTGATGAAGAAAACGTGAAAGGCGAGGGAATATCCAATATCCAAGGCGTTGGCGTGCGACCACTTTGGACATTCCCCCATTGGACGTTGGATATTGGATATTCGAACCGGCCACACCTTGAGCAGCCCACGGGAGTCTCGCATGCCATCCGTTCTTTCCCTGGATCAAGGCACCACCGGCTCCACCGCTCTCGTCATTGCGTCCGACGGGCGGATCCTCGGCCGTGCGTACCGGGAGTTCACGCAGCACTTCCCGGTTCCGGGGCAGGTGGAGCACGACGCGAACGAGATCTGGGATGTTACCCTCGCCGTGGCCCGGGAGGCGATCGCGGCGGCGGGTGAGACGCCGGCGGCTATCGGCATCACCAATCAGCGCGAGACAGTGGTGGCGTGGGATCGGGCCACGGGTGAGCCCGTGCACCGGGCCCTCGTGTGGCAGGATCGCCGCACGGCGGCCCGCTGCCGAGAGTTGCGCTCGGAGCTGGGTGACGCCTGGATTGCCGACCGCACGGGCCTCGTGTGGGATCCCTACTTCTCCGGAACCAAGATCGAGTGGCTGCTCAGGCACTCGGACGCCGCGGACCGGAAGCCGGAGAATCTCGCCTTTGGCACCATCGACAGCTGGCTCGTCTCCAAGCTCACCGGCGGGCGAGCGCACGTCACCGAGCACACCAATGCCTCCCGGACGCTCCTGTACAACATCCGCGATCTGGACTGGGACCCGGAGCTGCTCGACCTCTTCGGCGTGGCCCGGGAGTGCCTGCCCGAGGTGCGCCGATCGAGCGAGGTGGTGGGTGTGAGCGATGCCTCGCACTTCGGTGTCGAAATCCCCATCGCTGGGATCGCCGGCGACCAGCAGGCCGCCCTGTTCGGTCAGGGATGCTGGCAGGCCGGACAGGCGAAGAACACGTACGGGACGGGGGCGTTTCTGCTCATGGTTGTCGGGGAGGCCACGGGGAAAGGGCGCGGTGAGAACGGGCAACGTGCAGCGGGCAACGTGCAAGGGGATGCGCGGCCGGCGGTGCTGACGACCGTGGCCTGCGGATCCGCCGGGGAACCGATCTACGCGCTGGAAGGTTCGATCTTCATTGCGGGGGCCGCGGTGCAGTGGCTGCGGGACGGGCTGGGGATCATTGCCCGCGCCGACGAGACCGAGTCCCTGGCCGCTGGGCTCGAGGATACCGGCGGCGTCTACTTCGTGCCGGCGCTCGTCGGGCTCGGGGCGCCACACTGGGAAGCCGAGGCGCGGGGCACGATTGTGGGGCTCACGCGCGGCACGACTCGTGCGCATCTGGCTCGGGCGGCGATCGAGGCAATGGCGTTCAGCACGAGGGAGGTTGCCGAAGCCATGGCGGAGGCATCCGGGGTGCCGCTGGCCGAGCTCAAGGCCGACGGCGGGGCGGCCGCCAACGACTGGCTCATGCAGTTTCAGGCCGACCTGCTCGGAGTTTCGGTGGCCCGGCCGGACGTGGTCGAGACGACGGCGCTCGGCGCAGCCGCGCTGGCCGGGCTGGCGACCGGTGTGTGGCCCGACACCGAGGCGTTTCTGGCCAGCCGGGAGTACCGCTGGTTCAAGCCCGCGGTGTCCCGAAACGGCGAGTACGCGGATTGGCAGCGGGCCGTGAGGACGGCCCTATTCTGGGCGCGCGGACAGGGGTAGACTCTTAACGTCCCTTTAAGCCGCGCCTCACGAACTTTTCGGCCGCTGGGGGATAGCATACTACGCACCTAGCGGGAATCCCGACACTATTTCCCGCCATTCGTGTGGGGGGTATATTACGGCATGCAGGCGAAATACAAGTTTCTGTTCGGCGCGGTGCTGGTCGGGGGAACCGTCGGGTTCCTGATGACGTCCGGCATCAAGGAGACGGGGGTGTACTTTCTCACCCCGTCGGAGCTGGCGGCCAAAGTCGAGGCCGATCCGTCCTTCCGCGACGTCGGTGTCAAGATGGGCGCTCGTGTCGTGCACGGCTCCATCGAACGGGACGTCGGTACGCAGACCGTCACCTTCGAGGTGACGGACGGCGTGCAGACGTATCCGGTGGTGTATCGGGGGCTGGCGCCCGACACCTTTACCGACGACGTGGACGTAGTGGTCGAGGGCAGGCTGGAGCCGGACGGGACGTTCCGGGCCACCAGCCTGCTTGCCAAGTGCGGCTCCCGCTACGAGACGACGCCCGAGGCCTAGTGTGACCACCCTCGGACAACTTGCGCTGTGGATTGCGCTGCTCGTCAGCGCTTGGGGGACTTTCGTCGGCTTCTACGGCGGGCTCACGCGCCGCCCGGAGCTGATCGAGAGCGCCCGCCGGTCCACCTACGCCGTCGCGGGCGTGATCGCCGTGGCCTCCATCGGCCTCCTCGTCGCCATCCTGAATCACGACTTCAACGTCGCCTACGTCGCGAGCTACACGTCGCGCGACCTCCCGACGGTGTACCTCCTGTCGGCCTTCTACGGCGGTCAGTCGGGCAGCATGCTGTTCTGGGCCCTGGTGCTGGCGATCTTCGGCGCACTGGCACAGCTGCTGTCGTCACGGAAGTATGACCACCTGCTGCCGTACGTGGCGGGAACGACGCAGGCCGTGCTCCTCTTCTTCGTCGCGACCACGCTGTTCGCGGCGAACCCGTTCGAGCGGCTGCCGTTCACCCCGGCCGACGGACAGGGGCTCAACCCGCAACTGCAGAACCCCGGCATGGTGGTGCACCCGCCGATGCTGTACCTCGGCTACATCAGCATCACCATCCCATTCGCGTTCGCCGTCGCGGCCCTGATGTCGAAGCGGCTCGACACCGGCTGGCTGCACGCCATCCGGAAGTGGACCATCGTCTCGTGGCTCTTCCTCTCGATCGGCATCACGCTTGGCATGTGGTGGGCGTACGTCGAGCTGGGCTGGGGCGGCTACTGGGCGTGGGACCCGGTCGAGAACGCGAGCTTCCTGCCGTGG
Organism: Gemmatimonadota bacterium; assembly: GCA_039584325.1. GTDB lineage: Bacteria > Gemmatimonadota > Gemmatimonadetes > Gemmatimonadales > GWC2-71-9 > JAOTVV01. The sequence goes on from JBDGYA010000051.1 coordinate 18,693, forward strand.
CTCACCATGACCGCGTTCCTGCACTCGGTGATGATCCAGGAAAAGCGCGGGATGCTGAAGAAGTGGAACATGGTGCTCATTACCCTGAGCTTCTTCCTGTCCATCTTCGGCACGTTCATCACGCGCAGCGGCATCATCTCGAGCGTGCACTCGTTTGCGCAGTCCTCGGTGGGCTACTACTTCCTCGGCGGGCTGGCGTTCCTCCTGGTCGGCATGGCCTGGCTGCTGTACACCCGCCTCGACATGCTCGAGTCCGAGTCGCACCTGGAGAGCATGGTGTCGCGCGAGGCGAGCTTTCTGTTCAACAACCTGATCTTGGTCGGGATCGCCTTCTCGGTGTTCTGGGGCACGATGTTTCCCATGATCTCCGAGCTGGTGCGGGGCTCGCAGGTGACCGTCGGGCCACCCTTCTTCAATCAGGTGAACATCCCGCTCGGCCTGGCGCTGCTCGGGCTGACCGGTATCGGGCCCCTCATCGCCTGGCGTAAGGCGAGCGTGGGGAACCTGCGCAGGCAGTTTGCCGTCCCCGTGATCTCCGGCGGTATCGCCGCGGCGGTCCTGACCGCGATCGGGATGGGGCACTTCTACGCCATTCTCACCATTTCCCTGTCCGTGTTTGTCGTCGCGACGGTCCTGCAGGAGTTCGTGCGGGGCGTCGGCGCCCGGCACCGGCTGCACGGCGAGAATCTCGCGCAGGCCTTCGCGCGCCTCGTTGGCCGCAACCGGCGCCGGTACGGCGGCTACATCGTCCACCTCGGCATCGTGGCGTACTTCGTGGCGTTCACGGGGCAGGCCTTCAAGGTCGACCGAGAGGCGTCGCTCCTACCCGGTGAGCAGGTCGAGGTCGAGTCGCCGTTCGGGCACACGCTCACGTTCACCCACCTCGGCGTCTCGCAGTACGACCAGCTCAACCGGCTGGTGAGTGCTGCAACCGTCGAGGTCGCCAAGGACGGCGAGCGCGTCGGCGTGATCAAGAGTGAGAAGCGCCAGCACTTCACCTGTCAGGCACCGGTCGATCCGTGTCCGGCCAACCTGCGGCAGCGCTCGTTCGAGCCGTCCACGGAGGCCGGCATCCGCAGCGATCTGCTGGAGGACATCTACGTGGTCTACGCTGGCTCGGTCGAGGGTACCGAGGAGGCCGTGTACCGGTTCACCCTCAACCCGCTGGTCTGGTGGCTGTGGTTTGGCGGGTTCGTACTCGTCGTGGGCGGTGTCGTCACCCTGTGGCCGGGTACGACGGTCCGGGCAACGCCCCAGGGCGACACGCAGGGCGGCTACGCGGCTCAGCTGGTGGAGTCCAAGAGTGCGTAGGCGCGAGGCGCTCGCGGTCCTCTTCGGAACGGGGGCGTTGACCGCCGTTCCGCCGTTCCGCCGGGCCGTCGCGCAGGAGGGTGAAGCAGAGCAGGAGGGTGCCGGCGCGCCCGAGCTGTACGACCCTTTCCGGGTCGGGCGGCCGCGCGATCGGATCACCGATTACGAGAACGATCCGTTCATCATCGGGATCGAGAGCCGTCTGCAGTGTACCTGCGGGTGCACTCTGGACATCTACACCTGTCGCACGACCGACTTCACCTGCGGCGTCTCGCCGGAGCTACACCGGCAGGTGGTCGAGATGGTCGAAGGCGGCATGACCGCGCAGGAGATCCTCGACGCCTTCGTGGCTGAGCACGGGGAAGCGGTGCTTACCGCGCCCAAGCGCGAGGGGCTCAACCTCCTGGCGTATTTCCTACCGGGTGCAGCGGTGGTGACCGTCGGCTCGCTGCTCTTGTGGGCGTTGGCACGACGCCGCAAGGCCGTTGCCGTCGCCACCAGCGGTTCCGACGCTTCCGACGGGTTGTCCGATGACGAGCGAGCCCGCCTCCAGGCGGAGTTCGACAAACTGGAGCTGTAGCCATGGTGGAGTTGCTGGCGGGAGTGGTGGTGGCGTTCGTGGCTGTTGCCGCGGTGTTGCAGCCACTCATCGGCGGGACGGCGGGACGGCGGGACGGTGGGAGGGAGCCCGAGGTCGAGTTCGAGGAGATCGAGGAGTCGGCGTCTCCCAAGGTCCAGGCGCTGCTCGCGCTCAAGGAGATCGAGTTCGATCACGCCACTGGCAAGCTGTCGGACGGCGACTACGAGGAGCTGAAGGTCAAGTACTCCAAGCAAGCCCTCGAAGCCATTCAGGTGGAGGAACACGGCGAGGCGGCGGCGGCCGAGACCACGGCTGCGGCGGACGACGCGGCGGAGGAGCTGGTCCGCATGGCTGCCGAAGGGAAGCTCGCCGTGTGTCCGTCCTGCGGTCCGAGACCCGAGGCCGATGCGGCGTTCTGCTCCGACTGCGGCAAGCCGCTCACGCGGCCTGAGCCCAAGGCCGAAGCGCCGGCTGCGGGGCGCTTCTGCGAGGCATGTGGCAACAGGCTCTCGCCAAAGGCGAAGTTCTGCGACGCGTGTGGTGCCAAGGTGGAGGGCGTGACGGCGGGGTCGGCGGGGTAGGGCTTCAGCTAGCCGATCGCATCGACGAGCGGCGCTCCACGTCCGGTGGGGCGCCGCTTTCGCATCGGTCGTATCGGCGTCCGGAGCCGCCAACTGGCCTCTGTGTCCGCTCGCCTACCGCCCGAAGCGCGCCGTCTCGAGGGCCGCGATCTGGTCCGCAATCCACATCGTGACCTCTTCGTGCGGCATAAGCCCCCGACCGTCGGCGCGGTAGTCCAGGCCCGCGAGGACCTCGTCATAGGAGCCGAAGCCGTACGCGCGGAACGGGATGACAATCGGCGTGACCCCGTCGTCGTTGGCGCTCGTCACGAAAGACCGAATCCGGCGCTCGGCGTGCTCACGCTTGTCCGGCCAGTCTTCGCGGAGCGTCATGACCTGCACCCGTCGGAACGGGAGCGCGCTCCGCACCGCCTGCGCCCGAGCGTCCATCCACTCGATCAGTCGCTCATTCTCCGCATCGTCCCCCACCCCGTGGGAGAGGATGAGCACGTCCTCGCGCTCCGGATCACGGCTCAGCGCGCGGGCCCGGTCCGCCAGGACGCGGCCCATGGCGGGCGCCTCTGCGAGGCCCTGGGAGGAAAGCGCGAATGACGCGGCGGACTCGATTCGCCAGAACTGACTGCTGTGCGCGGCGCCTGGCCCATGGCCGTGCGTGGCAGCCGAATCTGGCTGCGGGGGCGCGCCGGGGCGGAGGCCGAGTATCTGTTCCGTACGGCGGTACCAGCTCTCGCCGGAAATGAACAGGCGCACAACGCCGATGCGGGTGTTTCCCCGGGGTTCCAGCGCCCGGACCGCCGCCTGGATCGTGGCGGCATCCGCCATGCCGAATGCCACCTCGATCGAGTACCGCGCCCGAAGCGGGTCTACCGCGTCGAGGACGGCGCCGTTCCATTCGGCCGATCCTCCGTGAGCCATGAGGAGTACACCGAAACCACCGGTCTCACCGGACGCTTCCGGGGTCGATGGACGGTGCGTGGCGCACCCCCCCACAAGGACGAGCAGCAACAGGCGGGCGTACCGTGCGGGCGTGTTCGTGAAGAGCATCCAGCGGTCTCCGTGTGCTGGCTGAGGCCGTGCTTGGGCGCCGCGGCAGCATCGCCGAGGCCCGACCAAGCTACGTCAACGCGGCTGCGATTCAAGCCCCGGTCCGGGCGTGAGTCGCGATCCCAAGGTACCGATCTCGATCCGGATCGACCGCGACGTGCTCCAGTGGTTCCGACGCCAGGGACCCCGGTACCAGACGAAGATCAACGCCGTGCTGCGGGCCTACGTGGAGGCGCATACGAAGGGGCGTTGAGTAGCCACTCCACCTGCGCTGGCTGACGCGACGCGTGTGGCGCCAAGGTGGAGGGCGTGACGGCGGGGTCGGCGGGCTGAGCGATCGTTAACCCGGTCAACCACCGGGCCGTGTAAGTCCTTTCCCCGGAGTGAGCTAGGTCACGCCGGGGATGCTCTGTTCACAGCGGATTCACTTGGCCTTCATGGTCTGGCTGATAGAGTTAATCGTGATCGTAAATTTGTGCATGGAACTTGAGGGTTGGGTCTCTGAGGTCGCAAACCAGAGAGACAGACATGAACCGATATAGACGCCCATTGCTGCTTCTCGCCGTGCTGCTGCCCCTGGCAGCATGCCTCGACGAGGTGCCGGAGAATCCGGGCGACCCGCTCTTCAGGAAGGGCGACAAGAAATGCAATCCGAAGAAGGAGGATTGCACGCCACCTCCGCCGCCGGTCGTGGAGCCAGACTTCCCCGGGCCGGGGTTGGAGCTCATCTCTCCGGTTCGTGTCGCGACGACGGCCACCGGCTGGCTGCTGGTGACCGAGACGCACCAGCGTGCCGTGTTGCGCGTGGACCCGACGACGCTGCTGGCGGATCAGTCGTTCACGGTGGACGGGCGCCCGCACGCCATAGGCATGCTGGGCGACCGGGTCTTCGTGGGGAACCTCAGCAGCCACACGGTCGACGTCTACAACGCGCAGGGGCAGGCCGTGGGGTACCTGGGAAGTCCCGGGTCGGTGGGCCGGCCCATGGACCTCGCGGTGGATTCGGTGGCGGGCCTGGTGTTCGTGCTGGATGGGGACGCGCGCAACGTGAAGGTGTTTCAGGCCAGTGACGGTGCCCTCGTCTCAACCATCGGCGGCGGCTTCGTGACGCCGACGGGTATCGCGCTCAATCCGGCCACCCAGGAAGTCGTGGTCAGCGACGCGGGCCCGCAGGGTGGCGATGCCGGCATCCTCATTTATGACTACAGCGGCACGTTCGTGACGTCGATCTCCGGCGCGGGGAGCTGCGGCATGATGGGGTGTACCGGCGGGTTCTCGACGCCGGCGTCGGTGGCGCTCGACAGCCTGGGCCGCGTCTATCTGCTGGACCTGCTGCAGCGCCTGGTGATGGTCTATGACCGGGCAAATCCCAGTGCTCCTGTTGAAACACTGGATGGCACCGGGACTCCACTGCTCCAGTTCCCGCTCGATGTGGCGGTGGCCGGCGGCGACGTGGTAGTAACCAGCAAGCGAACGCACAGTCTCGAGGCGTTCCGGGGGGTGCTGCCATGATGACGCGCACAGCGGTCCTCGGATTAGCGCTGCTGGGTATGGTCGGCACCAGCGTCCCGGCGGCGGCGCAGACTCGGATACACGACTGCGACTACTGTCACGACATGCACGGCGGGGGTTATCAGGCGCTCACGGCCCGCGACCTCCAGGTGAACCTCTGTCAGTGGTGCCACGATCCGGATGCGGCGGTCGGAGTGGACTTCATCGACGGCAAGCAGATCCCCAGGAAGGGGCGGAATCAGGCCGACACCACAGGCTTCTCGGACCACATCAGCGGCACGGTCGGGGTGGGGTGCTGGGACTGCCATAACCACCAGGGTGAGTCGGTGCTGGCGGGCGGCGACACGAACCTCGTACTGGTTCCGGCCCAACTGACCACACCGAACAGCGGCACCCTGCCCGTCACATTCCGCAACTGGAGCGCCGATCTGTCGTTCGCGGACACGATCGTCGGGACGTCGTTGCCGGACGGGACATATCGGGTCTGCGAAGTGTGTCATACCGCCACGAGCCGGTACAAGAACACGGACACTGACGCCGCGTCGCGGTCCGAGCGGAAACAGCACAACGGCCGGGCCGACTGCACGCTCTGCCACACCCACGATACGGGCTTCGAGGGAGCGGGATCGTGCACGACCTGCCACAACTCCGCCCAGGACAAAGACCCCGGGACGGCGGGATCGCGACGGGAAGTGGTGAGCGAGTTCTCCAGGACCAGCCACCATGCCGACGCCGTGCAGGACAGTGACTGCGAAGTGTGTCACGATCAGTCGGCGCACCAGCAGGGTCAGGTGGTGCTCAAGAACGCGGACAACGGAAGCATCACCTACACGCTGTCGAGTTACGCCGATCCGTCGACGAATTCGACAGAGGCGGCGAAGCTCACGGCGTTTTGCCTGGCGTGTCACGACGCGGACGGCGCGGCCGGATCGCCCCCGTTCAGCGACGGGCTGACGCCGCCGGTGATTGACAACAACGCCTGGACCAGCAGTTCGCACAACAACGCGGCGCCCATCGCCGGCTGCTTCGGCGACGGGGCGTTCGGCTGCCACGCCACCGGGCACGGCTCGGAGAAGACCACGTTGCTGGCGCCGGCCGGTACGCCGGCCACGGCCCCGGCGTTGGTCGAGCAGACGGCGTGTGGGCACAGTCGGTGTTGTGGGTGACGGAGGAGGTACGGGACGGGTCGGATACGACCAGCCTGCGCAACAATCGCCATGATGTGGCGTACGCGACGCAGCAGATCAGTGGTGCGAAGATCGAGTGCGTCAACTGCCACGATCCACACTCGGCGACGCAGGCGCAGCCGTTCAAGACCGATCCGGATCCCGGTGACGGACGGGTGCCGGGCACGGGGCAGGTCATGGCCGGCATGGACCTGAAGACCGAGTTCTGTCTGGACTGCCACGACGGAAGCCTGCCGACCGGCGTATCGGAGGCGCCGGGATCCGGCTACCTGACGAACGTCCGCACCACGCATCTGACCGACGGGATGGGGGCGGGCGCCGGCAACGCGAACCTCATGCCAGGCATCGGCTGGGGCGACAATGAGACCATGCCATGCGCTGCCTGTCACGAGCCTCACGTGAGTCCTGATCTCTTTCATGTGGTCGACACGACGAAGAGTAAGGATGGACTCACCGACCTGCCGTACATGCTGATCACGGGATCCGGCCAGAACAAGGACACGACACTCGTGTACGACTACAGCATCAGCCAGAACGACGTCAACAACTCGCTCACGAATGGCTACTACTGGTGCAACACGTGCCACGACAATTCGATGGGCGATAACAAGACCAACTGCTTCGCCTGTCACTTCCACGGGACGAGGTGGTAGAGGGCGGACGCGTCAGGGAGCGTGACCATGCCCCACGGCGGCTCGGCCTCTTGGTCGGGCCGCTGCGGTTTTGTCGGGAGGAGGAAGCAGGACGAGGGCGAGCCCGACGCGGTTGACACTGGACCCATGGTGCTGCCAATTGCGTAACCTGTTGATGGACAACTGACTTGGAGTGGCTCAACGCCCCTTCACGAAGTCTTCATTACTGCGTGACGATCTTCACGAATCACTAGTCGAACCATCGGACTGAGGTCGGGTCCCTGTGAAGGTGCTCATCGCCCTCCCGGCGCTCAACGAAGCGGCCACAATTACCGGTGTATTGTCGGCGTTGCCGACGACGCTCGACGGGGTGGAGGCCATCGACGTGCTGGTGGTGGACGACGGGAGCGCGGATGGCACTGCGGAGGTTGCGCGGACCGGCGGGGCGCGCGTGGTGAGTCACCGCCGCAACCTCGGTCTCGGAGAGGCATTCGGCACGGCCGTGGCCGAGGCGCTGGCCGCGGGCGCGGACGTCATGGTTACCGTGGACGCCGACGGCCAGTTCGACCCCGCTCAGATCCCGGACCTGCTCGCGCCGCTCGCGAGCGGCCGGGCGGATGTCGTCACCGGGAGCCGGTTCCTGAACGGGGGCCGCCCCCCGACCATGCCCCGTTTGCGCTACTGGGGGAATCTGTTCTTCTCCGGCCTACTCAACCGCCTGCTCGGCGAGCGGCTTCGCGACGTGTCGTGCGGGTTCAGGGCGTACTCGCGCGAGGCGTTGTTCCACCTGAACCTCCTGGGCAAGCACACCTACACGCAGGAATCACTGTTCGATCTGGTGTTCAAGGGGCTCCGGGTGGTCGAGGTCCCGATCACCGTCCGGTACACCGCCTCGCGGCGCTCGCGCGTCGCCGGGAGCCTGGTGCGCTACGGCGTCAACGCGCTCAAGATCCTCGCGCGCACCGCGCGCGACTTCAAGCCGCTGCGCTTCTTCGGCGTGCTGGCCGGTCTGGTGATGCTGATTGGTGCGGTCCTGGACCTCTGGCTGCTGGTGTATTTCCTGCGGAGCGGCGGGTTCACGCCCTACAAGTTCGTAGGCTTCACCGGGACGGCGCTCATCGTGGTGGGGATCCTGATCCTGGGATTCGCGCTGCTTGCGGACATGTTGGACCGCCTGCGGGTGAACCAGGAGCGGGTACTGTACCAGCAGCGCAAGATGCTGTTCGGCGGCGGGCGCTCGGCGCGTCCCGGCGGTGCGGAGCGGTGACGGTCGAACGCCGTCTGCGTGTCCTCATCACGACCACGACGTATCCCGTCCACGGACCCGAGGTGATGCCCGCTTTCGTGCATGACCTGGCGGGAGCGCTGACCGCACATGCCGAGGTGACGGTCCTCGCCCCCGACCAGGTTGGAAGCCCGAGGGGCGAGGTGGTCGATGGTGTGGATGTGCGGCGCTTTCCCTATTTCCTGCCGCGCCGTCTGCAGCGTCTTGCGCTGCGGGAGGGGATCCCGGACAACCTTCGCGCGTCGTGGCTCGCCAGATTGCAGGTGCCGGGCTTCGTGGCGGCCGAGGCGCTCGCGATGCGACGGCTGGTACGTGAGAAGGGCATTGACGTCGTGAACGCACACTGGCTGGTGCCGCAGGCCGTCGTGGCAGCCGCTCTCTATCGGCGCAAAGGACCGGCCCTCCTCGCGCACGGACACGGTGGCGACGTGTACTTGCTGCGGGGCCTGCCGTTCGGGCGGCACGTCGCGGACTTCGTGGTGCGGCACGCGGACGGCTTGGTGATGTCCGGCAGCGGGGTGCGGGAGGTGCTCTGCAACCTGGTAGGCCGGGAGGTCACCGCAGCGCTGCAACCGATGGGCGTTCGTAGCGGGCTCTTTGCCGGCGCAGGTGCAGACTTGGACCGCGACGGAGCGACGCCGTCGGAGTTCGAGACTGGGTTCCTCCTGTTCGTGGGCCGGATGATCGAGGTGAAAGGCACGACCTACCTGATCCGGGCACTGCCACGCATCCGCGAGCTGCACACCGGGCTCGGCCTGATTCTGATCGGCGACGGCCCCGATCGCCCACGCCTCGAGCGGGAGGTCCACCGACTCGGGCTCCAGGATGCGGTACGGTTTATGGGACGCCTGCCGCACCAGCAGATCGCAGACCATCTGCGCCGGTGCCGGGCGGCCGTGGTGCCGTCGATCACCGACCGGACGGGCCGCACCGAGGGCTTGCCGACGGTAATTCTCGAGGCCATGGCGGCGCGGACCAAGGTGATCGCAAGTGCGGTGGGAGGCATCCCCGACGTCGTCCGGCATCGCGAGAACGGTTGGCTCTGCAACGAGCAGGATCCCGAGAGCCTAGCCAGCGCGGTGCTGGAGGCGCTGGAGGGCACGGCCGGATCCGTTCTGGAGCGCGCAGCGGTTACCGCGGCCCGCTTCGACTGGGAGCAGGTCGCGATCGACTACATGGGATATCTCGAGCGGGCGGTTGCGACGCGGAGAGGTAAGAGGAAGGCGGCATGAGGGGCGTGCGCGTTCCGCTGCTGGCATGGTTCGGTGTACTCGCGCTGGCCTTCGTCGCCTACCTTCCGGCATTGCGGGTCGGGTGGGTGCTCGACGACACGTGGAACATCGTCAGCAACCCGGCGCTGCACTGGACCGAGATCAGCGCGGAGGGGTTCCGTCAGGTCCGCGAGCAGACGCTGAACAGCGGGCGCGACGCTGCAAACCTGAGCTTTGCCCTCAATCACCTGGTCGGCGGGCTCGATCCGTTCGGGTTCCACCTGGTCAACGTCCTCATTCACCTGCTGGTCGGGACAGCACTGCTCTGGCTGGCGTGGGAGTATCTGCAGTCCGTGCCTGTGGCTGACCTACCATCGCGCCGGGCCTGGATGGCCGCCGTTGTACCGGCCGCGCTCTTCCTCGTGCATCCGCTCAACACGCAGGCGGTGACCTACGTGGTACAGCGCATGGCGTCGCTGGCAGCGCTGTTCTGCGTACTCTCGCTTGCCGCGTACCTGCGCGGGCGTCGGGAGCCGCGCGCTGGACGCGCGGTGGCGTGGTTCGTCGTCGCGGCCCTGGCGTGGGCCCTGGCGCTGGGAAGCAAGGAAAACGCCGCCGCGCTGCCTCTGGTCGTGCTGGTTTGGGAGTGGTGCTTCCGTCGGGCGCAGTGGGTGGACCGGTGGCGCCGCGCGGCGCCTCTGGCGAAGGTCGGCGTCGCGGCGGTTGTCTCGGTGAGTGTGGTCGGTGTCGGACGGGTGGTCTGGCGCTACGTGGGTGGTCCCGCCCGCTGGCTCGAGACGCTGCCGGCGCGGGATTTCTCCCCGCTCGAACGGGTCCTCACCCAGGCCCGGGTGAACCTCACGTACCTCGGCCAGTTGGTGTGGCCCGCACCGGGGAGCCTGAACCTGGATCATGACGTCGTGGTGTCGCGCGGCCTGCTCGATCCGATCACGACACTGCCGGCGGTGCGCTTCTGGGTGGTGTCGGTCGGGGGTGCGGTCGTGCTGGCGCGGCGCAAGCCGCTCCTGGGGTTCCCTCTCCTCGCATATGTCGGGTTCCATCTCGTGGAAGCCGGACCCCTCAACCTGGAACTGATGCACGAGCATCGCATGTACCTGCCGATGACGATGCTCGCGCTGTTCGGGACCGCCACCCTGGTCACCGTACGCGTGCCACGCTGGCGGATGGTGCTGGCCGGTGCCGGGACGGTCGCGACGGCGCTCGGCGTTCTGACGTTCACGCGGAACGCGCTCTGGGCCGACCCGATCGCCTTCCATCGCGACATCGCCGAGAAGTCGCCCAAGAAGGCGCGAGCGCACGGGCTCTTGGCGTCGGCGCTGCTCGAGGCGGACAGGCCGCTGGACGCCATCGCGCCCGCGGAGCGGGCCGTGGAACTCGAGCCCGACTACAAGGCACTCATGACGTTGGGCGATGTGTATCTGGCGGCGGAGCGGTTCGTGGACGCCGAGGCGCGGTACCGGCAGGCGGTGGAACTCGCACCGCGGGCGTTCGAGGCGGAGTATCGGATCGGCCTCGTGCTGGAGCAGGTCGGCGACACCGCGGCGGCATACGAGCATTTCACGCGGATCGGGGTGGAGTTCGGCATGGCCGGCGCCGCGTTCGAGGCCATCTACCCGTTGGAGCGTGCGGTGCGGCTCCGGCCGGGCAGCTCGGAGGCGCACAACCACCTCGGCAACGCCTACGCCCTGGCTGGCAGGGCGGACAAGGCGTTGGCCGAGTATCGGAGGGCCGTGGAGCTGGACGGCCGAAACGCCGAGGCGTTGTACAACCTCGCGCGGACCGAGGAGCGGGCTGGCAACTCCGCGGCGGCGCTGGAGCATTACCGGCGCTTCCTCGAAGTGGCGCCGCCGTCTCTGGCCCGGCCCCGAGCGCAGGCGGCGGCGCGGATCCGGGAGCTAGGGTCGGCGTTAGCGGCGCCCCGTGTGCCCTGAGGCGATGGGTTCGGCACGGGGGTCGACTGGCGTCGAAACCGACCTCGCGGCAGCACTCGAGGCTTTGGAGGGCTGGCTGGATCGCAACGGGGTGACTGGCTACGACCCGTACGACGTCAAGGGATTGGAGTTCGTCACGCGGCCGCGCACGCTGGCGCAGCACGCAAGGCGGTTCATGGTGCTGGGTGCCGAGGCGCTCGCACCGCTCACGGTGAGGCGCGCCCTGCGCGTCGAGCCCACGAGGAACGCGAAGGGGCTGGGGCTTCTCGCCGAAGCCTATCGCCTTCGCTATGAAGTGACAGGAGGCCAGGAGTATCTCCGCCGCGCGATCGACCTTGCGAACTGGCTGTTGGAGCATCCGAGTGTGGGGTACTCCGGTCTGGCCTGGGGATATCCCTTCGACTGGCAGTCTCGTGTATTCATCCCCAGTGACACACCATCGGCCGTGGTCTCGTCGACAGTGGGTCATGCACTCTGGGGACTCTACGAGACGACAGACGAAGAGCGCTACCTGGACGCCTGTCGATCGATCTGCGAGTTCTTCCTAGAGGATCTGCACATCGATGTCGTGGGTGACGAGGCCACGTGTTTCAGCTACACGCCCGTCGACCGGTTCCATGTCCACAATGCCAACCTCTTCGTCAGCGAATTCTTGATTCGAGTGGGGCGGCGAATGCAGGAGGAGCGACTCACGGAGAGCGGCGCACAGGCGCTTCGTTACACTCTTAGTGAACAGAACCCGGACGGCTCGCTGTGCTACTGGGGGAGCGACCAGGACGATCGGTGCAGGGTCGACCACTATCACAGTGGCTTCGAGATACGGAGCCTGCATCGGATCTGGCGGCTCACGCAAGACGAGGAGGTGGAGGGAGCACTGCGACGGTATGTCGATTTCTACTGTGCCCATCTGTTCGACGACCAGCTGCGTCCCAAGTGGACCCCAACGAGGCGATACCCCGTCAACATCCACAGTTGTGCCGAGGCGATCCTGTGCCACGCGACGCTGGCCGCGGACTTCGAGCGAAGTCGAGCATACCTGAACCGGACCTTGGAATGGACGCTCCGGAGTATGCGGAACGCGGACGGATCCTTCGCGTACATGCGGCGCAGACTGGGCCCGTTGCGGTGGACGTCACGTATCCCGTATCTGCGCTGGGGGCAGGCGTGGATGTTCCTCGCGCTGGCGACTGCACGCATGAAGCTGCGGCAACCCGCCCCGCCACCGCCGGCCGATACGTGATCGGCACCCGACGTGCGGAGCCGTCGGTCGAGGGTGGACGGCGGTGAGCACCCCGGCGCGGCGACTCGCAAGGTCCTCCTTCTACTACGGACTCGGGGGTGTGCTCAGCAAGCTGCTAGGCATCGTGCTCCTGCCCGTCTATACGCGCTATCTCACTCCGGCGGATTACGGCGAACTCGCGCTGCTGCTCATCACGGGAAGTATCGTCGCGGTCCTCATTCAGGGCGGGCTCGGCAGTGCGGTGTTCCGCGAGGTGCTGTACGAGGGGAGCGATGAGGACCGCACCCTGGGAACGGCGTTGCGCTTCATGCTCGGGGTGGGCGTGGTGCTCGTCGCGGCGCTTGCCGGGCTGGCTCCCCAGGTATCGCGCCTGGTGCTCGGTACCGCCGAGCACTCGGCGCTGTTCCGGGTGGTGTTCGTGACCTCGCTGCTCCAGGCCGTCGAGGCGCTGGCGTTGGCACGGTTCCGGATGCGCAACCAGGCGACGGGGTACGCCGCACTCGCGTCGGTGCGGTTTGCAACGGGGGCAGCTCTCAACATTGTATTCGTGGCGGTGTTGCGGAGGGGGGTGGAAGGCCTGGTGGTGGCTATCCTCCTAAACAGCACGCTGTACGCGGCCTGCTATCTGTACGTCCTGCGCGGCGCCATCCGGACGGGAGGGTCGGGCGCGATCCTGGGGCGACTGACGGCCTTCGGGTTCCCACTCGTGCCAGCGGGGCTTGCCGCGCTCGCACTCACCTCCATCGATCGCTACCTGCTGCGGGTGTTCACGACCACCGAGCAGGTAGGCCTGTACTCGTTGGGCTACAGCGCGGGCCTGGCGGTCGCCCTGGCAGTGCAGGCGGTGCAGCTCGCCTGGCCCGCCGAGGCGTTCGCGATCGCCAGGCGCCCCGACGGACCCCACGTGCTTGCGCGACTGGTGAAGTACTACCTGGCCGTGGTGGGTTTCGGGGCGGTGGCCGTGAGTGCCTTCGCGACCGAGATTCTCCTGGTGCTCGCGACCCCGGCATTTTACGCGGCGGCGACGGTAGTCCCCCTCATCGCGGTCTCGCACCTGCTGAACGGGCTGCGGCTCGTCACCAATGTCGGTGTGGGTGTGCGCGCGAAGACCACCTACACGGCGGTGGTCATGGCGCTCGGCGTGGCCACGAACGTGCTGCTCAACGTCCTGCTGATCCCCGGGTGGGGCATGCTCGGCGCGGCGTGGGCGGCGGTCGCAGCGTACGCCCTCATGCTGGCAGCGAGCCTGAGGGTCAACCTTCGGCTCTGGCCCGTCCGCTACGACTACTCGGCGCTCGCAAGAGTAACCCTCGCTCTTGTGGGGGTGTTCGCCGTGTGCCTCCGCATCGATGCTGGATCGGTTTGGACAGGAATCGCGCTCAAGTTCCTCGTGCTCGGGATGTATCCGGTGCTCCTCTTTGTCCTGCGGGCGTTCGACCGTCGGGAATGGCATGCCGCCCTCGCCCTCCTCTTGCGGCGGGAGCCGGTGTGATGAAGATCGGGATGCTGCTCAAGGGTAGTTTCCCGCCCGACATTCGTGTGCAGAAGGAAGCGCGCGCGCTCATCTCGGCGGGGCATGACGTCTGGTTGCTATGTCAGGGCCGAGGTAGGGAATCCCCGGGGGTCGTCGACAGTATCGACGTGAGGCGCGTGCCGCTCCTCTCAGGCACCGCCCGGGTTCGCAACGAACTCGGCTTCTATCTTCGATTCGTGGACCGCCACTGGGAGCAGCGGCTTCGCGCCTTCGTCGGGATGGTGGCGCCGGAGGTGCTACATGTGCATGACCTACCGCTCGCCCGGACGGCGCTCCGGGTCGCTCGGCCTCGCGACATCCCCGTGGTCCTGGACCTACACGAGAACTACCCGGCCGCGCTCCCTCTCTGGTCGAGGCATCGCTCACAGCTCGTGCGATGGCTCGAGTCCCCGGCCTTCCGCTGGAGGGCTTACGAACGTTGGGCCAGCCAAGAGAGCGATCGGGTGATCGTCGTCGTGGAGGAGGCGAGGGACAGGCTGATGCGAGAGCACGGTGTGCCCGAGGGCAAGATCACAGTCGTGCGAAACACGGAGGATCCGGCCACGTTCCTTGCCGACCCTCCGAGCCCAGCATCGGCCGATAGTGCGACGTTCGACCTGCTGTACGTCGGCGGGGGTGGGCGCCACCGCGGGCTCGAGACGGCGGTGCATGCGCTTGGCTACCTCCGAGACGCGCGCCCGCCGGTGCGTTTGCGGATCGTCGGCCCCAGAGATGAGGAGGGAGCGGCACTGCAGGCACTCGCCAGTGAGATCGAGGTAGTTGAGCAACTGGAGATCCTGGGCTGGCAGCCGTTCGAGCGTGTTCGTTCGCTGATCGAAACGGCGCACGTCTGCCTCGTGCCACATGAACGCAACCCGCACACCGACGCGACGATTCCCCACAAACTCTTTCAGTACATGTTGGCCGGGAAGCCGGTCGTCGTAAGTGACTGTGCACCACTCAGGCGAGTCGTCGAGGAAACCGGAGCGGGTGTGGTCTTTCGGAGTGGAGACGCCCAACACCTCGCGGATCGCGTCAACCACCTCCTTGGTGATGGAGCGCTTCGTGTCGCCTGCGGTAGTCGGGCCGCGGACGCTTCGCGCGGCCCCTACAGCTGGGACCGAGATGCGGAGACGATCATCGGACTGTTCGGAGAGCTGAGCGACGAGGTGGGATTGCGCCATGACTGAGGTGCTGCGACGGGTGTGCTTGGTGGGTAGCCTGGCCCCGCCTCCGGGCGGTGTTGCGACCTACTGCACCTACCTCGCCACCGGGCTGGCGCTACTCGGGTGGCGTGTCAGCTTCGTCGACACATCGACATTCTGGCGTCGCGCCCCAGTGCAGGGTTTAGACTCCTACCACCCAGCGTCACCCACGCGCAACCGCCTGGCCACGGCAGCAGAGTCGAATCAGCACAGCGGGGTCCTGGAAGACCCGGACGTGGCTGAGCTGATCCGGTCATTACGGCCGAACGACCGCCGACGCGCGAGGGGCATCAGAGACCGGATCATCCGCATCAACCGGCGACGTCCGATCGACATTGTCCACGGCAACCATGCAGCCATCCGGAGTCTCGGCGCTCTCTGGGCCGCATACGATCTGGGCCTTCCATTTGTAGTTACCATCTTCGGCTCTGAGTTCGTGTCGCCCTCGCTTCGTCCAGCCCTCAAGGTGGCGAGACTCGTGTGCGAGCGCGCTACGAGGGTGATCGCGATATCCCGGCACACGGCAAACGTCGCAGCGCGGGCGGGTGTGAGCATGGACCTGGACATCGTGTATCCGGGCATCGACCACGAACGCTACGAGCACTCGGTCCTACCGGCCGGTTTCCACTCCCGATGGGGCCTCGATCACCGAAAGCTGACAGTGCTGTATGTCGGTGCCTTGGTCGAACGGAAGGGTCCGCAGGTTCTGCTGACGGCGATGGGGGGGCTCGGGGCGCAGGCCCGGGCGGTGGCACAGGCGGTGTTCATTGGCCCGGACCTGGGCGGCCTGTGTGATCTACGGGCGGCGGCTGCTCGACACGCCTCGGGATTGGTGCATGTGATCGGAGAGGTGGACGCTGAACAGGTCGACGCCTTCTACCGACTGGCCGATATCTTTGTATTCCCCACGATCACCGAGGATGAGGGATTCGGGCTTGTCGCTGCGGAGGCGGCGGCATCTGGTTGTGCGATCGTGGCATCGCGCATCGGTGCCATCCCCGAGGTGGTCTCGGAGGGTGTGAACGCGACCCTGGTGCCGCCGAACGACGCGGCGGCGCTGGCCGGTGCGCTGACTCGGCTCATTGAGGATGAGCGGCGCCGGTCCTCGTATCAAGAAGGGTCGCCAGGTGTCGCACGAAAATTCAGTTGGCGGCAGACGGCCGACCAGATCGACCGAATGCTCCGCGATCTCCTCATCGCGTGAGGACCGGCGCACGGTTCGGTCCTAAGGCGTGATCGGTCGCGATTCGCGGACCCCAGACGTGGAAAGTCCATGGGCAAGGTGAGATGATCAGCCTACGTGACTTGCGACCAGTCAAGGTCAACGACCTCGTGCGAATTGGCAAGCACAATGACGGCGGGTATGTCATCAGCAGGTCCTGCCTCGAGAGAACTCGACTTCTGGTGAGTGCGGGCATCAGCTCGGATTGGTCCTTCGAGGAGGAGTTCGTGCAGAGAAACCCCGAGGCAGCGGTCCTGAGTCTCGACCGTTCGGTGTCGCACGCCGTATTCCGCGCGAAGTCCCGGTCCAATGCCAAGCACGCTCTTGCATCGATCGCGACCTTGTCGGGCCGCCGAGCTGTGACGCACTACAGTGCTGCTCGATTCTTCGCCCGTGCGGCGAAGCGGTTCGAGCGCTTCTTCGATGGAAGAACTCGCCACTTCGTGCCGAAGTGGCTCAGCAACAGAGTTGACGACGAGCACACGACCGTCGACAGGCTGTTCACTGACTATGTCGATGCAATCGATCAGGGAAAGCCGCTGAAGATCTTCGTGAAGTTGGATATCGAGCGGTCTGAATATCGCACGTTGCCCGCGTTGTCGAAGCATGCGAGCCGCATCAATGGCCTCGTGGTCGAATTCCACGAGCTCGACATTCTTTGGGACAAGTTCAGGGAGGCGATCGACTGCCTCGCCAACGACTTTGCCATTGTGCACATGCACGGGAACAACCATCGTGGCCTCATTCCGGATACCGGCGTGCCGATGGTGATGGAGACCACGTTCGTTAACAGGCGGTTATTGCCTCAGGAGTTGCCCGCAAGTCGTGAGTCATACCCGATCAAGGGCTTGGACCAACCCAATGATCCTACGCGAGACGACATCCCCCTGAACTTCGATGGATGACTCCAACACTGGGACGCGACGGGCTTGCCCCCAAGCCGTGCCGGCGTCTCTAGTCGCTGCCTAGGTAGCCCAGCTCCTCTAGGGTAGCCCCCAATATTTTTTCCACAATCACGCGTTGCTCGTCGGTGAGGCGCTCCCGCCATGTCCCTATCGAGCTGGAAGTCACTGGCTTGGCCAGGTTGGCGTAGTGACTGTAGTGGGTCGTATCTCCCAGCGTGTCGAACAGTTCATGGGGTTTGAGCATCCCTTCCTCGAAGGCCAACCCGAGGTACTGGCAGACTCGCTCCAGAGCCGGGCGTGGATGTCGGACAAGCTCTTCGTATCGGATCTCTACGTATCGGGAGGCGTGCAACCGGCGCCCCAGTTTCCGGGCACTGCGGACACGGAGGAGCCACATGTGGCTAACGCGTGCCACGTCGCCATCGTACAAGCCGGCCGCGACTCCTGAACTGACCGCATCGCGACCGTCGCGCAGAATGTGAATGTACCGAGCGCCGGGAAAAAGGCGCTCAATAGAGTGGACGTTCTCGGTGTTCAGGGGGGTCTTGTCCCCCCAACTCCCTGCGCCTGGGAACCGCTCTGTTGAGTACCGACGGTAGATGAGATCGACGACTGCTGCGAGTGACCGATCCTTCTTCCCGAGCGCCAGTGCCCACTGGTGGACAGGCAAGAGGTCTGTTCCCCAAGTGTGAAACGCGGGGTGGCTTTCGAAGGTCGCAATTACGAGTTTGGTGAGATCTTCCCAGGGCAGGAAGTTGATGCGGTCCCAGCGATCCACCAGATACGGGAGCACGAATGACTCTGGGGGGATGGCGACGGCCGAGTGGCTCGCCAGCATCGCCCGAAGCAGCGTGTTGCCCGACCGTGCGGCGCCAATGATAAAGAAAGGTGGTGGCGTGATCTCTTCGGGGCCACGGCTCAAGGGATGGCGGCGAAACAGGGCGGCGGCCCCGAGCCCCAAGGTGCCGTACACCTTGCTCAGGAACGGATGTCTTCTGAGGAACAAGCGAAACCGGTGAGCGGGCTCCAGGGCTGTCAACGTAGGCTCTGTTGAGAAGGGAAAGCTACCCCCATCAGATCCGAACCCCCCGCAGGAACTCTAGCGCCTTCGTCATCTTGAGACTCCAGTCCACGCAACTGCTGGCGTATGCGCGGATTGCATCGGACAGCGACTTGTCACGTTCCAATCGAGACACTTGCTCCGCATGGTGGAGCAAAGGAGCCATCGGTATCGGTGACTCATCGGCCGGCACCTTGAGCGTGAACGAGTCCGCGTCCGGTCCTCGAAGGTCGGGATCCTCGTGCGAATACAGGAACGGAATTCCGCGCGCCGCGTACTCCCGCGTCTTGAGCGGGCACGCCTCCGACAGTCCCTTGCGGTGTACCGCGAGCGGCCCGATGGCCATCGTCGCGCTCGCAAGGAGCCGATCCAGGTCCCCACCGTAGAGGGGGCCGTGCAGCTCGACCCGCACCTGGGCGGGCATCCGCCATCGCGCCACGGCGATCGGCTGGCCTCCGACTAGGTGGCAGTGGATCGCCACGCCCCCGCGGTAGGTGGCGAGCCCCGCCAGCAGCCGGTCTACCCCGTGCCACGACGCGGAGCCCGCGCCGACGAATACGAGGTGTAGTGTTCGGCCGTCAAACGGCGTGAAGCGTGTGTGCGGCACGGCCTCGACGTCGATCCCGTTCGGGAGTGTCAGCGAGGGCAGTGAACGACCGGCCCGCTCCAGCTCGTACCGCCGGATCTCGTCGGTCACGCCGACGATGCCATGCACCTGCGATAGGTATAGCGGGCCGTATTGACGCTCGTACGTCAGGGAAAGCCGCTGGTGCACCAGTTGGTCCGGACGCCGCGTTTCCTTGAGTGTCGCGAGTCGCTCGGGAATCTCCTTGGTGTGGTGCTCGCTGACGACCGGGTACCGCTCGGCGAACGTAGCAGCTGCCGGATCGGCAAAGGGATAGCGGAAGAGGACCAAGTCGTACCGCCCGAGATCGAGTGCTCCTTCCACCAGTGCGAAGCGCCGCAGGCCGTATCGCAGCGGCCCGAGCAATCCGGATCGCCGCACGTGCACGTAGCGCACGCCGTCGCGCTCACCCGGCGGCGGCTCGCCGACGATGATGACATCTACCTCGTCGGCACCGATCCGCTGTAGTGCCCTCGCCTGGCCGAGGATCTTGCGTTCGACCCCGGAGGTGGGTCCCACGATGAGGCTCACGTATGCGATGCGACGGGTCATGCTGCGCTCGCGTTGGCCCGCTCGGCCAGCTCCAGATACGCCGCGAGGTACCGCTCGACTTGGTCTCCCACCGCGAACCGCTCTCGCACGTGGTCGCGAGCCGCATCGCCGAACCGCTCCCGTGCACCACGGTCGGTCAGTAAGGCCGTGCACCGATCGGCCATGGCGGCCGCGTCGTCCGACGGCACGAGCCACCCATTCGTGCCGTCTGCCACGACCTCAGGAATGCCGCCCACAGCTGTCGCCACGCACGGCACGCCGGCGGCTCCAGCCTCGAGGATCACCATCGGCAATCCTTCGTATGCCGACGGCACCAGCAGCACCCGTGCTGCTCGGTACATACTATGCATTCGGTCGGTCGACACCGGGCCCATCCACTCCACGGCGTCCAGTTGGCCTAGCTCCTCGAACAGCCCCCTAATTCGTGAGGCCTGCTCAGGGTCGATGCCGACGAGCCGCAACCGGACGCCCGGCACCCGCTCGCGCAGACGCCGCAGTACGAACGGCAGTACGTGTGCGCGCTTGAGGAGGGTCGCGTTGCCGACGAAGAGCAGCTCAACCGGGGAGGGCGTGGAGCAGGATGGC
>JBDGYA010000052.1:0-20012 GCA_039584325.1 Gemmatimonadota bacterium
CAGGTTAGGCCCGTGTAGTATGAGAATCTTCATCCTGGCTCTCCTCGGCGCTGACGATCCGCCGTCGGGGAGTTGACGGTGGGGGACGAGCCAACGCCGAGCCGTTCGATGACGTGGGGGGCCGAGCACGACGCTAACGCTTCCCGCAGATCCCGCACCTCGATCCCGGTTCTGACGTCGCCGATGGCCGCTGGCAGCGTGAACCGAACGGCGCCGGCGGACTTCTTCTTGTCCACGCTCATCGCACGGATGATCGACTCATGAGGGATGTCATCGGGAATCGCCACGGGCAAGCCGAGGCTCCTCAGTGCGAGGAGGATCTGCCGCGTCTCGCGACGTCGAGCGCCTCGGCGAGCAGCGCCTCCGCGACCAGACCGATGGCGACCGCCTCGCCATGACGGACCGTGTAGCCCGATGCCACCTCCACCGCATGCCCGATCGTGTGGCCGAGATTCAGCGAGGCCCGGACACCCTGGTCGAACGGATCCTCCTCGACGATCCGGATCTTGACGGCAAGCGCCCTGCCGATGACGTCCACCAGGTGTCCCCGAGACGGCTCCCAACCGCGTTCCACGAGGGAGAATAGCTCCGGATCACCGATGATGCCGTGCTTGACCACCTCCGCCATCCCGGTGCAGAGGTCGCGGCGCGGGAGCGTGTCCAGAACCTGGGGATCGACCAGGACGAGCCGCGGATGGTGGAAGGAGCCGGCGAGGTTCTTGCCGTCCGGCAGATCGACGCCCGTCTTGCCACCGATCGACGAGTCCACCATCGCCAACAACGTGGTCGGCACACCTACCCAGTCGATGCCGCGCATGAACGTCGAGGCGGCGAAGCCCGCCAGGTCACCCGTGACGCCCCCTCCCAACGCCACCACACAGCTCGTGCGCCCCAGTCCCGCCTCGAGCATGGCCTGCCAGAGTGCGGCAACGGTGTCGACGGTCTTCGAGCGCTCGCCGGCGGGAAAGGTCGTGAGGTGTGTCTCGAACCCGGCCCGCCGCAGCGACCCGATTGCGCGCTCGGCGTACAACCGCGCCACGGTGTCATCCGCGACCACGGCGACGGGCCCGCCAAGATCGCGCTCTCGCAGCATGCTTCCCAGCGCCTCGAGCCCGTTCGGCCGCACAGCCACGTCGTAGACGCCACCATCGGGCGTGTGCACGTGCAGGCGGTTCAGGTGGCGCACGATCTCGTAGGCCACGGCCGCCGGCGACTGGCGCACGTCGTGCCGGACCTGGCCGGACAGATGAATGCGCGTCGGGAACGAGCGGTAGTGCTCCCGGCGTTGCGCCAGCAGGTCGGGAAGCTGCGTGTATGGATGCTCCCGCAGCAGCGGACGGGGCGTATCGTCCTGCGAGAGCCGCGCGAGCAGCGTCGCAGCGTCAGCGTCCAGGCAGACGACGCGTCCGAGTTCCTCCGCGCAGCGCCGATTGGCCTCACGGAGGAGCGTGCCTCCGCCCAACGCGATCACAGATGGCGGTCGCTCGACGGCCCGGAGCAGAGCGGCCGTCTCGAGGTCGCGAAAGGCCACCTCATCACCCGCCATGAGATCGGGTATGGACCGACCGGACGCGTTGACGATGTCGACATCCAGATCGCGGAACGGCAACTCCAAGAGTGTCGCGAGTTCTTTGCCGACGGTCGACTTCCCGGTACCGGGTGGGCCGTACAGGAAGATGTGGCTCATTCGCTCTCCCACAGGACGTGGGCGGTGTTGTCCATCGGGAGGTCGTCCAGCGCGGCCGTCCGCAGCGCGGCGAAGCGCGGCAGCATCTCCTGCACGGAGTCGCCGCCGAGTTTGGCGATGAGGGCGTCGGCGAGCACGAGCGCGACCATGCCCTCGAGAATCGGCACGGCGCGCGGGACGGGGCAGAAGTCGGAGCGTTCGTATGCCGTCTCGGCATCCTGCTCGGTGGCGAGGTCGACCGTCGGCTGCGGTGCGAGCGTCGTCGCGATCGGCTTCATCGCCGCGCGAACGAGGATCGGGTTCCCGTTGGAGACTCCCCCCTCGATGCCTCCCGCGCGATTCGTCGGGCGCTGCACGACGCGGCGCGATGGGTCGACCACCATGGCGTCGTGAGCCCGGGTTCCGGCACGCCGTGCGTTCGAGAAGGCGTCGCCGATGGCGACCCCTTTGATCGCCTGCACCGACATGACGGCTCGGGCCAGCCGCGCGTCGAGGCGTGCGTCCCACTGCATGAAGCTCCCCAGCCCGATGGGCACGCCGAGGACGACGACCTCGATCTCACCGCCGAGCGTATCCTTCGCGTGGGTGGCGCGGTCGATGGCAGCCTGCATGGCGGTGGCCGCCGTGTCGAGCGGGCACCGCACCGGCGAGTCCTCCGCCTGCGCCAGCCGGGCCTCGTAGGACACGTCCCCGAGATCGGCCGCCACGTCGCCGATCGAGACGACATACCCGCCGATCCGGATGCCGAACTGCGACAGGAAGTGCTTGCAGACGGCCCCCGCTGCGACGCGGGCCGCCGTCTCACGAGCAGAGGCGCGTTCCGACGCCGGACGCAAGTCCCGATAGCCGTACTTGACCGCTCCGGTGAGGTCGGCGTGGCCCGGACGCGGTTTGGTCATGGGCGCGACCGCCGCATCTTGCCACTGGCGGTGGTCGAGGTTGCGAATCAGCAGGGCGATCGGCGCCCCGGTTGTCATGCCATCCAGCACGCCGCCCAGGATCTGCACTCGGTCGTGCTCGATCTTCATCCGCGCGCCCGACCCGTGGCCCTGCTGGCGGCGGGCGAGCTCGTGATCGATCACGTCGCGGGGCAGGCGCAGCCCGGCCGGTACCCCGTCAAGGATGGCCGTCAGTGCGGGCCCGTGGGACTCGCCTGCCGTCAGGAGTCGCAGCATTGGACCGCCTCGAGCTGGTACTTCGCCGCGTTGAGCATGACGTCGCGGGAAGGGGTGTGCCCCGTCCAGCGCACGAAGGACAAGAGGGCTTGTTCGACCAGCATCTCCAGCCCGGCGGTCGCCGGCACTCCATCGGCGCTGGCTTCGCGCACCAGCCTGGTGACGCGCGGCACGTACACCAGGTCGTAGAGCGCGGCGCGCGGCGGGAAGGGCAGCCCTTCCGGCCAGGGGGAACCGTCGATGCCGGGAAACATACCGATCGGCGTGGCGTTCACGATCAACGCGCACGCCGCAAGCCGGTCCCGAACCGGCGCCGCGGGGAGATCTGCGTAGTCGATGACGTGCACGTCGTGGTCCGCGATCTCGCGGGCGAGCCGGCGCGCCTGTTCCACACGGCGCGCGGCAACGGTCACGTCCCAGCCCGATTCGGTGAGCGTGTACGCCACCGCGCGCGCCGATCCGCCGGCGCCGAGGATCAGTGCCGAGCGACCGCCGCCGAACGGCCGGTCATGCGAGTGGAGAAAGTTCCTGAGCGCGCTCAGGAAGCCGGGGGCGTCCGTATTGTCGCCCACGAGCATTCCGTCGTGACGAAAGACGGTGTTGACGGCGCCGACGGCGGTCGCGGTCGGCGTGAGTGTATCCAGAAGGCTGGCGATCGTGCGCTTGTGTGGGATCGTGACGTTGAGGCCCCGGATGCCACCGGTACGCACCTCACCGAGCAGGTCCTGCAGCGCCGCGTGGTCGGCGACGACGACGGGGAAGAGCGTGTAGTCCCCCTCCAAACCGCACGCGGTGAGCGCCGCGCGGTGTATCGCGGGCGAGAGGCTGTGCTCCACCGGGTGGCCGATCAGTCCGAGCCGGATCATCGCAGCGCGCCGAGCACGTCGAAGAAGCCGGGAAACGTCTTGGAGACGCACGACGGGTCGTCGACCCTCACGCCCGGCACGCGGAGGCCGATGAGCGCGAACGCCATCGCCATGCGGTGGTCACCGTAGGTGCGGACGGCCGCCGGAGCGAAACGCTCGCACGGAAAGACGGTCATGCCATCGGTGTGCTCCTCCACCCGGACGCCGAGGCGGCGCAGCTCCGTGCAGGTGGCACGGATGCGATCGGTCTCCTTGACGCGGGCCGTGGCGATCCCGCGGATCCGGGTCGGTGTCGTGGCAAAAGGCGCGATGGCCGCAAGTGTCTGTGCGGTGTCGGGGATGTCCCCCATGTCCGCATCGACGCCGCGCAGCGCCGAGGCGCCGCTAACACGCACGCCGTCGGCTGTGTGGGATACCTCGCACCCCATGTCCCGCAGGAGATCGAGGAAAGCGACGTCGCCCTGCAGGGAACGGCGAGGGATGTGTCGGACCTGCACTGTGCCACCGCAGATGGCCGATGCAGCAAAGAAGTAGGACGCGGCCGATGCGTCGGGCTCGATGGCATAGGTGGATGGTGAGCGGTACCTGGACGGCGCAACGGCAAAGGATCGGTATTCCTGCCGGCGCACATCGACGCCGAACGCTCGCATGATGGCGACGGTCATGTCCACGTACGGTCGGGAACCGAGCGCCGTCGTAAGCTCGAGCTCGACCGGGCGGCGTGCGTACGGCGCCACCATGAGCAGGGCGGATACGAACTGGCTCGACATGCTCGCCCTCACGCGGGCGACACCGCCGTGCAACCCCGACGCGGAGATCCTCACCGGCGGGCAGCCCCCCGTCGCTTCCAGCGTGGCGCCGAGTTGGGTCAGGGCCTCGACCAGATCGCCGATCGGGCGCTCCCGCATCCGCGAGTCGCCGTCCAGCACCCATTCGCCGTGGCCCAGGGTGAGGAACGCCGTGAGAAAGCGGGCGGCCGTGCCGGCATTCCCCACGAACAGCGACCCGTGGCGCGCGGGAATGCGTCCTCCGTGTCCCGAAACGGTGATGGCACGACGGGCCGTGTCCTGCTCGATCTCGAACCCGAGGCTACCAAGGGCTGCCGTGAAGTGATGGACATCGTCGGCAAACGACGCATCCGTGATGCGGGTGGGGCCTTCGGCGAGCGCGGCAAGGAGGAGGGCGCGGTTGGTGAGCGACTTCGAGCCGGGCACGGTCACGCTTGCCGACAGCGGGTGCGCAATCGGTTGGACGGTGACGGTGCTCATCGGAGTGGGGAGTGGTCCCGGCGTTGGCCCGCACCGCGCCGCGTGCCTGTGGCTGCGGGTGCCGCGTCTCCCGTGTCCGCGCCGGCGGTGGTCGCGCCGCCGATCCCTCGAGTTGACATGTCGCACTCCTCGCATCCGGCGACTGCCGTGATCCGGAGCAGCGGTCGTACCTAGTATAAACCAACTCAATTCCATCGCGTTCGTAACCCCACGATGGGACACGGTACCGCTCGCTCTGCCACTGATGAGACGTAGTGTCGGCGGCAGGCCTACGCCGTCAGTACCCCAACACCTCGCACGCAACCGCACGCCAGTTGTCACGCGAACTCCGTCGTGGCGAGAGTGCAGTACCCTTGAAGGGCTCTTCATGTTCGCTTCACGCGTCTCTTAGAGGAGGAATCCGAAGGACGAGCTACTTTCTTGAGTAACCCGCCAAAGCCAGATTGAACGACGTGGCCCGGAAAGCAAGTGTCGTACTGTGCGCTGCGGCTGCAGCCCTTGCTCTGCCGTCGATCGGGCTCACTCCCGGACGGCAAGCCTCGCTACTCGATGATCTGATCGTCGTACAGATTCCCGTCGCGGCGACCCCGCGGTCTCAGGACCGGGCGAACCTTTCCACACCCCTCGACCGGTATGTCGACGGTGCCCGGATCGTGCGAGTCGACCCGTCCAACAGTGGAGCGGTCGTGCTCACGCCCGAGTTCACCGGCGCTTGTGACCCCGATGTCTCGTTCGACGGGGAAACCATCGTGTTCGCGGGCCGGCGCGATTCCGAAGACTCGTGGCAGATCTGGAAGATGAACGCCGACGGCTCCGGCAAGACCCAGATCACGCGGGGGCCGGAACACAGCGTAGCCCCGGTGTTCGCCGGAGCACGCTTCTATCTGGACGACCCCGAGCCGACGCCGCAGATCATCTTTGCGAGCAGCGCGCACGACTCCAGCTCGTTTGCGTTGTACGGCACCGACGTGGAAGGTGCTGCGGTGCACCGCCTGACGTTCAATCTCCATAACGACTTCTCACCCGCCGTTTTGCCCACCGGCCGGGTCGTGTTCAGTAGCTGGCAACGCCACGGCGATCGATTCGAGCCCGACAGCAGCTTCGCGCTCATGGCCGTCAACATCGACGGTACCGACCTGATGCCGTTCTACGGGAACCACGAACCACCGCGGTACAAGGAGATGGCTGCCGTATCTCAGGTCGGGGATCGAGTGTATTTCGTCGAGTCGGATCGTCGCTCATGGTTAGGCGGGGGCGACTTGGCGTACGTGTCGTGGCGGCGGCCACTGCACTCGCACAGCACGTTGAACGGTGACGCTGATGGCACGGGGGTGTTCCACAGCCCGACGCCGCTGCCGGACGGCGGACTGCTCGCGTCGTACAGACACCCGGTCTCGGGTTCCACGTTTGCCGTGTACCGCGTCGATCCCGTGTCCGGCAGGCGAGTGGGAAAGGTCTTCGAGCAGGCCGGCTGGCACTCGATCGACGCGCACGTGCTGGCACCGCGTCGCCCGGTCCCGGGTCGCTCAAACTGGCTGAAGCCGGAATCCACGACCGGCGTGTTCTATTGCCTGAACAGCTATCGAACGAGTCTGGGCGATGGAGGGGACGGGTCGGTCGCACCGCCCGGAACGATCAAACACGTGCGCGTGATCGAGGGGCGGCCGCAACGAATCCTCGGCATCGCGCCAGTGGAGCAGGACGGGTCGTTTCACATCAGGGTGCCGGCCGAGACGCCCATCACATTTCAGTTGTTGGATGAGGACTACGTGGCGCTCCGCACCCAGCGGGTGTGGACCTGGGTGATGGGGAACGAGAATCGCGGTTGCATCGGCTGCCACGAGAATCGAGAGCTGTCTCCGCCCAACCGGTTGGTCGCGGCGATCGCCAAGCCGCCGGTTGACCTCGTGCTGCCGCCCGCCCGCCGCCGGACCGTGGACTTCCGCCATCAGATCGCGCCAATCATCGCGTCACGCTGCGCTACGACGGGCTGCCATGTGGGTGGTCAGGCGCAACCGATGCTCGGTGAACCTGGAACCACGATGTCGCAGTCGGCTCTCCGTGCGGTGTATGGCTCCCTGGTGCAGCAGCCGGAAGGGCGTCCCGACGGACGGTACGTCGTGCCCGGCAGTGCGAAAGCGAGCCCGCTGATCCGGCTGTTGTTGGATCGGGAAATGGCCTCGCGATCGACCCCAGGCACGCCGCACGACGTGCTCGGACGGCGTGCATTGATCCTGTTCATCGAGTGGGTAGACCTGGGCGCGCAATGGGACTCGCGACTGGGCAACGAAGGGAGTGCGCCGTGATGCGCCTTACGATGCGCGTACGTCTGGTCGCGATCGGCTCGGTCTTCGTGGTATCGGCACCGCGCGATCACGCGAGCGGGCAGGACCTGCCGAGGCTGGTCGACGTCACTCGGCAGGCCGGCATCACGTTCGTGCACAATGTCGGCGACGACGACATGGACAACATCATCGAGTCCAATGCCGCCGGCTGTGCCTTCCTGGACTACGACGGGGACGGCGACCTGGACGTGTATCTCGTCAACGGCGCGTACGTCGAAGGATTCAGCGGGGTACGAGGGCGGCGCAACAGGGACAAGTTGTCGAACGCACTCTACCGCAACAACGGCGATGGCACGTTCACCGATGTGACCGCACGAGCGGGCCTCGGCGACAAGGGGATGGGGATGGGTGTGAGCGCGGCCGACTACGACAACGACGGCGACCAGGATCTATTCGTCGCCAACTACGGGCCGAACGTGTTGTACCGCAATAACGGGAACGGAACGTTCACCGACATCACGCGTGAAGCCGGCCTCGAGAACGACCTGAGTGGGATCGGGAGCACGTTCTTCGACTACGATCTGGACGGGCACCTGGACCTCTACGTGGGGAACTACCTCGAGTACGATCCCGAGTACCAGTACTACTATGCCGCTCAACGCTTCCCGGGCCCCCTCGCGTACCATGGTCAACCGGACGTGCTCTATCACAACAACGGGGATGGCACGTTCACCGACGTAACCAACGAAGCCGGCGTCTACAACGCGGAGGGGCGGGCGATGGGCGTCGCGTCGGGCGACATCGACGACGATGGGGACTGGGACATCTTCGTGCCGAACGACGGCATGGAGAACTACCTGTACCGCAACAACGGGGACGGCACGTTCACGGATGTGGCGCTCCCGACGGGGACCGGATTCGGCCAGCGAGGAGAGGCCACCTCCGCGATGAGTGCGGAGTTCGCAGACATCGATCTGGATGGACTGATCGACATCATCGTCCCCGACATGGCGTATAGCTGCGTGTACAGGAACATCGGTGGTGGCCTGTTCGAGGAGATGAGTGCGCGCTTGGGCGTCGCCGCCGCGTGCGGGCAGTATACGAGCTGGTCGGCAAACCACTTCGATTTCGATCACGACGGGTACGGTGACCTGTTCATCACGAACGGACACCCGCATCGCATGATCGGACAGGAAGACCTGCTGCTGCTGAACGACAACGGACGGCGGTTCGTCAATGTGTCTCATCTGTTGGGGCCCGACTTCCAGGAGAAGTTCGTGGGTCGGGGCTCCGCGGCAGGCGACTACGACAACGACGGCGACGTAGACGTCTTGGTCCTGAACCTCGGTGCGCGCCCCCGGCTGCTGCGGAACGACGGGGGCAACCGCAGGAACTGGGTGATGATTCATCTGGTCGGCACGACCAGCAATCGGGATGGCATCGGGGCGCGCGTACGCATCGCCGCCGGGGGCGAGACGCAGACGCGCCTACGGGTGAGCACGGCGGGCTACCTGTCACAAGGCGATCACCGATTGCACTTCGGCCTGGGTGACGCCGCTCAGATCGACAGGATCGAGATCCGCTGGCCCAGCGGGACGGTGCAGACGCTCGAGGATCAGCGGCCGAATCAGCTGATCACGGTCACGGAGCCTTCATCGTGATCGCGAAGGTGTTGGCGCCGGTCGTGATGGTGCTTGCGTTCGGCCTGGCGGCGAGCGATCAGGCACCGCGCGAGCGGGTGTACGTCGGTGAGCAGGCGTGCCGGCGGTGTCACCACCAGCCGGGAGGCCGCGACCAGTTCAGCGCCTGGCGCCTCACGAAGCACGCGCAAGCCTTCGCGGCGCTGTCCATGCCCGAGTCTCGTGAGATCGCTGAGCTGTCCGGCATCGACACCGATCCATCCAAGAGTCGCGTGTGCCTGGGGTGCCACGCGACCGCGTACGACACCGAGGAATGGGAGCGAGACGAGTCATTCCATTTCGAAGACGGCGTGCAGTGCGAGCGCTGCCACGGGCCGGGCAGTGAGTACATGGACGCCGATGTCATGCGAGACAGTACGAGGGCGCGCGAGGCGGGGCTCAGAATGCCGCAAGAGCGTGATTGCCTGGTGTGTCACAAGGAGAAGGGATCCCACTCGGCGGTGCTGGGCGTGAAGCAGTTCAGGTTCGAGGCGGCCGTGCGCGAGATCGCGCATGCGGGTGTGGGCGGACCGCTGGACCCGACCGATCGACCGACGGCCGACACGCTGCCGGGTCCCAAGTACATCGGCGCTCTCGGTTGTGGGACGTGCCACGGCGCCCAATCGGGGAGCCGCGCCTATGGGACCTGGCGTATGTCGCGGCATGCCGCGGCGTACGCCACGCTGGGCACGGCACGGGCGGGCGAGATCGCGCGCGAGATGGGCGTGACCGGGGAGCCGCAAGGGTCGGATCGCTGCCTCGCGTGTCATACGACCGGTGGCGGGGAGCCGACGGGCCGCTTCGTGGAGAGCTTCGACGCGGCGCAGGGCGTGCAATGCGAGAGTTGCCACGGACCCGGCAGCGCGTACATGGCGCAGGCGGTGATGCTGGATCCGGTTGCCTCCGCAGACGCCGGGCTGATCGACGTCGACCGAACGATCTGCACTCGCTGCCACACGGAGGGCATCCACGGTCGTACCCTCGACCTCGAGGCGGCGTGGCCCGCGATCGACCACTCGGCGTGGAAAGACGTTGCGCAGGTCGAATACAAGACGCCGCTCAATCTGGCGGTCACGCAGGACGGCCGCCGGTTGTTCGTCGCGTGCGAGGCGTCCAACAGCCTGATCATCGTGGACATCGAACGCGGGACGGTCAGTGCCGAAGTCGCGGTGGGCATCCAGCCCCACTTCGTGCTCCTTTCGGCCGATGGTACCCGAGCGTACGTGAGCAACCGCGGCTCCGACGACGTGTCGGTCGTGGATGTCTCGTCGCTCCGCGTCATCGCCACCATCGCCGTCGGCGACGAGCCACACGAAATGGCCACCAACGAAGCCGGTACCCTGCTGTACGTCGCGAACGCAGGCACGTACGACGTGTCGGTGGTCGATGTGGCAGCCGGGAAGGAGGCGAAGCGACTCGCCGCAGCCCGCGGTCCGTGGGGCGTCGCGCGGTCACCGAATGGCCGGGACGTCTACGTGACCAACAACCTCCCGCGATACGGTGCCTTCCGGACGCCGCTGACATCCGAGGTCACGGTCATCGACGCAGAGCGTTCCACCGTGGCGCGGCGGTTCACCGTGCCGGATGCGAACCTCATCCAGGGAATCGCCTTCGAACCGTCGGGCGAGTTCGCGCTGGTGACGCTGATCCGGACGAAGAACCTGGTGCCGATGACCCGCAACGTGCAGGGGTGGATCATCACCAACGGCGTCGGCGTGCTGTGGGAGGATGGGCGGGTTGACCAGCTGCTGCTCGACGAATTCAACGACTTCTTTGCCGATCCCACCGACGTGGTCTTCTCGCACGACGGCAGCTACGCCTTCGTCACCGGAGGCGGAGTACAGGAAGTGGCCGTGATCGACGTCGAGCGGCTACTCCAACTGCTCGAGCACGCCTCCCCTGAGGATCGCGCCGCGGTGTACCCCAACCACCTCGGTGCGAGTGCCGAATTCGTCGTGAGGCGGATCGGAGTGGGTCGCAGCCCGCGGGGCATGGCGACGTCACCCGACGGCCGGTACGTCTACGTCGCCGACGGGCTGGACGACGCGATCTCGGTGATCGACGTGGCGAGGCAGGAACGCGTGCGGGTCATCGAGCTGGGGGGACCGCAGGAGATCACCCAGGCCAGGTACGGGGAACGCATCTTCCATGACGCGCAGTACACCTTCGCGCGTCAGTTTGCCTGCCACTCGTGCCATCCGGACGGACACGTTGACGGCATCACATATGACATCGAGCCCGACGGCCTGGGCGTGAATCCGGTGGACAATCGCACGCTGCGCGGCGTCAATGACACGTCGCCCTTCAAGTGGACGGGAACCAACCCCACGCTCACGCGGCAGTGCGGTCCCAGGCTTGCGGCGTTCTTCACCCGAACCGATCCGTTCACCGCCGAGCAATCCGCCGCTCTGGAGCGCTACATCGTGACGATCCGGAGGCCACCCAACCGGTATCGCACGGGGGACGAGCTCACACCGGCGCAGCGCAGGGGCAAGGCGTTGTTCGAGCGGCTGGTTGACAAGTCGGGCAACGCACTCGCACCGACCGAGCGGTGTGTCTTCTGTCACCCACCGCCGTACTTCACCAACCGGAACACGCATGACGTCGGCACGGCGTCTCCCCTGGACACGCACAGCGAGTTCGACGTGCCGCACCTGAACAACATCTACGCCTCACCGCCGTACCTGCACGACGGCAGAGCGCACTCATTGGAGGAGATCTGGACGCTGTACAACCCGCATGATACGCACGGTCGCACCAACGACCTGACGAAGGCCGAGCTGAACGATCTGATCGAGTACGTGAAGACGTTATGACGATGATGGGATATCGCACATTCTTCGTTACCGTGCTGTCGGTGGCCTGGGCGGCGGGTGCCCGGGGCCAATCCGAGGGCGCTCCGACACTGGAGGGTGAACCCTACGTCTACACGCAGTGGGAATCGTTCACGTCCGAGTCGACGGACGGCGCGCTGGTCAACGACCACATCTTCTTTCTCGAGCCCGACGGGGACAGCCTGTGGATCGGGACGGAAGGGGGGCTGGTGCTGTACCACGACGGCACCTGGCAGAGCTGGACCGAGGCGGACGGGTTGCCGTGGCGCGTGATCATGGGCATCGCCAAGGATCGGAAGACCGGAGACCTGTGGCTCGCGCTCTTCGGTGAGGGCATCGCCCGATTCAGCGGCGGCCGGTTCGAGCACTTCACCCAGATGAACAGCGGGCTGCTGAACGACGTGTCCTACGGTATCGACATTCAGGGAGACAACGTCTGGGTCGCCTCGACGGCAGGTATCAGCCGCTACAATCAGGTCACGGGCGAGTGGGCGGCGTTCAACGAGCAGCACGCGCCGATGGAGGAGGTGTGGACCTACAACGTGTCGGCGGCGGAGGATAAGGTCTTCTTCGCCGTCTGGGGCAGCGGCATCCTCGAGTGGGACGTCGCGACGGAAACGTGGAAGGACTATCTCGATCCCGATGGTGAGATGGAGATCGATCTCTATCGCGACGACGGCTTGATTCACGTCATCACGACCTCTGCTTCCTATGTAGACCGGGTGCTGTGGGCATCCACGTACTTCGGATTGAGCCGGTACGACGGACGCAACTGGCGTGGGTACCTGGACCACGACAGCGGACTCCCCAGCATGTTCATCAATCAGACGGTGGGCCGAAGCGGGACGTCGAGCTACAGCGCTACCGACAAGGGGTTGGGGGTATTGGCGGACTTTGCCAGCGATACCTGGGTCACCTATCAGCGTGACGACGAGGACGCCGCAACCTGGACGGCGCACATCATGGTGGGAGGGGACGAGGTCAGAGCGGTGCCCACCGATCTGGACTTGCCCAACCATTCCGTGATCAGCGTGGCGTTGATGGGAGCGGACGTCTGGATAGGAACGGGCCACGGGTTGGCCCGCGGGATTGGCACAGACTTCCACGAGGGACTCCGATGAGACCACGTCGCGTCCTGCATGCCGGACTCGTCGCTCTGTGCTTGGGCTCGTTGGTGCGGGAGGCCGAGGCCCAAGCCAGCCAGCCGCAAGCGCAAGCGGCTGATACCGGCGTCTATGCCAAGACTCCATCGGAGCTGAGACCCTACTCGCGGTTCGACGAGCCGTACAAGACGTTCTTCCTGACCGAGCTGGAGTACCCCGGCTACGGGCGCCACCTCCCCGAGCCCGAGCACCTCGCGACCGTGAAGATCGGGTTGGTCGGTCCCATCATCGGCTCCGTTTCGGAATCCATCGGCGGTCCGGGAGACGTGATCCTGCGAGTGAACGAGCGACAGACCCGTTGGGATGGATATGCCGCCTCCCACCTGGCGCCCATGGGGATCAAGATGCTTCAGGGCGCGCGACTCGCCGTTGCGCAGGCCAACGCGCAGGGCGGGTATCGCGGGAGGATCCCATACCAACTGGTGGTACGGAACGACAACGGCAATTGGCGGTCGTCCGGCCGGGAAGTCATCATGCTCGCCTGGAAGGACTCGGTCTGGGCGATTCTGGGAACGGTTGACGGCGCGAACACCCATATCGCCATCCGCGCGGCGCTCAAGGCCGAGATCCCCATGATGAACACGGCGGACACCGATCCCACGCTGGTCGAAACCAACATTCCCTGGATGTTCCGCAACATCACCGACGATCGGCAGATGGGCTATCTGCTGGCGGATTTCGTGTTCCGGAGACTCGGGCTCGAACGCGTGGCCGCGTTGCGGGCGGTGAACCGGTACGGACGGGTGAACATCGACGAGTTTCGGGATGCGGCGACCCGCCTGGGGCATCCGCTCGTCGTCGAGTTGAGCTACGAGGAAGGTGACACCCTCTTCACGTCACAGCTCGAGCAGATCAGGTCGCTGAACGCGGAGGCGGTCATCACCTACGGCAACTCGCGCGAGTCGGCGCTGATCGTGAAGCAGATGCGCGAGCTGGGGATGGATCAGTGGTTCCTGGGTAGCGACCGCATGGTGACCGAGGAGTTCCTCGACATCGTGGGACCCGGCCACGGCAAGGTGGCGGCCGGCTATCCATACGATCCGACGAGCGACGACCCGCGGTACGCCGAGTTCGTACGGGACTTCAGCGAGGCGTACGGGGCGGCCCCCGAGACCTACGCCGCGCACGCGTACGACGGCATGATGATGCTGATTCAGGCCATCGAGCGGGCGGGGCTGAACCGGGCGCTCATCCGTGACTCGCTTGCGGCCATGAAGAGCTACGCCGGCGTCACCGGCATGCAGGAGTATGACGCCGTGTTCAGCGACAGGAGTCCGGCAGCGCTCGCGGTGCTCGAGTCCGGCCGGTGGGAGTTCTACACCGAGGACGAGATGCCGTCGCCGGAGCCTCCCGGGGTGCTGGATACGCCCGTCGAATTCGGCGGCTGGCGGGGGACGACGCTCGACCCTACGAGTGTGAGCGAGGTGCGCATCGGTCTCTTCGCACCGGACTCCGGCGACGCGCCCAACGGAGCCAGGCTCGCCGTCGAACAGCTGAATGCGGCGGGAGGATTCCGCGGCACGCCCCTCCGCATCGTCGCGCGCTGGGCCGACGACCCCTGGAGCGGCGCTGCCAAGGAGATGGTCCGGTTGGTGTACGACGACAGCGTATGGGCGGTGCTCGGGTCCGTGAACGGGGACGCCACGCACATCGCCGAGCAGGTCGCCACCAAGGCATGGCTGCCGCTGGTGGCGCCGGTCTCCGCCGATCCGACGCTGACCTACATCCGCATTCCCTGGATCTTCCGCTTGCCACCCGACGAAGAGGCGCAGGCGGACGTCCTCGTGCGTGATGGGATCCTGGCGCGTTCGCTCGCCGACGTGGGTCTCATCACGTCCAGCGACCACGACGGTCGCACCTTCGCGACCGAGGCCCTGGAACGGTTGCGCGCGGCAGGGGTGACCCCGGCCTTTCATTTCGAGATCTCGCTGAACGGTGATCTTGCCGCGCTCGCGGGACGCGCGCGCTCGTTCGCGCCGGGCGCCGTCATCGTGCGTGTACCGCCGTCCAGCACGCCGGATCTGCTCGATCAGTTGTCGTGTGCGGGCGTGCGTGCGCCGCTGCTCGTACCCTGGATCCCGGGGCTCACCCCGTCGGCGCTCACGAGCCACTACGCGGGAGACGTGCTCGCGCTGCGGCCGTTTCGGGAAGCGAACAACCCCGCCTATGCCGCGTTTGACCGGGCGTACCGCACACGCTACGGATCCGAGCCGACCCCCGTCGCGGCGTATGGCTACGACGCGGTGCACCTGGTGGTGAGCGCCCTCGAGACGAGCGGCCTCAACCGGGCCGCCCTGCGGGACGCGATTGCCGCACGGACCGACTTCGTTGGGGCGACAGGGGCGATTTCCTGGGACAACGCGGGCGGCAACCGGGTCGCGCCCGTGCTACTCGTGTTGTCGGGTCCGAGCACGGCTGATGAAGTGAGTCAGTTGTCCGTCGGTCATCACACGCGCCGAGAGTCCCGTGGGCAGTGACGTACCGACGCACTCCGCTTGGCCGGCGGAGAGACACCGGTGAGTTCCGTCGGGCGCGTGCCGCGGTGGGTGACTTCGGCACCGTCGCAGGAGCGGGGGATCATGGATGCCGGTCGATGCGGCGTCTTCATGAAGGGTTATATTGAATGTCCTGAAGCAGACAGGGGGAGTTGACACATGGTGACGTCGCACCGCACGGCTCCGGCGCTGGAAGTCGACGTCGCGGCGCTCAGTGAGGGGGAGCGCGAGGAGCTGGTGAAGCTGGGTGCAATCTCCGGCGATGGGATGCCGCTGTCCTACGTCCCGCCGTCCCACGCCCAGCTGCGCACTCCGCTCGAAAAGACAGCCATCTCGGCGTCCAGCGTGCTGAACGAGGCGTACGCGTATGACCGGCCGTCCTCGTTCAGCCGGGCCCTGAGCTTCGAGGTCGGCGATGTCACGGTACTCCTCGTGTCGGGCACGGCAAGCGTGGATGAGGGCGGGGAGACCGTCCACGTCGGCGATTTCAGAGCGCAGTGCTGGAGGACGTATCGTAACATCTCGACGCTGTTGGAGTCCGCCGGGATGACCTGGCGCGACATCGTGCGGACGACGTGCTACTTGCGCGACATCGAGCGTGATTACATGGACTTCAACGAAGTGCGCACGGCGTTCTTCAGCTGGCTGGGGCTCGACCCGCTCCCGGCAAGCACGGGTATCCAGACGCGCCTCTGCCGGGAGGATTTGCTGGTCGAGATCGAGGCCATCGCCGTCGCTCGGCGAGAGACGGGACCGTGAGCTGATGCCCAGACACACGGCCCATTGGCGCGGAGACCAAGGATGACGGCCGGTCGCGTCGAACCTGATGTACGTGTCCACAGGGGTAGGGGTACGCACGAGTGGGAGCTCGAATGAAGCTGTACGATCGAGAGTCGAAGCCCGAGGGAACCCTCGTGGATGTTCGTGGCGTCGAGGTCGGAGGGCGCACGATCGTGGTGATGGCGGGTCCATGCGCGGTCGAGAGCCGCGAGCAACTGCTGGCGACGGCGCGTGCGGTGCAAGCGAGCGGTGCCGGCATCCTGCGCGGTGGAGCGTTCAAGCCGCGGACGTCGCCCTACGGGTTTCAGGGTCTCAAGGAGGAAGGACTGGAGCTCCTGAAGTGGGTGAGTTGCGAGACGGGGCTGCCGATCGTCACCGAGGTGATGGACACACGCCGGATCGAGCAAGTGTGCGCATACTCCGACATGCTGCAGGTGGGCTCACGTCACATGCACAGCTATCCTCTGCTCGAGGAGGTCGGGCGCACCGGGAAGCCCGTGCTGCTGAAACGCGGGATGAGTGCGACGCTCGACGAGTTCCTGTTCGCCGCGGAGTACGTGCTGAAAGAGGGGAACGAGCAGGTGGTCCTGTGCGAGCGGGGCATCCGCACGTTCGAGCATGCCACGCGCAACACGCTCGACTTGAACGCCGTTCCCGTACTCAAACGATTGACGCACCTGCCGGTGATCGTGGATCCGAGCCACGGAACCGGGCACTGGTGGATGGTGCCGTGGATGAGTCGCGCTGCGGTGGCGGTCGGGGCCGACGGGCTGCTCGTCGAGGTGCACCCCGAACCCGACGACGCGCTGAGCGACGGAGACCAATCGCTCAAACCAGAGCGGTTCGATGCAATGATGCGCGAGGTCCGGGCCATTGCCCAGGCGATCGGCAGAACGGTCGCCCAACCGCTCCACGCGCGAGACTGAGCGTCGGGGCAGTCGCCAGCCTGGCGTCCCAGGCCGTACCGCCACATTTTGCGTAGCCACATGAACCGCTCGAGCGCAGCTCCGGCCTTTCTTCTCGGCGCGTTCGCCCTGCTCGCCTTCCTCGGGTGCGAGAGGCGACCTCCGGTCCCAACGCGTGAGATCCTGACGACCCGTACGCTGGGGCTCGCCTACCTGGAGGAGAACCGCCTGGACGAGGCAGAGACCGCGTTCCGGCGACTCACCGAATTGGCGCCCGACGAGCCTCTCGGGTTCGCCAACCTCGGCTTGGTGTACCTGCGTCAGGCCAACTACGAGGATGCCGAGAGCAGCATGCGCCGGGCGCTGGAGCTCGAGCCGTCGGATGCCGACATCCGCCTCATGCTCGCCAAGGTGTTGGAGCTGACCGACCGGGTGGCCGACGCGCGGGACGTGCTCGAGGGAACCCTGTCGGACACACCGGCACATCTGAAGTCGTTGTACGCGCTCGCTCAGCTCTCGGCCGGTGCCGATGACCCGGAAGAGCGCGAGCGACGCGAGGAGTACCTGGATCGGTTGGTGGCCCTCGCGCCGGCGAACGTGACCGCGCGGCTGCTGCTGATCGAGGCCCTGCTCGAGAACGACAAGCCCGACGATGCCTTGGCGCACCTCGAGCAGCTCCATGCTCAGATTCCGGAATTGCCGCCGCCAGCGGTTGCATTCTTCGACGACGCGGTCGAGCACATGCGTGCGGGGCGGGCCGCCGACGCGCACAGGTCCATGCTGGTTCTCACCAACTTCCTGAGAGTCACGGGCCTGTACCAGGCCGGTGTCAATGCGCTGGAGGGCCCCGGCGGCGTCCTCATCGGGTTCCCCGTCGTCACCTTCAGCCAGCCGATTGCCGAGCAGCAGAGTCAGGAAGACGTGCTCGCGTCGCTCAGGTTCACGGACGTGACGGACGTGGCGGGACTGGGCGCCGTACCGCTGGGTGAGCCGGCGGGCACTCACCTCGCTGTGGCCGACTTCGACGGAGACGGCGACGACGACGTCTACGCCGCGGCTGCCGGGGGAGGTCTCCTGCTGCGCAACGACCTCGGTGTGTTCAGCGATATCACCGAGGAAGCGGGCGCCCGCACGCGCGGCGGCGTGGCTGCGATCTTCGGCGACTACGACAACGATGGGTACCTCGATCTCTTCGTCGCGCGCCAGGGGGCCGACGCCCTGCTCCAGAACCGCGGTGATGGCACGTTCGACGACGTGAGTCGCTCGGCCGGGATCCAGGACGAGCGGGCGAGCGCCGCTCCCCTGTTTCTCGATGCGGATCACGACGGCGATCTCGATCTCTTTCTCCCGGGCCCGGGGCCGAACCGTCTGTACCGCAACAACGGGGATGGCAGCTTTCTGGAGAGCGCGCAACGGATGGGGATCGCGGGTCAGACGGGCCATCGCCGGGCCGCGGCCTTCGGTGACCTCGACGGTGACGCGGGTCTGGACCTGATCGTGGCGAATGAGGCTGCCGGGGCCGTCCAGTATCGCAATCTGCTGGAGGGCCGCTTCGAGGACGTGACGGCATCGAGCGGCCTGGAACCGGGACCCGGCGTCGTCGCGCTGGCCGTCGGCGACTACAACAACGACGGTTTCCTCGATGTGTTTCTGGCGGGCGCAGGCGCCGGGGAGTCCAGATTGCTCACCAACACGGGTGACGGCAGCTTCGAGCGCGACCGGCGACCGACGTCCATGTTCGACGCCCTGCGGGAACGGTCGGTGCAGCAGGCGATGTTCCTCGACTTCGACAACGACGGATGGCTCGATCTTCTCGTCGCGGGCGACGCGCCTGGCGGGGCGCGAGGAGTGTGGCTGTTCCGCAACGCCGCTCCGGGACGGTTCGACGACGTGTCATCGCTGTTGCCGGAGGATCTGGCTTCCGCGCGAAGGGTCGCCGTGCTCGACTACACCGAGGACGGCGATCTCGACCTCATGGTCGCGCAGGCAGACGGCACGCTGCGGCTGCTGCGCAACGACGGGGGAGACGCCAACCACTATCTCAAGCTCCAGCTCACCGGACTGATGGTCGCGGGCAGCAAGAACAACCGCTTCGGCATCGGGGCGCAGGTGGAGGTGCGCGCCGGCGGCATGCACCAGATGCGCGTCGTCACCCAACCCGTGACACACTTCGGGTTGGGGCAGCGGCTCACGGCGGACGTGCTCAGGATCGTGTGGACCAACGGTGTGCCGCAGAACGTGTTCTATCCGGAAAGCGATCAGGATCTGGTGGAGGAGCAGATTCTCAAGGGCTCGTGCCCGTTCCTCTATGCGTGGAACGGCGAGCGGTACGAGTTCGTGACCGACGTCATGTGGCGCAGTGCGCTCGGCATGCCGCTCGACATCATGGGCGGAGGAGGAATGGGCTACGCGCCGGCGGCCGCATCACGCGAGTACATCAAGATCCCCGGCGACGCGCTCGAGCCAAAGGACGGGGTGTACTCGATCCAGGTGACCGGGGAGTTGTGGGAGACGGGGTACATCGACGAGGTAAAGCTCGTGGTGGTAGATCACCCGGACTCCGTGCAGGTACTGGTCGACGAGCGCTTCGTCCCGCCGGGAGACGCGACACTCCGGATCTACCAGGTCGCGCAGCCGCGAGCACCCGTCGCCGCGACGGACGAGCACGGCCGTGATCTGCTGTCGTTGCTCCTCGAGCGGGACGACCGCTACGTATCGCAGTTTCGGTTGGGCAGGTTCCAGGGCCTCACCGAAATGCACGATCTCGTACTCGACCTGGGCGAGCTGGACCCCGGGCAGGACGTCACGCTGTTTCTGAACGGGTGGATCTTCCCTACGGACGCGAGCATCAACGTGGCGCTGTCGCAGTCGGACC
>JBDGYA010000125.1:0-5847 GCA_039584325.1 Gemmatimonadota bacterium
CCGGGA
Source organism: Gemmatimonadota bacterium (assembly GCA_039584325.1). Classification (GTDB taxonomy): domain Bacteria; phylum Gemmatimonadota; class Gemmatimonadetes; order Gemmatimonadales; family GWC2-71-9; genus JAOTVV01. Next base: position 7 of record JBDGYA010000125.1, read on the forward strand.
GACCGAGAACGAGCCAACGTCGCAAACCCTCTCGGGCGGCGGGCCCCGGTCAAAGGATCTGAAAGACGAATGAATCTATCGTAATTAACCGTCTTGGCCAACCGGGCCAATGTGGACGGCGCGGCGTCGGCGGACGACTCCACTCTTCACCGCAACCGCTCGCTGACCTCGGCGACTAGCCAAGCAGGTGTGCCAAGCGAGTCGCTGACGCGGGATAGCTGCCTCGACGGGAGCCGCGCGCACGCCCCCGAGCGCGAGCACCGTCGCAGCGTGAGCCCAAAGAGATCGACTCGAGGTGTCAAAATGAAGACCGGCCCTCGCGTCGAGGGCCGGAATGCGCCGCCTAGGAATCGAACCTAGAACCTACTGATTAAGAGTCAGTTGCTCTGCCAATTGAGCTAGCGGCGCTGGGGGCGAAAAACATCACCAGAACCGGCCACCCGCGCAACCCGCGGACGCTGCTGGTCACTCGCGGACCCTCCGGACGATCGGCGGCATGCCGGGCGATTGCTGGACCTCCAACTGCAGCGTATCCCCGGGGAGGACCGGCATCGCATCCGTGAACGTCGACGGCACCGAGATGAGGGAGACCTCGACCTGGAGATCCGCGTACGGCCACGGGAACGTGAACGTGCGCTCTGCACCGCTCGTGACCGCCCCGAGCCGCTCTCGGTAGCCACTGGAGATCGCGAAGATCCTGGCCTGAAGGTAGTTGTAGTTCAGTACCCGGAGCGTCACCTGGGGCCTTTGAACGGGCGCCGACTCGGCGCCCTGTTCCCTTGACGCTCCGCAAGAGACGCACAGAGCACCGAGCAGGAAGGCCGGCAGGACTGTACGTACGGCCATGGTCTCCTCCGACGATTGGCGGGACGTGACGTCGGCCTACCCTGGACGGTGCGAGGGCCCCGCCGACTCGCCTTCTGTCCCGCGCCTGATCTGCTACCGCACCCGGCGGACGACGGGCCTGCCACCCGACGAGATCTGCACCTCCAGGTCCAGCACGTCACCGGGCGAGACCGGCATCACGTCGGTCATCGTGCTACCCGCGGCGAGCAGACTGATCTCGATCCGGATCTGAGGTTGGGACCACCGGAACCGGAACGTTTCCTCGCTGTTGCTCTGGACAGTCCCGAGGCGCTCCCGCTGCACACTCCCAATGGCATACACCGTCAGTTGATTGAAATCATAGTTGCGGACGCGCACGGTGAGCCGCGCCTCCGCATCGGGAGTGAGATCCTCGCCTTCCTCCCGCTGCGCGCCGCACGCCGACACCGCGAGCACCGCAGCCAGGAGGATTACCGCGCGCTGTCGAGGTCGCACACTCACTCCCATCATCGTTACCGGCCGCTCGCAACTTCGGCCCATTCGCAAGGTACTATACACGCACAATGCACCTCAACACGACTAGATTCCGACGCGCATGACCGTCACCGCGAGTATTCTCACGGTCGCGGCGCTGTCCGCGGTACAGCAGGACACCAGTACCGTCCGCGATACGGTCGTCTTCCTCGCCGAGTACGTGGTGAGCGGGAGCCGGGCCGATGAGATCCGGCGGATCGACCAGCCACTTGCCCACTCGCTCGCCTCTCCCACCGTCGTGGATCGCGCGAGCGGCACCGTCACCGCGCATCTCCTGCGCGAGCTGTCGGGTGTGCATGTGCAGCAGACCTCCGCGGGCCAGGGCGCGGTGGTGCTCCGCGGCATGGTGGGCAACCAGGTGCTCATGCTCGTCAACGGGGTGCCGATGAACAACGCCACCTATCGCGACGGCCCTGGCCAGTACCTCGCCACCATCGATCCGGAGACGATCGAGCGCATCGAGGTGGTGCGGGGTCCCGCGTCGGTGCTGTATGGCTCTGACGCCCAGGGTGGTGTGGTCAATGTGATCACCCGGCCGCACCCGCACGACGGACCGCGGAGTGTGCGGCTGAGCGGCAACGTCTCATCCGCGGACGGGGCCTACCGCGCCAGGGTCTCGGGCGGCATCCAGCACGAGCATTGGAGTGTCACCGCCGGAGGCACCCTGACGTCGGTCGGCGATCTGAATCCGGGTGGCGACCTCGGGCCACAGAACCCGACCGGCTTCGACGCGGAAGGGGTGGACGCCACCGCGCGGCTCTGGCTGGGGGAGCACTCCCTCGCAGCTGTCGTGCAGCACTTCGCGATGCACGGCGTGCCGCGCTACGACCGCTACGTCACCTTCCGCGCGCCCGAGCCTGGGCGGGATGCCGAGCACCTCTTCGATCCGCAGGCACGACAGCTCGCCTACGTACGCCATGTCTTCGGCTCGGGAACACGGGCACTCCGAACTCTGGAGACCACTGTGAGCCTCGCCACGCAGCGTGAGGGCCGACACCGCACCCGGCTCGTGGACGGCGAGCCAGACACGTTGACCACGCACTGGCGTGATGACGTGCTCACGCCCGGACTGAGCATCGTGGGCTCCTCGGAGCCCGTCGTGGCCCACCGTCCCGTGACGCTCACGTGGGGCGCCGAGTGGTACCACGACATGCTGACCAGCGAGGGCTTCGAGGAGAACCGGCTCGACAGCACGCGGACGCCGCTGGAGCGGCCGACCGACGACGGGGGAACCGTGCGTGTGGGGAACTTCCCCGACGGCGCCACAGCGAATCGCCTTGGCGTGTTCGTCGCGGGGGAGACCTCCCTCACGGGGTTCCTCAGGGCATCGGTCGGGCTGCGCTGGAGCCACTTCCGCAATGCAGCCGACGTGGGAACCGCCTTCGGTGGCGCGGTCCAGAACACGAGCTCGGATCTCACGGGTCAACTTGGCCTCGTCGCCACACCGGCAGAGCGGTGGCGCATTGCCGCTCGCGTGGCCGAGGGCTTTCGTGCGCCCAACCTGTACGACCTCACGCGGACCGGACCCGTTCCCGGTGGGGTGGCCCTGCCCAATCCCGACGCCCGTCCCGAAGAATCCGTGAGCGGGGAGCTGAGCGTGCGCTACTCCGGCCCCGACGCCGCGTTCGACGTCACCGCCTACTACACGCGGGTCACCGATTTCATCGATCGGGTACCAGGGGAGTTCCAGGGAGACACCCTGTTCGATGGCGAGCGCGTGTTCCAGGGACAGAACGTCGGAACGGCACGCATCCGCGGGGTCGAGGCCGAGGCAATCAAGACGTTCGGGCCGCTGCGGTTGCGCGCGGGACTGCAGTACACCTACGGCGACCAGACCCCTGCATCGGGCGTCGAGGAACCGATGGCGAAGATCCCGCCCTTGGGCGGCTTCGCGACCGTGCGGTGGTCGGTTCCTGCCCGCCCCTTTGCTGTGGAATACGTCCTCCGGTGGGCGACGACGCAAGATCGGCTGGGCAGCCGCGACCTCGACGACCCGCGCATCCCTCCGGGGGGTACCAAGGGGTACACGGTGCACGGCGTCCGTGTTCTGGCCGATCTGCCGTCCGGACTCGAGGTGGCGGCGGGATTCGAGAACGTGTTCGATCGGCTGTACCGCACCCACGCAAGTGGTGTCGATGCGGCCGGCCGGCATGTGTGGGTGGGGGCCAGCTGGATGTTCTCAGTGGACTAGGACGCACTCGTCTCGGAGTGTCCCGCCGTCCAGTGCCCCCAAGGGGAGTCGAACCCCTGTCCCCACCTTGAAAGAGTGGTGTCCTGACCGCTAGACGATGGGGGCGTGCACACGACCATGTGCGCTTGGATGGAACATAGCGGTAACGGGATTCGAACCCGTGTTTCAGCCTTGAGAGGGCTGCGTCCTCACCCCTAGACGATACCGCCACAGGCCCGACAGCGGGAGCCGGGGCCAAATATCACAAGAGATGGATAACCGTGCAACCCGACCGGCACAACGCATGCGGTGGTCACCGTCGACGGGGTATGAGCAGGCTCCCGGGTCTCCGCGACCTCGCCGTCATCTGGCCTGGCGTCCGGACTGCCCCCCGCCGAAGCCGCGCGAAACCCGATCCACCCAACGCCCGTAGAGAACGGTAGATTCCGCATCACTCGTTGAGGCAGACAGCGATGAACGAGCTTACCCTTCGAGGCGCCACCGACATCTCCGACCGCTCCCGCGGCGTCGCCCTGATCCTGGCCGCCGTACTCGGCGTCTTCGGCGGGCACCGCTTCTATGCGGGCAAGCCACTCAGCGGCGTCGCGATGCTTCTCACACTCGGCGGCATGGGCCTCTGGTGGTTGTACGATGTGATCGTCATCACCGCTGGCGGCTTTCGGGACGACGAGGACCGCCGCCTGGTGCGTTGGTGGGAACCGAACCCGTTGGTGGATCCCGATGTCCGCTCGTCTCCCCAGTTCGAGATGGTCCTCGACGCACTCGATGAATTGCGGTCCGAGATGGGGGATCTACACGAGCGGGTCGACTTCATGGAGCGGATCCTCGCGCAGGTGAAGGAGCCCGGTGCCTTGGAATCGGGCACCCGGCAGCCCTAGTCACCGCGGGATATCGGATCTCCCCTGTCGATCCCTCGAATCCACCGATCCCTCGATCTCCCATCCCGCGTTACCTTTCCACGCGCATTCTAGTCTCTCCTACGGAACGGAATCGTGGAACTCAGCGACGGGGCGGTGGTCCGGCGGGTCTTGGACGGTGAAGGGGAGTTGTTCCGAGTACTCGTCGAGCGCTACCGGGAGAAGTTCGGGCGGTACGCGACGTCGCTGGTAGGCGATCGGGACGCGGCCGCCGACGCGATGCAGGACGCCTTCATCCGGGCGTACGATTCGCTGGATCGCTGCAAAAACCCCGATCGGTTTGGCTCCTGGTTCTTCCGGATCCTGACGAACCAGTGCCACGATACCCGCGACCGGCAGCGGGCGCACGCGAACCTCGGTGAGGTCGACGCGGTGTCCCACCACGAAACGGACACGGAGGTGGAGCGGCACGAGCTCGCAGCGATTATCGCCGAGGCGCTGGGTGAGCTGACCCCGGAGCAGCGTGAGGCCTTCGTCCTGAAACACGTCGACGGCCGATCGTATGAGGAGATCGCGGAGCTGACGGGCACGGGGATAGACGCACTGAAGATGCGCGTCCATCGGGCCCGAGACAGCCTGAGGGCAACACTGGGAGCACGGTTGTGAGCGAACGAGACGCGTTTAGCAGCGATGCGCACCGCTACCTCGACGGCGGTCCCCACGGGGACCTCGGCGGCGAGGACCGCCGCGACGCGGACCGGCTGCTGGATGGCATTCGTGCCTACACGGACGGGATCGGGGCGCCGGGACCGGAGCTGACCGATGCAGTGATGGCAGCGGTCCGGCAGGGCGCCCCAGTGCCGCGGCGGGGCGGCTGGCAATGGCTGTTCCGCCCCCAGCCGATTCGGGTGCGGCCCGTCTGGGTGCCCCTGGCCGCTGCAGCGGCGGTGGCGTTGTGGCTCGTCGCCCGGCCCGTTGCACCGGACGTCACAGCGCCCGTGGTCACCCGGACCGCGACGGACACGGTCTTCGTGCGATTCCAGCTGGTTGCACCGGAGGCCGATGTCGTGTCGGTGGCCGGTTCGTTCAGCGACTGGCGCACCGACGCGCACTGGATGACGAAGGAAGACGGGGGAGTGTGGTCGATCACCCTTCCTCTCCCCGTCGGTGAGCATCAGTATCAGTTCGTGATCGACGGTGAGCGATGGGTACCCGATCTGCGGTCCCACGCACAGATCGACGACGGGTTCGGCGGCACGAACAGCGTTCTGGTCGTCGGCCCCAAAGGAGTGGTACAGTCATGACCATTCGGCGCTCATGGCTCCTGGTCTTGCTGCTGATCCCACCGGCGCTCGCGGGCCAGCAGCCCGACCTGCAGGAGCAGATGCGCACGCGGGGCCTGCCCGACGAGCTCGTCGCGCAGGTGACCACGGT
>JBDGYA010000126.1:0-5818 GCA_039584325.1 Gemmatimonadota bacterium
CTGACAGACCGGGCCGCGAGGCCGGACGGCTGGCTCAGGAGCCAGGCGCCTGGCGCCGGCCCGATCAGCTTGAGTTGTCTCAGGTGCCACTGGACCGAGGATGTGCGGCGAGGACAACCGGGCCTCGGGCTACCCCCGACGAAGGGTGTGTATCTTGGGGCCGATCTCTCAGACGACCATCCCCTGGGCATCGTCGATCCGGAGATCATCGCACAGCGCCGTGCGTTCGATGTGCCCACTGATTCGAGGCGCCGTCCGACGGTCCTCCGGTCAGCCACGGTCGAGGCTCCGTTGGAGTGCACGACCTGCCACGCGGCGCACGAACAGGATGCGCGCGCACCGGTCGGTGCCGAGCAGTTCGCCGCGTGCGGCACGTGCCACGGCGAGCACGTCGCGGGGTTGGGAGCGCACAGTGCCGTGTCATGCACGGGCTGTCACCAGATCCACGGTGCCCGGCAGCGCTCCCTCCTCTTCGAACTGAACACGGAGTTCCTGTGTGCCCGGTGCCACACGAGTACCGGTGGCGCGCCCACGGAGTGGCAGGAAGCGCATGGCGTAGACGAAGTCGCCCTCACGGTGAGTCCCTCGCACAACGCCGGTTCCCAGTGCGAGGAGTGCCACGCGGTCCATCAGTGAGCTCGCTCACAGCCCTAGCCACGCGGAACTTCGCGCCTCCCCCCTTCACCCAATCTTCAACAAAAGTTCAGACGCTGAGCGTAGCTTGAGTCTCAGTACTCCGTAGTACTCCGGAGGGGAGTACTACGGAGCTAACGGAAGTTGGGTTATCCCGTTTGTGCTTGGGTGCAGGATCGATATGTGGCCGTGAGCAGGTCGGGCGGCCGAGAACAGTCCTGAAAGGGGAGTGTGTGACGATGCGCAAACCACTGTCATTGCTCGCGGGCGCCGTGATGCTGGTGTTCGCGGCTGTAGGGTGCGAGGGTCCGGTTGGGCCAGCAGGGGCTGCCGGCGCGGATGGCCAGGACGGTGCGGACGGACAAGACGGAGTGAACGCAGCCGAGACGTGCTCGGACTGCCACGCCAGTGACGACCTGATCGTCGCGGTGCAGAACCAGTACATGAACTCGCTGCACTTCAACGGCGTCACCAACGAGCGAAACGGCACAAGCTGCGCCGGCTGCCACACGTCACAGGGCTTCAAGGAGCGGCTCGGCACCGGCGGCACGGGCGTGGCCGCGGCAATCCAGAACCCGGCGAACGTCAACTGCCGCACGTGCCATCAGATCCACATGACGTACACGGATGCCGACTGGGCGCTCACGGCGACAGACCCGGTCGACCGGGTCGCCGATGACCTGGCCGCGTTCGACTACGGGACCGGCAACCTCTGCGCGCAGTGCCACCAGGGCCGCGCCATAAGCGCTGGACTGCCCGAGCCCGGGGTGGACTACGACGTCACGTCGAGCCGCTACGGCTACCACCACGGCCCGCAGGCCCAGTCGATCGCTGGTGTCGGCGCGATCGAGCTGGCCGGCTCGGCGAACATCGGCGGCGGACCGACGTCGCACGCAGCAGTGGCTGAGGGTGGCTGCGCCAACTGCCACATGGCCGAGGCATATGGCAAGCAGTCCGGTGGCCACACGTGGGCCATGGAGTACGAGTATCACGGTGAGATGGAAGAGAACGTGGCCGGCTGCAACGTTGCTGCCTGCCACAACGGAAACATCTCGACGTTCGACGACATCACCCAGGTCCAAACGACCGTCGGCCAGCTGCTCACCGACATCGGCGTCGAGCTGGACGCGCTCGGCGTTGTGCTGGACGAGGAGTTTCACTGGGTCACGGGGACGTACTCCGGCGAAGTCGCGTCTGCGATGCTGAACCACCAGATGTTCCGCGAAGACCGGAGCGTCGGGCTGCACAACCCCGCCTATGCACGGGCTGTGCTGACCAACACGCTGGAGACACTGACCCCGGCGCCTGTCGCCTCGAAGTAGCGGCAGCGAGGGGAACAACACGGAGCGGGCGCCTGCCCTCGGGGATTCCCCGGGGGTAGGCGCTCGTGTGTTTGGAAGAGCGGTTGAGCGGTTGGCGGGGAGAGTGAAGGGTGAACAGTGAAGAGTGAAGATTGCCGACGTTTCGCCGTTCCGCCGTCCCGCCGCTCCTCAGAGATACGCCTCGATCCCCAGGCTGAACTGCGTCGTCCGCGCCCCCCGAAACTGCCCGAGCGGCGTCGGCCCGGTGAGGAATCCCAAGTTTAGCCGGATCGCCCGGCGCCCGCCGATGTCGGATATCCAGGCGCCGGCCTTCACGTGCCAGCGCGGGGACCAGTCGTTGTCCTCGTCCAGCTCGACGTCCACGGATCCAAAGGGCAGTAGGAAGCCGGAGCTGTCCGGATCGCCGAGTTGAACGCCACCCCGCGCCACCCAGCGTCCCGACTCCTCGGGGTGCACCGTATAGGCCCACCGGGTGCCGGCGTACCCGGCTGCGATCCGTAGCACGCGGGCGTAGCCGAGCAACTCTACGGCATCCCGGGCGAAGTTGAAGCCAGGCAGCTCGAATCGCCGGGCGTACTCGTCGCCCAGGTGGCTGCTCGTGTGGAAGTAGCGGAGCCGCAGCCAGTGATCACCGCGCCGCCACACGATCGGCACGGCAAACACCCAGTCGCTGTTCACCAACTCGCGCTCGGTGAGCTGCAACCCGAACCGCGCGAACACGCCGCCCTCGACACCCACCACGAGCGAGCTTCCGAGGGAATTCCCAGCGACCACCCAGAGCGGCAGGGTGACGCCGAGGGCCAGCTCCGCTTCGACACCGTCACCCATGAGGCTGGGACTGTCCGTCACCAGCACCAGCTCGGCCTTGGTGACCGGATCGCGCGGGCCGGCATGGAGGCTCGGCAGCCACTCCCGGCCCGGCAGCAGGCGCCGGGGCGCCGCTTCCTCCTGCGCCGTGAGCGGACCCGCAGCGGCGATGCCGCCACACACGATCAGGAACAGGGCAGTGCCGCGTCGGGCTGAGAATCGATCCATGCACGCTCACTTGGTCCGGTACCCGATCCGGGTGCGCACGCCGGTGCCGCCGCACCCGACTGGCATCAATTGTACACCGGAGCGGGCCTGGCGCGCAGCGAGCAACGATGCGCTATCTTGCGGCGGCAATTCACGCGGACAGCCGATGCACCGCTGTCCGTTCCTACAGGTGTCGTACCAAGGGAGGAGCGTCGATGCGTTTCCGGGGTTTCCTGCTGTGCGCGGTTGCCGTCACGACGGCCGGGTGTCAGCGACCGGTGTCCGACACGACGGAGTTCGATCGCGAGGCGGTCGGGGGAGAAGTCCGTGAGGCCGTCGATGAGTACTTCGCCGCCCAGAACTCCCACGACGCGGATCGGGTGTTCGAGAGCTACCTCCAGACGGAGGACTTCGCCTATCTGGGAGCTACCAGGGTCATGGTCGGCTTCGACAGGTTCAGCAGTACGGTGGCCAACTGGTACCGCAATCGCCCGGATATCACGTTCGAGCACGACGTGCAGCTGATTCAGGTACTGAGCCCCACCGTGGCGGTCGCAACGGTGCGGGGCAGCTCGACGGAGCAGGAGTGGCTGCTGTTCACCCAGGTGTACGTGCAGGACGACGCGGGCCGCTGGGTCGTCGCGCACGAGCACGTGTCCTGGCCGGGCGCCGAGGCGCCGCGGCGGCATCCGGGGATGGAGGAGACAGAGGAGCAGCCCTGACGATTGGCGATTGCAGAGTGCAGAGTGCAGATCTGCGATCTGCATCCTTCACTCTTCACTCCACTCTTCCTCGTCGCTCGATCTCGTCGAGCACCCGCCTCGCCCACGCGATCCGGTCCGCATACGTCGGGGACGCGTGCTCGAGGAATCGGCGCAGCGCAAAGACGGCCCCGCTCGTGTCGCTCCGGGACAGCCGGATCCGGGCGAGGTTGAGCCAGGCACCCGCCAGTGAGGGCGTGAGGATCACGGCGTGCTCGATGTACCGCACCCCGGCGGTTGTATCACCGCGTGCGACGTAGTACACGCCGAGGTCGGCGTGGCTGCGCGCATGGGTCGGGTCGGCCGCCAATGCCCGGTTCCACCAGACGGCCGCCTCGTCGAGATCTCCCCGCGCCCGGGTGGCCGTGCCCAGCACGTGCAGGATCTCCGGATCCTGGGGTGGTGAGGCGGTGCCGCTCCCGCCAGCGAGATACCACTCTACGATCCGTCGCTCTGCCTGCCCGAGCGTCTCGGCGGCGTACCGGTTGTCCGGTGCGATCGCGAGCGCGCGACGGAGCGAGCGGACAGCGTCCCCGAGCTGCCCGGCGCGGAGCAGCTCCTCGCCGACCTTGTGATGCGCTCGGGTCGACGCCGGTTCCACACGCGTCGCCCACCGGAACAGGGTGAGGTCGTCCGTCCAGACCGACGCGTACCGGACGGCCTGGAGCGACAGCAGGAGCACGACGGCCGAACCTGCCATGACGGCGCCCACACGCGCCGAGCGGCCGGCGCCGGCCAGCCGCACGAACGCGAGGCCGGCCACCAGGCAGAACGCCACGCTTGGCAGGTACAGCAGCCGATCGCCGAAGATCGTGCCGACCGTCACCAGCAGATTGGACGTCGGGAGCAGGGTCACTGCGTACCACACCACGGCGATTGGCAGGAGCACCGCACGGCCCCGCGTTCGGCTGAGCGCGAACGCCGCGAGCCCCAGCATGCCGAGCGTGCTCAGCAATCGCCAGTCGAAGAACGACTGTACCACCGGGATGGCGTCGTACGAGTAGTCGGGTGAGAGCCCGAGCGGCAGCGCGAGGTGGAGCACTCCCAGCCCTACCGTGACGATCGCCGTGGCGACACGCGCGAGCACCGGCGTCACCACCAACGGGTTGTCGAGGTATGAGGTCTCCGGGACGCCCAGGGAGCCCACCACGCCGATCCGCACCAGCAAGTACGCCGCCAACACCAACAGGTAGACTGCGTACAGCCCGACGATCCGCTGATCCCGAAACACGGACCGGCGCTCGGCAGGCGTGCGCAGCATCCAGTCCTGGGCGAGCACCAGTACGATCGCGACCGCACCCACCTCCTTGGACAGCAGGGCGCAGGCGTAGGCCGCAACGGGCAGAATGATGCACCAACCGCCTCGCTCGGTGGCCCGTCGGTGCCACAGCACCATCGCGAGAGCGAAGACGGCGGCGAGCAGATCCTTCCGGCCGAACACCGCGGCGACGGCCTCGACGTGTACCGGATGCACGGCAAAGAACAGGGCGCCGAGCCCGGCGGCCGCCGGCGCCAATCGCCAGCTCAGCCCAATCCGGAAGACCAGCACCGCTACGAGCCCGTGCAGCAGCATGTTGACCAGGTGGTAGCTCCAGGCGGCGAGCCCGGAGAGCTGGTAGTTCAGCGCGTAGCTGAGGATGGGGAGCGGCCGGTACAGGTACGACTCCCCCTCGCTCCCGGCCCACGAGGTGGTGGTGAAGATCTCCGGCAGGTAGGCAAGCGACCGGATGTATGCGTTGGCGGCGACCTCGACCCGGCTGTCGTAGACGAAGCCATGACCCAGGGTGTGGGCGTACACGGCGATCGCGGCGACAGCGACGAGCGCCTGCCAGATCACGGCCTGGCGGTGGGAGTCGAGCGGCTGAACAGTTGAGCCGTTCAACGCTTCCTCCCCCCGTCTTTGCGGGACAACGCTCCGTCCATCCGTCTATCCGTCTATCCGTCCATCCGTCTGTCCGCCCATCCGTCCATCCGCCTAGAACTCGTACGCCTCCATCCGCTTCAACCCCACCTTGAGGCTCACCGCCATGACACCGAGACAGATGGCGACCACGGCCGCGAACGCCCCTACCATCGTCGCGTTCACTT
>JBDGYA010000020.1:0-53601 GCA_039584325.1 Gemmatimonadota bacterium
GAGTGGCGTCGACGGTGATATCGAGTTCCGCACGACCAACGGCGGTGTTCGCCTCGAAGGGCTTGCGGGGAACGTTCGGGGCCGTACGACGAATGGCGGCGTGACCATCGCGCTCACTGGGGATACGTGGATGGGCTCCGGCCTGGACGTGCGGACCTCCAACGGCTGCGTGACTGTTGTCGTACCCGAAGACTATTCCGCGCACCTCGAGACCGGGACGACCAATGGCGGAATGCGAGTGGACTTCCCCGTCACGGTGCAGGGGCGGATCGACAAGCGTCTCGCGGTGGACCTGGGTGACGGTGGCCCGCCGGTCAAGATCCTGACGACGAATGGTGGTGTGACGGTCAAGCGACCCGAGTGAGGGCCAGGGCGGGTGAGTTCAACGGACCGAGCACGACGCCGTCGGTCGCTCGGCGAACGAGGGCCGTCTAGCGCTCCACTGTCACCGTCATGTAGCCCGGAGGCGGGTCGAAGGTAGCCGGCTCGAGTGCCCGTCGTTCGACGGTCACGATCTCGGCGCCGGACACCGTTCCGCTGGCCGTGTCCACGCTTACGGTTCTGATGGGGAAGCCGATCTGGAGAAGCCGGTCGATCGAGCGGGCGGCGTCGTCCCCACTCCCCAGCTCTTCGGAGAGGGCGGCGAGCCGGCTGAACGTGACTCGTAAGTCGGCGAGCTCCGACGTCAGCCAGGACACCTCCACGACCGGGCTCGCGTGGGTCACCCGATAGGCTCGACACGGATACCCGTTGATGTCCCGCCGCTCGGAGAGCGGGACGATGCTCGGTGGAGCGGCATCGTCGTTGGCGCGCGTGAGCGTGTCCTCGGAGGTCCGACCCTGCCATTCGACGATGAGCTGCTGCCGGGGGTCGACGATACGGTACAGCCCTGCCGCAAAGTCGATGATCAGGTACTCGCCTTCCGACCCTGACAGTCCCAGGGGAGCGCTGCGGAGCCTGGCGCCCGAGATGTAGTACCTCAGCTCGGTCGTCTCGAGCTCGGCACCCTCCGCTCGCGCCACATCTTCGATGCTGGCGAGCGTGAGGAAGGTCAGGCTGTCCGGATCGCCGGCCAGCGCTACGCTCAGCGCAGCCGATTCCGCGTGCAGCTCCCGCATGGTCACCACGCCCTCGAATTCCTGCGCCGTCGAACCGGCCGCCACGGCGGCCAGGAGGAGGAGCACTCCGCGGCACATGCGGAGCAGCGAGGCGATCATCGAGGGGGGGTGATCAGCCAGGGCGGGGCGTCCCGGTTTCCAGTGCCTCGGCTCAGTCATCGGTGCCGTCCTCCACGGGTAGGCGGGCCACATCGGCCTCTGCCGCAATGAACCCGAATGCCGGCCATTGGGGCCCATCCAGGATCCGCCGCATCAGGCTCATGGCGCGATCCATCTCGCCGGTCGTCAGGTACCAGGCAGCGACACCGTAACCGGTGGTGGCACTCGCCAGCGCATCGCCGTCTTGGGCGGTGTCGAGCAGCGCGTCTGGTGCGACCTCGCCCTTATACATGAGGAGGAGCTGGTGATAAGCATGGTTCTCGATGACGTCCATATCGTGTGTGACGGGCCGGACGACCTCCGCGGCCCGCGCCTCTTCACCCAGTTGGCGGAGGCTCAGGGTGATCCAGTAGCGGGCGGCGACCTCCATGTCTGGGTTCGTGGCACGGCGCAGGCACTCGCTGTAGGCGCTCGCGGCTCGCCGGAAGTCGCCACGAAGGTAGTGCGTGAGTCCGAGGTGGTACCAGATGTTCGTCTTCAGGGTGCTCGTCGGAATGCCTCTCGCGTTCGGGAGCCCGTCCGGCTCGACCCGATCTGGCGCGTCGACCGTCAACTGCGTCGCGCGGAGAAGGTCTTCCATCGCACGGGCGAAGTCGCGGATGGTGATGTACCGGTGTCCGCGGTGGCGGAACAGGCGGGCGTCAGTCGGAAAACGCTCGATGCCCCACGAGTACACGTCGATGGCTGCGCGATACCGGCCGAGGTACGCCAGACGGCGCCCGTACCAGATGAGCGAATCGACGTTCTCCGGATGCCGCTCGAATGCCTCGCGAGCTGCTGCGAGTCGGCGCTGGCGGTCCTGTCGGGTCGCCGAGTCGAGAGGGGGTGGACGCAGGGTGTCGCCAAGCAGCGATATGCCCTGTACAGGCAGCGGGTCGTTCGCGGCGGCGAGCGGAAGGTCGCTGCTCTGTTCGGCGGTGCAAGTCGCCGTGAGGGCCACGATGAGCGGCACGACGGCACGTGACATGAGCGTTCCTCGGTTCAGGGGGCGCGATCTCAGCGTCCGATCGCTATGTCGTGATGGGCTGTGGCGGCGGCGCCCGACGCAGAGGTTACGGAGAGGACGAGCGTAAATCGACCCTCCTCGTCCGAAGGGAGCTGTAGGGTAATCGCTTCCGGCGCTACGTCCACGTTGTCCGGCCAGCTCAACGTCCACTCCATCCGCACGGAGGGCTCGGTACGCCCGGCGAGACCGAGCCACTCGGCGGCTTTCCTGAAGAAGGACCGCCCGCGCTGGACCACATCAAGCGTCACGCCCAGGCGCTCCGCCACAGGGGGGGTGTACACCTCCCAAAAGACGTTCACCTCCTCGCCCGACTCGAATTGGTTCGTGCCGCGGGCGATGGGAGCGGCGGTCTCCAGCGAAGCGGGCAAGGGCAATCCCGAGCGCAGCAGCAGGAGATCGGAGACGCCCAGGCTACCGGGAGGGCGCTCCTGGAGATCGACCCACGTCCGGTGGCGAGCGGCTGTGGAGTCTGGCGCTCTCAGGGCCTCCACACTCAGGACACCCGACCGATACGGTGTTACCACGGTGAAGCGGGCGACGGTCGGCCCCACCGACGCGGGGATTGCCGTCAGGTTCGTGTCCGGTGCGACGGCGAACAGCACGCTGGCGTCGAGCTGCATGCGGGACCCGGTCGCGGACTGTTGCGGGAGGTGGTCAGTGGTGTCGAGCGTGAAGGCCGTGACCAGTACTGCGTAGCCGTCTCGATGAAAGACCGCGATCTCGGGCGCGAGCGTTGTGAAGCGTTTGGCGTACGACGGCCGGAACGCCTCACGGCCCCGATCGGACTCGAGGGGCCACGGCTCAATGCCGATGGCTGGCAGGGAATCGAGGAAGCGTCCGGGGGGGAGGAAGCTCCGGGCGGACGGCGACCGCCGACCGATCACCGTGGGCTGATTCCCGTAGCGACGGGATTGCTCCCACACCTCGGGCGGCCCGAACCGGATCAGCAGCTCCTCGGCGTCGTTTCCCCACGGTATCTCGTGTGGCGTCTCGGTTCCGGCAAACAGTCTGGCGAATGTGTGCCGCGTGAAGTGCTCGGTCAGGCGCTCGTTTCCCGAAGTCATCCACAGCGGGTCAGCGAGCCACAAGATGCGGTGGTTCACCTGCGCGCGCTCCGCGCAGGTGAGTGGCTCGTACGACCGGGCGGCATCTCGGTCGAGCAGCAGCGTGAGATCGGTCCAGTGGCACCGCACGTCGTCGGGAGCGGTGGCGAGGCTGGTGGTGAACACCCGTTCCGCGCGTTCGAAATCAGCGAGGGTATGGGCCACGGCACCCTGCAGGGCCTTGCACCACCAGGAATCTCCCTCGCAGGCGCCTGCCGCAACCTCCGCGTCACCCAGTCGATTCACTTCCAGCAAGTAGCGGATGCGCTGCCCGGCGATCCATCCGTCTCCCGGCACCAGGGCGGCGGCCGAGTCGAGTCGCGTGAGGAGCTCGCCTCGCGCCGTGATGACACGATCGTGTTCGGGAGGGGGGTCCTCGGGTAGATTCTCTTCGTCGTCCGGCCAGACGCAGAACCGCCCGACGCGCTCGGGGCAGGGTCTCGGACCTTCGTCGAGCGTGAACGGCAGGAAGCGGCGACGCAGTCGCTCGAAGTCGCGTTGGGCGCGCACCAAGGATTCCCGGAGCGCGGCGGAGTCTTCCGCCGCGATGCCCGACTGGGCCCGTCCGTCGGGCGCAACCAAGCTGGTGCCAAGCAGGACGGCACCGGCCGCCAGGAGCGGTGCCACGCGAAGGGAGCGGTCCGTCCCGTCAGTCAGCGGCCTGATAGGCACCGGATGCCGGGTTGCGTACTTCGGTGACGCCGACGAGTCCGACTACCAGCTCTGCCCGATCCTCCTCATCGATATACTCGGCCCGATACATGCCGATCAACTCGAAGAAGTACGACAGTGCGAGGGGGCCAATGAGCAGTCCGAGCAGTCCGAAGAAGCGGATGCCAGCGAGGGCGCCCACGAGCGTGACCAGTGGATGGATCTTCGCCCATCGGTTGTAGACGAGGGGCCGAATGAAGTTGTCGACGCTGGCGACGACGATGAAGCCCCACACCGCGACGCCGATCCCCGCGCCCACGCGGTCACCCAGGATGAGTGCGATGGCCCCGGGCCCCCACACGAGTCCACTCCCCACGACGGGCAGGATGGCGAAGACCGCCGTGACGACACCCCAGAACGCGGCATTCGGAAGATCGGCGAGCGCAAACGCGCCACCGACGAGCACTCCCTGCACGACGGCGATGAGGCCAGTTCCGATCAGGGTGGAGTAGGTCACGTCGCGGAACCGGACCCGCAGCTTTTCCGTGTTCTCTGCGTTGAACGGGATGTACGGGCTCACGGTCGACCACGCCCGGCCACCGGCCACCAGCAAGAAGTAGAGCCCGAACATGGCAATGGTGAGGTTGAGCGCCAGTTTCGTGGCCGTGCCGACCAGGTTCAACGCGCTGGATCCAATCCACTGCACGGCATTCTCACCAAGGGCAACGAGCCGTGGACCGACGGCGAAATCCCCGATCTGTAGGTCCGCAAGTCGACCGACCAGTGGACTCTGGATGAGGCCGCCGGCTAGGCTCTGGGCCTCGTTGACCACGAGCGTGACGACAGACCCGCCGGGGACGAGGAGTACGAGGGTAGCGACGGCGACGACGAAACCGGCGGCAAGCGCCGGTCGGAACCACTTCCTCAGGAGTCGATAGAGGGGGTTGAACACGACATAGAGGACCGGTGCGCCCAGCAGGCCGGTCACATACGGCCACATCGTGATCAGCAGGCCGACACCCAACAGCCCGATCATGACCTGGGCGCGCTGGTGCCGCGTTGCGAGAAACGCCATGGACGAAGTCTACCGACCGCGGTGGGCGGCCGCCACGTGTGCCGTTCACGTTCGGAAGACACACCGGGGAGGTGCGGGTCCCGCACACTCCCCAGTGTGTCTCCTCTGTGTGGTGCTCTAGAAACCCGGGATGAAGGAGAACTGGAAGTGGCCGCCCCGCACCCGGTTGAACGGATAGACCCAGTCCAGCTCGATGATCATGAGCCCGAACACGTTCATGCGGAGACCGGCTCCGGCGCTGAACAGCGGGTCCCGCGCACCGCCCAGGAAGAACGGCCGGGACAGCTCCTTCGTTTCCGAGAGGCACTCGAAGGCCACGTCCGAGCACCATGCGAGGCCCGCGTCTCCGAAGAGCACCATCTCGATCGGGAGGAAGCCGAACAAGCCCGACCCGATTCCCAGGAGTCCGAGTGGCGGGAACCGAACCTCGAGATTCCCCAGCAGCATCTTCGAGCCGAACAACCGGTTGTAGTTGGTGCACGGGCTGCCGTCCTGCGGGCACTCGAGCGCGAAATCGAACGAACCGAAGCGATAGCCTCGAAGCAGCCCGTCGTACCCCATGTACAGCGGCTGGAGTCGCCCCGAGTTCTCACCGTCGGGCCCGTACCGCCCGAAGTGCATCAGCCGGGCGGCGAAGGTGAACGGGCGCACCGGCATGATGTACTTGCGGAAATCCGCGACCACGTTGTAGAAGTCGATCGTGCCGATGTTCGCCGCGAACTCGAGTCGGTAGCGCTGGCCAATGAGCGGACTGGCGACCCCCCACAGCGAGTTGTCGTAGACCAGCGCCAGGCTGCCGACTCCCAAGTTGATCGCGTCCGGTGCCGGAAGGTTGGCTGTAGAGTCGATCACGAGCTGTCCGGTGAAGGGATCGATCCCCCTCCACCGCTGTTCGATGTCGTACGAAACGTTGAGGTAGCCGATCGACCCTTCGAGCCGTTGAACGCGGCTGAGCGGGAAGGCGGCCTGGGTCGTCAGCGAGCGGTTGGTTTGCCGGTACAGCTCCTGGACCTCGAAGAAGAGGGCACGCTGGGGGTCATCGACGTAGCTCACGAAGCCGGTGAGATAGGGGATCTGCTGAAGCGTGACGCTCCAGTTCAGCCGGTTCGTGAGGTTCGAATAGCCGACCAGCGCGGAGATGTCCTTGAATCCCCCTTGGACTTGGAGTGCCGTCGCGAGATTGTGATTGCCCAGCATGTCGCTCCAGAAGAGCGACGCCCCGCCCGCGATGTACGTGCCGTATGAATCCACGCCGACCGCCAGTGACGGCTGTCCGATGTAGTCGAGCGCGAACTTCATGCGGTACGGATCGCTCGGGTAGGCCGCGGTGTCACGCGGGAGCCCGTAGAAGGCGTTGGCCAGCAGACTGGCCACATCGTCGGTGAGACGGTAGGTCGGCGGCAGCAGCGCCGGATCCTCGATGCCCTCGAACGGCGGAGCCACGGGCCCGCCGGCCAGCACCTCGGGGCGATCGACGAGAAAGATCGAGTTGACGTCCTGCTCGTAGACGCTCATGGCCATCTCGCCCGTCCGCGCCGCAACCGACAGTGCCGGGCTCAGTCCGGTGATGCCCGAGACCCCAGTGTACAGGTTGGTCACCTGGAAGGTCTCGCCGGACTCGAGGTTCAGTCGGTAGACATTCGAGATGCCATTCTGGTCGGAGATGAAATACAGATCCTCGCCGCTGGGTGACCACTGCGGGCTGATGTGCTTGCCCTCATTGAACGCGTCGACGGGTTCGACCGCTCCCGTGGTGGGATCTACGAGGGCCAGCACGTAGTCGCCGAACAGCAGGCTCGAGAGCCCGGTCGAGAAACGGTCCGTCACGATGGCGATCGAGCTGCCATCCGGCGACCAAGCGGGCTGGAGATCGGCGTACGCGTCGTTGGTGAGACGTCGCAGCTCCTCTTCCTCGAGGTCATACACGAAGAGATCGGACAGGCCTTTCACAATGGCCGAGAAGGCCACGTAGCGACCATCAGGCGACCACGACGGGCTGAAGATCTCGCCCAGCTCGTCGAATCGTGCCTCCTGGATGCGACGCCCCGACTCCACGTCGATGATGGTCAGGACGGGTCGGCCCTTCGCGATGCCCCCGAGGGCGAACCGGCGTCCTGCCATATCCCAGGCGCCGGCGGAGTTGATGAACTGGATGCTCTCGAAGTGCGGGTCGACATCGGTTTTGGTGATCTTGCGAACGACCCGTCCCGTCTCCACCTCCGCCAGGAACATATCGATCGAGAACAGGTCCCGCTCGGAGAGAAAGACCACGTGCTTTCCGTCCGGCGAGAGCGCCGGCGCGATGTTCAGCCTCCCGCCACTGATGTCCGGCGTCATCAGGGGCTGCCCGTAGTCGATCGGCCTACTCGTCTGCTCGAACAGCGGGTTGTACGTCTCCGTGAGCGCCCGGTGCCACCCCGCGACCGCGGAGTCTGGTGAGACGCCGATCACCCGAGCGAACGCCATGGCTGGACTGCTGGACGTCCGCGAGGCCTTGAGGATCCGCCCCACCGCATCGTCACCGTACGTACCGGCGATGTAGGCCCAAAGCGAGTGCCCGTAGCGATAGGGAAAGAACCGCGGATCAGCGAGCTTTGAGGCGTCGGGCAGCTGGGTCTGTACCGCGTCGCGCATCCACATGGCCGTGTTCGCGTCGCGCGGGCCAACCGACAGATACTCTGCCATACCCTCCACGAACCACAGCGGGAACCGCATCACGGTGGGCACGCCCGCCAGGGCGATTCCCCCGCCCTCGCCGGTGATGTCGAACTGGAACGCGTGCACCAGCTCGTGGCCAAGCACGTGGTCGGTCTCCGCGAGGGGCCCGCTGAACGGCAACACCATGCGCCGCTTGAGGATCTCGGTCACACCACCCGTGGACTCGCCGAGATCTCCCTGCAGCGTGTTCGTCTGCCGGAAATGCGGCCCACTGGCGTACATGATCAGCGGTTGCCGCCCGCTGAGATCGTGATTGAGGAGGCGGGAGAGGCGGGCGTACCACCGCTCGGCCATCAGCACCAGGTACTCGATGGCCACGTCCTCCTCGGGGTAGTGATAGATGTCGAAGTGCTCAGTCCTGAGCACCTCGAAATCGAAGTCCTGGTACTGGACCTTGTTCTGGCCGAAGTACTGCGCCCGGGCCGCACCCGCGACGGACACGAGCATAGCTACGGCGAAGACCGTTGCTACGATTGGCCGTAAGCCCCGCATGACTCGACAACACCTCCACATCGGAGTTGGCTTCACCCCTTGTAGGACAGCGGAGCCCCACGGATTGTTCCAAGCGGGCGTCCGCTGCGGGGTGCCACCGCGAGCGGTACGTTTCCGTCCCCCACCCAAGGTACCGTGGCAACGCACCGTAGGGTAACCGGACTGTCGGTTTCAGCCGCCGAGCGGCGGGCCATGCGGCAGCTCCGGGAGTCCGCAGATCCCGCGGTGGCCCGACGCTCGGCCACCTTCTTCAAGAAGGATGACGCGTTCGCGAGCCTCGGCGTTAAGGCACCGCTGCTGCGGCGCATAGCCAGGGACATCGCGGACACGGTGCGGGATACCTGGCAGGTCGATGAGGCGATCGCCTTCTGCGACCAGATGTCCCGGCGCAGCCACCACGAGGCCAAGGCGGTGGGAGTCCTGGTGCTCGGCCGCTACCGGAGCCGGCTGCCCCGCCGCCTGCTCATGACCGCGGGGGCATGGCTGGACGAAGGGCGCTTTGCCACTTGGGCAGCCGTCGATCTGCTGTGCCCCGAGGTCGTGACCCCACTCATCGAGCGTCATCGGGGGCTGGAGGGTACCGTGATCCGGTGGGCGGAGGCCCGCCTCCTCTGGCGGCGCCGGGCCGCCGCCGTCTCGTTCGTGCCGCTGGCGCGGCATGGCCGCTACCTCGATGCCGCGTACGAGGTCGCCCAACGACTCAGGACGGAGCCTGAGGACCTGGTCCAGAAGGCATGCGGCTGGCTCTTGCGGGAGGCCGGGCGCACCGATCCCGACAGGCTGCAGGAGTTTCTCCTGGGGCACGGTGCGGCGATGGCCCGGACGACGATGCGCTACGCGATCGAGCGGTTCCCCGAAGGGCAGCGACGCCGCCTATTGCGGCAGACGCGCGCTTGGTGACACGGGCCCACCGACCGTACCGCAGGGGCGAAGCGGGACTGATTATCTTTGTCCCCTGCCGTTTCTGAATGGATCGGAGCGCTGAAGAAGGGGATTCATGACAGAACCGACTCGGAAGCAGGGAGGTAGTCCGTCGGTGGGCGTCACGCTCTGGGTGGTCGCGGTTCTCGTGATGCTCAGTTCGGCTGTGTTCCAGCGACTCACGGGGCCCACGCACCCGCTGCGCGGCAGCTTCGCGGCCTCGGGGCAAGAACACCGCTACCGGTTGACCCGCAGCGGATGGTCCTATGAGGATGAGCGGGTGTCGGTGCCCTACCCGGGTGAGCCCGTATCCGGCACGCTGTACTACAAGCGCCACAAGACCGACGATCCGATGACGGCTGTCCCGCTCGTGGTCGAGGAATCGGAGTTGGCCGGGTACCTCCCCCGGCAGCCGGCCGCAGGGAAGCTCGAATACACGATCGTGCTCGAGACGGCGGACGGGCGCGTACGCGTACCCGACCGAGAGGAGAACGTCGTCATCCGGTTCAAGGACGACGTGCCGCTCTGGGTGTTGCTTCCCCACGTCTTCTTCATGTTCTTCGCCGTCCTCTTGGGGATTCGCGCCGGGCTGTCAGCCGTGCTGCAACCCTCGGGAATGGTGCGGTACGCCTGGGTGGCGCTCCTGCTGATGACGATCGGCGGGATGGTGCTCGGTCCCATCGTGCAGAAGCTCGCCTTCGGCGCCCTGTGGACCGGATTCCCGTTCGGCTACGACCTCACGGATAACAAGACCCTGCTCATGTGGATCGCGTGGGTCGCAGCATGCGCGTCCTTCCTCGTGCGACGATCGACCGAGGGGCAGCGGCGGACGGCTGTGGTGCTGGCCACCGCGGTGATGCTGGTCGTCTATCTGATTCCACACAGCATGCGTGGCAGCGAACTGGATTACGGTGAGCTGGATCGGGGAATCCCGGCGTCAGAGGCGGTGGGACAGGGCAGCTGATCCGCAGCCCTCTGCATGATGGTACGGGACGACTTTCGCGCGGCCTGGTGGCTGCCCGGCCGGCATGCGCAGACGCTCGGTGCCCGTCTCCTGCGAAGTCGGGCAGGCGTCAGGTGCGACCGGGAACGGCTCGAGCTTCCCGACGGGGATTTCCTGGACCTAGACTGGGCGGATGTCGTCGGCACGTCCGTGCCCGCAGGGGCGCCGCTCGTCGTCGTGTTGCACGGACTCGAGGGCTCGGCTCGCTCCAAATATGCGCTGCAGTCTTACCGTGAGCTGGCGGGCCAAGGCCTCGCGGCCGTCGGGCTGAACTTTCGATCCTGCAGTGGGGAGCTCAACCGACTGCCGCGCCTCTACCACTCTGGCGACACCGGCGACATGCGGCACGTCATCGCCGCGCTCGCCGCGCGCTTCCCCGGACGGACCATAGGAGCGCTTGGGTTCTCTCTCGGTGGGAACGTGTTGCTGAAATACCTCGGAGAGGTGTGCGAATCGGTAGTCTCGGCTGCGGTCGCCATCTCGGTGCCGTTCGATCTCGCGGCCGGTGCCGACGTGATCGAGCGCGGCCTCGCGCGGGGGTACCGCCAATACCTCGTGCGGCGATTGCAGCGCAAGGTTCAGGCGAAACGGGAGTTACTCGACGGTGAGGTCGACCTAGAGCGCATCCTGCGGGCCAGAACATTTCGAGAGTTCGACGACGCCGGAACCGCCCCGCTGCACGGATTCGCCAACGCAGACGACTACTACGCACGGTCGAGCTCCAAGCGGTTCCTCGAAGCCATCACGGTGCCGACGCTCCTGATCTCGGCCTATGACGATCCGTTTCTCCCGGCTTCCGCGCTGCGGGAGGTCGCGAGTGCGGCAGACGGGAGCCGGCTCGAGACCAAGTTCACCCCGCGCGGCGGGCACGTCGGATTCGTGACGGGGAGCCCGTGGGCACCACGGTTCTGGGCGGAGCAGACCGCCGCCAACTACCTGGCCGAACGGCTCGGCGAGTCTAGCGAAACAGCGGAAACACGTCGATGAGCAGCAGTGCCCTGAGCTCCGCGCGTATCCGGCGCGTATTCGGCACGGGTGGGCCGGCCGACGAGATCCCGAGCGTATTGAGCGCCGCGATCGCGGCGGCTCCGCTCGTCGGATCGACGCTGAAGAACGAGAGGAAGGCCTTCTGCTCGCCCGTGTGACCGATCACTTCGATAGAGCCCAGACGCGCAGTGAAGAAGGCCAGGCCAACCGATTCGGCGACGCTATCGCCCGGCTCAGCCGGAACGGGGACCCGTGGCATCCACATCTCTTCGAGGGAGCTCCGCCGCAGGACACCGGCCGCAGGCTCCATCACGGCGGAGTCGCCCGCCAGCCAGCGCAGGTACGTCACCATGTCGGTGATGGGCGCGTTGAGCCCTCCGTTGGACACAGTGATGCCGGTGTCGAAGTCGAGTCCGTTGGCGGCTGGTACGCCGTCTTCGACGTAGTAGTTGTTCGACCGATACGGCAGGAGATGGTACGGCGTGCGGTCGAAATAGCTTCGGTACATCCCCAGCGGCTTCAGGATGTTCTTGTCCACGTACACTTCGTAGTCGTCGCCCGTGAGCATCTCGATGATGCGACCCAGGAAGATGATCCCCGGATTGGAGTAGCCGAAGCGACTCCCCGGGCGGAAGTGGATCCGTGTATAGGGAACCATGGCGACGAGCTGCTCCCATGCGGTCGGTTCGTGCGGGTGCCACGGCTCTCCCCCCCAGGGCCACGTCGGACCGCGAAAGCCCGACGAGTGGCTCAACAGATGCCGGATGGTGATGTCGCGCACCGATCCAAAGGGGTCGTGGACGCCCTGAAGCTCGGGGAGGTAGTCGACCACGGGGTCGTCGAGACGCAGCAGGCCCCGGTCGCGCAGCTGCATGATCGCGACTCCCGTGAAGGTCTTTGTGATCGACGCCCAGTGATAGATCGTGTACTCGTCGACCGCGCGCTCGGACGCCAGCTCGGCGAATCCAAAGAACTCGCGCGCGAGGACCCGGTCGTCGTGTACGAACCAGAGACTTCCGCCGACCACGCCCTCCTCGCGCAGCCGATCGTGAAATTGGGTGCGAACGCGGCTCCAGGCCGCGTCGAACCCAGCCGGGGCTTGTGCGGTGAGTGTTGGCGCTGTGAGGACCGTGGTCAGCAGCACGGTCCGTCCAATGTATCCAGTCCGGAATGGCGCGCGCATCGGGGCTCCTCGCGGGTTGACGACCTCCAATCTACGCCGGGTCCGCACTCATGGGCTTTCGCGCATCGGCCCCTGTTATCTTCCTGCCTTCCCATAACCGGAGACACGACGATGGTGACCTCCAAGGCCTCGGCAACCTGGAACGGTGTGCTGAAATCGGGTGACGGCGAGTTCGGTGCTTCCTCGGGCTCCTTCGAGGGGGCGTATACGTTCGCCACCCGATTCGAAGGGAAGAAGGGTGCGACGCCCGAAGAACTCATTGCCGCCGCGCACGCGGCGTGTTTCAGCATGGCGCTGGCCGCCGGGTTGGAGAAGGCCGGGACTCCGGCGACGACCGTCCGCACGACCGCGGCGTGCACCCTGGAGTTCGTCGACGGCGCACCGACCATCACGAAGATGGACCTCACGGTGCGCGGGACGGTCGACGGTCTCGACAATGACGGGTTTGTCGAGGCGGCGACGGACGCCAAGGAAGACTGTCCCGTCTCGAGGCTCCTCAAGAGCGGGCTCACCATCTCGATGGACGCTGCCCTCGAGTCGTGATGCCGCCGCCGCTGCCACAGCGCATCCATCGGGGTGAGCGGGACGTGGTGGTCACGTGGACCGACGCGCACGTGGCCACCGTTCCGGCGCGCGAGCTCCGGCTCGCGTGCCAGTGCGCGTTGTGTCAGGAGGAGATGACGGGCAGGCCGCTCCTGGATCCCGCTGCTGTCCCTGCTGACGTCAGGCCTGTCTCGATCACGCTCGTGGGCAGCTATGCAGTCCGCATCACCTGGAGCGATGGTCACGACACCGGCATCTACACGTACGAGTGGCTGTGGGCCAACTGTCCGTGTGAACGGTGTCGGGGTGGGGAGCCGGACACGCGCCTCGACGCGACGGGGGCGTGACGGGTGGATCCGGTCTGTCATACGCTGGTCGGGGCCACCCTCGCCGAGAGCGGGCTCAAGCGCCGCACCGCCCTCGGCACCGCGACGCTGCTAATCGCCGCCAACCTACCCGACATCGACATGTTGGCATACCTTCGGGGAGGGACGACGGCGCTCTGGTTTCGCCGTGGGGTGACGCACGGGGTGATCGCGTGGCTCGTGCTTCCCCTCGCGCTCACAGCTGCAATGGTGCTCGTCGATCGATTGATCCGACGGAGGCGCACGGAATCCCCTGTCGTACCCCACCAGGTCCTTTTGCTGGCGAGCATCGGACTCGCCACCCATCCGCTGCTCGACTTCCTGAACGTGTACGGCATCCGCCTGCTGATGCCCTTCTCGGATCGGTGGTTCTACGGCGATACCCTGTTCATCATCGATCCCTGGGTGTGGGCGGCTCTGGGCATCGGCGTGATCGTTGCCCGCAGGCGGTCACGAGGTTCTGCCGTGCCGTCACGCAACCGTGAGCGGGCCGCCCGGGTCGCGCTCATGGCAGTGACAGGCTACATCGTGGTCATGGGCGCTGCGAATCTGGTGGCGCGGCGGGCTGTCGCCACGGAACTGGAACGTACAGCGGCCGGGTCCGTCGCCCACATCATGGTCGCTCCCCGGCCCATGAACCCGTTTGCGCGGCGGATCGTGGTCGACGTCGATGGGGAGTACTACGAGGGCGAGTTGTCGTGGCCCAGAGGCACCCGCCCAGCGTTGCAGCCGCTCGGGCTGAGGCGAGAGCCGGACCTCCGGACGGTAGCTGCCACCCGCGGACCGGAAGTCCGCATGTTTCTCAGCTGGGCGCGCTTCCCCTACTTCGTCCTCGAGAGTCGCGGGGCAGCCACCGTCATCGTCGGTGACGCCCGATACACGCTGCAGCCCCGAGGCTCGTGGGCCAGTGTGGAGGTCCCGCTCACACCGTAAGTCTCATCGCCGCACAACAAAAAGGGACGGCTGCGCGTGCAGCCGTCCCGGCACTCTCTGCCCCAACCGAATCAGTCGGCCAGCGCCACCACAGTGACCCGGGCCCACGGTGCCACCTGGTCGCGGTTGTGTCGCTTGACACCATCCTGGGCCAGCCGGATGCCACGTATGACGTCGCGGATAAAGTCCGGCGAGAGCTCGTTCGCATCCGCTGACATCGTATCGGACGCGATGAAATCGTTCAAATAACAGCGACGATCCGATGGCGTGCTGTCGCTCCGGGCGAAGACGCGGTTGTGGGTCACCTCGATGTCGATCCGGACCTTGTCGCGATAGCGGAATAGCCTCGCGACCACTGCGCCGCGTCCGATCCCGTCGGGGAAGCGCAGCGGCGCCACGAACCGGTATCCGGACGCATCGGATTCCCAGGTTGGCGTCGCTCCAACCACCGCTCGCTCCAGCAGCTGCGAGACGGCCGGAGTGAGTGCCTCCAAGGCCGCATCCAGCTGCCGATATGCCAGCGATGAACCGCTCTCAACGCATCCGGTCATACGGACTCCGGTTCGAATTGGGTCGAGGCGCCACGGAGCGCCCACTTCCGATAGTCTAACTGGCCAGAAGCATGCCAGAGTTCCCCCGGGGCATGCCGTGGCCGTCAAGTTCTTGCACCACAAGCGCTTCCAGCCAGCCACACCACTCGCCTACACAGTAGCGGATTGCCTGGACCTGCGGTAGTGTCCTCCGTTGGGCGCAGGTCGCGCCAATCAGGCACTGGAGTGGAATCTACGGCAGATCCCCTACAGCCGACCACCCTTCCCGCACAGCAGCTGCCCGAAACAGCCCGTCGGCGGCCTGCAGCACTTTCGCGCGCAATCGGCTGGGATACCCCGGATGTTCCTCCAGGAACCGGACGATGGTATCGGCGGCCGCACCCGACGCGTGGCCGTCGAGCGTCGCGTGCAGCCAGCGCAGCGGGAAGAAGATGTCACCCGTGCGCTGGATCTCCTGTAGCAGGTCGAGGGCGGGCCGCACGTACTGCACGGCGTGCTCGGAGCGAAGAGGGTGGTTCAGATAGCGCACGGCACTCAGGACCCACGGCTCGTGCTCCCGGCTCGAGGCGATACGGAAGCTGGCGAACACGGAGTCACGCACCGCCGGCTCTGCCGAGAGCGCAGGAGCCACGAAGGCAAACCGTGCCCGGCGGTCGGGGTTCTCGATCCGTTCTAACTGAGCGGCCAGGATGGCAGGTGCCTCCGCGACGTCCTGGAGTGCCAGTGCCTCGGCGAGGGTCGTCAGTCGTTCTTCGCTGAGGGGCAGGCCCTCGATGCGTTCGGTGCCCCGCCACAGTGCCTCGAGCCGCTCGGTCGTGGCTGCGCTCGAGGCCATCGACACGAGCGCGTCGAAGTGCGCCGCCTTTCGGCTCGGCGTCTCGGCCCGGGCCAACTCGGCCCACAGGAGCGATTCCACGGTGGGTGCCAGGGTGGATCGTGCGTCCGCGGACAGATACCGCCAGAACGCATCATCGAGGAAGCCGAGGATGAATTGCCCGTTCAACTCGTCCGGCTCCTGGGGCAGGGCAATGAGGGCCGATCGCACGAAGACCGCGGGATCCACGCTGCCGTCGAGCACCTCCTCCCACAGTGCCATCCAAGCGACGGCCCGCGCGAGCGCCGTCGGGATCTTGGGAAGCCGACCGATGAGGATCTCGCGAGTCTTGGGATCGAGTTGGAACCGTGCGTACCCCAGACCGTCCGCCCCGGGCAGGACGTATTGTGGCACCGGCAGATTTCTCGCCGCGGCGACCTCCAGCCGCCGACCGGCGATGCGACCCGGGATGCGGACCAGGCTGTCCTCGTATCCCAGCGCGATGGTCACCGGCTGCGGCCATATGCGTGTGCCGCCCGCGGGGTCGGTCTGTCGGACCTCGAGGTGGCGAATGTGACCCGAGGCTGAGTCCAGCGTGACGCTGATGCCCGGACGGCCCGCCGTTTCGACCCACACCTCGCTCCAGTCGGCCAGGTCCGCCTCGGTGCGGGCGTCGAGGATCCCGATCAGGTGGGTCCAGTCGGCATTCCCGAACGCGAACTGCGTGAGATAGGTCTGGAGGCCGTCGCGTAGCGCGTCCTCACCAATCAGTCGCTCGAGCTGTCGCATGACGATCGGTGCCTTCTGATAGATGATTGCTCCGTACAGCGTGCCCGCCTCCGCGAGGTTGTCGAGTCCCTGGCGGATCGGGTTCGCACCGGCGGTACGGTCGATCGCGTAAGCCGCTGGATGATGCGCGAGGAAGAACCGCAGATCGTGGTCGATGTGCGGAAAGGCTGGATGCACTATCTTCGCGGCCATGAAGTTGGCGAACACCTCCTTCATCCACACGTCGTCGAACCACCGCATCGTCACCAGGTCGCCGAACCACATGTGCGCCGTCTCGTGAGCGATGAGACTCGCGCGCCTGAGGAGCTGATTCTGCGTGGGCGCCTCGTCGAGGAAGAGGGACGACGCGCGATAGAGCACGGCGCCCGGGTGCTCCATGCCGCCGTACTGAAAGGACGGAACGGCCACGAAGTCGAACTTGTCGAACGGGTAGGGGATGCCGGTGTAGGCTTCCAGCCAGGAGAGTGCCTGCGCGTGCAGGTCGAAGATCGGATCCAGGTTGCCCTCG
This sequence comes from Gemmatimonadota bacterium, assembly GCA_039584325.1. Classification (GTDB taxonomy): domain Bacteria; phylum Gemmatimonadota; class Gemmatimonadetes; order Gemmatimonadales; family GWC2-71-9; genus JAOTVV01. The sequence continues at coordinate 16,920 of JBDGYA010000020.1, forward strand.
ATGCGCGCTGCGTCCGTCTCGCGGTGATAGAGCCGGAGGGACCGTCCGCCACGACTTGATGTCACGACGCGAAAGCGGCCGGCGGCGAACGCGAACAGATACGTGCTGAGCGGGGCCGTTTCGTCGAAGCGGTACCGAACACCGGACGGGAGCGTATCGGAAGAGCTGATGCCCGCGTTTCCCACCGCCGTCCAGCCTAAAGGGACGGTGAGACTCAGGGTGTAGCGGGCCTTGATATCCGGCTGGTCGAAGCATGGAAAGGCGGTGCGTGCCCGGTCGGGCACGAAGAGCGAGTAGAGGAATTCCGCGTTCCGGTTCAGGGCGCCGTCGCCGGCCTGGAACTCCACGATGACCTTGTGCGGACCCGCTCCCGTCGGTACGGGGACGACGATGTGTCCATCGAGGACTTCGGCTGCGACAGGGCCGCCGTCGAGCGTCACCGTCCCGACCCCGTCGGGCGGACCGGCGAAGTCGAGCACGATCGGGCCAGGACCGCGAAGCTCGAGAGTCACGGCCACGGTCCCGCGAATGGGCCGACCGAGATCCAGTGGCACCTCCAGGTTGAGGTCGTACTGGACGTCGGATACCGTGCGCCCACGATGCTCGGCCAGCGTCAGAGGGACACCGGGGCCGCGATCGGGGCCGGCGTCGCCGCAGGCGATCGTGAACAGGGCCAGGAACGCGTGGGCGGGGCTGGTGCGGCTTGCGGCGGTCATGCTCCTGGCTCCTATCGATGGGCGGCACGACAGCTGGACGCGCGTCGGACCGTGCCGTCTTCGGTCGGGCCCTCTGGCTTCGCCTGAGGATTGTCCTTACAATGCACGCCTATATGGTACTTCCTCCCGCCTCAGCGCCAGGGCTCGCCGACCCCTACGGACGCGTGCTGGACAGCCTGCGCGTGTCGGTGACCGACCGGTGCAATCTGCGGTGCAGCTATTGCATGCCTGAGGAGCACTACGTGTGGCTCCCTCGGCCCTCGATCTTGGACTACGAGGAGATAGCGCGCGCCGTCGAGTTGTTCTCCCGGCTGGGGGTCACGCGAGTCCGGGTGACGGGTGGCGAGCCTCTGTTGCGGCAGGATCTCCCTCGGCTCCTCGCGCTCCTGGCGGGGAATGGGTGCCTGGACGATATCGCCTTGACCACGAACGGTGTCCTCTTGGCACCGCACGCGCGTGCCCTGCGGGAGGCGGGGCTGCGCCGGCTCACCGTGAGTTTGGATACGCTCCGGCCCGACCGGTTCCGCAGCTTTTCGCGGCGTGCCCGGTTGGAGGACGTCCTGCACGGACTGGCCGTCGCCCGGGATGTCGGGTTTCGCGGGACCAAGCTCAACACAGTCGTCGTGCGAGGCGTGAACGACGACGAGCTGGTGGAGATGATCGCGTTTGGCCGCCGCGAGGGACTCGAGATCCGGTTCATCGAGTACATGGACGTCGGCGGGGCCACGCGGTGGTCGGCAGCCGATGTGGTATCCCGTGGCGAGATCCTGGAGCGGCTCGCGGAGCATTTCGGGGAGGTCGAGCCGCTGAACGATCCGGCCGACCACCGCGTGCCGGCCGACCGCTTCGCGCTGCCCGATGGCACCGTCTTCGGCATCGTGGCATCGACGACAGCGCCGTTCTGCGGGACCTGCGGGCGCAGCCGCCTCACGGCCGATGGCCTCTGGTTCACCTGCCTGTACGGCGAGGAGGCGGTCGACGTCAAGGCCTTGCTACGCGGCGCGGCCTCCGAGCGCGAGATCCTCGATGTGATGCGGGCTCGCTGGACGGGGCGTACCGATCGCGGCGCCGAGGAGCGGTTGGTACAGCTCGATCGCGGCCCGTTGTATAAGGCCGAGGCCTTGCGGGAACGTCCACACCGGGAGATGCACACGCGGGGCGGGTAACCTGGCGGAGCCCCTGCGCGATGGCGGGGCGCGCACGCGCGCGCCGGAAAGGAGACGCCAACATGATCAGAGGTCTGACCGTCGTGGCGCTGGCGGGCGTGCTCGCCGCCTGCTCGAGCAAGCCGCCGCCGGATTTCGCGCCCGATCCCGGCCTGCTCGCACGGATCGACGCCATTCGCATCGTGCCCCGGTCGGCGTATGCCTGTCCGGGCGGGGCTATCCGGGCTGACTACGAGGCGGTGCTGGACGACGGCACCGTGCTGCCGTTCTCGCGAGAATACGACGACGACAATCCGCCGGCATTGCATGTCATGTTCCTCAGCAAGCACAGCTCGGAGGCGGCAGGTCACGAGAACGGCAACTGGACGGCCGACCGTGACCCACTGCGGAGCGCCATGGAGGGCTTCCGCCTGACCGCCGTGATGCGCGCGCGGCCGGAGCTCTCGGCTTCCGCCACGATTGCACCCGAGTATTCCTGTATGCGGCACACCCTCCGGTTCAGGGGCGCCACGGGGTCTCCGGGACCTGACGTCTTGCTCCGGGTGGGGCAGTTGCGGTCTCCGTTCTACGATCGGCTGCTGGTGCTAGGGGTCGAAGTCGGTGACGCGCCGCCGTTCTACGTGTTGCAGGATGCCGGCGCCGTTCCTCCAACCGACTGGTTCGTGGTGGAGTCGGTCGGCGGGAAGGGCGGGCGGGGCAGCAAGGGGACGGACGGGGCCAAGGGCCCGACGGGCCGAAGCGGGTGCCCCGGCGAACAAGGGCGCGGCGGGCGCCGAGGGGGCACCGGTGGCCCGGGCGGGCCCGGCGGCCCGGGTGGGCACCTCACGATCCTAGTAGGTACCGATCTCCCGTTCTTGGCAGGCATGATCGATGGCCGGAGCGTGGGCGGCCCCGGCGGCAAAGGCGGTCCCGGGGGTGATGGCGGTCCCGGGGGCGACGGGGGCCGTGGCATTACGACGAGCACGGGGAGATGCGAAGACGGTCCGCGGGGATCCCCGGGGCTTGAGGGCGCGCCCGGTCCCGACGGTGAGCCCGGGACCCCTGGGAATCCTCCCCGTGTCATCCAGGTCGCCCCTGGCGACGTGTTCGGCACGAGGGTTCCCCCCGGGCTAGGGGCCCTAGTAGATTACTCGCGCAATTAGCAGCCTATTCATCGGGGAGTGGGGCGTGGGGAGTGGTCCCGAAACAGTGCACTGGTGCCCCGGCGACGACCACAGGTCGCCGCGGGTTCGGTGTCACGTGTCGGGAGCACCCTCAGCGGTCCGCTCCCTTTTTTCGTCCGCGAACTCCTTCGGGATGTGAGGAGAACGACTCGTGATTGTTTCGGTACCAAAGGAGTCCTTCGCCGGAGAGCGACGTGTGGCGCTCACTCCGGATGTCGTGAAGCGCCTGGTCGGCCAGTCGGTGGAGGTACGCATCGAGCACGATGCGGGATTCGATGCATCCCACCCCGATGCTGCCTATGAGGCAGTTGGGGCGAAGATCGTCTCCGACCGCGATGCCATCTGGCGTGAGGCCGATGTCGTCTTGCGCGTACAGCGGCCCATGCTCGCGTCGGAGGGCCGCGACGAGATCGCCCTCCTGAAGGAGGGGGCGGTCGTGGTTGGCATGCTGTGGCCGCTCACCAATACGCCGCTTGCCAAGGCACTCGCCGATCGCAAGGTGACGAGCTTCAGCCTCGATCAGCTGCCGCGCATCACCCGCGCGCAGTCGATGGACGTGCTGTCCTCGATGAGCACGATCGCCGGCTACCGCGCCGTGCTGATGGCGGCGGCGCAGAACGGCAAGTTCTTCCCGATGCTGGTGACGGCGGCGGGGACTATCGCGCCGGCGAAGGTGTTCGTGATCGGGGCCGGTGTCGCCGGTCTGCAGGCGATTGCGACCTCGCGCCGGAACGGTGGAGTCGTGTCGGCCTTCGATGTCCGCCCCGCGGTGAAGGAACAGGTGGAGAGCCTTGGGGCGAAGTTCGTGAGTCCGGCCGAAGCGGTCACGGCCGAGGGCGAAGGTGGCTACGCCAAGGAACTCTCGGAGGACCAGCACCAGCGCGAACTCGCGTTCATCCACGAGCATGTCAAGGGTATGGACGTCGTGATCACAACCGCGCTGATCCCCGGCAGGCCCGCTCCCGAACTCATCACCCAGGCCATGGTCAACGACATGCGGCCGGGCTCGGTGATCGTGGATCTCGCGGCGGAGACGGGCGGGAACTGTACGCTCACCAAGCCCGGTGAGACGGTCGAGCACCGTGGGGTCAGCATCGTGGGTCCGCTCAACCTGCCCGCTGGCATGCCGGTGCACGCGAGCCAGATGTACGCCAAGAACATGCAGGCGTTCCTCGGGCTGCTGATCGACAAGGAAGGGAAGCTCACCCTCGACTTCGAGGATGAGATCGTCAAGGGAACGTGTATCACGCATGAGGGCCGGATCGCCCACGAGGCGACCAGGGCCATGATGGAGGGATAGGACGCATGCTCGAGGAACTCGTCGTCCTGTTCGTGATCTTCGTGCTGGCGATGTTCGTCGGCTTCGAGGTGATCACGAAAGTACCGCCGACGCTGCACACGCCGCTGATGTCGGGGTCCAACGCGATCTCGGGGATCACGATCATCGGTGCGCTCATCATCGCGGGTGCGGCCGACAATCAGATCTCGTCGATCCTCGGAACCGTCGCGGTGGTCTTCGCGATGATCAACGTGGTCGGTGGCTTCATGGTCACCGACCGGATGCTCCACATGTTCAAGCGTAAGCCGGAGGAGCAGAAGAAATGATGGACGCCTTTGCCAAACTGGCCTATCTGCTCGCGGCCGTCCTCTTCATCTTCGGTCTCAAGCGCTTGAGCTCTCCTGCCACGGCGCGGTCGGGCAACTGGCTTGCGTCGCTCGGCATGGTCATCGCGATCGTCTCGACGCTGGCCTTCGAAGGCATCGTGCAGTGGCAGTACATTCTGATCGGCGTCGTCGTCGGTTCCACCGTCGGCGCCACCTTTGCCCGACTGGTCAAGATGACGGCGATGCCGGAGATGGTGGCATTGCTGAATGGCTTCGGCGGTGGCGCTTCGGCGCTCGTCGCCAGTGCGGAGTTCGTCAAGTACTACAACGCCGGTGGGATCATTCCGGTGAACTTCGGGGTCGCGATCATGTTGTCAGTGGTCGTTGGCACGCTCACGTTCTCCGGCAGCCTCGTGGCGTTCGGCAAGCTGCGGGAGCTGATCACGGGCCGGGCTGTCACGTACCCGCTGCAGAAGACCTTCAACGCTCTGATCCTTCTGGGCAGCCTGGGTGGCGTCGTGTGGCTCGTGATTGCGCCCCACAACTGGCCCTTCTTCATCGCGCTCGCTGGGCTCGCGTTCATCTTGGGCATTCTGTCCGTCATCCCAATCGGGGGTGCGGACATGCCGGTGGTGATCTCACTGCTCAACTCGTACTCCGGTATCGCGGCCGCGTTGACGGGGTTCGTGATCAACAACGAGGGGCTGATCATCAGCGGCGCATTGGTCGGTGCATCGGGGCTCATCCTGACGAACATCATGTGCAAGGCGATGAACCGGTCGTTGGCCAACGTGCTGTTCTCTGCCTTCGGGTCCGAGGTGCAGGAAATCGGTCCGGCCGGAGCAGCGGGCGACAAGACCGTCCGGTCGCTCACGCACGACGACGCCGCTACCATGCTCGCGTACGCACGGCAGGTGGTGTTCGCCCCCGGCTACGGTCTCGCGGTCGCGCAGGCGCAGCACGAGGTCCGGGAGTTGGCGGACATGCTCCAGGAGCGAGGGGTCGTGGTCAAGTACGCCATCCACCCTGTGGCAGGTCGCATGCCCGGCCACATGAACGTGCTGCTGGCCGAAGCCGATGTACCGTACGACCAGCTGTACGACATGGATGCCATCAATCCCGAGTTCGACCGGACCGACGTGGCGGTGATCATTGGCGCGAACGACGTGGTGAACCCGGCTGCGCGGCACGACAAGTCGAGCCCGCTCTACGGCATGCCGATCCTGGATGTCGACAAGTCCCAGCACACCATCGTGCTGAAGCGCAGTATGCGGCCGGGCTTCGCCGGCGTGGACAACGAGCTGTTCTATCAGGAGAACAACTCGATGCTGTTCGGGGACGCCAAGGACTCGTTCAAGAAGTTGATCGAAGAAGTCAAGCAGCTCTGATGGCTGCGGCTGTAGCGACAGTAGCGGGGGTGGCAGGGGACGGTGTTCCTCAGCTACCCCAGTTCGCGTTTGGCACAGGCCGGTCGGGCTCGTGCGCTCTTTGCGCTCTGACTCAGTCGTCTCGGTCGACGGGTTGGCGGTCGCGCTTGATCTCCGAACGCCGTCGCTTCTCTGCGAGCCGCTGCTCCCGGGCTGAGGTCGGGGGTTTCGTCTTCTTCCGTCGCTTCCGACGTGCGAGGGCCTGACTGACAAGCTCCCGGAGTCGCGCGATGGCGGCTTCTCGGTTCTGCAGCTGACTGCGGCGCGCGGAGGCGGTGACGCGGACGAATCCCCGCCGGTCGATGCGTGTGCGGAGCCGGTCGAGCAGACGAGCGCGCTGTGATTCGGTCAGGCTTGGGCTCGTGAGGACGTTCCAGCGAACCTCGATACGAGTCGCGGACGTGTTCACGTGCTGGCCGCCCGGGCCCGACGCGCGCGTCGCCCGGATCTCCATTTCGTCCTCGGGGATGGTGAAGGTCATGCCTATCGAAGATACTTCCAAGGAGCCAGCGACACAGAGAATGTGACGATCGGGTGAGGGACGCGGATGTCACGTGAGAGCGAACAGCAGGCGGTCCCGACACTGGCATTGGTGCTGTCGGGCGGTGGGGCGCGCGCCGCGTATCAAGTGGGGGTCTTGTCGGCACTCGCGGAGCAGGCGCCGGACCTCGCGATACCGATCCTGACCGGCGTGTCGGCAGGAGCGATCAACACCGTCTACCTCGCGTCCCATTCCGGGACGTTCGGTCAGGCGGTCTCCGACCTGCGGGAGGAGTGGGGACGGCTTACCGCGAACCGCGTCTACGCCGTCCGTCCCTTAAATCTCGGGCGGGCGGTGCTGCGCTGGATGGCCAACATGCTCGCCTTCCACCGCATTCCGCAGCCGTCGCTCCGCGGCCTCATGGACTCCTCGCCGCTGCGGGGGTTTCTGGCCGCGTGCATGGACATCGAGGGCATTCGGCGCAACGTGAGCGCTGGCCGGCTCAGGGCGCTCGCCCTCAGTGCGACCAGGTACGCGACGGGACAGACGGTGACCTTCGTGCAGGGAGCCCCGGATCTGGATCTGTGGCACCGCAGCATGCGCGTGGCCGTGCGGGAGCCGATCACCATAGGCCACTTGATGGCATCAGCCGCGATCCCGCTGGTCTTTCCGGCGGTGCGGTTGGGCGATGCGTTCTACGGCGATGGTTCGGTGCGGCAGACGGCACCGCTGGCGCCGGCGATCCATCTGGGCGCAGACCGGATCATCGCCGTGTCCATGCGGGCTGGCTCCCCGGTTGCCACCGTCGCTCCGCCGGCCAGCGGGGATTATCCGGTGGCGGCCCAGGTCTTCGGCCTGCTGCTGCACTCCATCTTCCTGGACACGCTCGACGCCGACGCGGAGCGGCTACAGCGCCTCAACGCGCTCCTGCGGCGTCTACCTTCCGGCACGTCTACCGATGGTCTGCGGTCGATCGACCTGCTGCTCCTTCGGCCATCGCGCGACATCGGGGGCCTGGCCGGCGCGGGCTCGATCCAGCTGCCGCGAATCGTGCGGTTCCTGGTGTCGTCGATCGGTGGCGGAACGGTGCGCTCGTCGGACTTCCTGAGCTACCTGATGTTCGACCCGAGCTTCACGGGCCTGCTGATGGAACTGGGCTTCGACGACACGCGGGCGCGACGGGACGAGATCCAGCGGTTCTTGCAGGGCTGACGAAAGAGCTGGGGATCTCCGAAGGTCTTCACACCCCGGTCCTGTGGGCGCTGCGCCACCGCGATCTCCCGGAGCCGAGCGGGTTCCCTGGCCCCCGGAACTAGTGGGGTGTCGCCAGATTGCGCAGCACGTAGTGGAGGATTCCACCGTGCCGGTAGTACTCGACCTCCACGGCCGTGTCGATCCGCACGAGCACCTCGAACGATACTTCTGCCCCGTCGTCGCGGGTCGCGGTGACCTGCGCCGGGCCCAACGACGTCACGGTGTCGCCGGACACGCCCGTGATTGCGAAAACTTCGCGGCCCGTGAGACCGAACCCCGCGGCGCTCTCGCCCCGCTTGAACTGAAGCGGCAGCACGCCCATGCCGATCAGGTTCGACCGGTGGATCCGCTCGTAGCTCTCGGCGATCACTGCCCGCACACCGAGGAGCGACGTGCCCTTGGCGGCCCAGTCCCGTGAGCTGCCGGAGCCGTATTCCTTCCCGCCGAGGACGATGAGTGGCGTGCCTTCGTCTTGATACCGTATCGCTGCGTCATAGATGCTCGTGATCTCGCCGCTGGGGACGTGCTCGGTCCAATTGCCTTCCTTGCCTTCCGCCAGCTTGTTGCGGATGCGGATGTTGCCGAACGTGCCGCGCATCATCACGTCGTGATTGCCGCGGCGGGAGCCGAACGTGTTGAAGTCCACCGGCTCCACACCCTGCGCCATGAGCCACTTCCCGGCGGGACCGTCCTTGGGGATGGCGCCGGCCGGGGAGATGTGGTCGGTCGTGACCGAGTCGCCCAGCCAGGCGAGTGCCCTCGCGCGCTCGATGTCCGGCACAGGTGCGGGCTCCATCTTCATCCCTTCGAAGAATGGTGGGTTGGCGATGTATGTAGACTCGGCATCCCAGGCGAACCGCCCCCCGGAAGCTTCGGGCACGGTGATCTCCTGCCACAGCTCGTCGCCCTCGAACACCTGGGCATACTCCCTGGTGAAGGTGTCGGGGGAGAGTGCGGTGTCGACGGCCTGCTTCACCTCCTCAGGCGTCGGCCAGACGTCGCGGAGGTACACCGGCCTTCCACCCGTGTCCGTTCCCAGGGGCTCGGATGTCAGGTCGATGTCGACGCGCCCCGCGAGCGCGTAGGCCACGACGAGCATCGGCGACGCTAGATAGCTCGCCCGGACCAGCGGATGCACCCGCGCCTCGAAGTTACGGTTGCCCGAGAGCACCGCGGCGCACACCAGCCCGTGCTCGCTGATTGCACTGGCGATCGGCTCGGCCAGCGGACCACTGTTGCCGATGCAGGTGGTACACCCGTAGCCGACGAGGTGGAAGCCCAGCGCCTCGAGAGACTCGAGCACCCCACCCGTCTTCAGGTAGTCGGTCACCACCTTCGAGCCCGGTGCGAGACTCGTCTTGACCCACGGCCTGCACTGGAGCCCCCTCTCGACGGCCTTCTTCGCCACGAGCCCGGCTCCGAGCATGACCGACGGGTTGGACGTATTGGTGCAGCTCGTGATGGCGGCGATGACCACCGAGCCGTCACGCAGGTCGAAGGTGCTGCCTGCTGACTGCACGTCTGCCACGTTTGCGATCTGCGTGCTGGACGCCGTCGCCTCGGCCGGAGACGACCCGCCCTCGCCCGTCCCCCGTCCCCCGCTGCGCGGCGGCACCTCGCGCTTGCCACCCGCCGGCACCAGACTGGGGAGCGACTCGTGGAACGACTGCTTCAGGTCTTCGAGCCTCACGCGATCTTGCGGACGCCGAGGCCCGGCCAGGGACGGCTCGACCGAAGCCAGCTCGAGCTCGAGCACTGCTGAGTACTCGGGGTCCGGTGTCTCCGCCGTATGAAACAGCCGTTGGGTGGTGCAGTATTCCTCGACGCGCCGTACGAGCTCCGACGAGCGTCCAGTCCGCTCCAGATAGCGCAGTGTCTCCCGGTCCACCGGGCAGAAGCCGATCGTGGCGCCGTACTCCGGTGACATGTTCGCGATGGTGGCTCGGTCGGCGAGACCGAGGGTGTGCAGGCCCGGTCCGAAGAACTCCACGAACCGTCCCACGACACCGAACTCACGCAGCATCTGAGTCACCATCAGTACCAGATCGGTAGCCGTGGCGCCCTGGGGCAGCTGACCGGAGAGCTTCATCCCGACCACCTCGGGCAGACGCATGAAGTACGGCTGCCCGAGCATGACGGCCTCAGCCTCGATGCCGCCGACGCCCCACCCGACCACCCCCAGACCGTTGATCATCGTCGTATGTGAGTCGGTGCCGACCAGCGTGTCGGGAAAGACCACCGGTCCGTTCGCACTGTCCGCCGCCCGCACGACGCTCGCCAGGTACTCGAGGTTCACCTGGTGCACGATGCCGGTCCCGGGCGGCACGACACGGAAGTCGTCGAACGCGCGCTGTGCCCAGCGCAGCAGCTGGTAGCGCTCGCCGTTGCGCTCCATCTCCCGCTCGACGTTGAGCCGGAAGGCGGTTGGCGATCCGAAGAAGTCGACCTGTACCGAGTGGTCGATGACGAGATCCGTCGGGACCAGCGGGTTGATCTTGTCCGGATCGCCCCCCAGCGCGGAGATGGCGTCTCGCATCGCGGCGAGGTCGACGACGGCTGGTACTCCCGTGAAGTCCTGCAGCACCACACGGCCGGGCATGAACGGGACCTCGAGACTCAGGTCGGGCTCGGGTCGCCAACCGGCGACGGCACGCACGTGCTCCTCACCGACGATGCCGTTGCCGGCGTGCCGGAGCACGTTTTCGAGGAGGATGCGAATGGAGAACGGAAGCCGGTCGAGATCGACGAGTCCGGCCTCCTCCAGAGCGGCGAGGCGATAGTACGTGACGCTTCCCTCGGGAAGGTCCAGCGAGGATTGCGCGGTGAATGGGTCGGTCATGGGTCGCGACATCGGTTGGGTGTGAGCATCAGTGTCGAACATGTAACGTTAACACGCAGGACCCCGTCACGTAGGAGTGACGGAGTGATGGCGGTGGGGCATCGGGTGGCACGAAGAAAGGGCGGCCCCCGGTTGACGGGGGCCGCCGAGCGGAGAAACGTCCGCTATTATCCCGTAGACTCTGAACGCCCAACCCGTGCCCAGCCTCGTCAGAAGCTGCGGGTCATCGACGCGCGCCTGTGACGGCATACTCCATCGGTTTTTGGAGGTCCGCTGTCGCGCGTCCCGAGAGGTCACCACCACACCACCGTGAGGACACGGGTCCCTCTCGCACATACAGTATGTGAGCGCTGCTCTGAAGGAAACATGAAGGGATCGTGAATCGTGGAGACGGGCCCCGTCGCGGCCTGCCGTGGAGCGGCTGCCGTGCTATGTTTTCTGTCGCCAATCCTGCCTCTTCCACCGGAGTTCGAGCATGACGGATGCGGTCGTGGCTGACCGGGCGACTCTCGACGATCTATGCATCAATACCGTACGCACCCTGGCCATGGATGCGGTCGAACGGGCGAAGTCGGGACACCCAGGCGCCCCGATGGCGCTCGCACCGCTGTGCTACGTCCTCTGGACGCGACACCTCCGCCACAATCCGGAGAATCCCGACTGGCAAGGTCGCGATCGCTTCGTCCTCTCCTGTGGGCACGCGTCCATGTTGCTGTATGCCGTGCTGTACCTTGCCGGCTACGCCGTGTCTCTCCAGGATCTCATGGATTTCCGGCAGTGGGGCAGCCGGACACCGGGCCACCCCGAGAGGGGCGTCACCCCTGGAGTTGAGACCACGACGGGCCCCTTGGGTCAGGGGGTTGGGAATGCCGTGGGCATCGCCCTGGCCACGGCACACCTCGCGGCGCATTTCAACCGGCCAGGGCACTCGATCATTGCGCAGCGCACCTACTTCCTCGCGAGCGACGGTGACCTCATGGAAGGAGTGTCGCACGAAGCCTGCTCGCTGGCCGGCCATCTGCAGCTGGGGAATCTCATCGGGTTCTTCGACGACAACCGCATCACGATCGACGGGTCCACGAATCTGACCTGCAGCGACGACGTGGCAGGGCGCTTTGGAGCCTATGGGTGGCAGGTGCTGTGGGTCGAGGACGGGAACGACCTGGAGGCACTCGACGGTGCCATCACGGCCGCGAAGGCGGAGACACGGCGACCGTCACTCGTGATCGTGCGAACGCACATCGCCTACGGAAGCCCGAACAAGCAGGACACAGCCGCCGCACATGGGGCGCCGCTGGGGGAGGAGGAGGTCCGTCTCACAAAGCGCGCACTGGGATGGACGTACGAGGAGCCGTTCACGGTTCCCGCGGAGGCACTCGACGTGTGGCGGCGCTGCGTTGTGCGAGGCAGCGAGCTCGAACAGCGTTGGCAGGCGGAGGCGGAGCGCTACCGCGGGGCTGAGCCGGCGCTGGCAGCCAACCTCGCACGCCGACTCGAGGGTCGACTCCCGAACGGATGGGAGGACACGTTGCCGGACTTCTCGGCGCATGATGGTGCCATGGCCACGCGCGCCGCCTCGGGAACGGTGCTCAACGCTCTCGCGCCGTCGGTCCCCGAGCTGCTCGGCGGGTCGGCCGACCTCGGCGGCTCCAACAACACGATCGTGAAGGGTGGGGGCGCGCTGGGACCCGATGAACCCGGCGGCCGCAACATGCATTTCGGAATCCGAGAGCACGGTATGGCCGCCGTGATGAACGGGATGGCACTCCACGGGGGGATCATTCCCTACGGCGGCACTTTCCTCGTCTTCTGCGACTACATGCGACCCTCGATCCGGCTCGCCGCGATGATGGGGCTCAAGGTGGTGTACGTCTTCACACACGATTCGATCGGGCTCGGTGAAGACGGTCCCACTCACCAGCCGGTGGAGATGCTCGCCACGCTGCGCGCCGTCCCCGGCCTGACGGTGGTGCGACCGGGTGACCCGGCCGAGACGGTGGAGGCATGGCGCGCTGCGCTCACGCTGCCAGGTCCGGTCGCTCTGGTCCTCAGCAGGCAGAAGGTGCCCGTCCTCGACCGGGCGGCGCTCGCGCCGGCTGCAGGCCTCGCCCGCGGCGCCTACGTGATTGCGGATGCGACGGGGGCGCCGCCGGCGGTCGTGCTGCTCGGGAGTGGCTCGGAGTTGATCGTGGCTCTGGAGGCCCGCCGTCTGCTGCAGGACGACGGTGTCCCCACGCGCGTCGTGAGCATGGCGAGCATGGAGCTGTTCGCCCAACAACCGGCGGGGTACCGTCGCGACGTCCTGCCGCCAGAAGTGACCGCACGTGTCGCCGTCGAAGCGGCCCACCCGATGCCGTGGTGGCGGTGGGTAGGCGATCGCGGGGCGGTGATCGGGATCGAGCGTTTCGGTGCCTCGGCACCGTATCAGCGGCTGTACCAGGAGTTCGGCTTCACCCCGACGGACGTGGCCGATCGGGCGCGGCGGATTCTGGCGACATGACCATCTCTGGTAGGGACCTCGAGTCCGCGGTCACCAGCCGACTCGTGCAGATGGAGGCGGACCGCACGCTGCCCCGCCTGTGGGATGGAGACGTGACGGTCTGGGCTGAGGACCCCCACACTCCCGAGATCGCTGATCGGCTTGGATGGCTCGGTGTCGGCTCGCTGATGGCTGCCGAGCTCGATGGGCTGAGGCGCTTCGCGGAGGAGGCCCTGCATGGAACCGATCGCGTGGTGCTCCTCGGCATGGGAGGCTCGAGCCTCTGCTCGGAGGTCCTCTGGTCGGCGTTCGGTCCTCAGCCCGGTCATCCGCGGCTCCAGGTGTTGGACAGCACGCACCCGGCAGCGGTCCGGCGTGTGCTGGATGAGGGTGATCTCGGACGGACCCTCTTCCTTGTTGCCAGCAAGTCCGGTACGACCATCGAGACGGACAGCTTCAACCGTCTGTTCTGGGAGGAAACGGGTCAGCGTGGAGCGCAGTTCGTGGCGATCACCGACCCAGGAACGCCCCTCGAGCGCCTCGGTATCGACCGCGGATTCCGCCGCGTCTTCCTGAATCCACCGGATATCGGCGGGCGCTTCTCGGCGCTGTCGTTCTTCGGGCTGGTACCGGCGGTGCTGATGGGGATCGATCTCGCGCAGCTGCTGGAGCGGGCGGAAACGATGGCCAACCGGTGCGGACCGGACGTGAGCGCGGCGGATAACCCGGGCGCGACTCTGGGGGTGATACTGGCGCAGGCAGCGCTGGCAGGTCGCGACAAACTGACGCTGCTCACTCCGCCTCCGTTCGGCTCCTTGGGCGTGTGGATCGAGCAGCTCGTCGCGGAGAGCACCGGGAAGGACGACCAAGGCGTGCTTCCCGTGACGGGGGAGCCGTTCGAAGCCGCCATCCCCTATTGGAAGGACCGCATGTTTGTTGCGATCGGTCCGCGGAAGTCGAGCAGTGCTGCGATGGACGCGCGAGTCGCCGACATCGAGGCTCGGCAGGAGCCGCTCGCTCGCCTGACGATCTCCAGCCCGCTCGATCTCGGCGCGGAGTTCTTCCGGTGGGAGATGGCGACCGCGGTCGCCGGTGCCGTAATGCGGATCAATCCCTTCGACCAGCCCAACGTCGCGGAGAGCAAGGCCAGAACCAAGGAGATCCTGGCCGGCGGCGCGAGTCTCACCGCGCCCGACGAACTGCAGGCGCCAGCCGTGCGCGAGTTCCTCTCCGGCGTCCGGCCCGGCGACTACATCGCCGTCCAGGCGTTCGCCGCACCGGGCGAGGATGGGGACCGGCGGCTCGCAGCCGTGAGCCGCGGGCTGCGACATGCGGTCGATGCCGTCGTGACCGTCGGCTACGGTCCGCGCTATCTCCATTCGACCGGGCAGCTGCACAAGGGTGGTCAAGCCTGCGGGCACTTCATCCAGATCGTCGACGAGCCGGCACGCGACGTGGAGATCCCTGGCAGAGACTACGGATTCGCCGGCCTGATGGCGGCGCAGGCCGATGGCGACTACCTGGCCCTTCGCGACCGCGGTAGGCCGGTACTTCGCGTGACCGGAACTGAAGATCTGCTGGCCGTTCTGTGAGATGACGGACGAGTCGAAGCGTGAGGCTGGGCATCGAGCCGCGGAGCTCGTGAGGCCCGGAATGGTCGTCGGTCTCGGCACGGGATCGACGGCTGCCTTCGCCGTCGAAGCCATCGGCAGCAAGCTCTCCTCCGGCGAGCTTCGAGACATCGTCGGCATCCCCACCTCGGAGCAGACACGGCAGCTGGCTGAGCGGCTGGCGATTCCCCTTACAACGCTGAACGAGCACCCTACGGTCGACCTCACCATCGACGGCGCCGACGAAGTCGATCCTTCTGGCGACCTGATCAAGGGCGGGGGAGGGGCGCTGCTGTGGGAGAAGATCGTCGCCGCCGCCACGCAGCAGTACGTGATCATCGTGGATGCGTCAAAACTGGTCGAGCGTCTGGGTGAGCGACTTGCGCTGCCGGTCGAAGTCATGCCGTTTGGATGGCGATCGCACGAGGATGCCATCCGCGCGTTGGGGGCCCAGCCGACACTGCGGGCGGGCCGGGGGGGCGATCCCTTCGTCACCGATGGCGGGCACTACATCCTCGACTGTCGGTTTCCATCCGGCATCGAGGACCCGCGGCTCGTGGACCGCGTACTGCGCTCGCGGCCCGGTGTCATCGAGACCGGGCTGTTCTTGGGAATGAAGCCACGGGTCATCGTGGGAGGTATGGGGCGCACGTGAAGCGCGGGTTGATCCTGCTGGTCGGCCTCGTGGTCGCGGCCACCTGTGTGCGCCTCGGCGTCTGGCAACTCGACCGACTCGAGCAGCGGCGGGAGCGAAACCGGTCCATCGCGCGCAGCCTCGCCAGGCCGCGGTTCACGCTCGACCGCGAGACGGCGCGGATGATCGCGGCGGACGTTGATGCCTTCCGCTTCCGCAGAGTGGCTGCTGAGGGGACGTTTGATTTCGAGCGCCAGGTGGTAGTCCTCGCGCGGTCCTATCGTGGTATTCCCGGCGTGCATCTCGTAACGCCGCTGGTGATCGCCGACAGCCTAGCGGTCCTTGTGGAGCGCGGATGGTTGCCGTCCCCGGACGGGCGATCGGTCGACACCGCATCCGCGTCGGAGCCGCAGCGGGTCTCGGAGCACGGGGTTCTCCTGCTGGCCGACGCTCGCGGCGTCGGGGCAGGAGGGACGGACGAGTGGCCGCGCCACGTGCTCTCGCCCGATCCCGTCCTCATGCGGGCATGGTACCCATACGCGATCCTGCCGCTGTTCATGCGACGCGATGCCCCGCCCCCCGGCAGTGAACTCCGGGCTGTGGCGCTACCCGAGCGATCGGACGGCCCACACCTGTCCTATGCCGTGCAGTGGTTTGCCTTCGCCACGATCGCGCTCGTTGGATCCGGGATCTTCTTCGTGCGCCAGGGCCACGAACTACGAGAGGAACGATCGCCGATCGCGCCGGCTTGACACCACAGGGGCGCTCCTGCACTCTCGCTCAGCTTCCGCGCCTTCCAACGGAGACCAAGGAGCTTCCCGTGCATTCGCGCCGCGATTTTCTCCGCTCCATGTTCGGTACCGCGACGATCGCCCTTCCGACGTTCCGCAGCGACGGCCTCGATCGGATTCGCTCACTGCATGCCGCCACAGAAGGCGACGCGCGCACGCCGGAAGAGATCGCGCAGGACGAGTCCTTCTGGTTC
This sequence comes from Gemmatimonadota bacterium, assembly GCA_039584325.1. Taxonomy (GTDB): domain Bacteria; phylum Gemmatimonadota; class Gemmatimonadetes; order Gemmatimonadales; family GWC2-71-9; genus JAOTVV01. Next base: position 33,279 of record JBDGYA010000020.1, read on the forward strand.
GCTGTCCAGCAGGCGTTCACGGTGGACCGCAGTCTGGTCAATCTCAATAACGGCGGCGTCTGCCCGAGCCCCAAGGTCGTGCAGGATGCCGTGCAGCGCGCACTCGAGTTCTCCAATGAGGCCCCTGTGTACACGATGTGGCGTGTGCTCGAACCGGAGATTGAGGGAGTGCGTCAGCGGTTGGCTCGAACGTTCGGCTGTGACCCGGAGGAGATGGCAATCACCCGGAACGCCAGCGAGTCACTGGAGAACGTGCAACTCGGTCTCGACCTCGCTCCAGGAGACGAGATCCTCACCACCGATCACGACTACCCGCGGATGAATACCACCTGGGATCAGCGGCGCCGACGGGAGGGCATTGTCGTCAGAAAGGTGCCGTTTCCCGCGCCTCCTCCAGATCTGCAGTACCTGGTCAACCTGTTCGAGGAGGCGATCACGCCGCGCACCAGGATCATCCACTTCTGCCACATCACGAACTTGTCAGGTCAGATCTTCCCGGTGCGGGAGATCTGCCGCGTGGCGCGCGAGCGCGGCATCCACACCATCGTGGACGGTGCCCATGCCTTTGCGCATTTCCCGTTCACCCGGGACGATCTCGAGTGCGACTTCTACGGCACCTCGCTGCACAAGTGGCTGCTCGCCCCGCACGGAACGGGATTCCTCTACGTAAAGCGGGATCTCATCAATCGTGTATGGCCGCTCATGGCCGCTCCGGAGTCGATGGACGGCGATATCCGCAAGTTCGAGGAGATCGGCACGCATCCAGCGGCGATGCACAACGCTATTGCGGAGGCGTTGACGTTCCATCACGGCATCGGCATCGAGCGAAAGGTGGCGCGACTACGCTACCTGCGGGATCGCTGGATGCGCCGGCTCGAGGGCCAGCCGGGGGTCGTGCTGCATACCAGCTTCGATCCGGCGATGGCCGGTGGACTCGCCAACGTCGGGATCGACGGCGTCGACCCTGGAGCGCTCACCGCGCACCTGTGGAACACCAGCCGAATCATCGTGACGCCCATCGGCCATCCGGCGTGTACGGGCATCCGAGTTACGCCCAACGTGTACACGACCCTCGAGGAAGTGGACCGCTTCTCGGAAGCGATGGAGAACGTGATCGCTCGCGGGTTACCGATGTGATCTGGGAACTGCCGGGAGCGGCGCTTGGGGGCCGCTCCCGGTACCGTTACTCGGTCAGACCCTTCAGTTTCTCCCTGCCCACGGCGCCGACCGCCGTCTTCACCATCTCACCATGCTCGAACCGACCGAAGAACGGGATCGATCGGATACCGTAGCGCTGGCTGATGCGTGGCGACCGATCGGTGTCCACCTTGGCCACAAGCAGGGACCCGACCTTCTCCGCCGCTATCTGGTCGAGGTGCGGCGCCATAGCGCGACAGGGGCCACACCAGTCCGCGTAGAAGTCCACGAGGACTGGCACGCCCGCCTTCAGCACGGTCGTGTCGAAGTGCTCCTCCGACACCTTGACCGGTCGATCCAGAAGAAACGGCTTGCCGCACTCGGTGCACTTGGGGCGGAGCGCCGCCTTGTCCATGTCGATGCGGTTCGGCGTGCCACAGAATTGGCATGCCAGTGTGACCTGTGCCATCGCGGCCTCGATGGTTGCAGCGTGGCGGTCCGACCATCCGCGAGAGCGGACGCACTCAGGACTCCGAAAGATAACAGCGGCGGAGGGCGTCTTCGGCCGGCTTCCTCTGCGCCGTGAAGTTCTGCCGATAGTCTGGATCGGATTCGGGCGCGAAGCCGGGTAAACCACCCTGCCAGCCTACCGCAGCCGCACCAGGACACCGCATGCCGACCCGGCCGGGGCGAGGCGAAACAGCGCGACGGCATCGGCCGGCACGCCCAGCCGCAGCGGTACCATCGGATTGAATTGCAGCAGTAAAACAAAGTTTGACATTCCTAACTTTCTTCGCCATGTTGGATACCATGAAGAAGAAGGCCGTATCGATTCACCAGGAAGACTACCTCGAGCGGATCCACGAGTTGATCAGCGAGAAGGGTTACGCCCGGGTGTCGGACATTGCCCGCGCGCTGGGGTTGGGCCGGCCCAGCGTAACGGTCATGGTGCAGCAGCTGGGCCGGAAGGGCTACCTGAACTACGAGAAGTACCGGGGCATCACCCTGACCGCCCGCGGGGAGAAGGTGGCCGAGGGCATCCGCGCGAGGCACCGTCTTCTGTCGGAGCTCTTCGCTCAGCTGGGCATCGGCAGCAAGCGGGCCCTGCAGGATATCGAGGGTATTGAGCACCACCTGAGCGCCCCCACGGTGGCCAAGCTGGAGCAGCTTGTCGAACATCTGCGCCGCCACCCCCTGGCTAGGGGCGGCAACGGAAAGCCCACGTGAAGGAACGCATCTGGATAGAAGACGCCCTCAAGCACCTGCACGAAGCGGAATACCTCGGGCAGGCGGCCACGGCGGAGAGTCTCGCCGGTTCGATGGCGATTAGCCTCGACGAGTCGGGGCGGCTGCTGGAGAAACTGCAGACCTCGGGCCTCGTCGAGTACCGAGATGCCGGCCATCGCCTGACCGACAGGGGGCGTGAATACGCCCGCCACGTCGTGCGCGCGCACCGCCTCTACGAGACCTACCTCGCCCAGGAGACCGGCCTGGACGAGAAGCACTGGCACGGTGAGGCGGAAGTGCGCGAACACGCCATGTCCAGCGACGAGCTGGAGGACATGGAACGCCGGCTGGGCTATCCCCGTTTCGATCCGCACGGTGACCCGATACCGACACCGGAGGGTGCGATCCCGCCGGTGAGGGGCATCCCCCTCATGGAATGGAGGACGGGTGAGGAGGCGCGCATCGCCCACGTCGAGGACGAACCGCCGTCGATCTACGAGCGGCTGGTCGACCTGGGCCTCGCGGCCGGGGTGCCGATTCGCGTGGTCGAAACGGGAAAGGCAGGTGTGCGAATCCTGGCCGAGGGCCGCTCGATGGAACTTTCCCCAGCGGAAGCCGCCGCCGTGCGGGCGCAACCGCTCGGCAAGGACGAGGCGATCGACGAGCAGGTCTGCCGCCTTTCGACCCTCCGGATAGGAGAGAAGGCCGGCGTGGCCGGTCTCTCCCCGGCCTGCCGCGGTCCGGAGCGGAACCGGTTGCTGGACCTGGGTGTCGTCCCTGGCACGGTGGTGACCATCGCACTGCAGAGCGCGTCCGGCAGTCCCACCGCCTACCGCATTCGAGGGGCTGCCATCGCCCTGCGTAAGGAACAGGCCGACAAGATCCTGATCCGAAAGGAGCGGGCGTGAAACCGGGCGCACCGAGCGGGTCGCCGGCCTCCGGATGCGCGGGATGTCCCTCGTCGCGGGCGGCCCGGCTGGACCGATTGGGCCTCAGAGTGGATGAATCGGACTACGTGGTGGCCCTTGCGGGCAATCCGAACACGGGGAAGAGCACCATCTTCAATGCGCTGACCGGTCTCCGGCAGCATACCGGCAACTGGCCGGGCAAGACCATCGCTCGGGCGGAAGGCGGCTTCTCGTTCGCGGGCAAGCGGTACAAGCTGGTGGACCTGCCGGGGACCTACTCGCTGCTGTCCGCTACCCAGGACGAAGAAGTCGCCCGCGACTTCATCCTCTTCGGCGCGCCGGACGTAACGGTGATCGTGGCCGACGCGACGCGCCTGGAACGCAACCTGAACCTGGTGCTCCAGGTCCTGCAGCTCACCAACCGCGCCCTGGTCTGCCTCAACCTGATGGACGAGGCGCGCGCGCACGGGTTCGACATCGACGTGCGGGGACTGGCGCGGGACCTCGGGGTGCCCGTGTTCCCCACCTCGGCCCGCTACCTGGAGGGGATCGAGGAACTCACGTCCGGGATCGCTTCGATCGCGCGGGGCGAGACGGTCTGCCGGCCGCGGAGAATCCCCCTCGCCGCGCCGGGGCTGAAGAGTGCCGTCGGGGAATTGAGCCGCAAGCTGGAGGCTTCCTTTCCCCACGTACCGCACAAGGAATGGATCGCCCTGCGATTGCTCGAGGGTGACGAACACATGATCCGGGCCGTGGCTGAAGGCGACCTCGGCGAACTGGCCGAGGACCACGGCTCCTCGCTGGTCAGCGCGGAATGAACCGGGCGACGGCCGCAGCCCCGGCTTCGATCCGGGACCTGCTCCGGACGGCGAACCAGCTCCGCTGGGACCTACCGGAGAATTTCCACGACCAGCTCGTGGAGGGCGTCTACGCCGAGTCGGCCCGTATCGCAGAGCGCAACGTGGAACAGGGCGCACGGTCGCCGCGGCTGGCCTGGGAGCAACGCCTCGATCGTTTGCTGACCAACCGCTGGACAGGTGTGCCGGTCATGATCGGAGTGCTGACCCTGGTGCTGTGGATCACGATCGAAGGCGCCAACCTACCCAGCGGAATGTTGGGCTCGCTGCTCCTAGAAACCGTGCACCCGTGGCTCAAGGGGTGGGCGGCGTCGGTCGGGGTCTGGCCCTGGCTGGACGGTATCCTGATCGACGGCGTCTACCTCACGACCGCCTGGGTCGTGACTGTCATGCTGCCCCCCATGGCGATCTTCTTTCCCCTCTTCACCATCCTCGAGGATTTTGGGTATCTGCCGCGGGTCGCCTTCAACCTCGACCGCATGTTCCAGCGAGCCGGCGCTCACGGCAAACAGGCCCTCACGATGTGCATGGGGCTGGGCTGCAACGCTGCCGGGGTGATCGCCACCCGAATCATCGACTCGCCGCGCGAACGCCTCATCGCCATCATCACTAACAACTTCGCCCTCTGTAACGGTCGATGGCCCACTCAGATCCTGATCGCCACCGTGTTCCTTGGCGCGTTGGCCCCGGCCGGGTTCTCGGGCTTCGCCGCCGCATTGGGGGTCGTCTCCATCGCCCTGCTGGGTGTCGGCCTCACGTTCCTCTCCTCTTGGGGCCTTTCCCGGACCGTGCTCAAGGGCGAGGCCTCCACCTTCAGCCTAGAGCTGCCTCCCTACCGGCCCCCCCGCATCCTGCGAACGCTCTACACCTCCCTGATCGACCGCACCATCTTCGTGCTCTGGCGGGCGGTGGTGTTCGCCCTGCCCGCGGGCGCGGCGATCTGGCTGGTATCCAACGTGCGGATCGCCGGGCAACCGCTGGCCGAATACCTCATCCATGCGCTCAACCCCATCGGTCTCGGCCTGGGCCTCAACGGGGTCATCCTCCTGGCCTACCTCGTGGCGATCCCGGCCAACGAAATCGTCATCCCCACCATCCTCATGCTGACCGTGCTGACCACTGGGGTCTCCGGGGTGGGTGAGCAGGGGGCGGGCGTCATGTTCGAAGCCGAGGGCCCCGCCCTGGCGAACCTGCTCCAAGTGGGAGGGTGGACCACGCTCACCGCGATCTGCCTCATGCTCTTCAGCCTCTGCCACAATCCCTGTTCCACCACGCTCTACACCATTTACAAGGAAACCCGCAGCGGGAAGTGGACCCTGGTGTCGGCCCTGCTGCCGATCGTCTTCGGCTTTGTTGTCTGCGGCGTCGTTGCGTTTGTGTGGCGGCTGGTGGCCGGCGGCCCGTGAACCTGTTCGACGGCCTCCCGATCCCCCTTCTCGGCCGGGAGCGGGTCACGCCCGGCCACCAGCACCACGTCGGCCGGGCGGCGCCGGGTCGGTCGTACGCCGTGTGAGCGCCGGACGCCCGGCCAATGCGACAATTACAACGGGGCCATTATACTTAAACGGATTAGCTAAACACCTCCGCGCCGAGGCTGGCGCGTTCGGACGAGGAGTGCACCGTGTCCAAATACAAAGGCCGCACGATCGGTGACAAGAAGCTGAAACCCGAGAGCATGATGATGAGCTATGGGTACAATCCCATGCTCTCGGAGGGAGCGCTCAAGTGCCCCATCTTCCAGACCTCGACGTTCGCGTTCAAGACTGCCGAGGACGGCAAGGCGTTCTTCGAGCTTGCACTCGGACTGCGGGAGAAGGGGCCGACGGAGGAACTCGGCCTCATCTACAGTCGGCTCAACAATCCCGATCTCGAGATCCTCGAGGACCGGCTCTGTCTGTGGGACGAGGCTGATGCGGCGGCGGTGTTCCAGAGCGGGATGGCGGCCATCGCCACCAGTCTCCTGGCATTCCTGCGCCCGGGAGACGTCCTGGTTCACAGCCATCCGGTCTACGGTGGCACCGATTATCTCATCAAGCACTATCTGCCGGAATTCGGTGTGGAGGTCGTGGGATTTGCCGCCGGGGTTCCGATGGCCGAGGTGGAGGAGACCATCCTGGCGCGCGCGGCCGGACGCCGTGTTCCGGTGATTTTCATTGAAACGCCGTCGAATCCCACGAACCATCTGGTGGACATCGAGGGAACGGTTGCCCTTGCCGAGTCACTGTCATCGGGTGATGAACGGCCGGTCGTGATCGTCGACAACACGTTCCTCGGGCCCCTCTTCCAGCATCCCCTGCGGCACGGGGCCGACATCTCGTTGTATTCCGCGACCAAGTTCATCGGCGGCCACAGCGACGTGGTAGCGGGTGCGTGCGTTGGGAAGGCGGACGTCATCGAGCGCATCAGGACCCTGCGCACGTTCATCGGTACGGCGGCCGATCCGTGGACGGGGTGGCTGCTGATGCGGAGCCTGGAAACTCTCAAGATGCGCATGACGGCGCAGATGAAGAACGCCCAGTACGTAGCGGGATATCTCAGAGAGCACCCGAAGGTCCGGTCCGTGGACTACCTCGGCCTGATTGCGGACGATCACCCGATGTACGACGTCTACCGCACCCAGTGCCTGGCGTCGGGTTCGCTGATCGCCTTCGAGATCGACGGTGGCCAGCAGCAGGCCTTCGAGTTCCTCAACGCGCTGCAGCTCATCAGTCTCGCGGTGAGTCTGGGTGGGACGGAATCGCTCGCCGAGCACCCGGCCTCCATGACGCACTCGGACGTGTCCGCCGAAGACCGGGAGCGTTTGGGGATCACCGACTCGCTGGTGCGGATCTCGGTTGGCGTTGAGCATTTCGAGGACCTGATCGCCGATATCGAGCAGGCGCTCGCGGCGGTGCAGACGGGGCAGGGGGCACGACCGAAGACGACCCAGGAGCCCGCACTCACGAAATAGCAGAGCGCCGCGCTGGTGCGCGGCGCTCGCGGCCACATCAGCGGCTGGCGGCCCGGCGGGTCGTCAGCTGTTGACGTTCTGCCCGCAGACCCGTCCGCTGACCGTCAGGTTCGAGAAGTCGATCGACACGTCCACGTCGCAGGTGCCGGCCCGGCCGTCGTCCGACTCGTAGCGAAAGCCGCCGTCCATGTCGTAGATGCCGGAGAGCGCGAAATCCTCGCCGACGGTCAGCTCCCCGGAAATGATGATGTTCGGCGCACCGTTCACGGTGAACTGGCTACCGGTCGTATTCACCACGCAGTCGTCGATGGATTCCACGAGCGTGAAGCTGACGGTGCCCAGGCCGGTCTGCGGGTCGATGTTATCGTCGGCCTCACCGGACACGGTGACGGTGCCCCCGCCCAAGCAGGTCCCAGTCACTTCGGGGATGGGCGTGGCGACGAGCGCTGGAGCCGGGTCGACTCCCCCCAAGGCGTCCGCCACCGCGGTCTGCAGCTCGGCGAAGATGGCGAAGGCCTCCTGTTGCGTCAGCGGGTCGCCGGTTACCCCCGCCGGGTCGTCGCCGCAGGCGACGGTCGTGAGGGTCAAGCCAGCGATGGCAATTAGGAGACGGGTGATCGGGCGCATGCATCCTCCGGTTCCAACATGGCGTTCGGCAACGACGTTCGCAGAATGCAAAGTAAACCCCCCGGGTGCCGTGGCAAACCCGGGGGGTTGGTAATTGAACGCAGGCTGCTCGGACTCAGCCCAGATGCCGCTCAGGACGGATCGGTCACGGCCTGGCCGCAGATCTGGCCGGAGTAGGTTCCCGACTGCGACGCGCTCGAGAAGCTCACGTCGAAGTTCACACCGCAGGTACCGGAACGCTCGTCATCGGTCACCCACGCGAACCCGCCAGTGTAGGACAGACTGCCGGAGAAGTCGGTTTCGGACATGGACATGTCGCCCGCGATGTTGATGTCCGGCTCGCCGTTGAGGGTGAACTGAACGAGGCTCGCCGTGGTCACGCCGCAGTTGCTCATGTCCTGGGTGAGATCGAACTCCAGGTCGGCGGCAAATGTCTCATCGTCCACGGTGCCCTTGATGTTGCCGCTCACGCTGAGCGAGCCGCCGCTGGGGCATGGCGCGCTCTCGTTGAAGCTCTCGTCGACCGGGATTGGGGTGAGTTGCGGACCCGCGGCCTGCGGTGCGGCGAGTGGCAGCACGGCCCCGTTGATGGCGCTCAACGCGGTAAAGAGCTCCTGCACCTCCTGCTCGCTAAGCATATCGCCGGTGGTTTCCGTCACGCTGTCGCCGCTGCAGGCGGCGACCAGGAGCGTGAGGCTCGTGAGCGCGGTCACGAGTCGAAGTGGTCTGCGCATGTCCGTCCTCCAGTTGTTGGTCAAGGCCGGGTCGTTCCGGGCGCAAGATGAAGACCAAACCGGTCGGGCAATGTGCGCTGCATCACACTCGTGGGTGAGGTGGCCGAGGCCGGCCCCGGGCGAGAGGTATGCACGGAGTCGGCGGGGCGTCTGAGGCAAAGTGGTTCCGTGCCGACCTACGTCGCGGTGGGAACGTCCTCCTCGAGCCACTGCACCTCGTTCGACATGACTCGCTGCGCTGTCTGATAGGTGGCGTTGTCGTCGTTGTCGAACAGCCGATCGAACCGCTGCTCGATGGCGCGGCGTGCCCGGCGGCAGAAGGTGTCGGCCAGGTCGATCGCCGTCTCGCTCTTGGCACGGTCCTCGGGTGACGTGCTGATCTTGAGGGAGTGGGCGCGGCTGCAGGCTGCACTCATGGCGACCAGCTCCGCTCCTGTTTCGACGAGGCGGGCGAGCACGGCCTGGCGCTTCTCGAGATCCGGACCGAAGCGCACGATGGCGTGGAAGAGCCCACGGGCGAGCCGTCGCGCCGTGCGATCGATGTAGCGCACGTGCGGTGCCAGCGTGCCGAACTCCGCATAGCGCGGCCAGCGACCCCACCCCAACCACTTCGCGGGATACCACCACGCGTAGTACACCCCCGCCCGGACGACCGCGCCGAGCTTGGCACCGAGGGACGCATCCGGATCGGCCAGGGCGCCGGCCACCTTGAGATGCGAGTCCATCACTTCCCGCGCTATGAACAGTCGCATGATCTCACTGGACCCCTCGAAGATGAGATTGATACGGAAGTCCCGCATCATGCGCTCGACGGGCTCCGGCCGCTCGCCGCGCGCCTCGAGACTCGTCTCCGTCTCGTAGCCTCGCCCGCTGCGGATCTGCATCGTATCGTCGACGATGCGCCAGCCACGCTCGGTATTCCACATCTTGGCGATGGCGGCCTCCAGCCGAATGTCGAGCTTCTGCTGATCGGACATGATCGCGGCGAGGTCGGCGAGCGACTCCATCGCGAAGGTATCGGCGGCCATCCCGCCCAGCATCTGGGCAACAGCATCGTGCTTGCCGATCGGACGGCCCCACTGGACCCGCTCTTGACCGAAACGGCGTGCGATTCCGAGGCAGGTCTTGGCGACGGTCGCCGATGTGGCCGGCACGGTCAGTCGACCCGTGTTGAGCGTGATGAGCGCCAGCTTGAGGCCCTTGCCCTCGCCCCATAGCATGTTGTCCCTCGGCACGCGCACGTCGGTCAGACGAATCAGGCCGTTCTCGATGCCGTGCAGACCCATGAACTCGCATCGGTGCGTGACCTCGACGCCGGGCCAGCTCGACTCGACGATGAACGCGGTGATGCGATTGTCTGGCGTGCGGGCCATCACGACCACGATGTCCGCAATCGTACCGTTCGTGCACCAGAGCTTCTCGCCATTCAGCAGATAACCCGTGCCATCGTCCGTCAGCCTCGCGGTGGTCCTCATACGTGCGGGATCGCTCCCAACGTCGGGCTCGGTCAAGGCGAACGCGCTGATCTCGCCAGCGGCGAGTCGTGGGAAGTACGCCTGCTTCTGCTCGGGGGTGCCGAACAGCTCGAGCGGCTGAGGTACGCCGATGGACTGGTGGGCTGAGAGAAGCACCGCGATCGAGCTCTCGTAGCGCGCGGCCAGGGAGATGACACGGTTGTACACGGCCTGAGAGAACCCGAGTCCCCCGTACCGCTCGGGGATCTTGATCCCCATGCAGCCCAGCTCGACGAGCCCCTGGATCACGTGTTCCGGGATCTTGTGGTCCCGATCGATCGCGATGGGGTCGACGTGCTCGGCCAGAAACGCCTCGAGCTTCTCGAGCCACGGCGCCGCCCGCGTCAGCTCGTCGAGCGGGATGGTCGGGAATGGGTGAATGAGCTCGAGGCGCAGGTTCCCGCCGAACAGCTCACGTACGAAGCTCGGTGACGACCACTCCGTTTCGCGCGCGGCTTCCGCGACGCGACGCGCCTCGCGCTCCGTCACGGCAGTGGGGGTCGGTTGCGGTACCTCGCTGGGTTCGGGCGCAGCCCTCGTCATGAGACCCAGATGCCTTGTGCGGGTGCGACGACCGATGCGTATCGCAGGACCCTTCACCTGCGACAGCAATATACCCTGCGCCAGCGTGCCGAGGCCGCCGCCGATGCACGGTTGCGGTGAGGACACCGGCTGCACAACATTCGGCGGCGCGACAACCCCGGACGGAGCAATATGCGACGTGGACTGACGGTGAGCATTCTGGCGGCCCTGGTATGGACGAACCCCGGGTCGCTGCAGGCTCAGGGGCGATCGATCACCACGGAGGAGTTTCTCACCCTCGACCGGGTGTCCGATCCGCAGATATCGCCTGACGGATCCTGGGTGGTGTACACCGTTACCACCACCGACCTCGCGGCAAACGCCCGGACCAGCGATCTCTGGCTGGTACCTGCTGCAGGGGGAGAGGCCCGCCAGATCTCCGATCGGCGGCGAGGGGGTCGGGGTGCCCGGTGGTCGCCGGACGGCTCGCAGGTTGCCTATGTCACCAGTCGCGACGGTACGCCGCAGGTCCGTCTGTACTCGCTGTCCTCACGCCGATCGCGGCAGCTGACGGAACTCGCAGCCGGGGCCGACGGCGTCGTCTGGTCGCCCACGGGCTCGCATGTCGCCTTCGTGTCCGACGTGTATCCCACGTGCCCCGACGACGCCTGCAACCGGGCACGGCTCGAGGGGGAACCGGGCTCGACGGCCCGCATCTACGACGAGTTGCTCTACCGGCACTGGAACACCTGGGAGGATGGGCTTCGCAGCCATCTCTTCGTCGTGCCGGTGTCCGGCGGGGAGCCCATCGACGTCATCGCCGGTCGCGATTGGGACGTCCCCGTTCCTCCGTTCGGAGGATCGGAGGATTACGCGTTCCACCCGGACGGCCGGCGGCTGGTCTTCACCACCAAAGTGGGGACCGACCAGGCTTGGCACACCAACTCCGATCTGTACGTCGTCGACATCGAGGGCGGGACGCCCGAGAATCTCACGCAGGCGCTCGATGGGTCGGAGCGGCATCCGGTTCCCTCTCCGGACGGCCGGATGCTGGCGTTCTTGTCGCAGGACCGGGCGGGATTCGAGTCCGATCGGTGGCGTCTCATGGTGCGCGATGCCGACCGGGGCGGGACGCGGGAGGTGACCCGTCGCTTCGATCGATCCGTGGGGTCGTTCGTCTGGTCACCCGACAGCAGGGGCTTCGTGTTCACCGCTCAGGACGGTCACCGGAACGCCGTCTACCGCGCGACGCTGGCGGGACAGATCGAGCAGCGGCTGGTGTGGGGCAACACGACGCAATTGTCGCTCGCCGCGGACGGCGAGACGGCTACCTTCGTGAACGACGCCATCGACCGGCCCGGCCAAGTCTTCCACTGGAACATCGGCCAGGGGGGTACACCGACACCGATTACCTCGGTCAACGGTGTCCTGCTGGACAGCCTCACGCTGCGCGCTGCGGAGGAAATGAGCTGGGTCGGCGCGGACGGCAACACGGTGCACGGTCTCCTCGTGCGGCCTCCGCAGTACCGCCGCGGGCAGCGGTACCCGCTGGTCGTCATGATCCACGGCGGTCCGCAGGGGGCGTGGGTGGACCGGTTTCACCCCCGCTGGAATGCTCAGATGTTCGCCGCCGTGGGCTATGTCACGGTCCTGCTGAATCCGCGGGGATCGACTGGGTTCGGGCAGCGGTTCACCGACGAGATCTCACGAGACTGGGGTGGCAAGGTATTCATCGACATCATGTCGGGCGTCGAGCATGCCGCCCGCTTTCCGTTCGTCGACTCGACGCGCATCGCTGCGGTCGGCGGGTCATACGGCGGGTATATGGTGAACTGGATCAACGGCAACTCCGATCGCTTCGATGCGCTCGTCTCGCATGCCGGCCTGTTCAATCTGGAATCATTCTACGGAGCGACGGAGGAGCTGTGGTTTCCCGAGTGGGAATTCGACGGAGCGCCATGGCAGAACCGCACCTACTATGAGCAATGGTCCCCACACCGGTTCGCGCGCAACTTCCAGACACCGACTCTCGTGATCCACGGTGCCCGGGATTACCGTGTGCCGGATTCCCAGGGCCTGCAGATGTTCACCGCGTTGCGGCGTCAGGGCGTGCCTGCTCGACTGGTGCACTTCCCGGACGAGGGCCACTGGATCGGCAGGCCGCAGAATCAGCTCGTCTGGTGGCGGGAAGTGCACGGCTGGCTCGCGCGCTATCTCCGGAACGGCACGCCCGGCACGTAGCACCGATCCGCGGCAATGTCCGTCGGAGCGTGCACGGACGTATATTCGCTGAGGTCATGACCCCGGAGACTCCCGCCCTCTATCCTTCGCGCTCGGGAGCCGGCGCGCTGCTGGGCCGGCGGGTGTACAAGCGCGTGCGTCCGCCGGTGCTGGTCGTCGGCGTGACGCCGGGGGGGGTCGAAGTGGCGGCGAGCGCGGCGAAGGCGCTGCAGTGTCACTTCGACGTCGTCATTGCGGTGCACGTCCGGATGGAGGGGGGACTAGGGATCGTGGGAGCGGTCGCCGAAGACGCCGATGCAGTTCTGGACTCGGCGTTTCAGCCGCGATTCGGCGTGCTCGAGGCGCTCGACGACGCCATCGATCGGGCACGCCGCGCAATCAAGAGCGAACGCCTGTTGTTCCGTGGGCACCGACCCATGCGATCGGTCGAAGGGATGCACGTCGTGGTGGTGGAGGGGCTGATGACGTCGCCGTGGAAGGCGCTCGCCGCCGTGGAGGCCCTTCGGGGCCACCGACCCGAGGGCATCGCCGTCGCGGCGGCGGTCAGCACGCAATCCGTACAGGAGTCACTGCTTGCGAGACGAATCGAGTTCATCTGCCCCACCATCCTGCTCGACCCGACCGGGCACCCCCGCCCGTTCGGCGATCCCCAGGATCCCAGCGCCGAGCGACTTCGCAGCATCATCATCGCGCGCGACGCGGCGTAGTCTGTCCGTCGGTCTCGCGATCCTGCTCCTCGGCACCGCGGCGGCCGAGGGGCAGCTCACACCGCCGGCTACCGGGGGGTTCGCGGAGCTGGATCACCTGCTCCAGCGCCTGACGGAGAGCCGCCGCCTGCTCGTCATCGGCGCGCACCCCGACGACGAGGACACGGCTCTGCTCGCGCTGATGGCCCGCGGGTTCGGAACCGAGGCGGCCTACCTATCGCTCACGCGGGGCGACGGCGGACAGAACCTGATCGGGCCGGAGCTCGGTGTGGGTCTCGGATTGCTGCGTTCCCGCGAGCTTGAGGCAGCACGAACCATTGACGGCGCCAGCCAGTTCGTCACGCGCGCATTCGATTTCGGGTACACCCGATCCCTTGACGAGACACTGCGCCGCTGGCCCTACGACTCCATTCTCAAGGATGCGGTGCGCATTGTCCGGCGCTTCCGCCCGCACGCGATCGTGTCGGTGTTCTCGGGCTCGTCCCGAGACGGGCATGGTCAGCATCAGATGGCTGGGCGGATCGCGCACGCCGTGTACGAGGCGGCCGGCGATCCCGACCAGTTCCCCGAGTTGGAGTGGGAAGAGGACCTGCCGGCGTGGCAGGCGCTCAAGCTCTACCGCTCGACCAGGTTCAGACCTGAGGCGAACTCTTTCGCGCTCGCGACTGGAGCGGTGAACCCCCGTGATGGTCGGACATACCACCAGATCGCGATGGCCAGCCGGAGCATGCACGCGTCCCAGGACATGGGCCGGCTGCAGCGGACCGGCCCGGGCACCACGTCGCTCGGACTCGTGGAGGACCGGACGGGGACGGGTGGTGACCCCCTGCTCGCGGGCCTGCCGCACGAGGGTCTCTGGTTGGCCACGACCGCGGATTCACTCAGGAGGACGGTCGGTCCGGCACGGATGTCGGCGGCCGCTGCACCGCTCAATGCGGCTCTCTTGCGATGGCGTGCGGAGGGCGGCGGAGCGCATCGCGACAGCCTTCTGAGTCAGGCGATTGCGACGGCGGCGGGCGTGGTCATCGATGTGACGGCCGACACCCCGCACCTGGTGCCGGGAAGCGCGGTAACGGTCACGCTGCAGCTGTACAACGGTGGTCCCTTCGAGGTTCAGGTGGATGCGATGCGCGTACTCGTACCCGAGCGATGGACCGGCGCGGTCAGCGGCCCCGCAGTGGTGCTCGCACCGGGCGAGGAGCGTCAGCACACCCTTGCGATTGCGGTTCCCGATGATGCGGCGCCGAGTCAGCCGTACTTTCTGCGGGCGCCGCGGATCGGGGATCTCTATGACTGGTCCCCGGCACCGGCGGCGGCACTGGGCCGGCTCTTTGAACCACCGCTCATGACCGGCGAGACGGTCGTGCGTGTGGCGGGCGGACCGCCGATCGTCGCCCGGCGCGAGGTGACGTACCGCTACAACGATCAGGCGGCGGGCGAGATCCGCCGGCCCGTGACGGTCGTGCCGGGATTGTCTGTACGCCTCGATCCCGCGCAGCTGGTCTGGTCCACCGAGGGGCCGGCCGAGCGCGAGCTGACCGTGACGGTGACCAGCTTCATGGCCAAGCCAGTCGCGGCACGGGTCACGCTGGCCATCGGAGGGTGGGATCGGGAATACGGCGACACGGTGGTGCTCGAGCGGAGAGGAGAGACTCGGAGCCTCAGCTTCGCCGTGCGCCGCCCAACGGACGCGGCGGAAGGCCGCTACCTAGTGCACGTCACCGCGACGAGCGCGGACAGGTCCTTCGACCACATGATCGCGCGCATCGCGTACCCGCACGTGCGTCCGACCCAGTGGCTGCGGCCTGCCACGGGCGAGATCCTCCTGGCCTCGATCGCGCTGCCCGCGGTCCGCTCCGCCGGCTATGTCCGGGGAGCATCGGATCGGGTACCCGAGGCGCTGTCCGAGGTCGGGTTGCCCGTGACCGTTCTCGGGGACGAGGAGCTGGCTCGGGGCGATCTGGGCCGGTACGAGGTCATCGTCGTGGGCCCGAGGGCTTACGAGACCGACAGTGCGCTCGTGCGGCATAACGATCGCCTGCTCGACTATGTTCGTGGCGGGGGACGACTGATCGTCCAGTACCAGCAGTATCAGTTCGACCGGGGTACGTATGCGCCGTTCCCCATCGAGATCGCCCGTCCCAACGCGCGGGTTACGGACGAAACCGCCCCCATCCAGCTCCTCGATCCGGAGCATCCAGTATTCCGCATGCCCAATCTTCTGACGCCGGCCGACTGGGAGGGGTGGGTGCAGGAGCGTGGGCTGTATTTCGCCGGGAGCTGGGACGAGCGGTACCACCCGTTGCTTGCGATGGCCGATCCCGGCGATGCGCTGCACCGAGGCGCGCTTCTGGTCGCACGGTTCGGGGAGGGGACGTATGTCTACACCGGCGTCAGCTTCTTCCGCTCGATCCCGGCCGGCGTACCGGGCGCGCTCCGTCTCTTTCTGAACCTGCTCGCCTGGGAGGGGCAACAGTGACGGGAACGATGGGCTCCACACCATGACACCCGCACCGAGAGGTACTGCGCGGTTTCGGACCGTTCTCGCGCGGGTCCTGTTGGTGCAGGTGGTGACGCTCCTCCTGCTCTGGCTCCTGCAGACCCGCTACACGGGCTGACCGCGTCGTGCATCCCGTGAACTGGGTCATCGTGATCGCGTACCTCGCGTACGTGGTGGTGGATGGCGTGCGCCGTGCGAAAGGCACAGACCGGATCGAGGGGTATTTCCTCGCCAGTCGAAGCTTGCCATGGTGGGTCGTCGGACTCTCCGTCATGGCGACCCAACTGTCCGCGGTCACCTTGATCGGCACCACGGGACAGGGGGCCACCGACGGCATGCGGTTCGTGCAGTTCTACCTTGGGCTGCCGATCGCCATGGTGATTCTCGGCGTGACGCTCGTCCCCTTCTTGCACGGTGCCAAGGTGTTCACCGCCTACGAGTATCTGGAGCGACGGTTCGACGCCAAGACGCGATCGCTCACGAGCTTTCTGTTCCTGCTTTCGCGCGGTATGTCCGCTGGAACGATCCTCGCAGCGCCAGGCGTCGTGTTCTCGGCAGTGTTCGGCTGGGATCTCACCTGGTCGGTATTGCTCATCGGGGTGCCGACGGTCGTCTACACCATGATCGGTGGCGTACAGGCCGTCGCCTGGGTCGACGTCAAGCAAATGGTCCTGATCGTTGCGGCACTCCTCGCCATAGTCGTCGTCCTGTTGGTGCAGATGCCCGTGAGCCCGGACGATGCGCTACGGATCGCGGGTGCGACAGGACGACTCCAGGTTTTCGACTTCTCCTTCGATATCAGCGAGACCTACACGTTCTGGTCCGGATTGATCGGCGGCACCTTCTTGATGCTGTCGTACTTCGGCACCGACCAGAGCCAGGTCCAGCGCTACCTCACGGCCCGATCGGTCGAGGAGGCGAAGACGTCGCTTCTCATGAGCGCCTACTGGAAGATCCCGCTCCAGGCGCTCGTACTGCTTGTCGGCGTCCTGGTCTTCGTGTATTACATCTTTCAGCCGGCACCGCTCCTCTTCAACCCGGCGCACGAGAGCCAGGTACGAGCGCAGGAACCGGTGGCCTACGAGGCGCTCGAAAGCCGATATTCCGAGACGCTCCAGATCCGGCGGACAGCGGCGGATGCGGTCGCGACTGCACGGGACGCCGGGAGCACGACGGCTGCCGCCGCCGCGATCGACGCCTTCCGGGCGACGGAACGGCAGGCGCGCGGCGTCCGCGAGGAAGCCCTCACACTCGCGGAGCGCGTCACCGGAGAGTCGCCACGGGACGTGAACTACGTCATCCCCCGGTTCGTGTTGGACGCGCTCCCGATCGGACTCGCTGGCGTGTTCATCGCTGCCGTCATGGCAGCTGCCATGTCGAGCATCGCTGCAGAACTCAATTCGCTGTCGACAGCGTCGGTGATCGACTTCTACCGCCGCTGGTTCCGGCCACAGGGCAGTGATGCGCACTACCTGTTCGTGTCGAAGCTCGCGACCGGGCTGTGGGGACTGTTCGCCTGCGTCGTTGCGGTGTACGCGGCCTCCCTCGGGTCCCTCATCGAGGTCGTGAATCGGTTCGGTTCATTCTTCTACGGGTCGATCCTTGGTGTCTTCCTGCTCGCGATGGTGCCGGGCTCACGGGCGATCGGGGCGTTCGTCGGCCTGCTGGCGGGCATGGCCGCCGTCGCTACGGTGACGTTTGGTGCCCCGTCGGTCTCCTTCCTGTGGCACAACGTGATAGGGGCGGTGACGGTGCTCATCGTCGGCGCGCTGCTGAGCCGAGGGCGGACTCCGACTGCGGAGCGCAGCACGTGACCTGGCGAGGTTGCCCATGAGACGCCTGGCCGTCCTGATGGCTGCGGCGTTCGTGGACATGCTGGGGTTCGCGATGATCTTCCCGCTGCTCCCGTTTTACGCCCTGCGGCTGAACGCGGAGGAGTGGGTGATCGGGTGGATGATCGCGAGCTTCTCGATCGTGCAGCTCGCGTCCTCGCCGCTGTGGGGTCGGATGTCGGACAAGCTGGGGCGGCGCTCGGCGATTCTCTTCGGACTGGGGACCTCCGCGATCGCCTTCGTGGTGTTCGGCTTCGCCGCGAGCATCTGGATGCTGTTCCTGTCCCGCATCGTACAGGGATTCGGAGGCGGGACGACCGGGGTCTTGCAGGCCTACGTGGCAGACGTGACCGAGCCGCGTGACCGGGCGAAGGCGCTGGGCTGGCTGTCCGCGGCGACTGGGGTGGGGGTCATGATCGGCCCGGCCATCGGCTCACTCGCGTTCAAGATGGGCCATGCCGCTCCGGGCATGGTCGCGGCGGCGCTCTGTCTCGTCAACATCGTCTTCGCATGGCGCTGGCTCCCCGAGTCCTATCCCGAGCACCACCGCGCCGGCGCGCCCGCCGTGCCCGATCGCGCGCCGCGAGGCATCCGCACCATGATCGTCGACGTGCTGAGCACGCCGGGCTCCGATATCTCCCGCCTGATCTGGATCTATGCCGGGGGCATGCTCGGTTTCATGTCCATGACCGCCGTGCTCGCCCTCTATCTCGCGAGTGACTTCGGGATCACCGAGGAGTCGATCTTCATCTTCTTCGTGTACCTCGGCGGCATCGGCGTCATCATGCGCGCGGTCCTGCTGGGCAAGCTCATCGATTGGCTCGGTGAGGTGCGGCTCATGCGGATCGGAGCCCTCATCCTCGCGCTCGGGCTCCTCGCGATCCCGCTGCCACGCTCGGTCGTCGGGCTCGGGCTGATGCTCGGGCTCGTGCCGATCGGAACGGCGTGCCTGTTTCCGGCCGTCTCCGCGCTGATCTCGCACCGAGCAGAACGCCACGAGCTGGGACAGACGCTCGGGGTGCAACAGGCATTCGGCGGCGTCTCACGGGTCCTCGCCCCGATCTGGTCCACGGTGGCGTTCCAGGGACTCGGCGTGGGCATCCCGTTCTACCTGTCCGGCGGAGTCGTTGGGCTGGTCCTGCTGACGACCCTGGGCGTGCAGCGTGAGGAACGCGCGCCTGCGGCGTCCGCCGCCGTCGGCTCGGCCCCGTAGTCGATGCGCGGCTACGTTGCGGGCGGATCGGTCCTCCTGGTGGTCCTCCTCGCGGCGTGCGACTCCGGCAGTGCGGTGTCCGGGCCCGATACGGGAGGAGATCCCATTCCTGCACCCAACGTGGTCTTCAACCCACCGATCGACGGAGTACCGAACGCCAGCATCTTCTACGGAGCGTATTTCGATCAGGCCTCCGACGGGAATCGGCTCGACTACGCCTGCGGCGCGAAGAGCTACGACGGACATCGAGGCACCGATATCCTGCTGCGGAACTTCGTCGTGCAGGACTCGGGGGTCGGCGTCGTCGCCGCGGCGGCGGGAACCGTCCGCGTCGTCGAGGATGGTGTAGGCGACCGCAGCACCGTCAACGGCTTTGGCGGGTTCGGGAACCACGTCGTGATCGAGCACGCACCGCGGCTCCGCACGGTCTACGCGCACCTTCGGCGTCATTCGATACGTGTGGAGGTCGGGGATGAGGTGGCCGGAGGCCAGCGGCTCGGGCTGGTCGGCTCGTCGGGAGACTCCAACTGGCCACACCTCCATTTCGAGGTGCGCGAGGCGGGAGGTCCGGTCGATCCGTACGCCGGTCCGTGCAACACCGAGCCGGGCCGCTGGCGGGACCAACTTGCCTATCAGGACAGCGTGATGGTGCTCGACGGAGGGGTGACGACGGAACCCGTGTCGAGTCTACGCGTGCTCCTGGAGCGCCCTTCCCCGGCGGAGAGCGTGAGCGCCGAGGAGCCCTCAGTGAGCGTCTGGGTGCAGCTGTTCAACGCTCCGCGGTCCATGGTTGCGTTCGTGGTGCGCGATCCGGCGGGGCGGCGCCACGCTGAGATTGAGCAGCCATTCGGAGGGACCTTCAGCATCTGGTACGCGAGCCTGACACTCCCTGTTGCCGGCGAGATGACGACGGAAGGGCGCTGGGGAGTCGCGTTCTCCCTCGCCGGTCGCGAGGTCTGGAACGGTGCCTTCGATATCCGAGGCGCCGCAATGGCCGCGACTCCGTCGGAGCCTGATCGTTCCCGCGCACCGATCCTCCGGATCTGGAACCCCGCTGGCAGGTTCCGACGCTGAAGCGTCGGCTCGGCGCTGCGCGGCGCGTCGTGAACGACGCGTTCCCCCCCCGCCCTTCAGGGCGGATCGCCGAAGGCGCCGAGCGGCGGCTTTAGCCGCCGAACCACGCGACGGGACTACCATACTCCCGCCCTGCGAGCGAGAGCACGAACCCCGGGCACCTTCCGGCACCCGGGGCTCGCAGTTGAAGGTTCAGGTCTCAGGGACCGGAGTCCACGGCGATGGGCTCGAGCGTCAGAGCACGGCCCGCACGATGTTGCTGGGCACGCTCTCACCCGCC
>JBDGYA010000053.1:0-23485 GCA_039584325.1 Gemmatimonadota bacterium
CGAGATCCGCTTTCGCCTCAGCGGTGAAGCGACCGTTGCCCCCTTCTGGACGTTCGAGTTGGCAGCAGGGCGCCGCCAGGCTCAGCCGAGCGGCTGGACAGCTCCAACGAGACCACAAATACTTGCGAGGGGTGGATTGAAATTCCTATGCAGATAGCAGTCCGTGTGTCTCTCTCGAAAGGGCTCTCGATGATGACGGTCTTCCAATCCACTGCAGGACGTTTGACCATCGCGCTCGCGGGATTGATGCTCTCGAGCACGACAAGTGGCTCGGCACAACAGTCCACCGATGCGGAACACGTGGTCGCTGTCATCGACGCGTTCCACTCGGCGCTGGCGCGGGGGGACTCAACCACTGCACTGGAGCAGCTCGCCGACGACGTGGTCATCCTGGAGAGCGGGAGGACGGAAGACAAGAACCACTATCGGTCCGGGCACTTGAGCGGCGATATGCGTTTTTCCCAAGCAGTTTCTCGGGAGCGCGGCGAGATCGCGGTTCAGATCCTCGGTGACGTGGCGTGGGCGCACTCGACCAGCACGGCGGTCGGGACGCTAGGCGATCGCTCTCTCGACCTTCAGGGGGCCGAGCTGATGGTGCTGGCGCGGACTAATGGTATGTGGAAGATCAAAGCGGTTCATTGGTCTTCCCGCCAACGCCGCTGATCGCGGACCGCACGAGTGGCGTGCACGCGGGTCCGAGCGGCATCCCTGACGCCCCCGTGGATTCAGTCGTGTGGCATTGGCAGTGCCACCAGCACGGCGGTGACAGCGAGGACGGCAGCGGCCATGACCAACTCAGCGCTGCCTCTCCCGGTGAGCGTGCGCGCTGCACCAGGTTCGTCCAATCGCGGTTTGAGCCTTCGCCAGTTGTATGCGCCGAGCCCGGCGACCGCCGCGAACAGCAGCAGCTTCAACGTGAGCGTTCGGCCGTAGGCTCCACTCCACAAATCGCTGATCGACTCGAGATACACGAACGCCGTGATCACACCGCTCGCCGTGAGTGTGCCCACGGCGCCCAGCGCGAGTGGAGAGAACGCGCGCACCGCCGCTGAGAACGCGGTTCCCCGTCCGGCACGAAGAAATAGCAGGATCGTGAGCAGCGTGCCGAGCCACAGACTCGCGCCCGCTACATGCGCGATTTGGACGATCACGTTCACCCACGGTGCGATCCCCTGGCTGACGGCGTGCCCCGTGAGGGGGGCGGTGATGACAACGGCGACTGCTGCCGCGGCCGTGAGGAACGTGCGTGCACCAGGGCGCCAAGCCGCCACAAGGACCAGCACTCCAGCCAAGACCACCGCCGCCACCTGCCAGCGCCACCCGGCTCCCCACCTGGTATCGAGCGCGACGATTCGCAGGTATTCCCATGTGACGGAGTCGTCGATTCCGAATGCTGAGAATGTCTGCGCGTACAGTCGCCAGAGAGTGACTACACCAAGGACGACGACCGCCGCAAGCGACCACCGGTGCAGATCGCGGTCAAGGCGATCTACTTTGTCGCCGGCGTGCGTCCGCCACGCGCTGTGAACGGCAACCCGAAACCCGGCCGCGCCACCGATCACCAGGATCGACAGGTATCCCACCCACCGTCCGGCCGCCGCATACACGGCGGCCAGCAGTTCAGGATCCATGTCCGTCTAGTGCAGTGAGAGTCGGGACGGTCACTACCGATTGGGCCGATCGACTGCGACGGTGAACTCGTAACTGCCTCGCACGACGTGACCGTCGAGCCCGGCTGCGCGCCAGGTGACCCCGTAATCGCCCGGTGGGAGCTCGCCCTTCACCTGGGCCTTGATCGACGTGGGGTCGTCGGTCGCCTCCACGTCGCCAAGCTCGATTCTCCCCTGCGCGCCCTCGATCCCGATCGCCGACAGCGACCGTTCGGGGGCCTCACTGAACCACAGGCGGACCGTGTCGGGTGCTCCTGGGAGGACTTCGTCCGCCGCCGGGTGACTGGCCGTCAACCGGAGATGCACTGCGGTCGTCGCGGCGGTAACTCCGACCAGTGCGAGGAAGCCAGTTGCCATGGCACCGTTCACGATTCGACGTGTGCGTTGCATGTAGCTGCCTTTCGCCCAAAGACCTGGGTTTCACTCAACACCCGGAGGGCCCGATATCGAGGCAAGGTACCGCCTGTTGGCTTTCTGCGACAACTGAAACCGACAACTGAGAACTCTCCGGGCTGTGAAACAGCACTGCTGTTGGGGCCACGCTATCCGACAGCCCGGACACCCTGCAGCAGGGCAGGTGCCGCTGCTGCGAGTCCTCAGGTCCGCAAGTACGCCGCCTCCACGCGGCCAGATCCGGGCCTACGCGCAATGTGGACGTCCCGTGCATGCGTGCGCGTGACAGACACGCTGCTGCGACAACTGATTCCTCGAGTCGGCGGCGGACCACGAGTCGCGAACAGCGTCGCGTGTTCACCAATAACCTCCCTACGCTGTGCGTGTTTCTCGGTTGGCTTGGAGCCTGGTCAGGTTCAACATCGCGCTGGCCCTGGGTCTCAAGATGCTTCTCGCGGCAGGTGCCACCGGCGGCGTTGTGACGCTCATGGTCGCTGTACTCTTCGGAGACATGGGCGCGCCTATAGCCGTGACACTCAACGCCATGCGTTGCCCGGATGAAGGCGTAAGAGGTGCCAATCTGGGGCGAAGATGTCACAATGCATCTGCGTTACCTTTGATTTGACAGGTGTGTCTCTAGTGAAAAGGAGATGCCGGCACCTGATGGGAAGACTGAAGGCACCTTCACTCTTTGTGGCAATCGACTTCACGACGCGCGAGGGAGATTGCAGGGCATGCGTCAATTTGCCGGTGCCCTCAGGCTGCTATTGGTGGTTGCCCTAGTGCTGCCGTATTCAGAACCCGTTCTGTGCGCCCTCGAGGATGAGTGTCCGGGGACCCGAGGTACTCAGGCGCAGCAGGCAGCGTTCGCAACGGCGGACGATGGCCAGTCGGTTGTGTTTGCTCACACCGCCACGTGCTGCTACCCTCCGACCGCGGGACCAGTGGTCAGGCAAGGCTCCCAGCCGTGCGTTTTGTCTGCAATGCATGTCCAGGTCATGCCGTACAAGTGGATATCTGGCAACCGATGGTAGGTGCCTCCGACCCCTCACCCCAAGACTCTGTAGAACCTACAGCCACACATGCGGCCGACCCTGCTCGGCCTAGTATGTTCACAACGCACGGTGGGTCACTAGTTGATTCGATGTGCTGGGTATCCCTGGCGGCCACCGATATCTCGCGGTGTCATAGTCGCCCCGATTTCTGGAGAACGCACAAATGACACATCCTACAGTCGCACGGATTCTGGTGGTGGGTTCAACCATTTCCCTCCTTACGACCGGTTGTGCCGAGGCCCCTTCGGGAGTGGGAGACGATACCGAAGCGACCTCTCTGCTGTCGGTGTCACCGCAGGGGGGTGCGACGAACGTCGATCCGAACACCACGGTAACGATCCAATTCAGCCATGCCATGCACATGGAAATGTACGTGGCATTACATGAAGGAAGCATGTCCGGCCAATTCGGGCCAATAGTACCGGGAAGTTGGAGCTGGTCTCACGACGGCACCCACATGACTTTCCAGCCTGATTCGGGCCTGAAGCATGGCACACAGTACACGGTTCACATTGGCGGCGGAATGATGGACGCCAACGGTAACACGATCAACCTGGAGCAGCATGGCCACCAGATGGGCGGGCAATGGGTGAGCGGCCAGATGATGCAGGGCTGCATGATGTGCAGCGGCATGATGGGGCACGGTTGGCAGCATCATAACGGGACATACGGAATGGGCTTCACGTTCACGACGCGATAGAGTCCAGCAACAAGGAGATATGGACGGTGAATCGCCCACTGATAGGAATGGACCGCACGTGCAACACTCGACCCGGTACGCAGTATGATCGGCGAGAGATTGTAAGAGCCGGCTTGGCGGCCGGTGCGGCTTTCCCATCTATCGGTGCTCTGCTCTCCTTCGTAGGATGTGCTGGCAAGGATACAGGAACGTCAGTTTCGGGGCCGCAGGACGAGACTAGTGCATCCCCACTTGCAGGGCCAAAACACAATGTGAGCCTCGTTGCGGAGGTCGGTGAAGTAGAGGTTGCTCCCGGACACGTATACCGGACATGGCTCTACAACGGACAGTTTCCGGGACCCGAAATCCGAGTGCGAGAGGGTGAGCTGCTTTCCGTAGTGTTGGAGAACCGGCTCCCGGAGGGCACCACGGTTCACTGGCACGGCGTGCCGGTTGCCAATCCGATGGATGGAGTCCCCTTCGTCACGCAAGACCCGGTGCCCCCCGGCAATAGCTTCGTCTATGAGTTCCCGGCGACGCCGGCGGGCACCTACTTCTACCATAGCCACATGGGTCTGCAACTGGATCGGGGGGTGCTTGGACCACTCGTAATAGAAGAGACGACGCCGCACGTATCCTACGACCGTGAATACACAGTCCTGCTGGACGACCTGCTGGAGGGTGATCCCACTACAGCATCGGATGGAGTGCATGGAGACATGCACGGGCGACGCGGTGGAATGGGAGATCCCTCCAGACCGGAGTACTCAGCACTCCTAATAAACGGACGGACGCGAGCCGATGCCCCGACATTCGAGGTCCGACGCAGCGAGCGGGTACGCTTGCGGCTCATCAATGCCGCCAGCGCGACAGCGTTTCGAGTAACACTGACAGGACACGAGCTCACTGTGACCCACACTGACGGCCGACCAGTCGTGCCGGTTACGGTCGACGCGGTCACGCTCGGTATGGGTGAGCGATACGATGTCATCGTGGAAGCGGACAATCCAGGGTCCTGGGTTCTTACGGCGGCGAGTCTCGATGGCACACCCGAACCGGCCGAGGCCGCTCTGCGATATGCCGGGACGTCACCCAGTCCGGCCCGGGGTCTCGGGCATCCCCCGACACAGTGGCAAGGTAGGACATTGCGTTTGAGCGACCTGATTTCTATTGAGTCAGGCGAGGCCGTTGCTGCCGGACCCGATCGTTACTTCAATCTCGTGCTGTCTGGTGGAATGATGACTTCGGCATGGACCATCAATGGGCAGGTCTACCCCGATGCAGATCCACTGGTGGTGAGCGAAGGAGAGCGCGTGCGTGTGACGATGCAGAACATGAGCGTGATCGATCACCCGATGCACCTGCACGGGCATTTCTTCCGTGTAGGCAACGCCCTCAAGGACACCGTCGTTGTGCCGACTCATATGGGACGCGTGGTCTTCGACTTCACAGCGGACAATCCCGGGGACTGGTTCTTTCATTGCCACAACCTGTACCACATGGAAATGGGTATGGCGCGGGTCTTCCGTTACGTGTGAGCACAGGCTTCCCACACTCTCAACACCACCGCTGCGACGCAACGAAGGGAAGGTCGGTGTCGATTCCGGCTTTCCCTTCATTGGCTCCCGGTTCACGCGAGCAGTTCAGTTAGTGTGCCTTCAGTGTGCCGTACTGATCGTCATTCAATGTGACTCAGTGGGAAAACGGTGCGCTGGAGCGATCCCATAACGCCTTTTCTATTCCCGATTTGTCACGCTGAGTCGCCATGAGTCCGCCCGGCGCGGCATAATCATGATCCGCGTGGCGGGGTCCACGGTCAGTCCGAGGCTCTGACCGCCGCTCAATGCGGTGGTAATCCGGGAAGCGCCGTCTCCTCGGTGCTCAGACCTTCCCAAGACCTTCCCAACGACCGTTCACGGAGGGTGAACAGAACGTCGTAAGTCCAACGGAGGGCCGGGGACTCGAACCCCGAAGCGGTTGCCCGCGGCGGTTTTCAAGTTCTTGCTGAGCTTCTGCTTCTTCCTGCTATCCTCTGCTAATCGTTGTCAGGCTGGGCCGTTAGGCGCGTGAGCCGTTGATTATCTTCGCATTCCCCTGCTTCTGTTCACAACGAAACCTTCCCAGAACCTTCCCAGAATCTGGCCCGAGAATGCGGTACGTACGAGGCGCGCTCGCGGGACACCGCGTTTGAGGTCGTACTCTGACAACGCCTTTGCCGTGCGCAGTGGACTCCCCATCCACTGATCTCCTTCACAGGAGCAACCGGAAGCGCGCTGCACAGAGGTGCTTCGGTCAATCCAGGGACTACGGATCTTTAGGGCGTCCCAGACAATCAGGCCTTCGTCCACGATCGTCGGTCGGTTGAACCGCACCCTCCAGTCGTGCATCATGAGTGTATGACGGTGCCAAGTCCCGAAGTGGTTCAGACGTTGGTCGAGAATCACCGCCGTTTCCGTGCTTTCCTGGAGCGGCGTGTCGCGGACCCCGCCGATGCAGAGGATATCCTGCAGGCAGCGTTCCTCAAGGGCGTCGAGAAGGGGCATGCTATCCGAGCGAACGAGAGCGCGGTAGCGTGGTTCTACCGCCTGTTGCGCAACGCGGTCACCGACTACTATCGGCACAAGGGCGCCGAAGACCGAGCGTTGGAGCGGGCCGCCGGATTCACATCCGACCTAGACGAACCCGATCCTGAAGTCGAACGCGCCATCTGCCAGTGCGTGCACGATCTGCTTCCCGCGATCCCTGCCGACTATGCCGCGCTTCTGAAACGCATCGACTTGGAAGCGGCGACCATCGCGGAAGTCGCGGGCGAGAGCGGCCTGACACCGAACAACGTCCGGGTCAAACTCCACCGGGCACGGCAGGCCCTGCGCGTGCAACTCGAACGAAGCTGCGGCAGCTGCACGGAACACGGGTGCTTGGACTGCACCTGCCGTGGCCCAGCTCACCTGGACCACTAATACCGGTCATCATCGCCCAGTGTAATGCCGGAACAGCTCGCGCGTCTGCCTGAGTGGAGCCGGTGCGATCCGATCTGCCTCCCCATCGAGGAACAAGTCGGTCGCGAGAGTCGTTGCCCAACCAGGAGATAGGGGTACTATGCGCGAATCTAGACACGAGTATGACGCCGACGGGGGGACCACGAAGACGAGTGATTCGTGGCGAGATCCCGTGTGCGGCATGACCGTCCCGGAAGACGGAAGGCTGCGAGTCGGCCACGGCAGCGCCACGTACGTCTTCTGCAGCGAACACTGTCTGCAAGAGTTCCAATCCGATCCCGATCGATACGTCTCCGGCTCGAAAGGAGATCCAACTCGATCCCCCCCGGAGCGCGGAACGACGTATGTGTGCCCTATGGACGCCGATGTGCGGCAGGACGCACCAGGATCATGTCCGAAGTGCGGTATGGCGCTGGAGCCGCAGGTCATCTCTCCACTGCCGACGAAGACCGAATACGTCTGCCCAATGCACCCGGAGATCGTTCGCAGCGAGCCCGGATCGTGTCCGATCTGTGGGATGGCGCTGGAGCCGCGAACGGTGACACTGAACGAACCCGAGAACCCCGAACTCGTAGACATGCGTCGACGCCTGTGGGTGAGCGCTGTGCTGACGCTTCCGGTCTTCGCCATCGCCATGGGGGAGATGCTGGCAGGGGGAGGTCTGCTGCAGCCCTGGTTCTCGGTGAGAGCCCAGACGTGGGTCCAGCTCGCACTTGCCACCCCGGTGGTCCTCTGGGGCGGCTGGCCGTTCTTCGTTCGGGCGTGGCAGTCGGTCCGCACGTGGCACCTGAACATGTTCACGCTCATCGGCCTCGGCGTCGCCGTGGCCTACGTGTACAGTGTGGTTGCGGCCACGCTGCCGGGTCTGTTCCCAGCGTCGTTTCGTAATCACGCCGGCACGGTCAGCGTGTACTTCGAGGCCGCTGCCGTCATCGTGACGCTGGTGCTCGTGGGTCAGGTACTGGAACTCACGGCGCGCGGCAAGACCGGCGCAGCGATCAAAGCCCTGCTCGGTCTTGCCCCCAAGACAGCTCGCCGAATCGGGGATGACGGCGCAGAAGCGGATGTGCCGCTTGAGCAGGTCCAGCCGGGAGACCGGTTGCGGGTCCGCCCTGGCGAGAAGGTGCCGGTGGACGGTGTGGTGCTGGACGGCACGAGTGCGGTGGATGAATCGATGATCTCCGGCGAGCCCGTTCCGGTCGTGAAGGGGTCGGGCGATCGCTTGACCGGTGCAACCGTGAATGGGACGGGCTCGCTGGTGATGCGAGCCGAGCGCGTGGGTGGCGATACCGTGTTGGCTCAGATCGTCCGCATGGTCTCCGAGGCGCAGCGGAGCCGGGCGCCGATCCAGAAGCTGGCTGACGTCGTCGCCTCGTACTTCGTACCGGCCGTTGTCCTGATCGCCGCCGCCACGTTCGTCGTGTGGGCGCTCGTCGGACCCGAACCGGCGTTCGCCTTTGCCCTGATCAATGCCGTGGCGGTGTTGATCGTTGCCTGTCCGTGTGCGCTCGGGCTTGCTACGCCGATGTCGATCATGGTAGCAACCGGGAAGGGTGCCTCCGTCGGCGTGTTGTTCAAGAATGCCGAGGCGATCGAGATCCTGCGGAAGGTCGACACGCTGATTGTTGACAAGACGGGGACCCTCACGGTGGGGAAGCCTGCGCTTGTGACGGTCGCAGCGGGTGACGGCTGGAGCGAGGAGGAGTTGCTGCGTGTGGCAGGCAGCCTTGAGCGGGGAAGTGAGCATCCGTTGGCCGCGGCGGTCGTTCGGGGTGCCGAAGAGCGCAACGTCACACTGGAGGACGCGGGGGAATTCGAGTCACACACGGGCCGAGGCGTCACGGGCCGGGTGGACGGTCGGACGGTGGCACTCGGCAACCAAGCGCTCCTGAACGAGCTCGACATTGAACCGGGTCCGCTTGCGGCACAGGCCGAAGGTCTACGGGGGAGCGGTCAGACGGTCATGTTCGTAGCGGTGAACAGGGTGCCGGTTGGGGTGCTGGGGGTTGCCGATCCGGTGAAGGATACGACACCGGAAGCGGTGGAGAGCCTGCATGGGGAAGGCGTCCGGATCGTGATGCTCACGGGGGACAGCCGCACCACCGCGGAGGCCGTGGGACGCGAACTCGGGATCGATGACGTGGTCGCCGAGGTGCTGCCCGACCAGAAGGCACAGGTCGTGCAGCGCCTGCAAAAGGAGGGTCGCATCGTGGCCATGGCCGGCGACGGCATCAACGATGCACCGGCGCTTGCGCAAGCCCATGTGGGGATTGCCATGGGGACCGGAACCGACGTCGCGATGGAGAGTGCCGGTGTGACACTCGTGCGGGGCGATCTGCGTGGCATCGTACGGGCGCGGCGGTTGAGCCGTGCGACGATGCGGAACATTCGACAGAACCTGTTCTTCGCATTCGTCTACAACAGCCTCGGCGTTCCGGTGGCTGCCGGCGTGCTCTACCCGGTCTTCGGACTGCTCCTGAGTCCGATGATTGCCGCAGCCGCGATGAGCTTCAGTTCGGTTTCCGTGATTGGGAACGCGCTGCGATTGCGAGCCGCTGACGTGTGACGTGGATTCCGCGGGAGGCCGTCTTCACGAGCCCTTTCGCAATCGTTCACGCGTGGCCCTGATCTTCCCGTGGTCCAGACCACGGGCCGTCCATTCGGCACGTCCTCTGCTGCCCGCCAACCGTCTGGGCTTTCGGGAGCGGCTTCTGGAGAGTGGGACCCGTACGAAGACGTGCCTGTATTGGCTTCGTGCCGGGGTGAAGTAGATCGGCACGTCTCTCCGCTCAACTGTCGCCGAGATCGTCCAAGGTCGAAGCTTCCCAAGACCTTTCCAATGACCTTCCCAAGACGGTGTAAGGGAAGCGCGTAAGTGCAACGGAGGGCCGGGGAATCGAACCCCGATGCGGTTGCCCGCGGCGGTTTTCAAGTTCCTGCCGAGTTCTTGCCTTTCGCTGCTATCCTCTGCAATTCGTTGTCAGGCTGGATCGTGGGGCGCGTGAGCTTTCGCTTTCGTTTGCATTCCTTTGCTTCTCTTCACAGCGAAACCTTCCCAAGACCTTCCCAGAAACCAAGAGCCCCGAGCCCGGTCCGACGCTCGCGGCTGGATGCGTTGGCACGTTCTCGTGAACTACCCTTTCGGCCTCATCAACTCTTGAAAGGGCGGGTAGTCGTGTAGAGGCTCGAGGTCCATGTCCCGGTGCACCCACACGCCGAAGCCAAAGTGCACGCCCATATCGATGGCTCGTTGGAGCAGCGTCATCGCCTCGCTTCGGTCCCCGAGCAACGCCGCGATCCTGGCGCGCTCCAGAGTGCGGGCACTCTCGTGGAGCGAAGGCCGATCAGATCGCAGTTCCTCGCTAATTCTCAATGCCTCTGCGCGATCACCGCGTCTCGCAGCCAGTTTGCCAAGTGCGGCAAGATTTTCTGTGTTTTCCGGAGATTCCTCGGCCAGCTCTCTAATTAGGGGGAGCGCCGCCTCCCAGCGCTCTGACTCATACAGCAACCGCGCCACGTACGGCCGCGGTTCCTCGACGGCATCGGCGTGCGACTGAAACCATGCGATTGCCTGATCGAAGACGTCGCGCGCCACATCACGATGACCATGTGTGCGAAGGACGATGGCGACGTAACCGAAGTATCCGCCCAGGGCTCCCCAGTGTGCCAGCTGTGTCTCACCGTACACCCAGCCGTGGGTTCGATGGCTGCGTGACGGCAGCGAACGCGCTGCCTCCAGATTCGCCGCGACATCGTTCAGACGACCGAGCGCCGCTAACGCAGGAATCTCGAGTGCGGGCTCCTCATGAGACCATTGCCGCGCCTGCCCCAACTCCGCTTCATAATCGCCGAGCATGTGGTACGCAAACGTGAGGGCCGGCCAGTAGCAGTCGCAGTACCGCAAGATGCCACGTTGCGGATCGAGCTCCCGCAGGCGTTCGATGACCTCGGCGGGGCGATTCAATCGGTACGCGTACATCGCGAGTTCCGTCTTCGCGTTGTCCGAGCCAGGCGCCACCCGCGTCATGCAGCGAGCGGCTTCGTACGCCGCAGCACTATTCACACGCGCTCCATGCGCCGTCACGAAATCGAGAAGGCAGCGCTCGTAGCGACTCAACTCACCGCGGGCCTCGGCAAGTGTCCCGATCAGGGAGTTCGCCGTCGCGTAGTACGACCTGTCGATGATCCGCCCAGCTATCTGGGAGCTCAGCGCAGCCCACAGCTTGGCACGGGTGAACGCGGTGTCAGCAGCCACAGCACGCTCGAACTGGCGTGTCGCCTCGGTATGCTCCTGCCTGAGGTATGCCTTGAGCCCCTCGCCGTATGCCTCATAGGCTTCATAGGCTAGGGCCGGGCGTGCCCATCGGCTTTGCACGTCACGGCTCTGGAAGGAAGCTACTGTGGTCCTCAGGCGATCCAGCTGATCGGCCATGAAGGGACCTCGGCTGGATTTGGACTAAGGTAGGGCGTGGGCGCGAGGGTCGCTAGAAAGCAACGACAGGGGAGAGACATCGGCGTGGAGGAACTCAAACCTTCCCAACAACCTTCCCAAGACTGTTGAAGGGAATCGCGTAACTCCAACGGAGGGCGAGGGACTCGTTGCGAAGCAGAGCGAGGCTGCGGTAGCAGCCGCAGCTCCACCCTCAAGGGATTGCTCCCGGCGGTTTTCAAGTTCTTGCGAAGATTCTGCTTGCTGCCGCTTTCCTTTGCTAGTGGTTGTAAGCCCGGGCTGTTACGCACCTGACTCTTTGCTTTCCGTTGCCTTCCTCCGCTTCTGTTTGCAGCGAGACCTTCCCACAGACCTTCCCAACCACACACAGTGGATGTTCGGGCTCGGAGCACCTCGGTCTCCTCGCGCGACCCCCCCAACGATTGAAGGGAAGGACTCGACGGGAAGCGGGATCACTTACTCGCGCTGCTTCTTGTCCCATTCGGCTCGGCAGGTGGTGGCACTCGAGGCGTTGCTCGCCAGGTTCCTCGCGGTGGATGCGATCAGCGGTGTGCCGGGCAGCCTCACGGCGGATCTCGAGGCGGCGCGGGAGATCTGCGCGGTGGTCGAGGGATTGATCGCGGGTAGGGAGTGGCGGGCGTGACCGACGCCGCTCCACCAAACGGTGGTAGGGTGTGGTAAGAGTGGAGCGGCGCGAGCGGGCGAGCCCTACATCGCGCCGATCAGGGCACCGATACCTGCTCCCACGGCCGCACCACCGACCGTGCCGATTGCGATGACGAACGGTTCGCAGTGGGCTCCCGAATCGGACTCGCACGCTTGGCTCAAGACGAGTCCAGCGATAAAGCCAACCAGCCCGCCAATGGCTCCTCCCCATACCGCCCCTTTCCCTGCACCTTGAAGTGGCGGGACGGGGCGGGCGACCGGAGTCCCCTCCCGTGAGTGATCGCACCCGTCCGGTGGGCGACGGGGCAGCAGCAGGATTCCTGAACGAAGAGTCTCGGATAACGGCACGCACGCGGGGCGACGGAGTTCGGCCCGCTCAAATGCCAGCGACCTCGGGACTGTAGCGTCGCTAAGGACGAGGAGCGGCACGTGAGCAGGCGGAGCCGCCAAGGCCTCGGCAACGAGTGGGTCCGCGCGGAATTCCAAGAGCGTTGTCTGGAGCTTGCTCACGTTGAAGCTCGGAGCCGTGATACGGACGCGCTGGCCCGGTGCGAGTGGGGGCGAATCCTGTTGGGTGGTGGCGTTGGTGAAAGGCGTGAAAATGAGCGCGGCGGACAAGGCCAGGGCACGCATCAGGGCCTCCCGAGTGCGTTGGGAGTCCAACGTACGTGTTCCGAACCCTGACAAACAGTAAAGGGGTGATCGGGAATCACGTGGGGCGGCGAAGACGCCCAGGACGCTGTCCTGACTGACGGCGCCGTTCGATCGGCACTCTCCTCGGGAGGAAGTCCTCGCGGAGTGGTATCGGGGGAAAGTGCTACACGGCAGTAACTGGCTCCGTGCGACTACGGAACCGCCACAGTGCTCGCGCGGTCCTGCACGCGCCGCCACACCCCTGCCGTCAGCTGATCCATTTCACGGACGGCGCGAGGATCACTTCGCACTCTGGCAAAAAGACCCGTACGCAGCATGCGTCCCCACACCCCCATCGGGGAGACGTCATACGCACGCTCGAGCCACTGGAGTGTGCGCGTGACATCCCCGATCCAGGCGTAGTAGCATGCCAGATCCTCAATACGTGTCACTTCCGTATACCGCTGGTCGTATACGGCCCCTCTCTCAACCTCCCGGGTGATCGAGTCGACAATCTCGGTTGCGCCACCCACGTCGCCGAGTTCGTAGAGGCATGCGGCGCGGACCCCTTCGTGCGGTCCGAATTCCACGTCAAGGCATTCGTCCGGCCGGCCATGCAGGAGCAGGGCCCGACCCTCGAGTGCCCGTGAAACGGTGATATCGGGCTCGAGAGCGGTGACGCGCCTGGCTTCGCGCACCGCGATGTCGTACCGCTGAACCTCGAGCGCGACCAATGCGAGTGCGAGACGTCGACCCGGCGAATACGGGTTCAAGGAGACACCGCGCTCGGCTGAGGTCAAAGCCTCTTCGGTCTTTCCTTCCTGTACGAGGATGGCTGCGTACCAGCTTGGCTGCTCGGGTGCGTTGGGCTGTAACTCAAGGGCCCGTGTGAAATCGGCGGCCGCCTCCTCATTGGACCCAAGGGAGCGGCTGGCGAGCAGCCCGCGAGCGGCATAGCCCCTGGCGAGCTTCGGATCGAGTTCAATGGCACGATTGGCGGCCCGTAGTGCTCTTCCGGCTATCTCATATCCTTCAAGGCCGATTTCATAGCGGTAAATCAGGGCCAGCGTGTACGCGGATGAGAGAGCCGCAAAGGCCGGCGCATACTCAGGGTCGAGCGTCAACGCAAGCCGAAACCGCGATATAGCCTGATCCACCGAGGCGGGTGTTCGGAGGCTCAGTGACTCGCGGCCCGACAGGTATGCCTCATAGCCGGGCCCGCTGTGCGACTCCGCCTCGCCGGGTCGTCCGTCGAGTCCGTCCGCATTCTCGACAATGCCATCTATCAGCCGTTGCACCAAGCCGCGCTGAAACCCCTCGCCCCCAGTGGGTTGGAGGTCCCAACGCTCCGTCCAGAGTGAGTTGTTGGCCCCTGCCTCAACCAACTCGACACCGACGCGGAGTCGATCAGCAACCCATCGAAAGGAACTCATGAGGACCAGGCGCACGCCAAGAGAGTCTCCGATCTGTGACGGCGGAACGCCGGCCTGAACGAGCGCGCGGACCGACTGCAGGGACGTAACCTTGAGATCCTCCATTCGACTCAGTTCGTGAATGACATCGTACGTCACCGCATCAGCGATGTGGTCCAGCAGGCTGTCGTTGGTGAGGTTCTCAACTGGCAAGACGGCGACCGAGTCGAGGAACCGCGCGGTGACGACGTCGGCCGGTGTCGTGTGCGTGGACCCTGAGCGCAGCGCGACGGCCACGGCTGCCGCAAGCAGCACAAGAACCAGTCCGAGGGCAGCAACTAGCTGCACAGGTATCCCTCGTCTCAACGTGCTTGCAGGTGTCGCGATGCTGACCCGAGCTGCACCCAGTGCGTCGGCGAACTGTGCGGCAGGACTGAACCGATCGGCAGGGTTCTTTGCCAGGGCCCGCTGAAGTGCGGCAGCGACCTCAGGTTGCACCGTGGGTCTCAGATTCGTGATTGGGGGTGCCTCGACAGACAGGTGCTGGTACACAATGCTGTCAACGGCTGCACCCGAGAACGGTGGTTGCCCACTGAGCATCTCGAAGAGCACACAGCCCAGACTGTAGAGGTCACTCCGGCCATCGAGATTCCGTTCACCACTCGCTTGCTCGGGACTGACATACGTGGGAGTCCCGATCGCGATGCCGGTCTCGGTGAGCTGCTCACCGCCTGCCGCCGTCACCGCTCTGGCAATACCGAAGTCAGCGACGACAGCGTGCCCTTCCTCAAGCAGGATGTTCTCTGGTTTGATGTCCCGATGGATCACGTTCTGCTTGTGCGCCGACCCAAGGGCGTCAGCGACCTCACTGGCGATCTTGAGCGCATCTTCGACGGGAAGCTGCCCCTCGCGCTCCAGCCGATCTCTCAGTGACTCGCCGGCCACGTACGGCATTACATAGTACAGGAAGCCATCCGCTTCACCGGAATCGAGCAGCGGCAGTATGTGTGGGTGAGTGAGACCTGCCGCAATCCTGATCTCTCGGAGGAACCTTTCGGCTCCGAGCGTTACAGCCAGTTCGGGACGCAGCACCTTGAGGGCGACCGAGCGATCGTGTCGCAGGTCACGTGCGAGGTACACCACCGCCATCCCACCGCGACCCAGTTCCCGCTCGATGGTGTAGCGGTCGGCGAGGGCCGACTGCAAACGCTCGAGGAGATCGGACACCATCCCACCGTCCTCGGCTGCTCCTCAGCTACGATAGGGGGCCACGCCGTACTTGACCAGTGGAAGGCACCCCAGAAACAGGAGCGAGCCGGTCAGACTTCGGGCGACAGCTCACGGGCTGATACGGCGGGAGCGGAGCGTTCACCTGCACCTGTCTCACTACCGCATTGGCGACCAAACTGGAGTCAGATCCGCCGCTGGATGGTTGGTCAACCTCACAGGGTTGGAGCCATCGATGTTCATGACGTAGATGTCGAAGTAGCCGTCCCGATCAGTCTTGAAGACGATCCTCCCGCCATCGGGTGACCAGTCAGGTTCGGAGTCCGCCTCGGGATGATTGGAGATGTTGATGGGATCAGAGCCATCTGCATTCATGATATGGATGTCAGACCTCCCAAACCCAACACCCAGACCCTTCGTGAACACGATCCTGGCCCCGTCGGGTGACCAACTGGGCCAGGTGTCGCTCCCTTGATACTGGGTGAGGTTCACGGGATCGGAGCCATCAGCGTTCATCACGTAGACTTCCAAGTTGTAATCCCGCGCGCTGTAGAAGACGATCTTGGAGCCATCGGGCGACCAGTCGGGCGTGCCGTCTACGAGCGGAGCGTCCGTCAGTCTCGTCGGGTTCGACCCATCCACATCCATGACGTACAGTTCGTAGTTCCCGTCGCGGTCGGTCGCGAACAGGATCTTCGTGCCGTCGGGGGACCAGCGGGGTGATATGTCGTTCGCAGGATGACCGGTGAGTCGCGACAGGTTTGAGCCGTCGGCGTTCATGACGTACAACTGATCGTTCCCGGTCCTGTCACTACTGAAGATGATCTTCGTGCCGTCCGGCGACCAGTCAGGGTAGATGTCCCAGGCTGCGTTGTTGGTGAGGTTCGTGGGATTTGAGCCGTCGGCGCCCATGACGTACACCTCGCCGTTGCCGTCTCGAGTGCTGACGAAGGCGATGTGATCGAACAGCGCGACGGCGCACGTGAGACTGAAGCTCTCCTCCGTTGTCTGCCCGTAGTCCACAGTTACGCTTCGCGGGTTCTCACCCGTGAGGGTGCAGTTCTTGGCGACACCACTCAGGGCAACGGTGTGACTTCCCTCCCGTAGTCCGGAAAACGTCACGCTGCCATTCGTGCTCACGGCCTGATCGTGCACGTCGTCAACGCTGACCCTGTAGCCGTCCGGGTCGAGTGTGTCGCCGACAGTCACCATCGTGACTCGCAGACTGCCGGTCAACGGCTCACAGGTCACGCTAAAGCCCACGTTGGTAGTGTGGTCGCCCTGGACGTTGACGGTGCGATTGTTGCTACCGTCCACGGAGCAGTTGACCTCGACGGCCGACAGCTCCACGGTGTGGCTGCCGGCGGCAACATCAGCGAAGACCTCTGAATCATTGACCTCCATGGCCCGGGAGTGCTGGCCATCCAGGTGGAGTGTGTAGCCGTCGGGATCGACATCCTCGCCGGTCGTCGAGGTCGTGACCTGGATGGAACCGGTCGGCGCCGGTCCGTCTATGGCGTCGTCGGTGCTGCATCCACCTGCGAGAGCGCTGACAACGAAGCACAGGAGTGTGATACGAGCGCGATTCACGATGCCACCTCCTGCCGAGAAGCTCCGATCATTGGGTCACCGACGATCCATTACATAAGATGTGGTCGGCCTTTGAGACGTTCCACTCGCTTATGAGAGGCAGATGCCAGCCAACTAGCCTTGGTTGTAGCAGTCAGACGCCGCACAGAAGAGCACAAAGCCACCAAGCGCCAGTGCAGCACCTCCGACCACAACGCCCAGCGTGAGCCATGCGTTGGCTTGCTTGGTCTTGAGCACAGCCACTGACGCCAGAGGCGCGGACCAGTTGTCATTGCGGTCCACCACGCCACCGATACTGTCGGCGCGGACCCACGGCTCCCATACCGTAACCTCGGCGGACGACTCGTCGGCCAACGTCACCTTCACCGCTTCGTGTCCGACAACGGCCTCGTGGGGTGCGAGTTCGGTGGTCTGATACGTCGCGCAGGTCGGCAGGAACCACACGAGCAGCAGGAGGGCGATGGGACGACGGGCCGGTCGCATCAGGGCCTCCAAGTGCCTTGAGAATCCAACGTATGTGATCTGAACCCTGACAAACAGTAAAGGAACGATCGGAAATGAGTTGCACGGTGAACGCGTCAGAATGATGGAATGGGACTACCGAGGAATGCCGCAGAACACGATGGAGCTAGCAGTCCCCGCCACCGATGACGCACGCGACAAAGTAGAACCCGCCGACGGCCACCGCGACTCCACCAACGATGCCAACTACCGTGAGCGCTGGGTTGAATCTCGAAGTCTTGATCTCCGCGACCGACGCTAGAGGTACGGACCAATCGGGATGGAGATCCGTGACACCACCGATACTGTCGGCGCGGACCCACGGCTCCCGTACCGTGACCTCCGTAGACGACGCGCCGGACAACTTGACCTTCACCGCTTCTTGTCCGACAACGGCCTCGTGGGGTGCGAGTTCAGTGGGCTGATACGTAGCGCAGGCCGGCAGGAACCATACGAGCAGCAGGAGGGCGATGGGACGACGAGCCAATCGCATCAGGGCCACCCGAGTGTGTTTGGAACCCAATGTGTGGGTCTTGGACCCCGACAAACAGTAAGAGAAGGGTCGGAAAAGCAGCCGGATCCGGAACCGCGCTCGCCGCGGGCAACGAAATCGGGTGAGGGCTAGAGCAGCTGCGGAGCCTTATCGAGGCTATCCCGACCGGTTCATCAGGCGCTTCACGCGTCAACATTGCCGACAACTCCCTAGCTGTTTCGCAAGCCAGGTCTGGCCACCACCGCTCCTCGGGGCCATGGTGGAGGCGCTATCGGGCGTGTACGGTGCTGGGATGTGTATGACGGCAACAAAACGATACTCGCCGCACAGATCTGGTGAGGGGCTGCCGCCGCTAGTTGCCCACCATGGGGCGGAACATTGCCAAGGAGCCGAGGATGGGGATCGTGCTGGACAGCAGAGACTTCGGGGAGACTGTCCGCGACCTGGCGCAGCGGCTGCTCGAAATCGGGACACCCGAAGCACGTCAGCAGTTCGATGCGCTGATGGCGGCATTCGAGCTACCACGACCGCGGCAGCCGGATGAACCTTCGATGCCGGATGCGAGCGGTAGTGATCTTTGACTCCATGATAGGCTGCCGGAGCGCCACAGGCTGGGAACACGCGTGACAGCGTGAACGGCCACAGCTGCAGCTCGACCCACCT
The DNA here is from genome assembly GCA_039584325.1 of Gemmatimonadota bacterium. Lineage (GTDB taxonomy): Bacteria > Gemmatimonadota > Gemmatimonadetes > Gemmatimonadales > GWC2-71-9 > JAOTVV01. The sequence continues at coordinate 18,432 of JBDGYA010000053.1, forward strand.
AGGTCAGGGTCTACCAGAAGGGACTATCTCGCCACGTCACCTACGCGTTCATGGGCCGAGGGCGTAGACCACGCCGCCCGACACGAAGATGAGTGTGCCGTCCGTCGCCATCGCCATTCCGCCGATGTCTCCGGTTTCGAAGCGCCACCGCAGACCCGGAGGGGCAAGGGCGAGCAACCCAGAGGCCTCGGGATTGTTGAGGTTGTTGGCCGCTAAGTACGCGATACCATCGCGGTCCACGATACCTATGGCATTGCCTGGTATCCGGTACCCAGTCGGCAGAGGGATCTGCGAGTCGGGCGACGCATCATCCGCTGCGATGAGGGCGGCAAGAGTGGGCTCAGCCAACATCAGGCGACCGCTCGGGTATGACGTGAAGTATTGGCGGTTCTGCCAGCCCCTCCACCACAGCAAGGTGCCGCTATTAGTGAAGGCACTGAAGCCGTCGTTGCCAGTTACGAAAACCCTGTCTTGCCAGTCGACGACCACTTGCCTCACATAGACGGCGCCCGTGATACCACTCGTCCAACGAATGGCTCCAGTCTGAGCGTCAAAGGCGATGATGCGATTTCCCACTCCGGCGTAAACCTGAGTCTCATCTGTCGAGAGAGCAGGCCAAGAAGCAGCGGTGTTCCCCTCCTCATATCGCCACTTCTGCGACCCATCAGGATTCACGGCAACGACAACAGCCGTCTGGGAATTCAGCGGAGGCGGCGTGGTCGTGAAAACCGTTCCATCACTCGCCACCACAGGTGGTTGGCACGCTCGCATGTAGCCGACAACGAAGTTCCATCGAACTGAATTGTCCGAGGGGTCTATTGCTGTCAGTAGTGCCAGCAGGGTGGCTTCGCAACCGCAACCCTCAGCGACCGGGCGCCACACGAGTTCCCCGACCCCTCCACAGCTCCCCCTCGGGCACGCATACTTCACAGGGAGGAAAGGAAATTCTTCGTCAGCGGTTCCCCAACCGCCCCAGAACACTGTCGAGGGAATGTTCCAACTTCTCGGCCGCGCCTACGATGGCCTGCTCTAGCGTCGCTGCCTGATGGCTCACTGCGATCGGCTGAAGGCCCGCGAGACGGGCCTCCAACAGGCAACGCTTATCGTCGTTGCCGGACTTTGTGTCGCTGCTCTGGTCGCTAAGATGGACTTCGACCCGTGTAAGCTGTTCGCCGAAGTGTTCCAAGGTGCCCCTCAATAGCGCTTCGGCCCGTTTGGCGAGTGCTTCGTCTCCTTCGATGTTGCTGTCGGTGTTGATCTGAATGAGCATCTATCCATTCTCCTCATTTACCCGCCGGCGGGTACAAGGGATACCGAGGGAGCTCGAGTGCTGCCTAAGGGATCGCGTTTCAGCGGCAGCGCGACAGCGCCGCCCGCTGCAACCGGCTGTTAGGCTGGCATTGTTGAATTGTACTACTGTTTGCCCGGAGGCGTCTCAAACCGCACCGCGGCCTGCGGCAGTCGGTCATTCGCGAAAACAGATCGAGTGTCTCGGACTTGCAGGCGTCTATATGCGTTCTCTACGAGCTCTCGAACCAACGCGTTTCACGGCGGTTGCAGGCTCCTCGACCGCCTAGCGCGACAGGACACATCAGGCGGCCGTCCCCCGCCACCTGATGCATCTCGCTTGACAGGAGATAGGCTAGATGGGAAGGGTAGGTGACGAAACCGCTCACCCGATGCTCCCGAATACCTTTGTACAGGATGTACCCGGTAACCTCAGAGAGAACAGGATTAGAGATTCGGGAGTTCAACCAATGAGCCGAAAGAGTAGATTTCGTGTCGTACTGACCAACGTTCTTCTATTCGGATTCCTATTCGGTATAGTCTCCCTCAACAAGGAACTTCTACGACCTTCGTTGAGTCACATACCCTTCATGACATCTGTTACAGGGAGTCTTCCAAACTTCATCGCGGCATACATCATAAGCCTCTTCTTCGTCAACGGGGCGGTCACAATGGAACCGAGGCATAGTCGTCTTCTCGTCTATCTGGGTTCGCTGCTTGTATTTGCATTATTGACCGTTGAAGAAGTGAACCCAATGTGGGGGGCGAGCACACGTTATGACCCGCTGGATATCATCGCAACTGGAGCAGGCTCACTACTGGCGATCGTCACCTATGAATTGATCGTCTTCAAGCGAAAGGCAACCTCGACGAGCGCCAAGACGGACTCATGAATGCCTAACTTGCGCAGCAGCGGACCCCGGACTGCCGTCGCTCCGCTCTGGCAGCCCGGACCCGAGTTCTTTGTCTGCTTGCTCTGAGTTGGGCTGAGTTTGGCTGAGTTCGCACACTTTTCGCACACCACGGAAGGCGGTAGGCGGGTAGGCGGTAAGACCGGTAGCACAACCGACCTACCTTCTTACCCTCTTACCGCCGTTGGGAAAGCCCCGAACGCCAGCGTGACGCTCGGGGCTTGGTGAAGCGGAAGTGCTCACTGCTAAAGGATGTTGCGACGCATTCGTACCGTGCGGACGCCGACCATCGCTGTGAGTCGTCCGATCGCAGCACTGCTAGACTGGAATGTCAAAACCAACTCCTGAAGCGAGGCATCTCCACCAGAACCGCGAGCGGGGGCACTGCCTTCCCCCCGGCGCCTGGCGAATGATGCCAATTGGCGGATCACGCGCCCGTCGGGAGGCCCGCAATGCTCCGGGCCTGCACTTACGCGGCGCGTCGTGAAACGACGCCTCCCCAACCGCCCTTCAGGGCGGGTCGCCGCAGGCGCCGGGCGGCGGCTTCAGCCGCCGAATCACCAAGCCGCGGCTTTGAGCCGTGGGAAGGTTCGGTCGCCGGCTCATCATGGCTCGGGTACGCGATGCACGACCTGGCCGTCGGCGTCGAGGAACTCGAGCAGCGGCGTCCCGCCGGGCGCCACGGACATACGGATCCTCGTTCTCCCCCGTACATCCCGCATGTCCAGGATCAGGGCGTCGTTTCTTCCCTTCCCGAAGAACAGGCGCCGTGTAGTCAGCTCCCCCTGCTCCCGCAGCGCCTGGATCGCCGCGTCGCGTGCGGTCGCATCACTCAGAGCCATCGCACTATCGTACTTGGCCATCATGATGTCGGCCGGGATGTTCGGCTGCTGCCACATCTCGAGGGCCGTCGAATAGGCACCGTTGTCACCCTCGAGGTGCCGGAATCCGATGGTCTGGTCGTTGCGGACCTTGTCCCAGGTGAACGACCCGAAGTGCCCGGTCTCGCCGTTGGCACCGAAAACCAGCCCACCCATTTCGTCACCGTGGTGATTGAAGAAGATCATACCGGGCGGTCTCGGGCCGCTGCGCTCGATGACCTTTCCGTTGACGATGCCGGGATGTTGCCGTTGCTGGTTGGAGATGACCATGCGGAGCGTGCCATCAGCTTCCACGATGTTGATGCGTTCCACGTCGATCTCGGTAAACGCCTGTCTCGCGTCCTGCAGCGTGAACCCCGTCAACAAGAGCACCGCGCAGCCGGCGGTCATCGTGACGGCATAGAGCTTGAGAAACCGAATGTCCCGTCTGAGACTGTCCATTGATCTGATCTCCGCGTTGGGTGGGAATGCGACCGCGGCCGCACGCGGCAAGGTACTGCCACTTGGATCCGCCGCTCAAGCGACCGCGGGCGGCTCCGGCAGCCGCAGCGAGCAGTGGAAGGGCGGATGTCCGTGTGCGCGTGGCTCCGGGCCGTCGTCCTCACTGCACTCGGCGCAGCGTCCCGAGCCACTCCTCGATCAGATCCAGGTACGCCACCGGGTAGTTGCCCCACGCCGCGCGCGAACGTCGCTCGCGCTCCGCAAGGCAGCCGGTCTCCGAGAGGAGGATGTTGTGGTCGGTTCCCGGGATCAGCTCGACACGCGAGTGGGGGTGCCCCCCACGGGCGAGGGCGGCACGGTAGGCGTCGCTCCCCTGCACCGGATCGACCTGCGTGTCCCTCCCTCCGAATACTGCGAGCACCGGGATCGTGATCTCCTCGACCACCCGCATGGGATCCCAGTAGTAGTCGCCCGTGAGGTCGTCCGCGTGCCAGTCCTCCCGCGGTCGGATGCGAGACACTGAGACGTTCAGCAGGCTTCCCAGCGAATCGACCGCCGGATGGGCGGCCAGCACCGTCTTGTGGCGCACATAGTCCTCGTAGGTGCGCGCACGCTCGACGGCGGCGAACAGCCGCTCGACCTCGGCTCGATCGTCGTCCGGCAGTCCCGCGCACACCGCCTGTGCGGTGAGCAGGTAGGCGCCCTGCTCCACGCCCGGGACTCCCGGACACGACACGGCGATCATGAACGCCACGTCACCACCCCGCTCGAGCGCGCGCGGCATCACGTACCCCGCCTGACTGATGCCCCACATGCGGATCCAGTCCGGGTCGATGTCCGGACGCTGGCGCAGCACGTCGAGCGCATCGAGCACGATCTGCGCCCGCTGGTGCTGCAGCCGACTCCGGTCGATCTCACCGGTCGACTCGCCGGTTCCCGGCTTGTCCCACGCGAACGTTGCGTACCCGGCGCGCAGCATCCGCTCCATGATCGGGGGATAGGTGACACCCGAGGTGCGGTTGTTCGGCCCATCGCCATGCACGAACACGACGGCGGGAAAGGGCCCATTCCCCGGCGGCAGCTGCAGATCGCCGACCAGGGTGAACGGACCCGAGCGAAACGTGATCTCCTCCGTACGCGCCTGCCCGGCGCACGACGGGACGACGCTCGGAAGCAGCAATCCGAGCAGCAGCAGTCTGGCAGTCATCGTCCGGTTCCTCGCTCGACGTGGATGGTCTCACCGCCTGGCACCATGGACTCCTATGACGTGTCCGAGCCGGCGTTGCACTTCCAGGGTTAACCGACCGGCAACGGCAACGCCGACGAGCGCGGCTACAGCTTGGCGGTACTGCATGATTGACTCTCCGGAGAAAGGGCGAGCGTAACCAGCTTCGGTCTGGACCCCAGGGTGGAGCTCGCTGCGCGCAGGGAATCGCGGTGCTCCTGCGGTGGCGGAACGGTCTCGTCGTCCGGCGCCGATCTCCCGACGGGTCTGGTCCTCGGCGGCATGACCGTCGGTGCCTTCGGCTCCCTC
>JBDGYA010000021.1:0-53413 GCA_039584325.1 Gemmatimonadota bacterium
TGTTCGCGTTCGGATCCGTCGAACCAAAGGCGTCGTTGTCGTTATGTTCGAAAGTTCCCCATCCCTCGGCAACCAGCGCATTGCCGAAGCAGTCACCGGTCGTCGTCACGTCGCGGACGACCACCCAGGTCTCACCGTGGCTGAGCGCGTGCAGGAACTCATAGGGGGCAATCCCGACGTCCTGGTAGGGAACGCGGTCGCCCTCCGTCTGGATGTCACAGGCCGTCTGCGGGTTGGTGGAGTGGGGGATCGTGGTATGGCAGACGCGTAGCCCGTTGCTTGGGTCCGTCCAGCACACTCGCCAATGAAACTCAGTCCTGAAGATGTTGAAGTTCCCGTTGTCCGGGTTGTTCATCCAGTTGAACGCCGGTCCGTCCTCGATCGGCGCGACGGGTGCCTGCTCGGTGCACGCGGCGAAGACGAGCGGGAGCAGGGCGAGGCGTAGGTAGCGCATGACACTCTCCTTGGAGGGATGTACGAGTCGGACACGCTATGCGCACTCAGCCGGTGGACCGGGGGGGCTCGTCGTCGGGCGGGCGTCACACTGCGGCGTCCGTCGGGCGGCGGGGGGAGAGGGGGCCACCGACGGGATTGTTTTATTGACGTTCACTAGACTGCAGCGCGGCCAAGGCGAGCGCAAGAGTTGCAAATGCGCAACAACAGGAGCGTTTCGCTTCGGATTGGCGAGAGGCCCTGGATGGCGCGGTGGGCGAGTGCCCGACGGTGGGGTGTCCCGTCACCGTCTCTCGGGCTGCGAGCTGGAGGGCACGACAGAACGAAGAACCGCGCTCCGACCGTGGAGCACAACCGGTTCCGCAGCGGTCGCACCCTGCTCAATGCCCCCGGCAGGACTCGAACCTGCGACCCACGGCTTAGAAGGCCGTTGCTCTATCCACCTGAGCTACGGGGGCGCGCCCCAAAGTTGGCCCCGCCCCCGCCCCGCTGACAACCCGCCCAGCGAAGGAGCGATGCGCGATGTGGGCGACACAAAAAGAGGCGCCCGCCGCACGACGGGCGCCCAGGGCTCTCTCCCCACCGCTGCTCAGTCGTCCAGACCCAACACCACCCAGAGCCCGTGCAAGTGCTGCTCGCACGGCAGGCACGGCGCGAGCTTCATCTCCAGCTCCTCCTGCGTGCACTCTATGCACTCGGCGTCCTTGCCGGTCAGCTCGCGGATTGCCTTTCTCTGCTCGTCGGTGAGCTTGATGAGGACCTTCTTCTGGCTCTCGGCTGCCGGCACAAACGCCTCCTCGAAAGGCTCCACCCTACTCTACCCCGGAGGCCATGAAGATTCCATGAACGTGAATGTCGATAAGACGATTCGGGAAGAATCGCCGGTCAGTAACGCACCCCTGCCCCGATTCCGATCATCGCGGTGGAGACGAGGCCGCCGGCGTAGCACAGCAGGAGTGGCGTCCAGGTGCCCAGGGCAAACAGCGCATACCACGGCGTGGCGGCGAAGGTCAGCGGGCCCAACAGGAATCCGGCGGCGGCTCCCCAGATGCCGGCCACGTCGTACACGATCCGGAGACACACGCCGAGCCCCCCGAATCCGCAGATGACCCAGCCGAGCCATCCGACGAAGCTGATGGTGCCACCGACGACGTTGCGCATGATTCCCTGCCCTAGACAGCACCTTATGTGCCGCAAGGAGCATGCGCGGCAGCGATTCGTCAACGTAACTGTCAGTAGGACAGTCAGTTACGACAATGACGCTGCCGCCGCCGATGCCCCGGCGACGGCAGCACACCGCAGCACTATTTCAGCGGCTGATCAGCGGGTGTCGCAGGTCACTACGACGAAGATCTGATACCGCTGCTGGGAGGGCTGGTCGCGTACCAGGATCCGCTGGCCGCCGAAGTCCGCCCAGACTTCGTACATCGTGTTGGAGAGGATGTAGAACGACCGCTCGTCCTGCTGATTCACGGTCCCCGCGCGCTCCGGGTTCGCGACCGCCGAGCGCATGAAGTACACGTCCACCGACTGGTCGGCCCGGTTGCGGTTGGTGACCTGAATCTCATAGCGGCCGCCGCACTCCCCGCCGCCGGTTGCCTGTGCCGACGGCTGCGCCGCCTGTTCCTGCTGACCGCCACTCGCACATCCCAGTGCCAAGGCCGGGACGGCAAGAAGGGTCGCCCATCGTCGCAGCATGCGGAACCTCCTGCGGTTGGGAATGTCCATCGTCAGCGCCCCGCTGCGTGGCGGGGCCGCAGTCGAACCGGCGACTTCCTGCTCCCAAAGCCGCCCCGTGGCTCGCAAGATACGCGCTCCCCCGGGACGCGGAAGGGTGGGCTCTCCCGGCGAATCCTCGGCAAGCCGTCCCCGCCCCGCTCGCAGGATGCGCGGCGATGCAGCACCTGCTGCGCAGGATGATCATGAGATGTTCACGGACTCGTACACGGACCACGGGGACCATTCTGGATGGACCGCGAATGATGGGCAACGGTCGGCAGTCGTATGGCTACTAGAACACGATGCGTGCTCCGATGCCGAAGCCGCCACGCTGCGGCACGACGCTCACGCGCAAGCGGTCCAGGGGGACCTCTTCCCAGCGTTCGGTCTTGGATAATGCCCCTATCCCAAGGCCCACCAAGCCACCCGCAGCGCCGACCACCAAACCGCCCACGGCAGCACACGCTGCTGTCCCTTCGTAGCACCACACTGCCTCAGACGTCGACGTCGGCCGGCTCGCTCCCCATATACCCAGAGCGGCACCGACTCCGACACCCACGACGGACCCGATGAGAAGTCCCTTGAGAGCGTTCGACTTCCGCCCGCGGCTCACTTCGAGCCGTGCCAGGTACGAGAGCGGAACCACCATGGATTCAAGCACAAGCGTGTCTGAGCGGACTTCGTGGAATGTTGTCTGGAGCTTGTTCACATCGAGGCCTGGAGCGGTTACGCGAACCCGCTGGCCGGGCTGTAAGGGTTGCTCTTGCGCGATGGCGTCGGTGAACGACGCGAGGGCGAATGAGACGAGCAATGCCAAGGCACGCATAGGTGCCTCCGAGAGGCGGACAAGTGCAAGCTAACGGGCCACGGCCCGTGAAGAACAGTGAAGGAGTTGTCGGAAATGGTGGACAGTGAACGCGCCCGCGGGTTGGGCAGACGCAGCGGACAGACGCGGCGGAAGCTGACGCTGGATCGCGTCGAGCAGGAACTCGGACCGGTGGAGACCGAGCAGGACGCGAAGCGGCGGCTGGAGCGGCTGGGCGTGTGGTGTGCTGCGGGATTGTTGAGCGGCTCGCAGCGCGGCGCGGCGGTCCGCTCTCTAACGCCCCCGGTTTTGGCGATGTTGAGCTAGAGTGGGCTTCGGTCTACGGCTCCGCAAGGGTCGCAGAAATGCCACAATTGAAGTGAAATGCTCGGGCCTTGTCTGCACACAACCGAAAGCCCCGAGCGCCGCGTGACGCTACGGCGTCATCCACCCATTAGCATGTTCAACAGGATGATCAGCGCGATCATGATCGCGAACAACAGTGCTGTCAGCAGCTTTCTTTGAAGGGGACTGGCGCGACGGTTGGTGGGAAATCTCACGTGGCGAAGTGTCTACTACCTGCGTGTGGGCTTCAACGTCCTTCCTACTCGCAATCGGCAACACGAACTCTAGTACCCGGTCCTCGATCTGGCGATGCGGTCTAAGCGGGCCAGTATCAACGAGCGGCGTCAGTCCGTGCCACTCCAGGTAGCAGGTTCGCCAATGGCCACGCCCTCAGGTTCTCGTCTTCGCTCGCTGCTGCTTTACGCTTCGAAATGCTCCCACTCGTACCTAGCCCGCGCCGCGATATTCCGTAACCGCGGCTCGGAGCGAATCGACTGCAGCAGTGGGTCGTGCTCGGCGATGAAGGGGTAGTTGATGAACCCACGGTCCACAGCGTTCGACAGCCACTCCAGAGCTTTCTCCTTGAGCCCGGCGAGCGCGTGAATCCCAGCCACGAAATACGAAAACTGCGGATCGCGCCGTGCCCACTTCTCGAAGTCTTCGGTCTCGATTCCCTGGAATCCCGAGCTGTCGCCGTCCAAAGCGCCCTCAAGAAGAAGAGTCATACGCGTGAACTGGTCTTCAAGGCCCGGATGGACGTTTCCGCGAATCAACTCGCGCGCTTCGTCGTAGCGGGAGCAGTACGCCAGGAACAGAGCGCAGTGCAACAACGCAGCCGGGCTCTGAGGCTCCATGCGAAACCACTTGGTCACCTCCTCGGAGGCCACGTCGAACCGCCCTCCCATCACGTCGAGGAAGGCTTCGCACCATATCGACATCGGGGTAAGTGGGTCCACCCGTGCCAGTCGCTCCGCCAACGGATACGCCTCATCCACCCTGCCGACGAGAGTGTGGACCACCACAACCCAGAGAAGCGCGTGGGGATCGTCCGGCTTCCTGGCGAGAGCCTGCTTCAGGTGGTAGAAGCCCGTTTTCAGGTCCCCTCGAATCGAAGTGGTGAGGCCTAGGACGATGTGGGCCTCCGGAGATTCGGGATCCAGCGCTAGCGCTTTCCTTGCGTACTCCTCCGCCTTCTCGAGGTACTCCTCATGTTCCAGCCCGATGTTAACGTACTGCGAGTACGCGTATCCCATTCCCGCCAACAAGAGCGCGTTCTCTCCAATGATCGCCAGACCGTTCTGCAGATGTTGCCGGGCGTGGTCCAGCGCTTCTTTCGTGAACAGCCAGATCTGCTGCCGCGCGCGTAGATAGCACTCGTACGCCTGCGCGTTGTCGATCGGCCGCTCTGCCAGCCGCCGCTCCTCCTCCGGGCTGAGCTCGAGCATCAGCGCATCGACGATCGAACGAGATACCTGCTCCTGCATGTCGAACACGTCTTCGAGCACACCATCGTACTTCTCGGTCCAGAGATGAGCGTCCTTCGCTGCGTCAATGAGCTGCGCGGTGATTCTGAGTCGGTCGCCTGCCCTTCGGACCGTCCCCTCGAGCACACATTGGACGTTCAGCTCACGCCCTATCGTCTTGGTGTCCTTATCGGTCCCCTTCAACTGCATCGCCGAGTTGCGAGAGATGACCCGTAGGGATTGGAGCTTGGAGAGATCGGCGATGATCTCATCGGTGAGCCCGTTACTGAAGTACTCGTTCTCGGGATCGGGGCTCAGATTGGCGAACGGCAGCACCACGATCGACTTGATCACTGGCTCTGAGGCTGCACCCTCTGCCCGCAGTGCTGCAGCAAAGGCCTTAGCGCTATCGAAGCGATCTGCCGGAGCCTTCTCCAAGGCCGTGTTGACCGCTGACACTGCACCTGGCGGCACACTGGACCGCACCGTCGTGATTGGAGGTGCTGCGTCCGTCACATGGCGCGCCAACACCGCCTGCCCCGTTGCCCCCGTGAATGGAGGTTGTCCCGCTAGCATTTCGTACAACACACAACCCAAGGAGTAGACATCGCTCCGCGCACCGATCTGGCGCTCACCCGCCACCTGCTCGGGACTCATGTACTCCGGTGTCCCGATCGAGAGCCCCGTCTCGGTAAGCCGTTCCCCGCCAGCGGCCTTCACGGCAAGCGCAATCCCAAAATCTGCGACCATCGCCTCGCCCTCGTGCAGCAGGATGTTCTCGGGCTTGATGTCCCGGTGGATCACATCGTGCCGATGGGCGTAGTCGAGCGCGGAGGCCACCTGCTCGGTGATCTGCAGCGCGTTCTCTACGGGCAACTGCTTCTCCCGCTTCAGCCGATCACGCAGGGACTCGCCCTCCACGTGGGGCATGACGTAGTAGAGGAGGCCGTCCGCCTCACCCGAGTCGTACAGGGCGAGGATGTGGGGGTGCTGGAGGTTCGCCGTTAACCGGATCTCTTGGAGGAATCGGTCACCGCCAAGTGTCGCAGCAAGCTCGGGCAGGAGCGCCTTCACTGCCACAGGCCGACCGTGCTTGAGATCAGTTGCGAGGTAGACGACCGCCATCCCACCACGACCCAGCTCCTGCTCGATCGAGTAGCGGGAGGCGAGGGCATGCTTGAGGCGTTCCAGCAACTCCACGGATCACGGCTCCAGCCGCATGAGGCGCATCAGTTCCGGGTAGCGGGGGTGCGCCTGCAGCTCTTGATCGAGCATCCGTATGTCCCACTGGAGCGAGGGATCCCGAACCTCCGCCGCACGGATGAGATAGTCCATGGCCATGTCGAGGCTGTCCAGTCCTCGGTACACACTCGCAAAGGCTCGTGGTGGGACGTATCGCTGCTCACCGAGTTCCACCAACTCATCGAGGATCAGCAGCGCCTCCTCTCTGTCGCCCGATTGGCCGCATGCCCGACCGACCTCGCCTATTAGGACAGGATGGTCCGATGAATCGCGGACTATCTCAAACAGTCGCAGGGCTGGACCGACGCCACGTGCCTCACTGCCCTGTACCAGCAGCGCGACGTGGATAACCTCGAACACGCGGCGGGTGATGCCCGTCCCGTCCGGGCTGTCGTGAGCACGTAAGATGTTCACGGACTTTTCCACGGACCCGGCGCGGATGCCCCACGAGAACGACAAGCCCCGAACGGTGCTAACTGCCTTCCAGGGTTTGCCTTTCGGTGAAGTCGGGGCGGCCGGATTCGAACCGGCGACTTCCTGCTCCCAAAGCAGGCGCGCTACCGGGCTGCGCCACGCCCCGATGTGCTGCTAATCTAATGCGGCGCTGCGGGTGGCACGTCTCCTGGCGTCGTCTGTCGTGCCAACCACTCCGCAAACGCCCGGAACGCCTTGCCTCGGTGGCTCACCGCGTCCTTCGCCTCCGGTGGTGCCTCGCCGAAGCTCATCTGGAGATCATCGGAATAGAACAGCGGGTCGTAGCCGAAGCCGCCGCTCCCCTTCGGTGCCTCCAGAATCCTGCCGAGGCAGGTGCCGTCGAAGGTGAGCGCGGCCGCGTCGGGGCGAGGGACGAACGCCACCACGCAGCGATACCGCGCGCGCCGCCGCTCCTCGGGCAACCCCTCGAGCCGGCGCAGCAGCTCCCGGTTGTTGGCCTCGTCCTGCACGTCCAATGGGCCGCTCAACATCGCGAAGCGGCGCGACTTCACCCCCGGCTTGCCCCCCAGTGCGAACACCTCGATCCCCGAATCGTCCGCGACGGTGGGCAAGCCGCTGCGGTGCGCGAAATACTCGGCCTTGCGCTGGGCGTTGCCCTCGAACGAGTCGGCGTGCTCCAGCGTCTCCTCTTCCGGCCGCTCGATGATGCCCGTGTCGCTCAGGAACACGAGGTCGTACGGGGCGCGCGCGAGGATCTGGGCGATCTCTCGCTGCTTACCGGGATTGCGCGTGGCGACCAGCAGCTTGCGCGTCACAGACCGAGTGCTTCGCGCTGCCTGGCGAAGAGCTGCGTGATGCCCGCCTGCGCGAGGTCCAGCAGTACGTCGAGCTCGGCGCGGGCGAAGGACCCGTCTTCGGCCGTGCCCTGGACCTCAATAAACCGGTCCGGCTCCCGCAGCACGATGTTCGCGTCGACCGACGCGGCCTTGTCCTCGGCGTAGTTGAGATCGAGCGTCGGGCGGCCGTCGACCACGCCCACCGACACCGCCGCGACGAGCGTGCCGAAGGGACTGGCGGCCTCGGTCTCCCGCTCGATCCAGGCACACGCGTCGGCGAGCGCCACCGCACCGCCGGTGATCGCCGCGGTGCGCGTGCCGCCATCGGCCTGCAGCACGTCGCAGTCGACGGTGATGGTCCGCTCGCCGAACGCCATCGTGTCGAGGGTCGCCCGTAGACTGCGGCCGATCAACCGCTGGATCTCGGCCGTGCGGCCGCCCGGTCCGCGCCGCTCGCGCATCACCCGCTCGGTCGTGGCCCGCGGCAGCATCGCGTATTCCGCCGTTACCCAGCCCAGGCCACTGCCGCGGCGCCATCCCGGCACGCCATCCTGCACGCTCGCTGTGCACAGGACCACCGTGCCTCCGAACCGCACCAGGCACGATCCTTCAGCGTAGGGACTGGCCCCCCGCTCGAGCGACACGGGGCGGAGCTGCTCGCGCCCGCGCCCATCCTGCCTGGGCGCGCTCATTGGGCTGCCTCCGGATGCTTGGCCGGCAACGGGCCCACCTGGGCATCGGACGGCGCGGTCATTCCCCGGCGGCCGAACGCCCACTTGAGCAGTGGCGGGGCCATGAACGTCGTTCCCATCACCATGATGAGGACCGCGCTGAACAGGTCGCGCGTCAGCACGCCCGCCGTGAGCCCGATGTTGGCGAAGATGAGCCCCACTTCCCCACGCGGGATCATGCCGATGCCCACACCGGAGCGATTGATGTTGATCCAGGGGACGGCCCACCCCGCCGCCACCTTCCCCACGATGGCGATGAGGAAGAGCGCGCCGCCCACGCCCAGCACCAGGATGTTGGACTCGGCGAACGGGTTCAGGAGGCCGACGTCGAATTGCGCACCGATGCTCAGGAAGAAGATCGGAGTGAAGACGTCGGCGACGGGCTTGGTTCGCGAGACGATCGCGTCGAACTGGTTGGTGCCCGACAGGATGATCCCGGCGGCGAAGGCGCCGATGATCAGGGCGGAGCCGGCGAGCGAGGCGAAGGCGGCCATGTACAGGACGAAGGCGAACGCCGACACCAGCAGACTACCACGCACGCGCATTCGGTCCAGCAGCGAGAACACGCGGGGTGCCACGAGCAGGCCGAAGCCGACCGCGAAGATGAGGAATCCGACGGCCAGCCCCATGGACTTGGTCAGGCTCCAGGCCGACACCACCTCACCGGCAACGAGCGAGGAGACGAGGCCGAGCAGCAGGATGCCGATGATGTCGTCGATGACGGCCGCCCCGATGATCATCCGGGCTTCGACCGAGTGCATGGCCTGCAGATCCTGCAGGACCCGCGCGGTGATGCCGACGCTCGTCGCCGTCAGCGTGGCGCCGATAAAGATGGCCGTGGTCGTGACGTCCACGTGACTGAGCCCGCGCGGCACGACGGGCGAGATCCAGAACAGGAAGCCGCCGAGCAAGGGGAGTACCACACCGACCGCCGCCACCGCGGCCGCGCCCAGGCCGACCCTCGACATCTGCTTGAGGTCGGTCTCGAGCCCGATCTCGAACAACAGAATGACCACGCCGATCTCGGCGAAGATGTGCACGATCTCCGTGAGGGGGTTGTCCGGCGCGGTCGGGATGATGCCGAGGACGCTGCCCCCCAACAAAATGCCGGCGATCAGCTCACCGAGGACCGCCGGCTGCCCAATCCGCTCGAACAGCTCGCCGGAGAATTTCCCGGCGAGCAGCATCGTGCCGAAGATGAGAAAGAGGTTGACGATCACCGAGCTGCCGTCCCCGCCCTCTTGCGCCGCCCAGAGAGGCGCCGCAGCCGCCAGCGTCACGACCGCCGCGGCTCCCATTCCACGTCGTAGGTTCATCGTCTCACGGTGTCACGGGATCAGAGTCTCGCCCGGGCCTTGGGCTCGTAGGTGAACGTGTAGCTGTAGAACGGAAACTTGAACGTGATGTCGTATGAGGTCTCCATACGGATTTCCGGCGGGCGGCCCCCACGCCGTATCGAGAGATTGCGTTCCGCCTCGTCTGGCAGGCCGATCTCCTCGATGCGATCGACGATGCGGCGCTCCAGCTCCTGGTCGGTCACCGTCGCGGCGAACCGCACCTGCGTCTTCATCTCGTCGGCGAGCTGATAGTACTTGAAGGCCTGCAGGCCCACCGGAAACGCGAAGTAGCACAGGGCCGCAACGATCAGAAGGAACACGACGCACCCCGCCTTCACGCGGCCGCGCTCGGACCGAAGACCTACGAGGTTACCGGTTACCATTGCGATTGCGCTCCGTCCACGATGTCCGCCACGAGCTTCTCCATCGCCAGCCGTCGGCCCTCACCCTCGAGGGGCGGTGTGTACTCGCCGTCGACCGACATGCTGGGCCGCTGCCAGAGGGGTTTCCCCTCCTGCTGATCGAAGATTTCCACGGAGAGCGTCAGCCGGACGCGCCGACGCGTGACCCGAACCGCTCCTTCGCCGGGTTGCTGCGACAGCAGCAGGTCGGGCTCATAGCGCGTGATCGTGCCACGCACGACGGCGTCGGCGGTTCCCTCGGAGGCGAGACGCAAGCCGAGACGCTGCTCCATCGCCTCGGTCACGGCGTCGGAGACCTCCTGCGTGAGGGACGGCTCGGCTGTCCGGTTGTCGAACGGGAGGATGGCCACGGTCTTGATGTGGCCCGGCAGCCCGCCCCCGGCGAATCCGTACAGACACCCGTGGCTCACCGCCGCAACGAGGCCCACAAGGGCCAGCGCGCTACGGTTCGTCCCAGATGTTCGGATCGGTTTCCTCGAGCGTCTCAATGCCCCTGACCGTGAAATAGACCGCACTCGCCGATCCCGGGAACAGCATCGTCGCGCTGACCGGCGTCAGAACGGAATCGGCGAACGCGACATCCGCCGTCCCGACAATCTCCCTTCCCGTCCGCATCTCTGCCCGGAGCGACGCGCCCGGTAGCACGGTGGAGGCCTGGTACGTCAGCGTGTCTCCCCGGATTGCGTACTGCCACGTCCGAACGTCCCCGACTTGCGTGCCGAGGACGCCCGCCTCTGCCGGCGGGTCGAGCGGGATACCCATGGCCGCCCAGAAGAGCGGTGCGATCTGTATCAGCCGATCGACGTCTTCCTCGGGCCGCGACCACAGGATCTCATCACCCACGACGACCGCAGCGCCCGAGCGGCCGAACGGTGCCCGGTAGTCGAACCGCACCGAGTCCGGCGGAACGAACCGCAGCGCCGCCCGGCCTCGCGTCGTCCCCTGCTGCGTCTGATAGGTCCAGCGCAAGTCGTACAGCCGGGCGTCGGCAGGCTGGAACGGCTCCGCCCACTGTGCGGCCTGCTCTCGCGACATCGCCGGCAGGGCCTCGGGCGCAAGCGGCTCGATCCGCACACCACACGCAATCAACGCCAGTGCCACGGCAACCGCACCGGCATAATAGGGGCCTCGCGACACCCGGTCAAGCGCAAGCCATTGCAACATCAGTAGTTAAATCCAAAGAAGAAATCGGTGAACCAGCGATTCTCGGATGGAGGTGGGATAGCATAGCCGAACGTCTCCCCAAAGGCAAAGCGCCATCCCATGTCGAGCCGCAGCACCAGGGCGAAACCCAAAGGCAGGCGGAAGCCGAAGCCGCCGCTCCCGATCACGCTGCGGCCGATCGACGGATCGTTCCAGGCACCACCCAGGTCGACGAACAGCGCGCCCTGAATGCCAGGGAACTGGATGTCGCCGAACGGGAACCCGAGGGTCACGTGGCTCGTGAGCGGAAACCGCAACTCCTGGTTGAGCAGGAAGGCCTGCTCGCCCCCGACGTTCCCCACTCGCGGGTACCCGCGCAGGCCCCACGTGCCGCCGATGGCGATCCGGCGGGGTCGGCTGCCGCCGGCGTAGTAGCCGATGCCGCGTATCGCGTAGGCGGTGCGCAGCCCGAGGCGCACGTACCGGCGGTGGTCGAGCGACACCTGCCACGCGTCGAATCGGCCATTCGTCAGGTCGTTGATGACGCCGCCGGTGATGTTGGTGCGGCTGCCGTCGACCGGGCCACTGGGGAGCCACAGCGCATTGTCGTGCACGTAGCTCACGAAGTTCGAGGCCAGCCAACCGACGCGCTGCTGGCCGTCCTCGATGAACGAGCCGAAGTCGAACCGGTCCGAGTGCTCGACGCGCAGCTGTCCAACGACGCGCTTGTAGCGTGAGAACGGCCACCGCACCTCCGCGAAGCCGCCGTACGACGTCTCCTGATACAGCGTGCCGAGGTCGGCGGCGCTGAAGAGTCCCTTGAGGCGGAACGCTCCGACGCCCCAGTTGAGACGGTTCGTCCGGTTCAGGTAGAACAGCGACGCATTGACGTTGTCGAACACGCTGCCGAAGCCCCCACCCGAAAACGAGCCGAGCGTCGCATACAGCAGGTGGTCGCTCAACAGGTCCGAGAACTGGAACACGAAGCCTTGTGCCGTGCCAATACCCGGTGCGATCAGGGCATCGCCAAACACAAAATCCAGACGCAGCCCGGGCTTGTACGGGCGCGCGTCGGCGGGCGAGTACTCCGGATCGCGCAGCTCGGGCCAGGACCAGTCGGGACCGGTGATCGCGTCCGGGAGCGAGATCGCCGTCGTGGAGTCGGTGACCGCGCTGTCGAGGCGGGTGCGGAAGATCTTGAACGTGAGATCGGACCATCCGGTGAACAGCAGGGCGTTCTCGTGCGGCAGCCACTGGGGGTCGAACACCGCCGTGAGGGTATTAGTGATCCGGTGGCCCGACCCCGTGGAGTCCACCCGGTAGGCGTCGATGCTGCCCACCCGGTCGGACACGAAGTAGATCAACCCGTCCGGTCCCCACCTGGGGTTCAGGTCCTGCCACGGTCCGTAGGTCAGATGCCGCGGTCGCCCTCCCGCGACATCGAGCAGGAACAGGTTGAGCGCGCCGTCCGCACCAAAGGCCGTGCGGTCCGAGGCGAACACCACCTGACCGCCGTCGGGGCTGAACGACGGGTCGATGTCCTGATAGCGGTCGTCCGTGAGCCGCTCGAGGCGACCCTCGGTGAACCACAGCCGGTACAGGTCCGAGTATCCCGACGACGTGAGCCCGCTGAACACGACGCTCTGCCCCTCCGGGTCCCACTCGGGTGACAAAATGGACGAGAGGTTCTCGAACTCGTACCGCCCCACGACGCGGCGTTGCCGGAGATCGAACAGGAACAGCGCGTCGCGCTCGAGATACCGCGACGAGAACGCCACCACCCCCTCGTGCACGTCGAGCCGGGACGCGGACGCGTGGAACGATTCGAACTCCGCTGACCGTTGCCCCTTTACGACCACGGACCGCGCGTCGGGCGCGTCCCACCGGCCCGAGTAGAGATTCATGTAGCCGGTCGACGGGGAGAGGAACAGGTATCGGGTCACCGAGTCGTCGGGCAGACGATACGCCACGGGCTTGACGGCGACCGACGTCAAGTGGCCCGCGTTCACTTCGAGCGGGACGCGATCGGTGACTTCCGGGTAGTACGTCTGCTGGAAGTAGTAGTGCAGATCGTTCTCCAGCTCTTCGATCGGCACCCCGTAGATGGCCGCGAGCGCGTCGTGGAATGTGCGGTACTTCCAGAGGTCGCGATACAGCATCTGCACGCGCCAGTCCCCATAGTGCTGGGCGAGCCAGCGGTGGATGGCGCCGCCGATGGGGTACGCGGCACCCCCGGTCACGTACTCCAGGGCCCGCAGTCGCGGCATGCGACCGGACACCGTCAGATCCAGCATCACCGTCTCGTCCAGCGCATCCTGCCCTCCCGACCAGAACTCCGCGAGGCCCTCGGACCACCACAGGGGCAGCGGCGGTAACCGCGAGCGGGGGAACCGGGTTCGCACCTCCGTGACGACGCTCAACTGGAACGCATGGACCATCTCATGGCGTAGCGTATGTCGGAACTCGGCGTAGTTCCCCCGGAACGGGACGGCGATCCTCCGTTTGAGAAACTCCGTGACACCGAGGATGCCCTCGGGCGGAATGAACGGGAGGATGTTGGTCTGCTCGAAGTCCTGGTGCAGCGCATAGATGATCAGGGGGATCCGCCGGTGCGGCGTGTGACCGAACTTGCGCTCCAGGATGGTGAAGCTCTCCTCCGCGTAGGTGAGCGCCAGGGCGGCAAGCTCGGCCTCCTCGGGGTAGAAATACAGATCGACGTGCTCCCCGCGCAGCACCCGCCACTCGAAATCACGATACTGCACCTTGTTCTGCCCGAAATACCCCAGCTGTGCGTCCGCGGTGACAGCCGCGAGGCCCCCGAGCAGGGCGCCGAGAAGCGCGGAGCGGGCAAGCCGGCGGGGCACGGCTACTGTCTCCGCACCGTACGAATCCGATCGCTCTGGGTCGTGGTGCTCAACGCGTCCATGCCTTCCGTCACCGTGCCGAACACCGTGTAGCTGCCGTCGAGATGCGGCTGCGGTGCCAGCGTGACGAAGAACTGACTGCCACCCGTGTCGCGGCCCGACAGCGCCATGCCGACCGTGCCTCGGGCGTACCGCTGACGGTTGATCTCATCGCGCAGCGCGAAGCCCGGCCCGCCCCACCCGTCCCCGCGTGGGTCGCCGTCCTGAATCACGAAGTCAGGCACGACGCGGTGCCAGCGATGCCCGTTGAAGTAGCCGCGATCGACCAGCTCGAGGAGCGCGTTCACGGTCAGCGGCGCGGCGTCTGCCAGGAGAGTGATCACCATATCGCCCCGGTCCGTCTCGAGCACGATCGCCGGGCGCCGGCCCTCCCGCTCGGCGGGCAGCAGGAGCCGACGCACGATGTCGCGGTAGTCCTCGATCGTGCGACCGGTCTCGACCGGATAGGGCGAGCCCCATCGCGCCGCCGCCACCGGTAAGTGCTCCTCCGCTGCCTGCCTCACGACATAGTCGTCGCACGTCGGCACGCTCGCCACGAAGCCGTCCTCGACGGCGAACGACTGGGAGGGCCCCAGCGCCGCCAGGGCCCCGAGCGCTTCCACAACGGCGATGGCCGGGTCCGGAATCGGGTCGGTTTCGGCACGACCGTATGCCGCCGTGAGCATGGGAATGTCGGCGATCGTGGGAGCCCGGGCGAGTTGCCGCGCGGCGAGCGTGCGAATGACGGGGTCCGTATAGCGCAGCAGGTCACGCGCATAGTCGAGCGCCGCAACGGAGTCCGCAACGATCAGCGTCTGGTAGGCATGCGCGGCGACGCGAAAGTCGGAGTCGTCGATGAGCGATTCGAGCCAGGTGAGGGCCGTGTCACCTCCGAGCGTGCCCAGCGCCTCGGCACCGACCATACGCTTGCGCCAATCGAGGCTCGTGATCCAGGCGGCGGCCTTGCGAATTCCTCGCGTTCGGTCGATGCGCACCAAGGAAAGCAGCGCCTGTCGGCCGATCGCGAATTGCCTGTCACCCGTATGGGCCACCAGGATCCGCACCGCTTCATCGCCGCCGAGATGGCCCAGGGCCGCCAAGGCCTGGACACGCACGTTGTCGTCGGGATCGGTCATCCGGTCCGCCGCGACACCGGTCCTCGTCGAATCTCGATAGGTCGCAAGGGCCTGCAGGGCTTGGGTGCGTACGCCGGCGTTCTCGTCCTCGGTCAGTCGGCTGACGACGGCCGCGACCGGCCCCCGCCCGAGACGCGCCGAGTCTGCGTACGACGCCGTGAGGACGCGCGCACCGTAGCTGCGCACCATGGGGTCTTCGTCGTTCGCCGCGTTCAGGAAGACGCTCGCCGCCTCGACGGCGCGGAGCCGTGCAAGCGAATAGACCGCGGCGCGCCGCACGGTGGCGGACGGCGCGCCCGCCAGCTGTGTCAACGTGGTGACCGGGGCATCCGGACCCAAGCGCCAACTCTCGGCCACGGCACGCTCGGCAACGCGGGACGTCTGGTCCTCCGACATGAGCGGGCCCGTCGACGACGCGAGCAGGTCGCCCAGGATGGCTGCGGCCTCGGGGCCGCCGATCTTGGCGACGGCCGTGACCGCTTCCAACCCGCCCTCGGCCGCACCACCCGTGCTCGAGAAGACTATCTCCTGCTGCAGCCCGCTCACGGCCTCCGGGGCGCCGATCAGACCGAGCGCGAATGCGGCCTCCCGGCGCACCGTGCTGTCGGGATCCACCAGCAGCTCGAGCAGCAGCTGAATCCCGTCCTCCGCCCCGACGCGCCCCACCGCCAATGCCGCCCGGCGCTGGAGGATCGGATCCGCCGAGCGCGCCGCCACCTCGAAGACTGCGGCGTCGTAGCGCCGCGCATCCTCGGCGGCGAGCACCGCGGCCAGCTGATCGACGACGATCTCGTCCTGACCGACCGCGGCTGCGGGTGCCAGGCCGAGGAGGGTGACGCCGAGGCTACACGCGAACCGGATCGGGGACGGCGACCAGCATGGATCGGACGTGCGGAGGGATGGTCGTGAGCACATGCCTCGAATCTACAGCGATGAGGGACGTGTGCGCCGTGGCGAGGAGCGTACCGTCATCGACGCGCTCGACGGCGTATCCGAAGGTCACCCGTCGGCTGGCCACGGTCCGTACCCAGCAGCGGACGCGCACCTCGTCATCGTAGCGCGCGGGCCGCCGATACCGCACACACGCCTCGACCACGGGCAGCTTGAGCCCGTGCGCTTCGAGCTCTCGGTAACTTACCCCCACCTGGCGCATGTGATCCGTGCGTGCCTGCTCGCACCACACCAGGTAGTGCCGGTGATGCACGACTCCCATCTGGTCCGTCTCGCCGTAGCGGACCCGGAACTCGGTGCTGGTTACGCCGTCGCGCGTCACGCCGTCCTCCCGCCACACCGCACGGCACCGGACATCGAGCGTGGATGCTCACTCGCCATAGGGAATCCAGATGTTCTTGACCTGCGTGGCCTGACGCAGGTAGTGGGGACCCTCGGCCTGCACCGGGTCGTGCCAGTCGCGCGGGCGGGAGACCGTCCACGTGCGTTTGAGGTTGGCGGCCGACGCCAGCTCGACAGCCGCTGCACCGGCGCGATCGCCAAAGAACCAGAGGCCGTCGACGCCGAGATGTTCGGCGAGGACCTGCGCCAACGTGCCGCGATCACCCGCTACCACGTTCACCGTGCCCGGCGGAACGTCGGATGCGTCCAGCACCGTCGTCAGCTCCAATGCCGCGGTCGGATAGCGCTCGCTCGGAATCACGACCACGGTGTTGCCCATCGCCAGCGGCGGGGCGACGACCGAGACGAGTCCCAGCAGCGCCGACTCCTCGGGGGCCACCACGGCCAGGACCCCGATCGGCTCGTGCATGGCGATCGTCACCCCGCGCAGCGGCACGTCGTGCACGGCGCCGTCGTGCTTGTCCGCCCAGGCGGCGTACGTGAACAGCCGCACCATGGAGGCCGCGACCTCGCGCGTGGCCGCGTCGCCAGAACAGCCGACGGCCCGCATCACGTGCCCGGCGAACTCCTCCCGTCGCTGATCGAGGTTCTCGGCCAGGTAGTAGAGGATCTGCGCACGCTCGTGGCCACTGCGTCTTCCCCATCCCGCCGCCGCATGTGCCGCCTCCACGGCGTTGCGGATGTCTTTGCGGTTGCCGTCCGCCACCTGCGCCATGACGGTCCCATCGGCGGTGACGACGGCCCGGGAATAACCAGAGTCCGGACGCACCTGGCGCCCCCCGATGTACTGCTTATACGTGCGGTCGATAGCCGGGCCGGTAGCGGGCGTGGGTGCAGCGGAGGGCGGCGCCGCGGGCGCGACCGGCTCACCGGTCGCCTCCTCCCAGGCAGGACGCAGGTACTCCCACATGCCTTCCCGTCCGCCCTCGCGTCCGAATCCGGACTCTCGGTAGCCGCCGAATCCCGACGCGGCGTCGAACAGGTTCGACGCGTTGACCCAGACCACACCCGCCTTGATCTTGGGCGCCACGTCGAGCGCGAGGTTGATGTTCTCCGACCACACGCTCGCCGCCAGACCGTACGTCGTGTTGTTGGCCAGCGCGACCGCCTCCTCGGGCGTGCGGAACGTCATGGCCACGAGCACGGGGCCGAAGACCTCCACCTGGGCGAGGGTCGATGCGGGGGCCACGTCGGTGCAGAGCGTCGGCGGGTAGAAGTAGCCCTCCTTGGGCGACGCCCAGCTCGGCTGCCACACGGTGGCGCCCTCGTCCTGGCCGCGGGCCACGAGATCCCGGATGCGATCCAGCTGGACCGGTGCGATGATCGCTCCCATGTCGACCGCTTTGTCCAGCGGTGCGCCGATACGCAGCGACTCCATGCGCGCTCGCAACTTTGCCAGCAGTACCTCCGCAACCCCTTCCTGCGCCAGGAGGCGCGAGCCCGCGCAGCACACCTGCCCCTGGTTGAACCAGATCGCGTCGACGACACCCTCCACCACCGAATCCAGGTCGGCATCCTCAAATACGACGAACGGGCTCTTGCCCCCGAGCTCGAGCGTGAGCCGCTTGCCCGTGCCGGCCGTCTCTCGCCGGATGTAGCGCCCGACCTCGGTGGATCCCGTGAACGCGATCTTGTCGATCCCGGGATGCGCGACGAGCAGCTTGCCGGTGTCTCCGTCACCGGTGACGGCGTTGAAGACCCCAGGGGGAAGCCCCACCTGCTCGGCGATCTCCGCGAACAGGAGTGCCGTGAGCGGTGTGTACTCCGCCGGCTTGAGCACCACCGTGTTGCCGGCCGCGAGTGCAGGGGCGACCTTCCACGCGAGCATGAGCAGCGGGAAGTTCCACGGGATGATCTGGCCGACGACGCCGACGGGCACGTAGCCCGGGAACTCACGCTCGAGCAGCTGGGCCCATCCGGCGTGGTGGTAGAAGTGGCGGGCAACGAGGGGTACGTCGATGTCGCGGCTCTCGCGAATCGGCTTTCCGTTGTCGAGGGTCTCCAGCACGGCGAACAGCCGCGCGTGCTTCTGGATGGCGCGCGCCAGTGCATAGAGGTAGCGTGCGCGCGAATGGCCCGGCAGGGCCGACCACGACTCGAGTGCCGAGCGGGCGGCACTGACCGCAGCATCGACCTGCTCCGCCACTGCCTGCCCGACGGCGGCGAGCGGTACTCCATCGGCTGGATTGACGGTCTCGAACGTGGCTTCGTGCTCCGGCGGAACCCACGTCCCCCCGATGAAGAACCCAAACCGTCCGTCGTGCGCCTCGATCCAGCGGCGCGCAGGCTCCGCGCTCTCCGGGGCCGGGCCGTATTCCATCGTCTCGAGGATGTGCTCGACGGTCGGGCCGGATGTGGATGGGTGCAGATCGCGTGTGCTCATTGTCGGGCCGTCCGCGTCAGACCATGGGATGCCGGTGCGCGGCGGAGTACCCGCCTGTCACGAAGTGCTCGAGCTGCCGCTCGACATCGGTCAGGAGGCCGCTGGCGCCAATGCGGAACAGGGACGGATCGAGCCAGTCGCGGCCCAGCTCCTCGCGCATCAGATAGAGCCAGTGCAGAGCCGATGCCGCGGTGCGGATGCCGCCTGCGGGTTTGAAGCCCACGGCCGTCCCGGTCGACTCGACGTACGCGCGGATCTGTCGGGTCATCACGACACCGACGGGGAGGGTCGCGTTCACCTTCTCTTTGCCGGTGGAGGTCTTGATGAAATCTGCGCCCGCCATCATCGCGACCCTGCTCGCCCGAGCGACGTTGGTGAGCGTGGCGAGATCCCCGGTACCCAGGATCACCTTGAGGTGCGCCGCTCCACAGGCCTCGCGAAACGCCCGGACCTCCTCGTACAGCTCGTGCCACTGTCCGCCCAGAACGTGCGCTCGGGTGATGACGACGTCGATCTCCGACGCCCCGGCGTCGACGGACGCGCTGATCTCCGCCACCCGCTGGGCAAACGGGCTCAGTCCCGCCGGGAACCCCGTCGAGACCGCCGCCACAGCGATCCCCGACCCGGCAAGGGCCTCCACGGCCACGGGGACGAACCGGTGGTACACGCACGCCGCGGCGACATGGATACGGTCGGGCTCGACACCGAGCGCCTCCAGCACATCGAGGCGCACCGGTTGACGGGCCTTCGCACAGAGCCGCCGGACGTTGGTCTCGGTATCGTCGCCCGCGAGCGTCGTGAGATCGAGACATCGGATCGTGGTGAGCAACCAGGCGGCCTGCCACTGCCGCTTGACGGTCCGCCGCTTCGGAATCGTGGCAGCGCGCCGCTCGACGGCGGACCGGTTGATCCGGATGGCGAGCACGGTATCGGCGTCGAACGGCTGGCCCGGGTTCCGCCCTGGGACGTCCCGCAGCAGCTGCGGGCCCGGAGCGGCAGAACCCGGCCCGCGGGGCGATCCCGACGGGTCGGTTCGCGGTTTGCGCCGTGTCGTACTCATGCGTTCGGCACTCCTCGTGGGCGATTTCCTGCGGTATCGCAATTGGATACAAGCCAGCGGGATTGTCAACGCATGGCGGTTGCCGATGGATGTAACGCGAACCTATACTGCGCCCGTGTCGAGCCATGCGATCGTCGTCTCCGACGCCCACATCGGGTACGGGCCGCCCGAGGTCGAGGCCTCGTTCTGCCGCTTCCTCGAACGGGTGCCCGACCTGGCGGAGCACGTGATCATCAACGGTGATCTGTTCGAGTTCTGGTTCGAGTACCGTGCGGTCATCCCCAAGCAGGCGTTTCGGACGCTCGCCGCGCTCGCCGCGGTGCGGCGCGCCGGAGTGCGACTCACGGTGACCGGTGGCAATCACGACCGCTGGGGTGGCGAGTTCTGGGAGCGCGAAGTGGGGGCGCGGTTTCATTCCGACGAGGTTGAGCTCGAGCTGGGCCAACTGCGGTCGCTGATCCGCCACGGCGACGGCGTGGTGGAGACCCGGTGGAGTGCGAGGGCCTTCCACTCGCTGGTACGCCATCCGGTCACCACCCGGCTCTTCCGACTGCTCCACCCCGACGCGGGGTTTGCCGTCGTCCGCCGGATGTCGCCCCATCTGGCCGGCAAGGAGTGGGACACAGCCGAGCGCTCGCGGGCCGCCGAGCGTCAGGAGGAGTACGCGCGGGGCCTGCTGCGGGAGCGCGGAGATCTGAACTTGGTGATCCTCGGCCACACGCACGTTCCGCGACTCGTCGCTGCGGCTGGGGAGCAATGGTTTCTCAATCCGGGTGCCTGGAACGAGGGCTGCCGTTACGCCCGGATCACTCCCGACGGACCCGTCCTCGAGGCGTTCGAGGCCTGACGGCCCCACTACCAGTAGACGCGCAGTCCGGCCATTGCATCGCCGCTCGGCAGCCGGCGCAGTTCCAGATCAGCGGGAAAGTCCCACAGGTAGGCGGACGCGTAGGCTTCTGCGGCGGCGAGCAGGTGGTTGAACACCAGCAGCGCAGCCCAGTCCTCGACCTCCGCGCGCTTGCCCTCCAGCTCTTCCTTGCCGATGTCCTCCTGGTAGTCCAGTTGGTGCATGGCCTTCACCATCATCGTGAGGGTGAGGCCCTCCCAGAAGATGAACGCGGCTCCGGTCACCCTGCGTCCCACGACCGCCTGTCCCCAGCCGGGCAGGACGAGCGAGCGCAGCGCGGCGCCGATCGGCGACACCGGTGGCTCCACCCGGAACGGGGGCACTTGAATCGTGTCCTGCGGATCGGGGGGACGTTGCTGGGGTGGCGGGCGCCGCGGATCGACCTGCGCGTGGGCGAGCGCCGGAGCAGCCAAGGCACAGACAGCGAGCAGGAAGATCAGGCGGCGCATAGAACGTGAAGGTAGCGGGGGAGCACCCTCACCTCGACGGCGGGTTCGTCCGGGTACCGCAACTCGCCGTCGAGCTGCACCGCCAGCCGACTGGAGACCCCAGTGACGGTCACGCGCTCCGACCGGAACAGGGTCACCTCGGGCAGCGCGCCGTGGGTACCGCGGATCACCCGGGGGAGATAGCGGAGAAACTTGAGCAGGCCGACACGGCGGATCAGGCAGACGTGCAGGAAGCCGTCATCGGGCTGCGCGTCGGGCGAGAGCCGGAATCCCCCGCCCTGCGTGAGACCGATCGAGACGTTGCACATCATCATCCGTTCCCGCTCCCGATGTTCCTGCGCATCGATCTCCAGCTCCGGAGCCTCGAAGGCGCGGAACGTCTTGAGCACGGCCGCGAGATACAGCGGGAAGCCGGTGAGGCGGTTCATGCGCAGCGTCTGGCGCACGACCTCGGCGTCGAACCCCGCCCCCATACCGTTCACGAAGTACTCGCCCGCGGCGCGCCCCACGTCAAACGCCGTGCGACGTCCTCGGAGGACGCGCTCGAGGTTGTCGGGGATGGGTGCGGGCCTGAGACCCAGCGCGCGTGCGTAGTCGTTCCCCGAGCCCACCGGCACGTGACCCAGGACGGCAGACGTGGGGCCCTCCGCAAGGAGGCCATTGACCGTTTCGTGGACCGTGCCGTCCCCTCCCACCGCGACCACGACCGGCCACCCGGTGCTCCGCGCGTGCGCGGCCAGTTCCCGCTCCTGACCGGCCCGGCGCGTCGCTCGGACCACGACCTCCCATCCGAGGCGGCGCGCTGTCTCGGCGATCGGGCGCTCGAGTCCGGATCCCGTGCCCCGACCGGCGACCGGATTGACGATGACGAAGGCGCGGTTCACAGAGGGCGGCCGTGGCGGGAGCGTGTGGGAATCGAACCCACCGGAGCCGCCTCAGGCGCCTCCCAACGGTTTTGAAGACCGCACGAGCCACCAGGCCCGATCCGCCCCCGTATCACGCTACCCTCGCATCGCGATCGCGTCGATTTCGACCCGGACGTACTTCGGCAGAGCCGCCGCCTGTACCGCCGAGCGCGCCGGCTTGTGATCGCGGAAATGCTCCGCGTACACCTCGTTCATCGCCGCGAACTCGCCCATGTCCGCGAGATACACCGTGGTCTTCACGACGCGTGACAGACTACTCCCGGCCGCTTCGAGCACCGCCGCGAGATTGACTAGCACGCGATCGGTTTGCGCCGCGATGTTCTCGGCCGCCACTTCTCCGGTTGCGGGATCGAGGGCGATCTGGCCGGCGGTGAACACGAAATCGCCGACGATCATCGCCTGGCTGTACGGCCCGATCGCCTGGGGAGCCTTGGCGGTGTGCACGACTTGCATGGGTCTGGTTCTCCTAGAAGAGGCCCTCGATCGTGCCGTCCTTGGCGATGCGCATCCTCTCAGCTGCCGGCGTTCTTCCCAGTCCGGGCATCGTCATGATGTCGCCGGTCAGCGCGACCACGAAGCCGGCCCCCGCCGAGGGATAGATGTCCCGCACGGTGACACTGAACCCGCTCGGTGCACCCAGCAGCGTCGGATTGTCACTGAATGAATACTGTGTCTTCGCCATGCACACGGGTGTGTTGCCGAGGCCGAACCCGGTGAGCCGCGCCGCATCCCTCGCCGCCTTCGGCGTCAGCACGACATCGTCCGCCCCGTAGATCTCCTTCGCCACGCACTCGATCTTCTCGGGGATCGGCAGATCCACGTCATACAGCGGCTGGAACGCGGCGCCGCCCGCATCGAGCAGTGCCAGCACGGCCTCTGCCAGCTCGACACCGCCGTCCCCACCCTTCTCCCAGACTTCACAGAGGGCAGCCGGCACGCCCATCGCCTCACAGGCAGTGCGCACCACGGCAAGCTCTTCATCGGTGTCGGCGGTGAAGCGATTGATCGCCACGACGGCCGGCACTCCGAACTTGGCTACGTTGCGCAGGTGACGCTCGAGGTTGGCGGACCCCCGCTCGACCGCTTTCGGATCGGGCGTGGCCAACTGATCCTTGGGCACACCGCCATGCAGCTTGAGCGCGCGAATGGTGGCCACCACCACCGCGGCCTCCGGCGCGAACTCCCCCGTGCGGCACTTGATGTCGAAGAATTTCTCCGCTCCGAGGTCGGCACCGAAGCCCGCTTCGGTCACCACGATGTCCGCCAGCCGCATCGCGGCATCGGTGGCGACGACCGAGTTGCACCCGTGCGCTATGTTGCCGAACGGGCCGCAGTGGATGAGGGCCGCTCCCCCCTCGAGCGTCTGCACGAGGTTGGGCATCAGCGCGTCCTTGAGCAGCAGCGTCATCGCCCCCGCCGCCTTGAGGTCTCGGGCGTAGACCGGCTGTTGGTCCCGCGTCATGCCGACGACGATGCGCCCCAGACGCTGCTCGAGATCGTCGCGGTCGGTGGCCAGGGACATGATGGCCATGATCTCGCTCGCCGGCGTGATGACGAACCGTTCCTCACGCGGGACGCCGCCGAGCGGCCCACCGAGGCCCACCACGATGCTCCGCAGCGCGCGATCATTCATGTCCATCGTGCGCGGCCACGTGATGCGCCGCGCGTCGATGCCGAGCGGGTTTCCCTGGTGCAGGTGGTTGTCCAGCATCGCAGAGAGCAGGTTGTGCGCGCTCGAGATGGCGTGGAAATCGCCGGTGAAGTGGAGGTTGATGTCTTCCATCGGGACGACCTGGGCGTACCCTCCTCCCGCCGCACCACCCTTGATGCCGAACACCGGACCGAGGCTGGGCTCGCGCATCGTGAGGATGGCGTTCTTCCCGAGCTTCCGGAGCGCCTGCGTGACGCCCACGGTGACCGTCGACTTCCCCTCTCCCGCCGCCGTCGGACTGATCGCCGTGACCAGCACGAGGCGCGCCCGCCGCGGTCGTTCGGTCACGCGGTCCAGGCGCACCTTCGCCTTGTACGGACCGTACGTGACGAGGTCGCCGGCGCCGAGGTCGATGTCGGTCGCGACGTCGGTGATGGGTCGTGGCTTGGCTGCCTGGGCGATCGCTATGTCGGAAGGGACGTTGCTCATGACTCTCGGTCCGTGTCTCGAGTTGGCGCCACCCGGGCTCCGAAACAGCGCCCGGCATTGGCCGTCGTCTGGGCGATCAGCTCCTCGACCGGCAGGTGACGCAGTTCGGCCACACGCGCGGCTACCTTCCGAACGTAGGCCGGCTCGTTGCGCTTCCCGCGGTGGGGAACGGGGGCGAGGTACGGCGCGTCGGTTTCGAGAAGCAGCCGGTCTGCCGGGCAGGCCGCGACCACGTCCGCCAATTTCCAGTTACGGAACGTGACCATACCGCTGAAGGAAAAGTAGGCCCCGATCGCCATCCCCGCTTCGACCACCCTTGGGCCGGAACTGAACGAATGTAGCACGACGGCGGGGATTCGCGATCCCCAGTCGCCGATCATGGCAGCGATGTCGTCGTCGGCGTCCCGCGCATGCACGACCACGGGGAGCCGGTGGACCGAGGCGAGCCGGAGCTGCGCAGCGAACACGGACCGCTGCACGTCGCGGGGGGCGTTGTCGTAGTGGTAGTCGAGCCCGGTTTCGCCCACGGCCACCACCGCGGGATCGTCCAGCATCGTCTCGATCTCGGCCGCGACCTCCGGCGACCAGCTGGACGCCTCGTGTGGATGGACGCCGCTGGTAGCCGAGATCCCGGGTGTGCGGGAGAGGACGATGGCCGTGCGGGTGGCCGGCGAGGAATCGGCGATGGCGATGACGTGCCCAACCCCCGCCTCTCGGGCCCGCTGGAGTACGGCGTCCCGGTCAGGATCGAAGCGAGCATCGCCGAGGTGGCAGTGGGTGTCGACCAGCACAGCGACCTCGCGCTCCGTGCCTAGGTCGTGGCTGCGGCCGCCTGGCCTGCTTGCCTCTTCACCTTTACCGCCTCGCTCGGCCAGCGCTGCTCGATCTGGAGCAGGACCGGAGAGGCGATGAAGATCGACGAAAACGTGCCGACGATGATCCCGAAGGTCATCACCCACGCGAACGGCCGGATGACGCTCCCGCCCAGGATGAGCAAGGCCACGACGGCGGCGAGGGTCGTGCCGGACGTGAGCACCGTCCGTGGCAGTGTCTCGTTGATCGATTGGTTGAGGAGGTCGTAGAAGAAGTCATGGCGCTTCGACCGCTTCACGTTCTCGCGCACGCGGTCGAACGTCACGATGGTGTCGTTGAGCGAGTACCCGATGAGGGTGAGCAGCGCTGCGACCACGACCAGTGACACCTCGAGGTTCAGGTATGAGACGAAGGCAACGGTGGCCACGACGTCGTGAAAGGTGGCGACGACGGCCGCCACACCGAAGCGCCACTCATACCGAAACCAGAGCACGAGAAAGCTCGCTCCGAGACCCATCAGGAGCGCCAGCGTCGCGCGCTCCCGCAGTTCGCTGCCGACCTTCGGGCCCACGGCTTCCGTCCGCTCGACGGTGAAGTTCTCCTCTCCGAACGCCCCGACGAGGGCGACGCGCACTGCCTCCTCCGTCTCCTGCGTGGACTGCTCCGTCACGTCCGCGCGGGGATCGAGCCGCGCCCGGATGACGAACTCGTCCGGCGCGCCGAACGTCTGAATCTCCGCACCCGCAATCCCTGCATCGGTGAGGGCCGCGCGGATGGCGGCCGTATTGATGTCGTCCGTCTGCGCGTGGATCTGCAGCAGCGTGCCGCCGGTGAACTCGATGCTCGTGTTGAGCCCCCGGATCGCGAACAGAGCCAGGCCTGGGAGCATGAAGGCAATGGAGATGGTGACGGCGAATCGCCACCGCCGCATGATGTCGTATTTGGCGTTGTCGAAGAGCCGAAACATCAGATCGCCAGCTCCTTGGTCGCCGACCGGCGCTGCAGCCAGATCAGGAAAAGGGTCTTGGTGACAAAGACGGCCGTGACCAGCGAGGCGAGGATGCCGACGATGAGGGTCACGGCGAACCCGCGCACCGGTCCGGTGCCGAATTGGAACAGGAACGCGGCGGTGATGACGGTCGTGACGTTAGCGTCGATGATCGCCGGCATCGCATTCTGGAACCCAGCCTCGACCGCCAGCCGGGGAGTCTTGCCCACCTTCAGCTCTTCTCGGATGCGCTCGAAGATCAGCACGTTCGCGTCCACCGCCATGCCGAGTGACAGCACGAAGCCCGCGAGGCCGGGGAGAGTGAGGGTGGCACCGAAGCTGGCCAGCCCCCCAATCGTGAACAGGGCGTAGAAGGCAAGCCCGGTTACGGCGAGCATGCCTGCAACGCGGTAGTAGGCCATCATCACCAGAATCACCAACATGCCAGCGACGATCCCGGCACGCGTGCCCTTCTCGATCGAATCACGCCCGAGGCTCGGCCCCACCGTACGCTCTTCCACGATCTGGAGCGGCGCGGGAAGCGCGCCGGCCCGCAGCACCAAGGCGAGATCCTGCGCCTCCTGCAGCGCCGCGCTGCCGAGCTCGATCTGCCCGGTGCGTCCGATCTCCGAGCGCAGCACCGGCGGCTGTCGAAACACGCGGCGGTCAAGCATGATGGCCATGAAGTCCCCGACGTGCTGTCGGGTCTCCTGCCGGAACCGGCGCCCGCCGGAGCGGGTCAGCGTGAATATGACGATCGACTGGTTGTTGGTCTGATCGAGCGTGGCGCGGGCGTCCTGCAGCTGCTCACCCGTGATGATGGCGCGACGCTCCACCGAGTACAGCGGCCGGTAGGAACGGGCACCCTGCGAGATCGGCTCGGAGGCCCAGACCAGATCCCGGCCCCGCGGTGTCGCCCGCTGCACCACGTCCAGACGGATCAGGCTGTCGACGCGCGGGAAGTCTTCCTCCGGGACGAGGAACTCACCCGGGATGCTCCCGTTGAACAGCAGCGAGCTGAGCGGCCCCGGGGTGTCGAGCGCCGGGAGCGTATCGGCGACGGTCGTATCGGCGCCGGCAGCGGCCGTGTCGGCCCCGAGGAGCTGCTCCAGGGTGGACGGCCGCTCGGCACTCTCGGAGGTGGAGACGCCTGCCTCGAGGAGCGCCCGGTCGATCGCCGGCAGCGCATCGCGGAACAGGTTGTCCATGTCCGTGAGGCGCCACTCCAGGAACGCTGACCGCTCCACGATGGCCTTCGCCCGGCCAGGCTCCGTGATGCCCGCCAGCTCCACCACGATGCGGTTCGCGCCCACCCGCTGAATGAGGGGCTCCGCCACGCCGAACTCGTCGATGCGCGAGCGGATGACCGTCAGCGCACGCTCCAGCGCATCCTGGGGATTGGCCACCGGTCCCGCGCTCTGATCGATCTCCAGCGCCAGGTGGATGCCGCCGAGCAAGTCCAGCCCGCGCTTCAGGGGCACGCGCTTCACGGTGACGTCGCGCATCGCGCCGTCGGGGCCTCGCTCCCGGATGGTGACGTTGCGCGGGATCAGCGAGAGGACGCAACCGATCACGAGAACGGCGATGACGATCAAACGGCTTCGTATAGTCGAGAACATGTCGTTCGAAACGAGTGAGAAGGCGTTAATGACTAGTGGGAGAGTCCCACCCTGTCAACGCGGCCTGCGCGGCCGCGAAGTCCTTGTCCAACTGCTGCTTAAGCGCTTCTGCCGAGGGAAACTCGCGGACCTCCCGCAGCCGGGTGATCCAGGAGACCTTGACCTGCGCCCCGTACAGGACCCGATCGGTGTCGAACACGTGCACTTCGAGGCTCCGCGTGTCCTCAGCAAAGGTCGGTCGGGGACCCTGGTGCATCATGCCGCCCGCCCTGCCCGATGCCCATTCGACGACGACAGCGTACACCCCGTCGGGCGGTAGCAGCTTGCGCGGATCCGGCAGGCCGAGGTTGATCGTCGGATAGCCCAGGCGACGCCCGCGCTTCTCCCCTTGGATGACGCTCGCCGACAGCGCGTAGGGTCGCCCGAGCTGTCTGGACGCCGTCCGCAGGTCACCACCTGCGACAGCCCGTCGCACCAGTGTGGAGGAGACGGCTCGTCCGTCGATGGTCACCTCGTCGACCACATCCACATCGAAGCCCAGCCGAGATCCCAGATCACGCAGCAGCCGCACGTCACCCGCGCGACCCCGACCGAACCCGTGATCGTGACCGATCACCAGTTCCCGCATGTGAAAACGATCATAGAGGAGCTGGACGAACGCTTCGGGCGGATACTGCGACAGCTCCTTGGTGAACTGCATGAGCACCACGATGTCGAGGTCACACTGCGCGAGATACTCCGCGCGCTCCTCGGCGGTCGTGATGAGGTGCGGCGCAGCCGGCGGATTGACGATCTGGAGCGGATGGGGCTCGAAGGTCACCAGCAGACTGCGGCGATTCGCCCGTCGGGCCCGCTCCGCGATCTCCCCGAGCACACGCCGGTGGCCCAGGTGGACCCCATCGAAGGTTCCGACGGTCACCGTCGTGCCGCGGCCGTCCCTGGGCAGCGCCGTGTACTCAGGCATCGGTGAGCACCACGCGTGGCTTCAGCGCATCGCCAGCGCGCTCGGCGATGGCCACTAGCTGGTCCCGGCTCACCAGCGAGACCGGTGAGGCTTCGACGTCACCGGAAGGGATCGCGCGGCCGTGCGTCACCGCCTGCCGCTCGTCGTCGGTCAGCACGCGCCGCTCGAGGTGTGGTACCGCCTCCAGCGGTGGGCGTACCTTGGTCACCTGCCCGAGCTGGGCGAGCGGTACCGCCTCCGCGACGTCGAAGTGACCCACCCGGGTGCGTCGCAGGTCCTCCAGGTGCGCTCCGCAGCCCAGACGCTCCCCCAGGTCGCGCGCGAGCGCACGAAGGTACGTTCCGCTACTCACCTCCGCGACGAAGTGCACTGCCGTGTCGGCCCGGTCCACTACCTCGAAGCGCCGGACGTCCACGTCGCTCGGCGGCAGCTCGACCGCCTCGCCGTGTCGCGCCAGTCGGTAGGCACGTCGGCCGGAGGTCTTCTTTGCCGAGTACGCGGGAGGCCGCTGCCGTTGCCGCCCGGAGAGGCCCTCCATGACCTGCCGGATGCGCTGATCGGGCACCGTCATGGCGCCGTCGTCCCGCGCCAGCACCGCACCGGTGCGATCGTCGGTGTCGGTCACGGCGCCGAGGCGAATCGTGCCCGTGTAGTGCTTGGGGAGCCCGACGAGGAACTGCGCCAGCCTCGTGGCCCGGCCGGTCAGTACCAGGAGGAGACCCGATGCGAACGGGTCCAGCGTGCCCGTGTGACCGACCCGTCGCACCCCGAGGGTCCGGCGCACCGCGTCGATCACGTCGTGCGACGTCGGTCCCGACGGCTTGTCGATGAGGAGCAGTCCGTCACTCAGAGTCGCGCTCCTCGGCGAGCCGCTCGAGCAGCTGATTGATGCGCTGTGCGTGCTCGACGCCGCGGTCCAGGACAAAGTGTATCTCCGGGGCCACGCGGAGTCGGAGGGTGCGCGCGAGCTGCGTGCGGAGGAAGCCCTTGGCACTCGCCAGGCCCTCCATGGCCCGCTGCTTCTCCTCGTCCGGGCCCAGGGCACTCACCCGGACGTGCGCGTGGGTGCAATCCCGCGAGACGTCCACACCCGTCACCGTCACGAACCCGACGCGCGGGTCCTTGATCCGAGTGGCGAGCACCTCGGCGATGGTTGCCTGCACGAGGGCGGCCACCCGTTCAGGGCGGTGCTTTCCGATCGGTGTCACAGGTAGCTCGTGGTCGAATCGATGATGCGGACGACTCCGTTGACCGACACGAAGCGATCGGCGGATGCCAGGACCTCCTCGGCGTGGCGCCGGTCGCGTGCGACCACGCCCACCGTCAGCTCGGTCCGCTGCCACAGCTCGTGGTGATCCGTCTCGGCGACTGACACGTTGAACCGCCGGTGCAGGCGGTCCTTGAGGCTCTTGAGGATGCGCCGCTTGTCCTTGAGCGACTGACAGCCGCTCACGTGCAGCTCCCAAGTGGCGACGCCGATGACCACCCGCCGGCCTCAGCTCTCGCGGCCGGCGCCCGACGACTCGAGGGAGCGCGCAACCTCCTCGACGACGTAGGACTCCAGCACGTCGCCGATCTTCACGTCGTTGAAGTTCTCGATGCCGATGCCGCATTCGAGGCCTTCGCGCACTTCGCGGACGTCGTCCTTGAAGCGCTTCAGGCTGCCGACGCCTCCGTGGTACACCTCGACGGCGTCCCGGACCACGCGGATGCTCGCATTGCGCCGGATCAGGCCGTGCCGCACGTAGCACCCCGCGATCGTGCCGACGCCCGAGATCTTGAACGTCTCCCGTACCTCGGCCTCGCCGAGCACGACCTCCTTCTGTTCGGGTGCGAGCATGCCCTCGAGGGCGTTGCGCACGTCCTCGACCGCCTCGTAGATCACGCGGTAGGTGCGGATGTCGACCTTCTCACGCTCCGCGACCGCACGCGCGTTGGCATCGGGCCGGACGTGGAAGCCCACGACGAACGCCTCCGAGGCCTTGGCGAGCAGGATGTCGCTCTCCGTGATCGCGCCGACGCCGCGGTGCACCACGTCGACCCGGACCTCCACGGTGGAGAGCTCCGCAAACGCGTCGGCCAAGGCTTCCGCCGGGCCGCCCTGATCGGCCTTGATGATGATGTTGAGGGCCCGGATCTCGCCCTCTTCGATCCG
The DNA here is from genome assembly GCA_039584325.1 of Gemmatimonadota bacterium. GTDB lineage: Bacteria > Gemmatimonadota > Gemmatimonadetes > Gemmatimonadales > GWC2-71-9 > JAOTVV01. The sequence continues at coordinate 30,728 of JBDGYA010000021.1, forward strand.
GTGCGCGATGTCCTCGAGTGACATGCCTCGCTGCGATCGCCGGTGCGACGCCTCGCGATCGAGGCGCTGTCGCTGTTGCGCGATCCCACGCGCATCGGCGGATTCGGTCAGCACCGTGAACGAGTCCCCTGCCTGGGGGACGCCGTCGAACCCAAGCACCTGCACCGGGATCGACGGCCCGGCCGCCTTGACGCGCTGGCCGCGCTCATCGAACAGGGCGCGTACGCGCCCGGCGAGGCTCCCGCAGATGAAGTCGTCACTGACCTTCAGTGTGCCGTTCTGCACCAGCACCGTGGCGACGGGCCCCTTGCCCGGATCGAGCGCGCTCTCGACGACGGTCCCGGCCGCGTGCCGATTGGGATTCGCCTTCTTGTCGAGCATCTCGGCTTGCAGCAGAATCTTCTCGAGTAGGTCCTTGACGCCCTGCCCGGACTTGGCCGAGATGGGCTGGGCCATCGTGTCCCCACCGTACTCCTCGACGACGACGCCGTGGTTGAGCAGGTCCTGCTTGACCTTCTCGACATTGGCGGAGGGCAGGTCGGTCTTGTTGATGGCCACGACCATCGGGACGCCTGCATTCTTGGCGTGACTGATCGCCTCGATCGTCTGCGGCATCACCTGGTCGTCGGCGGCCACGACAAGCACGACGATATCGGTCACCTGCGCGCCCCGCGCCCGCATGGCGGTGAACGCCTCGTGCCCCGGCGTATCGAGGAAGGTCAGCCGGCCCGCGGGCACCGCCACGTGATACGCGCCGATGTGCTGCGTGATGCCGCCCGACTCGCCGGCAATCACGTTGGCCTTGCGGATATGGTCGAGGAGCGACGTCTTGCCGTGATCGACGTGGCCCATCACCGTCACTACCGGCGCGCGGCTCTCGAGATCCTCCGGTTGATCCTCTTCCTGCTCCACGAGGCTCTCGGTTGGAACGTACTCCTCCTCCCGCTCGGCCTTGAAGCCGAACGCGCCCGCGATCAGGTCGATCTGATCAAAATCCAGCCGCTGGTTCACCGTGACCATCATCCCGAGCTCCTTGAAGCAGAAGGTCACGATATCGGTTGGGGAAACGCTGAGCGCGGCGGACAGCTCGGAGACGGTGATGAACTCGTTGACCCGCACCAGCGTCTTCTCGCGCTCCCGCTCCTCCTCACGCTGGATTTCGGCGCGCTCTCGCGCCGAGGGCTCGTCGCCGCGCCGCCGCTGGGATTTTCGCGGTCCCGGCCCCTTGATACTCGCCAGCGTGCGACTGATGTTCGCCTGGACGGCTTCTTTGTCCACCGAGGAACGGCGGCTCTTGCGACGCCGCTTCTTGTCGCGCCGCCGTTCCTCGGTCGCCTCGCCGGGCGCGGCCGACGCGATGGGGCGCGGCCCTGCCGGCGCCGCACGGGGGCGCGGCGGCGGAGCGACTCGCTCGACCCGCGCGGGACGCACCGGCTTGGGTGATGGGACTTCCGGCGGCTCCTCCGCCTCCGCCCCTGCCTCCACAGCGGCTGCCTCCGCTTCCGCGAGCTCTTGGGCCACGACCTCTGCCACGTCGGGTGGTTCCACGGTCGCGGCGGATGCCGCGGGTGCCTCTTCGGCTTCGGCCTCCACTTCCCGGAACAGCTGCGCCGCCCGTTCCTCCAGCGATGGCTTCTGGACCGGCTGGTCCTCCGCCTCCACCAACTCCTCGGCGGCCGCCTCGTCGGCTGCACGTTGGGCCTCGATCTCGGCCTCGCGCTGAGCGACTTCCGCGGCGGGGCGTCGGCGCCGGGCGGGCCGTGGTGCGGCTTGCACCTCCGGCTCCTCGGTGACCGCTGCCTTCTTGCGCCGCCGGGACCGCTTTGCCTGAGCGGGTGGCTCCGTCTCCTTGCGCTTTTCGCGCTCCCATCGCGTCCGGACACGTGCGACCTGCCCTTCGTCCAGACCGGACAGGTGGCTGCGCACGTGGATGTTCATTTCGGCAAGCAGCTGGATCAGCCGCCCACTCTCGATACCGAACTCTGCCGCGAGATCGTGGATCCGCGTCTTGCCCACTACGTCCTCCTCGAGTCCGCCGGCTCACCTGCAGCGGTCAAGCCGGCCGCGAGCTGCGCATCGCGTACACCCACCGCCTGGATCGGTGATCGTCCAAGGCGGCTGCCCAGTGCCCGCGCCGCCGGCCCAACCAGTACGGGCACGCTGCTGGCCAGAGCGAGTCTGACCACCTTGTCCTCCGTGCGGGGGCTGCAGTCGTCAGCGACGATCACCGCAGCGATCTCTCCGCGCTGTAACGCGGCCCGCACGCCGTTCGTACCCACGACCACCTGCCCCGCCCGCATGCCGAGCCCCAACAGGCCAAGCCGTGCCTCCGGGATCATGCCTTGGGCGATGCCTCAGGCGTCGCCTCCTCGTCCGACTGCTCCGTCTCGGCGTTCTCCTCGGTCAGCTCGCTCAGGAACGCCATCAGGAAATCCGCCTGCTCCTGCGTGATTCCCTCGATCTTGACGACATCATCGTGCTCAAGATCCAGCACGTCCCGCAGTGTTCGCATTCCGACCGCTTCGAGTGTCTGCACGAGATCGGCCGGCATCCCCTTCAGCTCGTTCAGCATCACGTCCGCCACCAAATCGTCCTCCGGCTGCAGGGGCGCGAACAGCGGCCCCTCCCCACCGCGCTCGAGCCACTCGCGGCTGGAATAGAGGTCGATCTTCCAGCCCGTGAGCTCGGATGCCAGTCGAACATTCTGACCCGCGCGGCCGATGGCCAGCGACAACTGATCCTCGTCGACGATGGCCTGAATGGTCTTGGTGTCCGGATCGGAAAACACACGCGACACGCGCGCAGGGGCAAGCGCCAGCCTGGCGAACCGCTCGGGATCGGGTGACCATGGCACGATATCGATCCGCTCACCGCCAAGTTCGTTCACGACGGCCTGCACGCGGCTGCCCTTCATGCCCACGCAGGCCCCGACCGGATCGATGGCGTCGTCCCGGCTGGTCACGGCGACCTTGGTGCGGCTCCCCACTTCCCGTGCGGACGCCCGGATTTCGACGATCCCCTGTTGGATCTCGGGGACCTCGAGCTTGAACAGCGCCACCACGAACAGCGGATCCGCCCGCGACAGAATCAGCCGCGGGCCTTTGGGGGTCTCCTCGAGCCGCTTCAGCACGGCCCGCATCGCGTCACCCTGGTGAAAGTGCTCGCGCGGGTTCTGCTCCCGGTACGGAATCAGTGCCTCCGCCTCGCGGAACCGGTTGAGCATGATGACCAGCCGTCCCCGCTCGATCTGCTGCACCTCACCGGAGATGAGATCGCCGACCCGGTGGCCGAACTCGTCCCGGATGCGGCTCCGCTCACCTTCCCGGACCCGCTGGATGATGCGCTGCTTCGCGGCCTGCACGGCGAGCCGCCCGAAGGCCGCGAACGGCACCTCCTCTTCGAGCACGTCCCCAACCTGGAAATCGGGATCCTCCCAGCGCGCCTCTTCGAGACCGATCTGGTAGGACGCGTCCTCGACTTCTTCCACCACATTCTTCAGCACGATCGTACGGATCGTTCCCTTCTGGTCGTCGATCTCGATCTCGGACCGGACGCTTGCCCCGTACCGCTTCACGAGAGCGGCCTGGATTCCGTCACGCAACAGATCGGTCAGCTCGCTCCGATCCAACTGCTTCACGTCGGCTAATTCCCGAAGCGCCTTCAGCACTTCGGCAGGACTCGTCATGCGGACTCCTTCGCTCTACTCAGTCTTTCGTTCGTTCCGCGCCTGACGCTCGACAGCGTTCCAATCGACCACGAGCGTCGCATCCTGCACCTGCTCGAGCGGAACTTCTTCAGTCGCACCTTCGGCAAACCCGAGGACCACCGCATTCCGCTCGGCCACCACCTCCCTGATGGTCGCCCGGCGGCGGCCGCGTCCCCGGATCCGCACGTTCACATCGGATCCCCGAAATCGCTCCCAGTGATCACGCCACCGGAGCGGGCGCTCGATCCCGGGCGACGACACCTCCAGCACGTAGCGAGGCCCCAGCGCCTGCTCGGCGTCGAGCCATTCCTCCAGTACCCGGCTCACCGCTGCACACTCCTCGATGGTGATGCCGTGACCGGGACTCGAATCCGGCCGGTCGATCCTGACTTGCAGACGCATCCGACTGCCTGCGCCGCGCTTCTGCACGTCGACGAGCTCGTAGCCCTGCGCGGCTACGCGGGCCCGGACCTCTGCGACCAATGGCTCCAGGGTGTCGTCCATGAACACACGTCAAAAAAAAGCGCGGGCCGACTGCGCCCGCACCACACGTGCTTTCAATTTAGCCACTCACGGATCGCAGTTCAAGCGCGTGGTCGCCCCAGGAACGCGGCCATCCGTCCCGGCTGGCCTCCCTCGCCGCGGTGACTCGAGAATCTCTGCTCACTGTGGACGGTGCACAGGGGGCTCACGGACACCCGGCCGACCCCCAGGCGGAGAGCCTGTTCGACGAGCGCCCCACGGAGATCGAGCTGCTGCGGACCCGGCGGCCTCGTCCCCCACACGGCCTCAACGACCTCAGGTCCCACTTGATAACACGAGCCGCAAATGGCTACACCACAGTGCATTACGATGTTGCTCGTCGCAGGAGCATCGACGCCGACCAGGGCGCGGATGCCGGCCTTCAGGATGCCGGCGGCAACGCCGCGCCACCCTGCATGCAGCAGGCAGAGAGCCCCTGAGGTGGGCTCCGCGAGGAAGACCGGCACGCAGTCGGCGACCGTGATCGCCAGCAGGACGCCCCCAGTCCGGGTCGCATGCCCATCGAATCCGTCCCGAATCAGGAGCCCCGAGGGAAACGGCTCACCGTACTGGGCAACCGCCGCCCCATGCACCTGACGGGATACCACCGCCGCGGGAATGCCGACCGCCGCCATCAGGGCCCTCCACGACTGCAGCGTCTCTTGGAGGGGTCGATTCGTGGCGAGCCCGAACGCTGCTCCGTCGTGGGCGGCCGTGATGCCCGCAACCAGCCCAAACTCGCTGCGCCACTGCGAGAGTTCGTACCGCGGGATGGCTCCGGTGGTGACCGGGCGTTCCTCGACTTCGCTCACTGCCACGCGGTTCAACGTGTCGGCTGCACCGGAACGCGCTCGATCTGGGCACCGAGCTGCCGGAGACGCTCGTCGATCCGCTCGTAGCCCCGATCGATCTGCCCGATGTTGTGGATCGTGCTCTGCCCTTCCGCAGCGAGGGCCGCCAGCAGCATCGCCATGCCGGCCCGAATGTCCGGACTCTCGACCGTTCCTCCCTGCAGTCGAGACGGTCCGGCCACGATCACTCGGTGCGGGTCGCAGAGCAGCAGGCGCGCACCCAGCCCCACGAGCTTGTCGACGAAGAACAGGCGGGACTCGAACATCTTCTCGAAGATGAGCACCATGCCGTCGCACTGCGTTGCCATGACCACGGCGATCGATGTGAGGTCGGCCGGAAATGCGGGCCATGGTCCGTCCTCGATCTTCGGCACGTGTCCGCCGAGATCCGGACGGACGCGACGCTCCTGATGGGGGTCGATCACGAGATCGGTGCCGTCGATCCGCGGGTGCACGCCGAGGCGCTCGAAGGTGAGCAGAATGCTGCGGAGATCGTCCGGTCGGACGCCCTCGATCACGACGTCTCCGTTGGTGACCGCTGCCAGTCCAATGAAGCTGCCGATCTCGACGTGATCGGGTCCGACGTCCAGACGTGCCCCGGTAAGGTCTCGCGTGCCCTCGACCGTGAGGATGTTCGTGCCGATCCCCTCGATGTGTGCTCCCATCGCCACGAGGCTGCGTGCGAGATCCTGAACGTGTGGTTCGCTGGCCGCATTCCGCAGGACCGTCCTGCCGTCGGCGGCGGCCGCCGCCATGAGCGCGTTCTCGGTGGCGGTGACGCTGGGTTCGTCGAGGAAGATGTCGGCGCCGCGGAGGTGCCGTGTGGCCATGTGGTACTCCGCCCCGATGTCGACCTCCACACCGAGTTGCTCGAACGCGAGCACGTGGGTATCGAGCCGGCGCCTTCCGATCACGTCTCCCCCCGGGGGCGGAAGCGTCACCGATCCGAACCGCGCGAGTAGCGGACCGGCGAGTAGGATCGACGCTCGGATGTTGGAGCACAACTCCGCGTCGAGGGGACGGGACTGCATGCTCGACGGGTCGATCCGCACCGTGTGCTCGTCAGTCCACTGTACATCGGCGCCGAGGCTGGCTCCCAGGGCGAGCAGCGCCTCGACATCCCGGATCCGAGGGACGTTTCCGACCTCGCTGGGACCGTTTGCGGCGAGCGTCGCTGCGAGCATCGGCAGGGCGGCGTTCTTGTTGCCGGCTGGTCGGACCCGGCCTTCGAGTGCGATCCCCCCGGTGACGCGGAAGCATTCTGCCATGGTGCGGCAACCATACGACCGGCGGATACTCGGCGCAAGCAGTCTCGCTTGACACGCCTCCGAAGGGCGCGGATTATCAGACTCGCCCCCTCACCCAACTGGCGCGTCATGGAACTACTCGTCTGCGTCGTCAATCGCGAGAGGCACCTCGGCCGGATTCTGTCCGGGTTTCTCGAGCTGGGCGTACGGGGCGCGACGATCATCAATAGCGAGGGAATGGCACACCATGTGGGGGACGCCCTCCCCGTCATGGCGGGCCTCCAGTCCCTGCTGGCCAAGACCGGCCCGACCAGCGCCACGATCTTCTCGGTGATGGACGATCCGGCCCAAGTGGAAGCCGCCATACAGTTGATCTCAGAGGCGTGCGGTGGAATCGAGGAGCCGGGAGCCGGGATCGTGTTCACGGTACCCGTTCAGCGGGTCTCCGGCCTGGTGCCACCGACCGACCGCCACTGATGACCCGGGGATGCCAGGAAACCTCCGGGGTCCGGTATTTCGAGGCGGTTTGCGTTAGCTTGTAGGCTGCGAGGCTGCAAATACTGACCGACTGGTCAGTATTTCGACTCCCGATTCGACTGAGGAGGCGCTCATGGGTTGGGCGGCGCAGGTCACGGCCATATCGACGGCGATCATCGCACTCGCGGTCCTCGTAGCTGGGGTCGGGTTGGTCCTGGTCCTGTACCAGTTCCGGTCCCTCAAGCAGACCTTCGAGCGCGTCGCGATGCTGTTGGAGCGGGACGCGCGGCCGACGTTGGATTCGGCCAGGCGTCTGGTCGACGATGCACAGCACGTCTTCCAGTCGGTGCGGCGGGAGACCGAAGACATCATGCACTCGTCGAAGGAGGTGCGCGAGCGGGTGGACCGCTTGATGCACAAGACGGAGGAGCGCCTGCAGGACCTGGACGCCCTTATCGACGTCGTGCAGGTCGAGGTGGAGGAGACGGCGCTCGACATCGCGGCTGCCCTTCGGACGACGAGGCGAGGAGCCTCAGTCCTGCGAACGATGAAGCGGACCTTCCTAGGACGCGGCCGCTAGGGGTGCCATCGGCTCGCTGGGCGGCCATTGTCGGCGCCGTCGTCGTTCTCCTACTGCTGACTCCGGACACCGCCGCGGCCTGGACTCCCGGCACGCACATCTTTCTCGGCGAGTCGGTGCTCGCCAACCTGGGCCAGGTCGCGGTGCACGTGGCCGACCTGCTCCGGGCATATCCCTACGACTTCCTGTACGGGAACATCGCGGCCGACACGTCGATCGCGAAGAAGTACGCCCCCGTCGGCCGCCACTGCCATGCGTGGCACGTCGGTCAAGAGATCCACGACCGCGCCGAGAGCGACGCGCTGCGTAGTTTCGGTCTCGGATATCTCGCCCACCTCGCGGCCGATTCGATCGCGCACAACTATTACGTCCCCCGGCAGCTCGTGGTGACGTCCACTACCATCGCGCTCGGCCATTCCTACTGGGAGAGCCGCTTCGAGACGCACATCGGCGAGTCGTATTCCCGTACGGCGATGGACGTGATCAGAATGGACCACACTGGGGCGGACACCCTACTCGACCGCATCCTCGCTCCCACCATCTTTTCCGTGCGCACCAGCCGACGGCTGTTCCGTGGCATGGTGGGGCTCACCGAGACGCAGAGCTGGCAGCGCGCGTTCCGGATCATGGCCGACAAGAGCCGCTGGGACATTAGCGACGCGATGGTCGAGCGTCACATGGCGATGGCGTACGAGATGATCGTCGAGGTGTTGAATCAACGGGAGGAGAGCCTGGCGAGGCGGCTGGATCCCTCCGGGGAGGCGTCGCTTGGCCTGGCGAAGCGCATGCGGGTGGACGTCATGCGCAACCGCCTACCAGGCGACCCGATGCGGCTGTCCGCCATCGCCGGCAAGCACTTTGGCCTGCCCAGTCATTCGCACCCCTACTGGGAGGAATCCGTGCACGACCGGCCGTGGATCGACACGGGCGACGGAAGGGGGAACGGCACCGGGGATCCCCTACCTGCCGAGGTGGTCTAGCTCGGGCACATTCAGGATCACTCCAGCGCCCGCTGCAGGCCGGCGTAGGCGACCAGCAGGTGCCGGGGGCCGATCTCGGAATCGTCGAACCGCACGACCACTTTCAACTCGCGCCCGCGGCCGGCGATCGACTGAATCGTACCGGACCCGAACTTCCGGTGGTGCACCCGCTCGCCCTTGATGTAGCGGGGCTGGTCCTGCGATTCCAGCTCGGGAGCGTCTGCTCCCTCGTCCCACGCCTCCTCGCGCCACACCGACCGAGCGGGGCGCTCCCGCTGCAACCACTCGCCGCCGAACACCCCGCTGGTGCGCCGTTCCTCGACCACGCCCGGGGGAATCGCGTCCAGAAACCGCGACGGGCTCCCAGGCATGAGTTGCCCGCCGCGCCGCCGGGCCCGGGCCCACGTCAGGTACGCGCGATCCTGTGCGCGCGTCATTGCGACGTATGCGAGCCGACGTTCCTCCTCGAGCCCTTCCGGCGTCTCGAGCGCCCGGCTGAGCGGGAAGAGACCGTCTTCCAGTCCTCCGACCACGACGACCGGCCACTCGAGGCCCTTGGCCGTATGCACGGTCATGAGCGTGACTCCCGCCGCATCGCCCGAGGTCACCTCGTCCGAGGTCGTGAGCGCCGCGGTCTGCAGGAAGCGCTCCACCGGCGTGGCCGCCGCTGTCTCGTCGTCCGTCGCTTCCGGAGACACCTCTTCGGACCACTCGGCAGCGGCCGCGATCAACTCCCTCACATTCTCCATCCGCTCGATCCCGACGTGCCCCTCATCACGGAGATGCGTCTCGTAATCGATGAGCTCGATGATTCGTTCGAGCAGGGTCGCCGGAGAGGCCGTGGTGGCTTCGTCACGGAGCCCGGCGATCATGTGTGCGAACTCCTCAAGACCGCGCTTGGCCAGCGGACGGAGTTCGGGGATACGGCTCGCGATGCCGGCGGTGTCGAGCAGAGCACGCTCCCAGCGCGCTGCCGCATCCTGCAGCGTGCGCAGGCTCGCCATGCCGATGCCGCGGCGCGGCACCTGAATCGCCCGCAGCAGGGCCGAGTCGTCGGCCGGGTTTGCGACGAGGCGGAGGTAGGCGAGTAGGTCGCGCACCTCCCGGCGGGCATAGAAGCCGACGGCGCCGACGACGCGGTATGGGATCGCCGAACGGCGAAAGGCGTCCTCGAACGCGCGCGACTGGGCGTTGGTCCGATACAGAACGGCCATCTCGGGATAGTCGTGTGCCCCTTCGATCGCCAGGCTGCGCAGCTCCCGCGCCACCCATTCTGCCTCGTCGCGTTCGTCGGCCGATGCGACCACCGCAACGGGGGTGCCTCCGAGCCGCGAGGTGTACAGGGTCTTCCCGAGGCGCTCGGCGTTTTCGGCGATGACCCCGTTCGCTGCGTCCAGGATCACCTGGGTCGAGCGGTAGTTCTCCTCGAGCCGCACGATCGCGGCGTCGGGGAAATCGCGCTGGAAGTCCAGCATGTTGCGGACGTCCGCACCGCGCCAGCTGTAGATGGACTGATCGTCGTCCCCCACCGCACAGATGTTGCGATGCGCTTCGCCGAGGCACCGCACCAGCAGGTACTGCGCGCGATTGGTGTCCTGGAACTCGTCCACGAGCACGGCATCGAAGCGGTGCTGATAGAATCGCAGCCGGTCGGGGTGCTCCTGGAAGAGCGTCAGTGGGTGGATCAGCAGATCGTCGAAGTCCATCGCGTTGGCGCGGACTAGGGCGGCACCCATGTCGTGGTAGATCTCGGCGGCCACCCGCGTCACGCGGTCCTCCGCCTGCGCACCCAGCTCTTCCGGGGTCACCAGCCTGTTCTTGGCGGCAGAGACAATCGACTGCAGGAGGCGCGGTGGAAACGTCTTGGGCGAGTACTCGGCCTTTTCGAGCAGCCGCTTGATCAGCGCCAGGCGATCGTCCTCGTCGTAGATGCTGTAGTGCGGCGTGAACCCGATGTGATGCGCCTCGCGTCGGAGAAGCCTGGCGCACAGTGAGTGGAACGTCCCAATCCACAGGCCGACCGGATCGCGCCCGAGCAGCGCCGCCACGCGACGCTGCATCTCCTTCGCCGCCCGGTTCGTGAACGTCACGGCGAGAATGCGGTCGGGTCGCAGCCCCCGATGCTGCACGAGGTAAGCGATCCGGGCCGTTAGCACGCGCGTCTTGCCGGATCCCGCGCCGGCGAGGACGAGCATCGGGAGGCTGGGGTGTTGGACGGCTTCCCGCTGAGCCGCGTTGAGCTTCAGCTCAGCCACCGCCGGTCCGCTCCTCGATGCGCGGGAGCTCGGCGACGAAGACGGCACCTTTCGGATTCGGCTCCAGATGCAGCCGGCCGCCGTGTACCTCTTCGACGATCCGTCGCGCGAGCGCGAGTCCGATGCCCCAGCCCCCCGTCTTCGTGGAGATACCGGGCTCGAAGAGCGTGTTGCGCACCTCAGGCGGGATTCCCGGTCCGTCGTCGAGCACGCGGAGCACGGCCATGTCCTCCGACTTCTCGACGGCGATGTGAATCTCGCCACCGCGACCGCTCAAGGCGTCCAGGGAGTTGCGCACGAGCGACTCGAGTGCCCATTCGATCAGGACGGCATCGCCGCGCACGTGCGGACCGGCCGTCGGCGCATCGACGTGGAGCGTGATCGCGTTGGCGTGCTTGGGCAGACGCGGCCGGAAATAGGAAGCCACCCGCTCGGCGATCGCCCCGAGCGGGACGCGGTCGCGCCGTATCGGCCGCCCGATGCGCTCGAACCGGCGCGCCACGCGATCGAGGCGGTCGAGATCGGCGCGCAGGTGCTCCGCGACGTCTCCTGGCTCGGACGTGCCTTCCGCGAGTCGTTCCACCCACGCCTCCGCACTCATGAGAGGCGTGCCGAGCTGGTGCGCGGACTCACGCGCCATCGCCACCCAGAGCCGATCCCGATCGCGGTTCACGGCGATCCGGTAGGCCCAGACGCTGGCGAGAATGGCCGCGAGCAGCACGCCTGCCTGGAACACGGCAAGACGGGTGAGGAGCTGCGCCACCGGCAGAGAGCCGTGGTGCAGCGTGCCCACCCCGGGAACGGCGATCGGGATCTGGCGCTCGTCGAGCTCCACGACGTACTCCCGCACGGCAGGATCGCTCAGGCTGTCCGCTGCGAACGGGAGATTCGCGGCCACGCTGACGCGGTCGTCACCATCGGTGATCACCAGAGGGATTCCGGACGCCGTGATGTCCGGCATGATCGACAGCAGGGCGGCCGGGCCCGCATCCGGAGAGGGATCGGCAAGTGCGGCGGTCACCCGCCCATACAGCCTCGAGGTCTCCCGAGCCTGCTCGCGGAGATGCCCGGCCACCACCCACCATTGCCAGGCGGAGACCCCGGTGAACAGCACGATCAAGGTGAGGGCAATCGCCGGGCCGAAGCTCCGGAGATGCCCGACCAGCCTACGCAGTCGCACGTGGCGTCAAGCGCTCCCTGCCGAAATGCGGGACGAGGGCCTCTGGGATCCGCACGCTGCCGTCGGCCTCCTGGTTGTTCTCCAGCAGTGCGATTAGGGTCCGCGGCAGTGCGACTCCTGAGGCATTCAATGTGTGTACGTAGTCTGGCTTGGCGTCCGGGCGCGGCCGGTACCGGATGTTTGCCCGGCGTGCCTGAAAATCCGTGAACGTGCTCGCGCTCGATGCCTCCAGCCACGCCCCCACACCGGCCGCCCAGACCTCGAGGTCATAGGTCTTCGCACTGGCGAATCCCAAATCCCCTGTGGCCAGCAGCACGACGCGATAGGGAATCCCCAGACGCTGGAGGATCGCCTCGGCGTGTCCCAGCATCAGCTCGTGCTCCGCCGGCGATCGCTCCGGCGGGGAGAAGCGCACCAGCTCCACCTTGTCGAACTGGTGCACCCGGATCAGGCCTCGCGTGTCCTTTCCGGCCGCGCCCGCCTCGCGCCGAAAACACGGGGTGTAGGCCACGTAGCCTCGCGGCAACTGGTCGGCCCGGAGGATCTCCCCCGCGTGGAGATTGGTCACGGGGACTTCCGCAGTGGGGATGAGGTACAGACCGTCGCTGGTGCAGTACATGTCCTCCGCGAGTGTGGGGAGCTGCCCCGTTCCGCGGGCGGTCTCTGCCGTGACGAGGTATGGCGGCGCGATCTCGACGTAGTCGTGCTCCTCGGTGTGCACGTCGATCATGAAGCTCACGAGCGATCGGATCAGCCGTGCGCCATCGCCCGTGAAGACGGGGAATCCGCTGCCGGAGACCTTGGCACCACGAGGAAGATCGAGGATACCGAGCGTCTCGCCGAGCTCCCAGTGGGGCCTGGGTGCAAAGGAGAGTGACGGCGGCTCGCCCCAGCTCCTGAGCACGATGTTGGCGTCCTCGTCCCCTTCGGGCACGTCCGCGGCCGGCAGGTTCGGCAGCCTGAGGAGGTGCGCCTCGAGCTCGTCTTCCACGCCCCGAACCTCGTCGTCGAGCTTCTTGATCGCCTCGCTGACGCCTTTCAGCTCAGCAATCAGCGCGGACGCGTCCTGCTGCTCCCGCTTGCGTCGCGCGACCTCCTCGGAAGCGCGGTTGCGCTCCGCCTTCAGGGTCTCGGTCTGCTGGAGCAGTATGCGGCGCTTCTCATCGAGCTGCAGCAGAACGTCCACGACCGGCCCGTACGACGCCGAGCGGCGCTCCAGCGCCTTCCGGACGGCGTCCGGTGATTCGCGGACGAGACGGCGATCGATCACGGCTCAGTTGACCGGGATCCCCTCTTCGAGGTCACGATAGCCGCAGTTCAGGTTGGCCAGAATCTGGAGCGTGACCGTGCGATCCGTGGCGTCGAGCTCGAGAATCTCGAGCTTGGCGTATCGGGGCAGCGAGCCCACGGTCACCGCGCACTGCACCGAGCTCGAGCGCGATCGTGCAGTGAGCACCGTGCCCTGCGCGATCGTCGTGCTGGAGTCGGTGACGTAGTCCTCTAGAGGGGCGCGGGTGACCATGTCGAAGGAGGTCGTCATCACCTGAATGCCCGGCGTCTCGCTTCCGCCCAACTGTCGCGCGGGTATCAGGACGGCGGTACCGTCGGGCTCGATGTCGAAGCCGACGTCGAAAACATCCCCCAGCTCGGGACGCACGGGAATGCCAGCCAGGAGGTCCAACGCGGAGGGCGTCCCGACGTCGGTGCCGTTGAGTGCCCACAGGTGCACCGTGTCGATGGTGTTCTCGATGGTCGCGGGCGGGAGCGCGGTGTCGCCGCATCCCGCGGCGGCGCCCGCGCCGAGCGCCAACCAAAGCAGAGATAAGGATATACGAGGCATTGGAATCCGCCGAACACTACCGTTCCTCTGAGAGCCGGTCAACCCGGCTTGCGTTGCTTGACTTCCGTCCAACCCGCTCCTAGCTTGGCGCCCATGCCGACCATCCGTGACGTAGTGCACGCCTTCGGCGAGCGCGAGGGAGTCGAGGCCGTCATTCTCCTCGGACGCGATGGTCTTCCCATCGATTCCTCGATCGTTGATGGCCTCGATACGGAGGGTCTCGCGGCGCTCGTGCCGAGTCTGGTCGCCGCGTGCGAGCAGTTGGGTGACGCTGCGAACCGGGGTGGCTTCGGCACGGGACTCGTGGAGTATGCGCGTGGCATGGCTCTGGTCACCGAGCTGACCGACGAAGCGCTGTTGGCGGTCCTCTTCGCGCCGGGCACCAATGTCGGCCACCATCTGTTCGAACTGCGGCGTCACCGCGAGGCCATTGCGGCTCTGCTTTGAGCCTCCGTCACGTCTGCCTCCTCCCGCCGCGGCGAACGAGAGGTGCGCCGTGTGCGGGGTTCTGTCAGGTACACGCCCATGAGCAGCTGGGCGGCCGTTCTCGCGGGTGGATCGGGCACGCGGTTCTGGCCCCTGTCGACGCCCGAGTGTCCGAAACAGTTTCTCGCCCTTGCTGGGGAGGAGCCGCTCTTGGTGCAATCCGTGCGGCGGCTCGAAGGGCTCATCCCTCCCGAACGCGTGCTGGTGCTGACCTCCCGTCGCCACGTGGACGAGACCCGGCGCCTGCTCAGCATGCTACCGCCGGCGAACGTCCTCGGTGAGCCGCGTCCGGCCTCCACCGCGCCGGCACTCGCGTGGGCAACGTCCCACGCCCGATCCACGGATGCGGAGGCCGTCGTGCTCTCGCTCCACGCCGACTGGTTCGTCGGCGACGCAGCTGCGTTCCGCGAGACGGCCGCCCGGGCACTCGATGTTGCCCGACGGCACGACGTGCTGGTGACCGTCGGCATGGTGCCCACCCGGCCGGAAACCGGGTACGGATACATCGAGCCCGGCGATCCGCTCGAAGGGTTGGCCCGACGGGTCCGGCGGTTCACCGAGAAGCCCGACCTGAAGGGTGCGGAGGACCTCATCGCGGCCGGCGCGCTGTGGAACAGCGGGCTGTTCGCGTGGCGCGCCGATCGATTCTTCGCAGAGGCCGCGCAGCATGCACCGGAACTGGCACCACACGTTGCCACACTCGAGGCTGGTGACGTCGAGAGGTTCTTCGCGCACGTGACGCCGGTGGCCGTCGATGTCTCCCACTTCGAGCGCAGTGAGCGGGTCGCTGTCGTCCCGGGCGCGTTCGACTGGGACGACATCGGTACCTGGGGTGCACTGCACCGGGCGCGCGGGCACGACGAGCATGGCAACGTGGCGGTGGGAGATGCCGTGGCTCATGATGCCGAGGACTGCGTCCTCTGGGCCGAGGATGGCCCCATCGTGGCCGACGGCGTCCGCGACCTCGTCGTCGTGCGCGCCCATGGCATCACGCTGGTGACGACCCGGGAGCGGGCAGCCGACCTCAAACGTCTGTTAGAGCACCTCACTCCCGAACTTCGCACGCCCACGTCATGACCGATCTCTATCTCCTCGAAGCCGACCTGCCGGCCGAGTGGCATCCCTTCGCGCGTTGCCGCCCCGTGAGCGAACTGCGCGCGGGTGCGTGGCTGGTGCGCGAACGGTGGGAGGCCATTGCGGCCGGAGAGGCCCGTGGCATCTTCGCGGGTGAGCACCTGCTGGATTTTGTGGAAGCCGGTGTGCCGCCGGTCACACCCCCGGCCGACATCACCGGGCCGGCCGTCATCGGACTCTCCACGTTCGCGCCGTCTGGTGTGAAGCCCGAGTTGCCGCGCGCGCCGGCCACGCTGATGAACGACGGCCAGCCGGTTGGCTGGTGGGTGCCGGACGGCGCCCAGTGGACTCCCGGCGCAACCGTCGTGACTACGGAGGAGATCGCGATCGACGGCCTTCGGCTGCACGGCGCCTACGACGTGGTCACCGCACTGGAGTACTTCCTGGTCGCCGACACAGCGGATTTCACGCACGAGGGCGGCGACGAGTTACCCGATGGCAGCATCGTCATCGGCGATCCGGCAGACGTCGTCGTGCTGGGCGCCCTCGTGGAGCCCGGTGTCGTGTTCGACGTCCGGCAGGGAGCGGTGGTCATCGAGCAGCACGCCTACGTGAAGAGTGGCACCCGCTTCGAGGGACCGGTCTACGTCGGGCCGGGAACCGAGGTGCTCGGTGGCGCCATCGTCGACTCGGCGTTCGGCCCCCGTTGCAAGGTCCGCGGCGAGATCGTCTCCTGCTCGTTTCTCGGGTACGCGAACAAGGGGCACGAGGGGTTCCTCGGTCATTCGGTGGTCGGGCGGTGGGTCAACCTTGGCGCCGGGACCACCACATCCAATCTCAAGAACACCTACGGTGGCGTACGCCTCGAGATCGGCGGAGCGCGGCACGAGACCGGCCGCATGTTTCTCGGGACCCTGTTCGCGGATCACGCGAAGACAGCTATCGGGACGCAGCTGGACACGGGCACGATGGTTGGGGTCGGTGCCAACGTGTTCGGGTGGGCGCGGCCGCCCAAGTACGTCGCTCCGTTCGCCTGGGGCGCCGAGGGCGTCATGCGCAAGGACGGCTTCCTGGACATCGCCTCCCGGGTGATGCCACGCCGCAAGGTCGAGTTCGACGACGCGGTTCGGGCGATGCTGTCCCGCATCTACGATCACGCCGTTTCATGAACGTCGCGGTACTCGGATCGGGGAGCCGGGGGAATGCCATCCTCGTGGCAACG
Source organism: Gemmatimonadota bacterium (assembly GCA_039584325.1). Classification (GTDB taxonomy): domain Bacteria; phylum Gemmatimonadota; class Gemmatimonadetes; order Gemmatimonadales; family GWC2-71-9; genus JAOTVV01. The sequence goes on from JBDGYA010000021.1 coordinate 47,148, forward strand.
GCGGGCGGGACGGTCCTGATCGACGCCGGATTCGGGCTGGCGACGCTGACCGACCGAGCCGCTTCGGTCGGATCGACGCTCGATGGCCTCACTGCTCTCCTGCTCACGCATGAGCACGGCGACCATGCCCGAGGGGCGGGGGCGGTGGCGGCGGACACGGGGTGTCGCGTCCTCGCCTCTGCTGGAACCCTGCGCGCACTCGAGCCGGAGCTGGCAGAAGCGAGCACGCGCGTACTGGGCGGTCGCGCCGCCACGGACATCGGCCCGCTGCGTGTCAGCACCGTCCAAACCAGTCACGATGCCGCCGAACCCCTGGCACTGCTGCTCACAGACCACGACAGCGGTGGCCGCCTGGGGATCGCGTACGATGTCGGCCGGTCTACACCCCAGCTCTTGCGGCTGCTCAGGGCGGCGGACTGCGTGTTGTTGGAAGCGAACCACGACGAGCAGCTCCTGCGCACCGGGCCCTACCCCGTCAGCGTCCGCTCGCGGATTGCCGGCCCCAACGGCCACCTCTCCAACTGGCAGGCCGGGCAGGTTGCAGCGGAGCTGTACCATGAGGAGCTGCAGACGGTGGTCCTCGCTCACCTCAGTGAGCGGTGCAACCATCCCGAGTTGGCCCGCGACGCCGTCTCGGCTGCCTTGAGCGCCCGCGGGTTCGTGGGCCGGCTACTCGTCGCTTCCCAGCACCGCCCGCTCGAGCCGTTCCCCGTGCGGCGACGACAGCTCGCCCTGGACTTGTTCGGCTGATTCGTCCGCTCGCTGCCCCGGCCGCCAGTCGTCGATCTCCTTCGGCTCCCACTCGTGAATCATCATGACGAACGCGTCCGCCAACTGCCGGTCGAACTCGCCGCCGGAACGCTCCCGCAGGTAGTCGAGGATCTTCGGCTGTGGCCAGGCGTCCCGGTACGGGCGGTCTGTGTGCAGGGCGTCGTACACATCGCACACGTGGACGAGGCGGCTCACGAAGTGGCAGGCGCGCGGATAGGTGAAGTTGGGGTAGCCGCCTCCGTCCAGCATTACGTGGTGCTCGTACGCGACCACCGCAGCGAGATCGAGATTGGGCCGGGACCCGAGGATGAGCTCGGCGCCATCGACGGGATGGCGATTCATGACGGCACGCTCCTCCGCCGTCAGCTTGCCGGGCTTGGTCAGGACCTCGATCGGGACACGTACCTTGCCGAGATCGTGCAAGAGGCCGGCGGTACCGATGGACCGAATGTCTCCGTCCCCGAGGCCCATCCACTCGGCGAGGGCCATCGCGAGCACACTCACGTTCAGCGAGTGGGTCGTCGTGTACTCGTCGAACTCCCGAAGCCGGGCCAGCGGGAGCAGCACCTGCTGATCCCCGTGCATGGCCACGGCCAGCGACCGCACGACCGCTTCGGCCTCCAGCAGCGGCAGGGGCGTGCCGTCCGCGATCTCGCCATGGATCCACTGCACCGCTTGCGCCTCTTCGATCAGGCCGAAGGCGAGGGTGGCACGCTCGAGGTCCCCCTCTTCATCCGCATCGGCGTCGCGCACTCCGATGGTCCCCCAGCGGATGGCGCCGGGACGCAGGGGGCTGACCTGGGCTGTGCCCGGCGCCAGCTGGCCCAACCGCATCAGAATGACATCGATGAACTGCTCTAACTCCCCCTGGGTCACTGACGTGTCGAATTCGACGCGTTGAATCCCCGCTTCGGGGAGCCGCGACGCCCACTCCCAGTCACGCAGCTCGCGCAGCGCCCGTCCCTGAAACAGCACTTCGGAACCGAGGAAGCCGAAGGTCACGTGCGGTGTGCCCTCGAGGGCACGAAGGAGCTTCTCGAATGCGTCGCCCAGGACCCGCTCCCGCGCGGCGTGGCCCTCGGGATACAGTCCCAGCACCGAGAGCGTCCGGGCGAGGGCGTGCAGGAACTCGGCTGCGGCCGCCGCGTTCATGCCATCGCCTCCTCACCGGTCGCGGCGCGAACCACGTCGGGGTCACCCGACCGCACGGCTGCGTCGAGCGCGTCGGCGACGTCGGGATCCGCGCGGTGGCGGCGCAGGGCGCGAAGCGCCTCCAGATAGGTCCGAGTCTTGGCGGGGACCTTCCGAATGAGCCAGTTCCTGCGAGGCCTCACCAGTTGAAGAAGCGTACCCGCGGCGACTGGATTCTCCGTTGTCCCGAGGGCGCGGACTGCAATCACCGACAACCGCTCGCTTCCGCCGTTCACCGCCAGCTCGGCGACGTGGGGCACGGCGGCGGGGGGGCATCCCTCGGACGCCGCCAGCAATCCCATCTCCCGGACCTTGGTGTCGCCATCCGCCAACGCGAGCAAGATCGCACGACCGCGCCTGCTCGGCTGACGCAGCATCAGGCGAACGGCCTCGACGCGGACCCGCGGGTCCTCCGCCTCCGCATATGCTTCAGGATCCACCCCGTCGGGCACGACCTCGACGTCGGCGAGCAGCCGCAGGATATTCCGTTGCAGATACCACGGCGCCCCGCGCAGGCGCGCTGCGGCGATTGCAGCGACAGGCGGGCCGAACTGCGCCAACCGTGCGAGCAGCACGCGCCGGGTCTGAGCCGATTCGGAGAGACCCAGCGCATCGAGCATGGCTTCTGCCGCACCGATCCCCACCCGGTCCAGGATCCGGTCCAGATTCTCGACGTCCAGCGGCGTGTCCTGAAGCAGCCGTTCGAGCGTATTCCGACCCAGCAGCTGCTGCCACACAGACGTGGACGCCGCAGTCTCCGGAGCCTGCTCGGCCATGTCCAACAGCTCGGGGATTCGGCCACTCTCTGCCAGTCGCTCCGCCGCCGTCTCGAGTGCCGGTCCCGCTACACCGACCTCCAGGGTCAGCTGAACCATCTGTACGGGATCGATGTCCGCGCGGGAATCGGCCGACGCGGAGAACAGGCTGCCTGACGCTGCCATCCGCCCCAGGGCGTTCGCATAGGGTGTGGGAGTGGGATCCTCGAGACTCCAGCCCGAGATCAGCTTCGCGATCTGCTCGCGCAGTGCCGGCTCCGCGCGTTGTCGCCGGACGGCATCACCAGAGTCGGTGTGGGCGGCGAGCTTCTCGAACAGTCGGAGCAGGGAGTGCGAGATTTCCTGCTCCTGTGCCTGACCGGCGGCACGCACCAAAGCGATCACGGCATCGAGGGCGAGCCCCTCCGAGGCATCGAGTAGGAACTCCCGCCGCCGTGCCACGTCGCCCGCGGTGTCGAGCAGGCGCGCGAGCACCCCCGGCTCCAGCGACGCGACCAACTCCGATACTCGCCGGCGGATCTCGACCGCTTCGCGCTCCCCACCGTGCCGCAGCTCGGCGGCGAGCTTCAGCATGTAATCGACGATGACCTCGTCGTATTCTGCACCATCGGACCGGGTGGCAATGGTGCGGGCGAGCGCCTTTGGGTCGGAGTGCTCGGGCTCCGGGCTCCCCGAATCGGCTTCCAGGACGGCCCGCGCGAGCGCGATCCAGAGCTGGGCGATCTGGGCCGGGCTCGCGGGCCCGTCTTGGTCGCCTTCGCCGAGGAGTTCGAGGGCCTCGTAATCGAGCGGGTACAGCCTGAGGCCGGTCCAGCCTGTGCGGCGCTCCTTGGGGCCGAGCCCCAACGGTTCGCCCGTTCGATCCGGGTCCGCCGACAGGGCTCGCAGGGCTCCGTCGAGTGCAGCCTCGGTGACTCCCCGGTGAAAGCTCACCGCGGCGAGTTGGTGACGGTGCAGCCGAGTGGCTAGCTCGAGCAGGACGGCATTGCTCGGATCGGTCGCGACGCCGTCGATTACGAGCCGATCCCGGGCAATCCCGACGGCCAGGCCGGAGCGGTCGAGAAGGAGCGTCTCCATCTTGTTCAGCACCCGGCCAGCCGTCGGGGTGAGCGCAGGATGGCCGTCCGGATAGATCGCACGCTTGTTGAGCGCGATCGCCAGCTCGATCAAGAACCCGCCAAGCTCGTGCGAGAGCGCACTCCGCTCTTCGCCCACGCAGGGCCTCCTCGAGGTGTCGGATTTCCCTACAATTTCGGCTGCTACCTGCTCGAAGACCCCTCAAGTGCAGGCGGTGTGCCAGGATCGGGCGGGACCGGAACGCCTTCCGGTCGGGGGGTGGGTGGGCCAAGTTTTTGGAGATCGATGGGTTCTTCCAGATCGCCGCCGGAGAGGGTGAGGACGCGGCCGCTGAGCTCGAAGTTGTACGCCAGCCATTCGCCGCCAATGGCCAGATAAACCGTGTCGGCCCCGATCCGCCAGCGAATGATCTCCTCACCGAAGCTGGCGGAGGAGTCGCTCCGGACGATGATCGTGACCGGCCCGTCCGCCGATTCGGCTTCCCAGGTCCCAGTCAGGTCGGGCGACCTGTTCTGGGCCAAGAGAGGTGTGGCCCACGTCACAATCAGTGCGGCGGCGAGAACAAGCTTCATGGAAGTCATGGCAAGTCTTTTTATGACAGCATGTTACGGCCAGTGAACCCCTCCTGACGACCATAATATACCCCATGAGGAGCGAGAGGATGCGTTTTGCACTTGTCTTGGCCTTCTGCGCCACGAGCCCGGCGCTTGCGCAAGGACCGCTCACGAGCCCCGGACGGCCGGTCCACACGTACTCGATTGTCGCCGTGGACCCCGCCACCGGTCAGATCGGCGTTGCGGTGCAGTCGCACTGGTTCTCCGTCGGCAGCGTCGTGCCGTGGGCCGAGCCCGGCATCGGTGCCGTGGCCACGCAGTCGTTCATCGATCCTTCCTACGGACCGCGCGGCCTCTACCTCATGCGCACCGGGACGCCTGCGCCCGAGGCGCTCGCTGCCCTGCTGCGAGCGGACGCCGACTCCCAGGTGCGCCAGGTCGCGATGATCGATGCCCGGGGGCGCGTCGCAGCGCACACGGGATCACGGGACATTCCCGCAGCCGGTCATCAGGTCGGCCGGTGGTACGCGGTGCAGGCCAACCTGATGCGCAACGAGACCGTGTGGCCGGCCATGGCGCGCGCCTTCGAGGAGACGGATGGGGATCTCGCCGAACGAATGCTGGTCGCCCTCGAAGCGGCGGAGGTCGCGGGCGGCGACATCCGCGGCAGGCAGTCGGCTGCGCTCGTCGTGGTGTCCGGCGATCGCACGCAGGCGCCGTGGCACCGCATCTTCGACCTGCGGATCGAGGACCATCCCGATCCGTTGGGCGAGCTGCGCCGTCTCCTGATGGTGGCCCGCGCGTACAATGCCGCGACCGCAGGCGATAACTTTCTCACAGCGGGAGAGGTCGACAGCGCGCTGACGAGCTATCGGCTCGCCTCCGAGCTGCTCCCGGACGAGGCAACCAACGGCGAGCTGATCTACTGGGTCGCGGTCACGCTGGCTGACCTCGGCCGGGTCGACGAGGCCATCCCGTTGTTCCGCCGTGCCTTCACGCAAGACGAAAGCTGGATGGAGCTGCTCGGGCGGCTCCCTGGCGCCGGGCTCCTGAGCGCGGACGCGGCGACGGTCCAGCGAATCCTGCGGGAGGCCGCTCCATAGCCCGGGGTGCGGGACGCCGCTGGCCACCACCCCAACAACAGCGCCCCGGGAGGACTTCCCCGGGGCGCCGTTGGTGTCGCCGTGCTGCCGCAGCGGCCTAGTACATCCCGCCCATGCCGCCACCGGGCATCGGGGGAGCCTTCTCCTCCTCCTTCTTCTCAACCACCACACACTCGGTGGTGAGCAGCAGGCTGGCCACCGACGCGGCATTCTGCAGCGCGGTACGGGTGACCTTCGTCGGGTCGATCACGCCGGCGTCGACGAGGTCCTCGTACTGGTCGGTCCGCGCGTTGTAGCCGTAGTTCTTTTCCTTCGAGTTGCGGATCTTCTCGACCACAATCGAGCCCTCGACGCCCGCGTTCAGAGCGATGATCCGCGTGGGCTCCTCGAGCGCGCGACGGACGATCTCGATGCCAACCTGCTCGTCGGCATCGTCGCTCTTGAGCTTGCCCAGGGTGGTTTGGGCGCGCAGCAGGGCAACCCCACCACCGGGCACGATGCCCTCCTCGACGGCCGCGCGGGTCGCGTGGAGCGCATCCTCGACCCGGGCCTTCTTCTCCTTCATTTCCGTCTCGGTCGCCGCACCCACGTTGATGACGGCAACGCCGCCTGCGAGCTTCGCCAGCCGCTCCTGCAGCTTCTCGCGATCGTAGTCCGACGTGCTCTTGTCGATGGCCGCCTTGATCTCGCCAATCCGACCCTGGATCTTGTCGTGCTCGCCGGCGCCGTCGACGATCGTGGTGTTGTCCTTGTCGATCACGATGCGCTTGGCCTTCCCGAGGTCGTTCAGCACC
>JBDGYA010000022.1:0-54105 GCA_039584325.1 Gemmatimonadota bacterium
GCCGCATACGACCACCGGTGGGCCCACACGTTCAACACTGCCGGGGGCGTGACATTACCGCAGGCTCCGTCAACCTCGGGATGGATGAGGACGATGGCGTCGACGATCCCGTCGTCGTCGCCGGAGTTGGGGATGCCGTCGGGGCCGTCGTTGTCGAACTGTCCGTAATCCACCGTATCGTCGTGCGCCTGCACCAACTGACGGATCAGGCCGGGAATGTCACCGTTGCTGCAGAGGCCGTTGCAGCCGCCTTCGTACACGGTGTCGTCACCCGATACGCGGGTCCAATTGAAGACGGTACCGTTCACGCGCAGCCGGTCGTCTGACAGCTCCCGATAGAAGGTGTGTATCGAGTACGGTGGAGCCGGGTCGGTGCCGTACAGGCGGGCCGTCATCGTCCCACGAGGCAGGTTGGCCACCGTCGTCGCGGAATCGGTGTTGGCGTACAGGGCGAGAAACGCGGGGACGTTGAGGTCACCCTGCATGACCCCGCCCGCGAAGCTGGCCTGCGGCGCGAGGAACAGGTTGCCGCCGGCGGCCGCCGCCCGCGCGGCGTTCCGGACCCCTGCGACTGAGCGCCCCTTGCGGATCCAGCCGTTGTCATCTGAGAACTGGAATGCCCGCGGATTGCGCGCGAGCTCCGCATAGTAGGCGGGCGGCGGCACCGCACCACCCAGCGCCCGGCCGACCGCCTCGACGTCGGTCTGCGCGGACGCCGCCGTCCCGCCGGCGCTCGAAGCCGCCATGGCGATGGCAGCCGTCGCCCGGCGCAGGTTGATCGTTGGACTCCAAGTCACGGTCTGGCCCGTCTCCATGTCAGTCAGGACTGCAGGAAATGTACTACACGCCCGGCCGATCGCGGTGCCCTCGATTTCGCGGGTTAGAACCGAATGGTGTGAAGCGCGAACGCCACCCCCGTCCCCAGCACGGCACCGACCACCACATCCGACGGAAAGTGCCTGGCCGCCACCACGCGAAGTGCCCCGACACCGACCGCCGCCGCCATTGCGGTGAGCTTGGGGGCCAGACCGACGTCCGGATTGTTCAGCCAGTAGGCGGTGGCGAGCGCGAACGCAGTCGACGTGTGCCCTGAGGGCATGGATCGCTGATTGGACAGCTCGTCCGCGGCCTCGACCGCGTCCTCGGTATAGAGCACGGGACGATAGCGCCCGATGACGGCCTTACTGACCTCCGTGAGGCCAAGCGTCCAGGCCATAGTCTCGAGCCCCACGACGACCCCGCGCCAGCCGTTTTCCCGGGTGGCCGAATGGGCAAGCGTCGCCGTGCCCAACCCCAGAATGAGCACGTCGCTGGCGGTCGACCACTCGCCGACCGGCGGCCGGATCATCCAGCGGTCGAACGCCGGCACCTCCAGCGGATCGCAGGGTACGCATTCGGGCGGCCCTTTGTTGATGTCCAGGAGGCGGCCGGCGCCGAACAGGGCGCCAGCGGCCACGAACGAGCCGGCCTGCGCCGGCGTGATCGCCCGGACGGTGTCAACTTCTTGCGCCGTCGAGGATTGCGGGGTGAGCGCAACAGCGACCGCTAAACCCAGGATTCGTCGGTACTTGTGCGACCGGATGGCGGTCGGTAAAATGGTAGGATTCAACGGGCGGCCTCCGTCCGGGAGCCGGGACAAGACGACCTCTCATACTAGTCGAGGGCTCGTGGAGACGCAGACATTACAACAGATCGCGCTGTTCGAGAAGTGCAAGACCTTCACCAGGGCCAAGGAGCTCCAGGCGGCTGGTCTCTACCCGTACTTCAAGCCGATCTCGAAGGCGGAGGACACGGTCGTAGTGATCGAAGGGAAGGAACGCGTGATGATGGGGTCGAACAACTATCTCGGCCTCACGCAGCATCCCCGCGTCCTCGAAGCCGCCAAGAACGCTCTCGAGCGGTACGGGTCCGGCTGCACGGGGAGTCGCTTCCTGAACGGCACGATCGATCTGCATGAACTGCTCGAGACCCGCCTCGCCGAGTTCTTCGGCAAGGAGGCAGCGCTCGTCTTCTCGACCGGGTACCAGGCTAATCTGGGCCTCATCTCGGGTCTCGTGAGCAGGGGAGAGGTCGTCCTGATCGACAAGCTCGATCACGCGTCGATCGTGGACGGCGCCAAGATGTCCTACGGGCACACGCATCGGTTCGGCCACGGCGACATGGCGCAGCTCGAGTTGCTGCTGCAGCGGTACCAGGACCGTGGCACGCTCATCATCGTGGACGGCGTGTACTCAATGGAAGGTGACATCGCTGATGTCCCTGCTCTGACGCGGCTCGCCCAGAAGTACGGTGCCGCACTCGCGGTGGACGACGCCCACTCCACGGGAGTGCTCGGCCCGAGGGGCGACGGCACGGCGGCACACTTCGGCATGACCGGAGAGGTTGATCTCGTGGTGGGGACGTTCTCGAAGTCCCTCGCCTCCATCGGTGGCTTCGTCGCGGGATCGGAGAGCGTGATTCACTTCCTGAAGCACCACAGCCGGCCGCTCATCTTCACGGCCGCCTTGCCGCCATCCAACACGGCCGGGGTGCTCGCAGCCCTCGACCTGATGATGGAGGAACCCGAGCGCCGCGCACGGCTGTGGGAGAACACCTGCCGCTTCCACGAGGGGTGTCGCACCCTCGGGTTCGACATCGGGCCGACGCAGACGCCGATCGTCCCGGTGCTCATCGGCACCCTGGAGAACACGTTCATGTTCTGGCGCAAGCTCTACGACGAGGGCGTGTTCACCAATCCGGTCGTGCCCCCGGCGGTCCAGCCCGACCAATGCCGGCTTCGGGCCAGTCTCATGGCTACCCATACGCCGGACCAGATCGAGTTCGCGCTGGAGTCGCTGGGACGGCTCGGAAAGCAAGCGGGGATCATTTGAACGCTGCGGTCGTAGTTCGGCCCGTGCGCACACGGGCTGATCTCCACCGTTTCATCAGCTTTCCCTACCGACTGCACCGCGACGATCCCCTGTGGGTGCCGCCGCTGAGGCGGGATGTCCTCGCAATCCTGTCCCGAGAGAAGAACCCGTTCTTTCAACGTGCGGAAGCGGAGTACTTCTTGGCGGAACGGGGGGGCGAGGTCGCGGGTAGAATCGCGGCCATCCACAACCGCGCCCATAACGCCTTCCACGAGGACCGCGTCGGCTTCTTCGGCTTCTTCGAGTGTATCGACGAGGCGGCCGTCGCCGACCCCCTCTTCTCGGCCGTGGCGGAGTGGCTCAGAACGCGTGGGCTCGAGACAATGCGGGGGCCAGCGTCGTTCTCGACCAATGACGAATGCGGTCTCCTGGTGGACGGGTTCGGCACCCCGCCCACGGTCATGAATCCGCACAACCCGGCGTACTATGCGACCCTCATGGAGGGCGCCGGCTTCGCCAAGGCGATGGACCTCTTCCAGTACCAGACGCCGTCCGACCGCCTGCCCGAGCGACTGGTACGCGCCGCCGAGAAGGTACAGCGGCGATTCAACCTGACGCTGCGTGCGATCGACATGAAGCGGTTCAAGGAGGAGGTTGACAGCATCAAGCCGATGTACAACGGCGCCTGGGAAAGGAATTGGGGATTCGTCCCTATGACCGAGGAGGAGATCGACCACCTCGCCAAGCAGCTGAAGCCGGTGGTGGTCCCCGACCTCGTCGTCTTCGCCGAACGCGAGGGCACACCCATCGGATTCGCCGTCGCCATTCCCGATTTCAACGTCGCCCTCAAGGCCAATCCCTCGGGCCGACTGTTTCCGGGCATCATCAAGATCCTGTGGCGCGCACGCACCATCACTCGGATTCGGATTCTGCTGCTCGGGGTGATCCCCGAGTTCCGCGGCCGCGGCGCGGCGGAGCTGATGTACCACTGGATATGGACGAAGGGAACGGCGCTTGGCTACAACTGGGGCGAGGCGGGTTGGATTCTCGAAGACAACGCCCCCATGAGGAAGGGACTCGAGTTCATGGGATTCGAGCCGTACAAGACGCTTCGGATGTACGATCGCGCCCTGTGAGAGCCTTCGTCACCGGCGCGACGGGCTTCGTCGGATCTCACCTCGTCGAGGCGCTGCTCGCCCGAGGCGATGACGTCACCGCCCTCGTCCGCGATCCCTCCAAGGCCAACCGCCGCTTCCCCGACCTGCGGCCCCGCTATGTGCAGGGCGATCTGCGCGACGAGGAGGCCCTGCGCCGGGGTGCCACGGATGTGGATGTGGTATTCCACATCGCCGGGGTCACGGCGGCCCGAGACCTGAGCGAATTCCGGGAGATCAACGAACATGGCACGCGTCGGGTCGTGGAGGCTGCCATCCAGAGCGCGGCCAACCTGCGCCGCTTGCTGTACGTCTCGTCGCTCGCCGCTGCCGGGCCGACCTCGAGGGGGATGCGCCTCACGGAGGAGATCGCGCCGCATCCCTTGAGCGACTATGGCCGCACGAAGCTCGCGGGCGAGCGGATCGTAGAGGCCAGCGGTCTTCCCTTCGCGATCGTCCGACCGCCGCCCGTGTATGGCCCGCACGACGTCGAGGTGCGGCGGATCTTCACCTTCGCCGCGCGAGGCATCGCGCCGGTCTTCGCCGACGGCCAGCAGGAGCTTTCGTTCATCTACATCGACGACCTCGTGAGCGCGATGCTCGCCGCGGCAGAGCAGAGCCCCGCAAACCGGACGTACTTCGCATGCCATCCCGAGGTGTTGACTGCAGAGGCGTTCGTGACGGAGGTTGGCCGGGCCGTGAGCGAGGTGCGAACGGGACGGGCCCGCCCGCCCCGGTTGCTGGTGCGCGTCCCTGGTTGGGCGGCTCGCGTCGCTCTCGGCGTGAACGGCCTCATCAAGAGAACGCTGGGCAGTAGGTCCGTCCTGACACGGGACAAGGTGGCGGAATTCCTGGCGGAGGCCTGGTCGTGCTCGCCGGAGGCTCTCGAGCGCGATACCGGATGGCGCGCGCAAGTGCCCGCAGTCGATGGCTTGCGACGAACGGCAGCTTGGTACCGGCGGAACGGCTGGCTGTGAGGCCGGTCGACACGCTCCTCGCGTGCTGGATCGGCTTCGTCACACTTCTCATCGTCGGGCGCGGAGGGGTCGGCCAGCCAACGTGGTGGCTCGTCGGCGCTCACGCACTGTTCGCGCTGCTCCTCGTGCTGTTCACCCGGCTCGAGGCTCGCCACCGGATCGGGCGCGTCCTGCACGACATCTATCCACTGCTCCTTCTCGGCGCGCTCTACACGGAACTCGGGCTCCTCTCGATCGACCACGGCGTGGGAGGCGTCCTGCAACACGACCTCATCGTGCAGGGTTGGGAGGAACGCCTGTTCGGTGCCCAGGTGTCGTACACCTGGATTCGCACCGATCCGTCCGTCTTCTGGTCGGGGTTGCTGCACTTCGCCTATCTCCTGTACTACCCGATCATCTATCTCGCGCCGGCGGCGCTGATGCTCACGGGCAGGCGCGAAGGCACCAGGAACGTCATCCTGGCCACGATGGCGGCCTTCGTTCTCTGTTACATCGTGTTTGCCCTGTTTCCGGTCGCCGGACCCAACTATGCCTTCACGCATCCGACCGGCCCCGTGCGGGAGGTCTGGAGTGCGCGGCTCGTCTATGGCATCCTCGACGCGGGCTCGGCCATCGGCACCGCGTTCCCATCGTCGCACGTCGCAGCGACCGCGGCGGCGGTAGTCGCCCTCCGCGAGGAGTCCCCGTCGTTCTTCGCAGTAGCGCTCGTACCCGCCATCCTGCTCGTCGTGTCGACCGTCTATTGTCAGATGCACTACGCCGTCGACGTGATTGCGGGCGTCGTCGTGACCGCCATTGCGGTTGCCGCGACACGTCCGTTCCGCGTGCGCCGGTCACGACACGCTGATCCACCCGTGCGGCTTGCGTTTCCGGAGCAATCGGTGATCTTGTGACCACCATGCGAACGCGCTCACTGGTTGCGCTGCTCGGGGCGGTAGTAGCCGCGGCCTGTGTGCCGGGAGGGCCCATCTACGTCGGTCCTCCCATCGTAACCCTCGAGGGAAACGTGGTGGCGTTCGAGAATCGCACACCGCTGCCACAGACCGAGGTGTGCGTGTTCGGATCAGATACGCTCTGCATTGCCGCCGATAAGAACGGGCACTACCGCGCAGCCTTCGAGCCCACCCTACTGCTCGAGGGTGGCGTCATCGACGTGCGGTTCCGGAAGGCGGGATACGCGACCGCGATGCTCCACCTCACCGGCATCACGACCGGCACCTACAAGGACACCCACTGCGCCATCAGCAGTCGAGTCACGCTCAGTCGAGATCCGATCGCCTGCCTACCGATTCAAGAGTAGGAGCATGCCCGAACCACCCCGCTGTACATCCCTCGGCCGCCATTGCCGAGAGCTCTCCGTCACCCTCCGCATCGCCGACAGCAAGGAGGACAGCCAAACATTCCTCGACGCCGCCGCTACCTGGCTGCTCGGACACATTGAGCGGCTGTCGATGGACATACCGTACTTCCGAGCCTCCGCCTTGGTCGTAGACACCGTCATCCACGTCCCGTGCAAGTATCTGCAACTCGCAGCAGCGGCAAACGGTGACGACACCGCGCGGTGTTCGGCGCACGGTTTCCGAGGTCGTGCCCCCAGCAGTTCGCACGTGCCGGCCACCGCCACACCCGGCTTCCGACGCAACGACGGGAAGTTCGACATCGTATTCAGAGGCAAGCGGCGGTCCCTCCACCTACGTGTGAAGCGTGAGGCGCGGCGGGCGCTTCCGGTGCTGCAAGGCGACAATCCGTGCTTCGCTGCGCCGTGCCGCACGGCAGACAACAAGCGTGGGGCAGCATGCTGTCGGGATCTCACGCTGGAAGTGCTGACTCCGGAGTCGGACACTCGCACGGAGTCGTTGCTCCGCGCCAGGAGGTCTCCGTACCTGTGCAAGGTCTCTCGGGAGAGTCCCCAGGTCGTCGAATGTGAGGTCATCTCCGCCTGTGGCTACCTCGGCGAAGACGGCATCACGTGCGCGTTGCACGACCGGTTGCTGCCCAACGGCAGGCTCGCCAAACCATCGATCTGCATGGAGTGGCCGGATCTCGGGCCCGACGATACGGGACACCCCGGGTGCGTGCTGATCGAAGAGGATGCGAAACCCGGACGGAGACGAACGAAGACCAACTGAGAGCGACCCCGAACTCAGCGTCCCCGAATGACGTCCTTGATGCGGTCGAGCAACCCCTGTTCCAGTGGAAACGTGGCCTCGAACGCGGCCGCCGAGTACGGACGGTCCGCGTCGGGATCGGCCGCCGCGACGAACAGCCGGCGGTATCCGACCAGTCGCGCAGGCGCATAGAACTGGAGCACGATCGCCCCGCACCGGACCGCCGCCCGAGCGCGCAGCGTAGGTTCACGCGCGATCTGCTCGAGCACTCTCGATCGATCGACGACCGTGTGGCACAACTCCTTCAACGCCCCATACAGAGCCGTACCGATCCCTTGTCCCCGCAGCGCCGTTCCCGCCGCGACGATCCAGCCCTCCGCACCGTACGGGTCCAGCCGGACCACTCGGCCCTCGGCGCCGATCGCCGGTGAGGGCACGAGAGTGCCGGTCCGCATCCCCACACGGTCGAAGAATACGGCAAGATCCAGCGCAAGCCCGTCTCGCCACCGCGCCCGCAGCGTGTCCAGTCCTGCGTCGGCTGGCGCGATCCGTCGGGCCCAGAATTCCCGGAAGAACGCGTCGTGCTCGTTTCGCATGACACGCACGAGGTCACGCAGGAACTCCCTGCCCCGGACGTCTGGCAGCGCCTCCGCCACGACCGACGTGCCGAATCGCACGCCCGGGGCAGGGAAAATGCGGTCTCCCGACGGCTGGCTCGCGACCGCGTCGAGACCGGCCAGCATATCCTCCACGCTCGCACCGGGAAAGTAGAGCGGCAGGACGTGCAGGAAGGCCAGGCCGCGATCGCCGTGCATCGTCCGCTGGATACGGTCGGCCGCCCGGTCCAGCATCGTCGGGTAGACGTCGAGGCTTTCTTTTCGCGCCCGCACGAGGTCGGCGTAATCCCGACTGTACAGGGGCAGGAGCCCTTCGTCGCCGACACCGGCCACCGCCAGGGCGTGGAACCACAAGTCCGCCGCCTCGCTCGAGGCCACGTCCCACCGATCGGCCGTGCCTGGGCGTTGGCCACGTTCGGCCCCGGCGGACGAGGTATCGGTGGACGGGTCCTGGGCACGGACGGACACCGGCCAGGCAACGAGCGCAAACGAGCACAGCATGACGCCTGCCGCACGTGCCAGCCGAAGCGTTCGGCATCCGAACGGTGTCTCTGGTGCAGTGACCCTAGCGTCGCTGACGCGCACAGTAGGTAGTCTAACACCCGAACCCCCGGTGCGGCCGGAGCCACCACGCGCCCGAGGGCCCGAGCCGGTCCCCGTGTGCAAGTCCCGCTACCTCGGTCGTCCTTTCTGGTAGAGCACACAGAGAGGAACCGATGAAAACGCTTGGCACGCTTATCGTTGCACTCGTGATGGCCGCCCCGGCATGGGCGCAGGGCTGGATCGAGCCTCCACCCAACCGCCCAGGGCAGGTGACGAAGCTCCGATCCGTCGTAATGGCACGCGTGGTCGGCCGAGTTGCGGAAGTCGAGGTCGAGGAGTGGTTCCGCAACGATGGCGGCGGTCTGGGAGAGGGCGACTACCTGTATCCCCTGCCTGGCGAGGCCGTGTTCTCCAACTTCTCGCTGTTCCAGGGTGATCAGGAGCTGCGCGGCGAGACCATGGATGCGTCAGCAGCACGCGCGATCTACGAAGAGATCGTCCGCCGGAAACGAGACCCCGCCCTGATCGAGCTGGCGGGGCACGGTCTCATCCGGGCCCGCATCTTCCCCATCGCTGCCGGTGAGACGCGCAAGATCACACTGCGATACACGCAGGTACTCGAGCGCGCGGGCGACGCCTTGCAGTTCCGCTATGCCGCCGGTGTCGGGCACGGTGGGGCCGCTGCCCCGGGTGTGGAGCGTCCGAGCCCGGGACGCATCCAGACCGGGGCGCCCGTCGCCTTCACTCTGGTCGTCGAGTCAGGCGCGACGTTCCGCGATCCCTTCTCGCCCACCCATCAGCTCACCACTGCCCGGCAGGGAGAGCGGCTCGAGGTCCGGCCGGCCGGTGACCTGACCGGTGACCTGACAATCGTGCTGCCGTTCGCCCGCCGCGCCGTCGGTATCAGCGTCGTCACCCATCGGGAGCCGGGCGACGATGGCTACTTCATGCTCACCCTGACGCCGGACCGCGCGGTCCGTGCGATACAGCCGCGTGACGTCACGGTGATCCTCGACGTGTCCGGTTCGATGTCAGGCCACAAGATCGAGCAGGCGAGAGCCGCCCTACGGCAGCTGCTCGGGACCCTCGGCCCGGACGACCGCTTCCGTCTCGTGGCCTTCAGCAGTGCCGTCCGAGTGCACGCCGACGGGTGGACACAGGCCTCCGCCGCACGGCTGCAGGATGCCCGGGAGTGGATCGACCGGCTCACGGCCGATGGCGGTACGAACATCGCCGGCGCGCTGCAGGAGGGTTTCCGACTGGATAGCCCAGAGCAGCGGCTCCCAATCGTCGTCTTCCTGACCGATGGACTCCCTTCGGTGGGTGAGCAGGACCCGGAGCGGCTCGCCGAGCTGGCATCGGAACGGCGGGATCGCGCCCGCATCTTCGCATTCGGTGTGGGGCACGACGTCAACACGTATCTACTCGACGCCCTCACTGCCGCGGCACGCGGTGCCACACAGTATGTGCAGCCCGGAGAGAACGTGGAGGCGCCGCTGCGTCTGCTCGCCGCCAAGATCCAGCATCCGGTCCTGACCGAACTCGCGCTCGACGACACGCCCGTCCGGGTGCAAGAGATCTACCCCGTCATACTACCCGACCTGTTCGCGGGAGAGGACCTCGTGATCTTCGGGCGGTACGTCGCCGGCCGCGGGGATCGCATGGGTGACGTGACGATCACCGGTCGCCGCACTGGCGAAGCCGAGCGGTACACGACGACGGTGACCTTCCCGACACATCGGTCGGCGAACGACTTCATTCCGCGGCTGTGGGCCGCCCGGAAGGTCGGCGTGCTCGCTCGCGAGCTGCGGCTGCACGGTCCCAATCCGGAGTTGATGGAGGAGCTCCGCGCCACCGCGCTTCGCTACGGGTTGCTCTCGGAGTACACCTCGTACTTGGTGCAGGAACCGGAAGAGGGACTGCTCAGCCGCGACGGATTCCGCTCGATCACCGCCGTCCCAATGGCACAATCCCCGGCAGCGTCCGTCGGCGCCGGGGCGGTGGCGAGCGCCGAGCAGGCCCGGCGCCAACGGGAGGCCAAGGGTGTGGCAGATCTCGCGGCGGTGGACGAAGAGATGCTGAACCGCGCGCATGTCGGGCAGGCACGGCACGTGGAGGGTCGCCTGTTCCGTGATTCCGACGATATGTGGACCGATCTTCGTCACACCGAGGCACAGCGCATCGTGCGGATCGAGGCCTTCAGCGATGCCTACTTCGCGGTGCTGGCAGCCCTGCCGGAGCTGGAGCCGTACGTGTCCGAGCTCGGTACCGTGTTGGTAGCCGGTGCGCAGGTGAGCATTGCGATCGATGAACGAGGCGCGACGCGCCTGACCGACGACGCCGTTGCCCGACTGGTCCGCGAGTTCCGCGGACGCTAAACTGGACATCGTGAGCGTCGACTGGTCAGCGGTGTATCGCGAAACCTTTTCGGACCTAGTCCGCTTCCTGCACCGCAAGGTGTGGGATGCGGACCGGGCCCAAGACCTGGCACAGGAGGTATTCGTGCGCGCGCTGGACCAGGAGCCGGAGAACCCAC
Source organism: Gemmatimonadota bacterium (assembly GCA_039584325.1). Classification (GTDB taxonomy): domain Bacteria; phylum Gemmatimonadota; class Gemmatimonadetes; order Gemmatimonadales; family GWC2-71-9; genus JAOTVV01. The sequence continues at coordinate 10,785 of JBDGYA010000022.1, forward strand.
GAGCGTGGCTGTTCACGGTCGCCGCCAACCTGGCTCGTGACGAGGCACGGTCGGCAATCCGCCGGCGCCGCCACCTGCAGCTGATCAAAACGGAGATCGAGGTGACGCGGCCGGCCGAGCCGGACGCGCTACTCGAACGTGCAGAGCGGGAGCATGAGGTGCGGAAGGCCCTCGAGGCTCTGAGCGAGCGCGACCGCGAGGTCCTACTGCTGTGGGACGCCGGCCAGAGCTACGAAGAGATCGCGGCGCAGACGGGGCTCGCGGTGAAGGCGATCGGTACCACGCTGGCGCGGGCGCGCAGGCGGCTGGTCGAGGCGCACGAGGCTCTGGAGGATCGACATGTCGCACGTGGATGAGGGACGACTCCACGCCTATCTGGATGGGCTGGAGCGCAATGACCTCGCGGACAGCGAGCGCCGGGACATCGAGCGCCATCTGACCGAGTGCGCCGACTGCCGTACCCGCCTGGCGGAAGCTCGGCTGCTGCGCGAGCGCGCGTCGTCGCTGCTCGACGTCGCGGCACCGGCATCCACGCCGCTGCCACCGTTCGCGGACGTCCTGGCGCGCGCCGGCGGCAGGGAGCGGCGACGCCGCATCGTGCGGATGAACCGGCTCACGGCTCTCGGGTGGGCGGCAACCGTGGTACTCGCCGTCGGGGTGGGCTGGATCGCCCGCGGTACGATGGGCTTTGACGGCACCCCACCGGGCCGCCAGCGTGCCGAGCAGCTCGCAGACGAGGCCGTACCGAGCACGAGCGCCGAGACACCAGATGTGTCGGTGGCCGCCAACGTCGCCGAACCCGAGCAACCGTCCATCATCACCGCGGAGCCGGAGGAGGCCCGCGAGGATGCGATTCAGGCGCGTCGACAGAGGGCTCCGGCGGCCGCACCCGCGGCCGAACCCCAGGTGCAGGAACGCGACATCGCACAGGCTGCGGCGGAGGAGATGGTCCCATCCGAGGCTGCGGCGAAGGGGATTGGTGCGGCCGGACGCGCGGCCGAAGCCGAGGCGGATCCTTCTGACTCGGCGGCGCGGGAACAAGGAGCGCGGGACGCCTTCGCTCAAGGGGTTGTCGCACACGAGGCCGTGGCGATTTCAGAAGGCCTCGCGGTCCGGACGGACGCGGATGTCACCGTCCCGCCGATCGAATGGGTGTCATCTGATTCGGCAGCGGCAGCGGTGCACTTGGCCCGTCCGATCCACCGCATTCCCGGCCTGCCGATCGAGTCGGTGGAAACGGGCTCACTGTTCGGTCAACCGGCGGCCCGGTTGGTGCAGCGGAGCGACTCGGTGACCATTGAGCTGATTCAGGTTCCGGAAACCGTTCTCGCCAACCTCGTCCGCGACTTGGGTGCCGACGAACGGCGACAGGGCCGGGCGGCGTCGACCACCCTGTCTGCGACCGTCGTGGTTCGGAACGGTACCACGGTGATCCTGCGAGCGGCTCTCCCCCCTGATTCGCTGAGGCTACTCGCCAGCCGCATTCCCTAGCCGGCGGATCCTGATCAACTCGGCAACGACCGACACGGCGATCTCCGCGGGCGTGTCGGCCCCGATCGACTCCCCGATCGGCACCCGGACGCGGGCGAGTGCATCGCGCGAGACGCCTGCATCCTGCAGCGCTCTCCAAATGACCTCCTTCTTCCGGCGGCTGCCGAGCATTCCCACGTACCGGGCGTCGCTTGCGGCGGTCCGTTCGACGACGTAGGCGTCAAAGCTGTGGCCGCGGGTGGTTGCCAGTACGTAGTCGTCGCCGTCGAGTGCGAGTCGATCGAGGACGGCACGGTAGTCGTCGGCGATCACTTCATCGACGCCCTGGAGCCGATCCGGGTTCGCGAACTCTGCCCGGTCGTCCACAGCCACGACATAGAATCCCGCGCGGACCGCGAGTCGGGCGATCTCCGTTCCGACGTGCCCAACCCCGAACACGAGGACCCGTGGCAAGCGCGGGATCGGCTCGACGAACACTGCGCCCTCCGCCCGAGCCTCCGTACGCTCCGAGTCGCCGGCCTCGTGCCCAGTCAGGTGTCCGAACCCCTGTGGCTCGCCTCCCACCCATGCTCGCTTCGCGGGCCCCGCTCCCCACTCGAGTGCGGTGCGCACCTCGGCCGGTATGCGTCGGAGGATGGCCTGGCCGATCGCTTCGTACAGCGCGGCCGCCTCCGTCGTCACAACGACTGGCTCGAGAAAGAACTCCGCCGTCCCACCGCAGGAGAGCCCTACGTCACCAGCGAGGTCGGCATTCAGCGTGTGGCGCACCACTGCGGGCCGGCCCTCCCGCGCGGTGTCCAGCGCCTGACCGATCACGTCGGCCTCGGTACAGCCGCCGCCGACCGTGCCCCAGTGCCGGCCGTCGTCGGACGCCACCAGCTTGGCATCGCGCGCCATGGGAAGGGAGCCCCGGCGGCGAGATACGGTGGCCAGTGCTGCACACCGGCCCTCCCTCGCCAGCTGGGCGGCTCTGAGCCAGACTTCGGCGCGCTCGTTCACTGTGCCGGAAGCTCTGCGAAGGTCATGGGCGCTCCGAGAATGCGGTCGGAGGTGGGAATCTAACGAGGGATCGGTGGATCGAGGGATCGAGGGATCGGGGGATCGACAGAGCACCGGACGAGACGGCGCCCTACCATCCAACCGCGTGACCGCCCGGCCGCCGTTCCGCCTAGTGGTGCCCGGTGGCTTCCGCTCTTGCAAGGAGCCGCGGGCTCACCATCGGAAACGTGCCGGCGAACACCCCGTACGCGAGGAGGAAGAGACCGAGGAATCCGAGCGAGATGGCAATCTCCGGCAGGCCGAAGGCCGGGCCCTGCTCCGTGAGTGACGGTTGCACGAGTAAGTATCGCTCGAGCCACACCCCAGCAAAGCTGATCGCGACGAACGTTGTGAACGTGAGCGGGGTGATCTTGGACTTCACCCAGATCAATCCCCAGAACGGGATGAGGAAGACCATGAGCCCCACGAGGATCGCGATCGGCTGCCAATCGCCCCACATGCGGTAGAAGACGAACGACGTCTCCTCTCGCAGGTTTCCATACCAGATCACCAGCAGCTGGCTGAACACGAGATACGCCCAGAACACTGAGAACCCGAACACCAGCTTGCCCAGATCGTGGAACTGCTCGCGCCCGATAACCCCTTGCAATCCGAGCCGCCCACGCCAGAACACGGCCATCATGCCGAGCATGGTCAGCCCCGTCAGAAACGCTCCCATGAAGAAGAACGCACCGAAGAGATTGCTCAGCCAGTAAGGCGCGAGCGACATGATCAGGTCAAAACCCAGCAGCGAGAAGAGATACGCGTAGAGCAGGCACAGGATCGGAGCCAGAATCGTGAGCCGTCGTTCGATCGCTCCCAGCTGTTCGGGCGTTCCCGCGTAGTCTCCGGCCATGCGCTCATACAGGCTGCGGCGCCAGCCCGTGACATGCTCCTTGAGTTCGGCCACATCCGGCTTCATGTCGTAGTACACGAACGCCAGCGTCACCCCGAGCAGCGCGAGCAGTGCGACCAGATCGCGCCAGAAGACCCAGGAAACCGTGAGCCAGTTCCCCCGCGCCGGCGTCGGATGCTCGATCCACGGAAACAGATGATGCTTCCCGAGGAAGAGCACGAGAAAGCACACCAGCGCGATGGGCAGGAACAGTGCCGCGGCTTCCGCGAACCGGATGATGGGACCGGACCACACGCCTTTCGTGATCTTCTGGGTGGCCGCGAAGATGATCGCACCCTGTGCAACGCCAGTGAAGAATAGGAAGTTGACGTGGAACATGCGCCAGGCGCGGCCCGGATCATCCCCCAGGGCGAACAGTACGAAGCTACCGAGGCCGAGCACGGCCAGGACGCTCCCCGCGGCGAGCAGCGGGCCTACCGGAGCGTTCGTACTCCGCCGATAGATCTCGCTGTAGGAAATGCTCGCGCTCACCGTCCGCCTCCCTGGAGTACGCGTACGTAGTTGACGATATGCCACCGGTCATCCGGCTGGATGCGGGATCCGTACTCCGGCATCAATGCGCCGTACCCGTTCGCGATGACGCCGTAGATCCAGCCATCTGACGAGTCCAGTACGCGCTGGTCGTTCAGGTTCCGCACCGCATTGGCGAGCTTCGCCGCCACCGGCCCGTCCCCGAGCCCCTCGGCGCCGTGGCAGACGGTGCAGTAGATGTCGTACCGATCCCGGCCCCGTTCGAACGACGCCGCCGTCCTCTGGATGGGATTCACCAGCGCGTCGAGCGCGTCCTGATTCTGTGGGACGGCCGGCGGGACCCGGTCCGCGCCGGATACGGGCACGGTGCCCTCCACGGGCTGCAGCGGCATCTTATATGGTTGGATCGCGAGGCCCTTGTGCATCACGGCGAACCACGGCACCGCGGCGACGAGGTCGTCGGGGCTCGGGAAGCGGTGCCACTGCTCCCGCGTGCAGCCGGCGAGCACGGTCACGGTGAGCGCCACAGCAACGGCAGCGTTCCTACGCCTCAACCCGCACCTCCTCGGCCCCCGAAGCCCGCAGCAACTCCTGCACCGTGCCCCGTCGGTCGCTGGCGCACGGCACGAAGATCCCGATCTGATCGTCGGCAAACCTGCCGTCATAGGCTCCGGCCTGTCGGGTCTTCCACGCGTGAAACAGCAGACCCAGAATCGTCGCGCTCGCACCGAACAGGATCGTCAGCTCGAACGCGATCACCACGTAGGGAATGATCGGTCCGATCGGCTTGCCACCGACGATCATCGGCCAGTCGAACGACATCCACAGCGTGAGGGCAAACCCACCGGCGCAGCCCGTGAGTCCACCGATGAGCGTCCACCGCCGGACCGGGCTCACCCGGTGTCCAACGGCACGCGCGATCTCGACGTTCGGAACGGGCGTGTAGACCGTGAAGTCCCCATAGCCCTCGGCCTTGAGCGTGCGGATCGCCTCGGCCGCAGCGTCGACGAAGCGGAATGACGCTAGGATCCCGCTGGGCTGTGCGCTCATGAGTGTGCCCTCTCTCTGCGCGGCAGCGGAATGATCTCCTTCACCTCGGTGATCGACACCGTCGGGAAGTTCTTGGCGAACAGGAGGAACCACATGAAGAACCAGCCGAAACTTCCGGCCAGAATCGCCCACTCCACCCACGTCGGCGTGTAATGGCCGAACGCATACGGCTCATACTCGTGCGACAGCGACACGACGATGATCACGAACCGCTCGAACCACATGCCCAGGTTCACGAACAACGACAGAACGAACAGCGCCGGGATGCTGCGCCGCACTTTGCGGAAGAACAGGAACAGGGGGAGCGCCCCATTGCAGAGGATCATCGTCCAGGTGGCCCACCAGTAGTCACCGAAGGCCCGGTTCCAGAACGAAGCCCGTTCGAACGGGTTGCCGCTGTACCACGCAATGAAGTACTCGACGGCGTACGCGTATGCCACGATCATTCCCGTCAGCAGTAGAAGCTTCGACAGGTTCTCGAAATGCTCGACCGTGATGTAGCGCTCCACCTTGAAGACCTTGCGTAGCGGCACGAGCAGCGTGACCACCATGGCCACGCCCGAATAGATGGCGCCGGCCACGAAGTACGGGGCGAAGATGGTGGCGTGCCAGCCGGGAACGATCGCCATCGCGAAGTCCCAGGACACCACGCTGTGCACCGACAGCACGAGCGGCGTGGCGAGGGCCGCGAGATAGAGATAGGCGCGCGTGTAGTGGCGCCACTGTTGGTCGGTTCCGCGCCAGCCGAGCGCGGTGACCTCGTACAACTTCTTGCGCCATCCCGTGGCCCGCCCGCGGAGGGCGGCGATGTCCGGGACGAGCCCCACGATCAGAAACAGGGTACTGACCGTGAAGTACGTAGACACGGCGAACACGTCCCACAGGAGCGGCGACTTGAAGTTGACCCACAGCTGCCGCTGGTTGGGATACGGGAACAGCCAATAGGCGTACCACAGCCGACCGACGTGAATGATCGGAAACAGGCCGGCCGTCATCACCGCGAACACGGTCATCGCTTCCGCCGTCCGGTACACGGCGGTCCGCCAGGCCGACCGGAACAGGTACAGGATGGCCGAGATGAGCGTGCCCGAGTGCGCGATGCCGACCCAGAACACGAAGGTCGTGATGTACACGCCCCACATGACCGGGGGCGTGTAGCCGGCCACTCCCAATCCAAACCGTATCTGGTAGAGCAGCGCACCGACCCCGATGACGAATACCGTCACGACGATGGCCAGCAGCACGTAGTAGGCTCGGGACGGACTCCCGAGAGTCGCCGCAATGTCCCGCGTGACCTCGTGATACGTCGGGCGGGTGATCTGGTTCTGCCCTGCGGTCGTCGCCATCTCGGCCCTACGCCTCCACCAGGTTACGGACCCTCTTCAGGTACGTCACGGCCGGTCGTGTATTGAGGTCCCCGAGAACGTGATACCCGCGGCTGTCCGCGGCGGCGCGGGACACACGCGAGTTCGGGTCGTTCAGATCCCCGAACACGATCGCCTCCGATGGACAGGTCTGCTGGCACGCCGTCACGACTTCGCCGTCCGCCACCCTATCCTGCCCAGCGAGCTTGGCCCGATGCTGCTCGTCCCGGATCCGCTGCACGCAGAACGTGCACTTCTCCATCACACCCTTCGCCCGCACGGTCACGTCCGGATTGAGCAGCCAGTGCAGCGGCTCAGGCCACGCGAACGACGGATCGGCACTGTGTTGATGGTCGAAGTAATTGAAGTACCGGACCTTGTAGGGACAGTTGTTGGAGCAGTACCGCGTGCCGACGCAGCGGTTGTACACCTGCCCGTTGAGGCCGTCGGGTGTGTGGTACGCCGCGTAGACCGGACAGACCGACTCGCACGGCGCGCTCGAGCACTGTTGGCACATCATCGGCAGCACGCGGGACTCCAGCGACTCCTCGGGCTCGCCACCCTCGAAGTACCGCTCGATACGGATCCAGGACATCTCTCGGCCGCGCCGCACCTGCTCCGGGCCGACCGTCGGGATGTTGTTCTCCGCATAGCAGGCCGTTACGCACGCGCTGCACCCCGTACACCGCGACAGATCGACCGACATAGCCCAACGCGGGTGCTCGCCCTCGTAGTCGCCGTACCTGGTGGCCTCGTCCTGGTTCTCCTGCCACTGGTCGAGAACATCCTCGATGTGCTCGGGCACCGGAGCCGCATGCATGCCGTGGTGCTCCTCGTGTTCGCCGTGCTCGAGTTCGGCCAGGGTGATCGCTTGCGCGATGCCACGCTCCATCTGACGTGGCTTGCCTTCCGTCTTTGGGAGGAAAACATGCTCGCCCGTGTGCCGGATCGTGACGGACGCATAGGTGCCAATGCCCCCAAAGGCCGTCGCATCACCCGAAAGAAGCGCGAGCACATTCGCACCCCTGCCCTCCGCATATCGGCCGAATGCCGTGTGGCCTTGCCCCATGGGGATCGCGAGGGTGTCCCGGCGAATGCCGGGATGGAGGTAGGCGGGCACCCGAAGCGATCCGTACGCCGAATGCACCTCCACGACATCGCCCTCGGCAATCCCGTGCTCGGCGGCTGTCTCCGGATGCATCTCCACCCACGTGCTCCACGTCACCTTGGTGACCGGGTCCGGCAACTCCTGGAGCCACGGGCGGTTGGCGCCACGACCGTCGTACAGCGCGGGCGACGGATACGCGATCAACGCCAGCCCGTCCCCCGCGACGCTCCAGGACGCCATTGCGTCCACGTTCGCGACATCCGCCGCAAGCGAAACCGATCGGAGCGGACTATCGCGGAAGACACCACCCCGCTGCAGTGCGTCCATCCAGAACTGCTCGAAGGGGCGTCGGTCACCCACTCGCCGCTGGATGTCCCGCCAGCCTTGCCGCAGGAAATCCTTGTATGCGGTGACCTCGAATGCCGCCGCGGCCGCGCCATCCATCTGCCGGGCAACCTGGAGCAGCACGTCACCGGTCTGCCGCGTGTCGAACACTGGCTGCATCACGGGCTGTTGCAGCGCGTGCACCCCCGCGCGCGGCACAAAGTCGTTCCACTGCTCCAGCGGATCGTGGTCCGGCAGAACGAGGTCGCACTCGGTGGCGGTCTCGTCCATGAACCGGGCAAAGCTCACTTTGAACGGCACCGAGCCCATCGCCGCCGCGAAGTCGAGTGCCGCCGGAGTGCCGTGCACGGGGTTGGCGCCGTGGATGAGCAACACGCGCACCGTGCCGGCGCGCATCTCTTCCGCGAGGCCGGTGACGTCCGCGTACGACGAGCTCGGCCGCGGGAGCTCGCGGTCGAACAGAACGGTTTGCCCGACGTTCCCGGCCGCGTAGTTCAGGACGGCTGTCGCGATGGCCGTGGAGTGGGCCGCGTCGTGCTGCGCGCCCAGGCCACCGGCAAGCGCCACGCTCGGTCCGGCAGTGAACTCCCGGGCCAGTCGCTCGATCGTGTCTGCGGCGATGCCGATCCGGACCGCGGCCGATGCCGGGTCGGCATCCCGGAGCAGGCCTGCCAACCGTCGTGCGTCCGCCGGTGGCGAGCCCAACCCGTCCCGCACGATGACGTGCGCGATGGCGAGGGCCAAGAGCCCTTCGGAGCCCGGTGTGGGCGCGATCCACTCGTCCGCGCTCATCGCTGTCATGCTCAGCCGCGGCTCGACATGGACGTAACGCCCCATGTGGCCGTCGTGGTATCCGTGAGATGCAGCGAAGGCCCGCGCCTGCTGAACCGGACTCCCCCACGTTTCCAAGAAATCCACACCGAGGGACAGGACGTAGCGCGCGGAACCGATGTCGTAGCGCGGCACCGCGTCGAGGCCGAACACCCTGCGATTCGCCAGCCGCTCCGCCTCCCGCCCCTGAGGCTCCACGACCAGCCGACCCGACGACCCAATGGCGCGGAGCCACTCGTCCACCATACGGTCGAACGTCCCGGCTTCATACCCGGTAACGAAGCGAATGTCGGAGCCACCGCCGCCAAGCTCAGCGGCGATCCTGCCGATGGCCTCATCCCAGGAGACGGGCTCGAAACTCCCGTCCCTCGTCCGCAGCATCGGCTGCCGGACCCGATCCGGATTGTACAGACCCTGTAGCGAAGCCTGACCGCGCGCGCACAAGCGGCCGGCGTTGACAGGATGATCGGGATTGCCTTCGACCTTCACGGCGCGGCCCTCACGGACACGCACGTGCACGCCACACCCGGCGGGGCACTCGCGGCACGTCGACGCATACCACGTCGCGATGCCGGGGATCTGGTGATCGGGTGGGACCAGATAGGGGATGAGCTTCTCGACTTCGTCGGTGGAGCATCCCGTGAGGGCTGCCCCACCGCTCGTGACCCCGAGGACCGTGAGAAACCGCCTACGATTCATTCCGTTCGAACTCTCAGCCATGCATCCTCAGCTCCGCGAGCCCCCGAGGCCGCGATCCGCCCCTCAGTAGTGGCACGACGTGCAGTCGATCGTGACGTCTTCCTTCTCGTGACACGTGATGCACCACCCCATCTTGAGCGATGCGAACTGATAGACCTGCGGCATCTCGCGGACGGGGCCGTGGCACGTCTCGCACTTCTCGACCAGCGACAGCTCCTTGAAGCTGCCCTGCTCGGAGCTCACGTGCCGATGGTGCGGGAAGTGCACGAACGGCGACATCTCGTGAACCTCGACCCACTCGATCGGCCGCCGCTCGTTCCAATAGTCCCGGAGCTTCTGCACCTCGGGATTGCCCGAGCCCGCGATGATATGGCATCCCATGCAGGAGGAAACGGGCGGGATGGCGGGACTCGCACTCACCTCCACGGCATAGTGGCAGTACCGGCAATCCATCTCGAATTCGCCGGCATGCACGTCGTGGCGGTACAAGATCGGCTGCACCGGACCGGGGAGACCGGTCGTGTCCACGTCGACCGGGGCCGTGTAAGCCATCGTATCCGGTGCCGGACCCGCCTGGGCCTTGAGGTCACCCGAGGACTGACTGGCGATGAAGAGGGCGGTGGCAGCCGCCAGCGTGAGCGATCCGACGATCAGAAGGCCGCGCGTTGTCATCTCCTACCCGTCTGAGGCACGAGACCGCTCCATCCGGCACCTGCTGCGGTCACCGCCGCGAGTGTGTGTGTCTGTGACGATTGTGCTCGCGGTCGTCGAGGGGCCCGCTGGTCCATCACAGGAAAAAAGACGGCCGCGACCGCAGATAAGATAGTCGATGCCCCCCCAAGGGCAACCGGGCGACAGCGGGTGTATCCTGCAGCAGCACACCCACTTGGCGAGGGTTACGGCGTGCCGGATCCCCGCAGCCAGTCATCGAGGTTGCGCTCGAGAATTCGAGCCTGCTCCCTCTCCGACAGGTCCGACAGCTCGAGTCTGACAAAGGCCGTCTCGCCGAGGCGCAGCGGCAGGCCCGTGCCGAGCACTAACCGTTCGGAACCGATGGCTCGCACCAGGTGCGCGAAGTGGTCGTCGGGTGGGCCCCGCACCCAGGCGATGTCCCACAGCACTCGACCCGCCTCGGCCGGTGTCAATCCGAAATGCACCTCTTCGACAAATGCCCGATCGGCGTGTGATACCAGGAGACGGACCTGGTCGTCCAGGCGCACGAGGGTGCGGACGCCCGCCGCCGACGGCCCCGCCGCGGTGTCGAGCGGGTGTCGTTGACGGGAATCCTCGAGCCGGACGGTCAGCACGACCGGAAGACCTGCGGCCGCGGCGGCCACGACGGCCACGCGCATCTCGGGCCCGGCGTCCGCGATGCCCTGATAGCCGGGGTACATCCGCACGGCAGGCACCGCTTCGTCCAGCGCATGATTCACGTCGTCCTGCCAGGCAGCTTGCTCCGGATTCACCGTGGGGACCGGCAGCAATCGATCGCGGTGCGGGCGGGCCGATGCAACGAGCACCCGGTTGGCGGGCGCAGGATCCTGGTGCAGGATTGAGGGCAACGACCCGACCCATGCACGCTCGATTCCGAGCCGATCCATGTGCCGAAGGAGTGCGTCCGGCGATCCCTCCACGCCCGGGCGGAACGGGTAGGCACCGAGGAAGGCTGCGACGTCAGTGACCGACATGGTGCGCCATCCCCACGAAGAGGTCCCAGGCATTCCGCCACTGAATGCCGTCGCGATCGTGGTCTGACAATCCCAGGGCATCGAGGTAGCGGAGTCGGGCCACCGCGGTGTCGATCGTGAGGTCCGTGCCCCACACCAGACGGGCCGGGCCCACCTCATCGAGCGCGGCATGCACCATATCGATGTCCACGCCACTCCCCGACAGATCCACCCAGACGTTCTCGACACTCCGCATGACACGAAGCGAGTGGCTCCAGTCCCCACCGCCTCCCAGGTGCGCGAGGATGAAGTGGCCGTCCGGATGGCGGTCGGCCAGACATGCCAGTTCGCGGGCATCCGAAGCCTCCTGCCCTGGCCACTCCCGACGCCGATGCTGCCACACGTGGTGCAGGATCGGCCAGCCGCGACGCGTGGCGGCCTCCACCACGCTGTCCACCAGTCGATCGTCGGCGCGCCGGCTAGCTGCGAGCTTCAAGCCGATCATCCCCTCGGCACCCGCCCGCTCGATCTCTCCGAGCGCCCCATCCGTATCATTGGGATTCACCACGCAGTAGCCGTACACCGCCCGGGGATGCGCGCGGCACAGCGCCGCCATGGCATGGTTGGCGTGCCTGACATCGTCCGGGGACGGGAAGTACGTGGGCGACCGCCGGCCCCACGTTCCGAGGATCGACGCAACCTGCGCCGTGATGCCAATCCGGCTCGCGACGGCCAGCCGCCGCTCGTTCAGTCGAAGCCAGTCGGGACGGCCCGACTCCTCCGTGTAGAAATGCGAGTGCACGTCGATCAGCATTGCGCCTCGATCTCGGCCAGCGCCTCCTCGAGCCGCGCGAGCACGTCACGCACGATCTCGGGGGTGTGGGCGAGTGACACGAAGTTGTACGCGTCTCGTTTGAAGAGCACGCCGCGACGGGCCACCCCCGACGCGAGCCGGCTCCCCACTTCGTCCGTCGCAAACCGCAGATAGCACAGCGGCGGGAGACCGCTCACTCCGAGCACCGCCTCCGATCGCCGATGCGCCACCTCCCGGAGCCCCTCGAACAACACGCTGCCCACACGCTGGAGTGACCGGCACACGTCCTCACGGCGGTACACCTCGATGACCGCCCGCGCTGCCGCGAGACTCACCCACTCCGTCGCGAGCGTCGAAGAGATCCAGGTCTTCGTAGCCGCCTTCATGACCTCGGTGCGCCCTCCCACCACCGCCAGCGGAAAACCGTTGCCCAGTGCCTTTCCAACGACCAAGAGATCGGGCACCACCGACCAGCGTTCGGCGGCCCCACCCACCGCGAGGCGAAACGCCGTTTTGATCTCGTCGAAGACGAGCACGCTCCCACACGCGCCGGCCACCCGTTGCAGCTCCTCGAGCCATCGGACATCGGGCGCGGCGTCCACGACGGGCTCGATGACGAATGCCGCCACCGGCTGGGCCGCGTCGGCAACGCGAGACACGGCGTCGATGTCGTTGAACGGAATCGTCCAGCGAAGCCGGCGGATCGAAGCGGGCACCGCCGGCTCATCCTGACACCAGTCGAGCCACCCGTGATAGCCGCACGTGACCACGTGGTCCCGGCCCGTTGCGGCACGCGCAATACGCACCGCCGCTGCCACCGCTTCCGCCCCACTCTTGAGAAACAGCAGCCGCTCCACTCCGGGGAGCAGGTCGCAGAGCAGCTCGGCAACTTCCTCCTCCAGCAGCGGACCGAGGGGCCCGACTCCCCCGTCGCGCACCGCACGATCCACCGCCGCCGTCACGTCGGGATGCGCGTAGCCGAGCCCGACCGCGCCCAGCGCCATGACCATGTCGATATATGCCCGGCCGTCAGCGTCCCAGACGGTGCAGCCCTGCGTCCGGGCGGCTCGCACCGGTACGCCGGTGCTCGTCCCGAACAGCACGTCGGGCCGCTTGCTGCGTGTGGACGTGAACCCGGGAATCCTCACGCGACGCCCTTCCGTTCGAGGAACCGCACCACCTCGAGGCACATGGCCTTGAACAGCTTCGCCTCGCGCGCGTCGAGCGAGGCCCGGTGGACGACCTCGCGCAGCGTCCGCATGACCGGCTCCGGGTTCCGCGTCTTGAAAAACTCGACCGCATCGAGGGACGCTTGGGCGGCGTCGAACACCTCCGCGAGCTGATCGGCCGTCGCCGGTGCAGCCTCCCGTCGCGGCGACTTGAACGGTTGTGCTCCCCGGGCCACGAACACCTCGTAGGCCATGACGGTGAAGGCTTGGGCCAGATTCAGCGAGGGGTGGGCGGGATTGGTCGCGATGATCACGGAGCGGTGGCAGCGATCGAGCTCGTCGTTGGTGAGGCCACGGTCCTCGCGTCCGAGCACGATCGCCGCCGTGCCCGAGGCTGCCTCCTCGAGCAGCACCGGCGCGATGTCTCTCGGGCGCACGACGGTACGCTTCGCCGTGCGCTCGCGTGCCGTCATACCCACGACCAGCGTGCAGTCCGCGATGGCTGCCTCGAAATCGTCGAAGACACGCACCCGTTTGAGCAAATCCGCCGTCTTGTGGGCAATGCCTTCGATCCGTCGGGGCTCGTATTCCTCGGGACGCACCAGGCGGAGGTCGCGCAGCCCGAAGTTCTTCATCGAGCGAACGACGCCCGCAATGTTCACGATATCCTGGGTGTGCACCAACACCACGACGAGGCTCACACAACCTCCGCAAGGGCAGCAGTCAGCGGCGATTCCCGATCGCCCCGCAGATAGGTCCAGCCACCCCCGTCCGCAAGTGCCAGCTGACCCGCCCGCCGCTCGCGGTCAGCATACATCTCGTTGACCACCACGTTCACGGCGATCCGATCTCCTCGCCGTAGCGGGCTGCCGGTCTCGACCTCGAAGACCACGGCGTAGCCGTCTTCCGTCGGGCTCCACCGGCCCCGCACGGCCGGGCTGGACCGCCCCCCGCCGCCGGTGGGCACGACGCGCACGTCTCGGGTCCCCGGTTCGGGGATGGCGAGCCACCCCGTCCAATCGTACAGCATCACGTAACACTGGAGTCCGTCGGAGTGGATGTCGGCCATTTCGTTGTCGAGCTGAGGATCGACGGCATCCGCCGCGCGAAAGCATGTTGCGCGCTTGAACACGCGAACGGCGAACCCGATCCTCGTGCCGTGAGCGAACAGGGCACCAATGGCGCGGAAGCTCCCGTCATAGGGATACTCCGATCGGCGATACTCTCCGGCACCGAGCGCGAACATCGTATCTGCCGGGATCTGCCGCTCCCACGAGGCGGGATCGACGTCACGGGTGACCGTCGGACACGCGACGCGCCGTCGGGCGACCGAGGTACGCGCAACCGGCGACGAGGGCCGCCTGCGCGCTCCGCTGAGCCTGACGCGCTTGCCTTCGGGCTCGCGGATCTCCGCGCGGCCGTTCCCGACTTGCGCGGTCACCACTCCCCCGCCCTGCTGCGTGACACGAATCTCCTCTCCGTCGTCGCTCACCGCCGTCACAGTACCGACCTCGAGCTCGTACACCTGCACCCATCGCCCGGAGCCACATGCCCGCCGCACGACGAAGGCCCGTGGTGCTCCTGGCGCGAGCCACAGATCGGGCGGAGCGGCTCCGCTGAGCACCTCCAGATTCTCCCTCACCCGCGGCGCGAGTATTGCCGTCACCGACGTCTCCTGCGACAATGGGAATCGCGCGAGGGAGGACCCGTCTACGGCTCCGTCGACCGTGTGGATCGGCAGATCGACCGAGCAGCTCTCCGGTGCTACCACGTCCACAACATCGAGCACCCACGCCGGGCCGCACACCAGCGACCGCGTTACTGCGGTGCCCGGGCCGAGCACGCCGTCCGCCGTCGCCTGTACCCACGCCCAGGGGTCGTCCGCCGCGAACGCATCGACGCCGCCACGTCGACCCTGCTGATCTGCTTCCGTCGGGCCGGGCGCGTTGTGGGCGAGGGTCGAACGGTACCATGCCAGATTCGCGTCGACGTAGGAGCCAGTGCCGGGATCGACCAGACAGGGACCGCCGGCATACAGCGTGACGTGCAGCAGGTCGGGATGACCGTGGCCGGCCGGCCGACCCCCGCACTCCAGGCCGACGTAGCGGTCGGCCGCCGACCTCAGCACAGCGACTCCCGCCGATACCAGAAGCCGCGAGCCGCCATCCCAGCGCCCTGGCGTCGGTGGCTGCGGCACCATCCACAGCAGGGCCTTCCAGCTAAGCCCCCATCGTGTGATACGCCGCGGTGGACGGTTGATCTCCTGCTCCGCCAGTTCGGCGAGTCCGTGGTCTCTCTCCTCGTCCAGATCCGGGGCGTAGATCGCGGCGAGCACAGCCTCGACTCGCGCATCCGCACCGCGCGCCCGACCCACCTCCCACAACTCGGCGAAGCGGGCCTGCCGCACGGATACGCCGAACGGGGCGTCGCCCCGCGCCGGCAGTGTCAGATCGGGCAAGAGCGTATTGAGGGGTGCAGTGAACATGCGAAGCAGCATGCCGTCACGCTCGCCATACAGGTCGGTACCCGAAGCGCGAAGGATCTCCGCCGCGAGCTGGAGTCCCCGCAGCGCAAAGAAGTGGTAGTTCTCACCTTCGAACCAGAGAGCATCGTCGGAGACAGCCGTCGACAGCTGGGCTCGAATGCCGTGCGCTCCTTCGGCCCCGGCAGTGAGGAGGTCCGACCGATCGAGCCACGCGCCGGCAGCACACAGGGCCAGGGAGTTCCACACCTGGCGGTTCGACCAACCTTCGTCGAACGAGGCAATGAGGGTCGCGGATTCCTCGACCGTCGAGGCGACCTTTGGCCCGACCGATCGCCCAATCGCCTCGAGCAGTGCGGCGGCGATCACGATTTGGGTCAGCCAGATTGATTCGAGATAGGTGGAAAAGAAGAGTCTCGTCGGCCCAAGCACGTTGTCGCGGTTCGGATAGGTCCGGTAGCGGTCTGCATACTTGTCGAGGATCTCGATTGCCTTGCCGGCGAGTACCTCGCCGCCGCCAAGGGCGGCCAACACAGCGAGATGGACCGCGCGCTCCGAGAGCCAGATCTGGTAGCGCCAGATCCACGCGCGGTGGTCGCGATCCCGCTGGTATGCAGTCCGGCAGCGGGGACATCGATGCACGAAGGGCTCCAGCGGATCGAACGCCAGTCGCGCGCCGTCCACGGCGCAGACTCCTCCGTCGCGGGACAGCAATGCCTTCTGGTCCGGAACGTAGATGGGCCTGTCGACGACCGGAGCGATCAGGTCCTCCAGTCGGTCTCGCAGACGCCGGAGGACGGGCGAGGCATCGATCGCCAGGCGACGTTTGACGAGCTGCTCAGCGGTCCACATCAGCACCGCGTTCCTCCCACACTTCGACACCGCCGGATGCGAAGCCACACTCGAGGATCGTCCCACCCACTGCGACCGCTGCGTCGCGTACAGCCCCACGGTTCGCCTCCGGGCACAGGACGACGAGACAGCCTCCGGCGCCCGCTCCCGTCGCCTTCAGGCCCCAGGCGCCAGCTGCGCGGACGGCTTGCTCGATCGCATTGGTCTTCGCAGTGGCGATCGACCAGTCCAATCGCTGCTGCTGGGTCCAGTTGTCGTCGACCACCCGGGCCAGTTGCCGCCAGTTTCCTGCGTGGAGTGCCTCCGCAGCATCGTCCGCCAGCTCGCGGATGCGATGCAGGGCGGCACTCACGTTCGGGTCTTGTCGACGGAAGGCCTCCCAGACAGCTCCGTGTGTCGCAGACGAGAAATGCGAATGCCCCGTGTACACCAGGACCAGGTGTCGAGTCAGGTCCGCGACGGCATCGGGGGAGACGGCAAGGGGGTGCGGGCGAACCGTACCCGCGTCGAACTCGAGCCGGTGGAGGCCACCAAGCGCTGCCGCGTACTGATCCTGCCGGCCACCGAGCAGCCCCAGCTCGCCTGTCTCGAGGAGAAACCCGAACTCCGCCAGTTCCTCCGGTCCGTACTCCTCGTTGCGTGCCCGGGCCAGGGCGGCCAGGAGCGCGACGTCCAGAGCCCCGGACGCGCCGAGCCCCGAGCCGCTCGGCGCATCAGAGCTGGTCAGGATCTCGACCCCGCCCGTGACCGGCAGCATGTTGAGCGCAGCCTTGTGCAGGTCGAGGGTCCCATCGTACCGGATCTCCCTGGACGAGGGCAGCGACAGGTGCTCGTCGAGGTCGAGCGCGTGCAGGCGGATGCGGCGGTCGCCCAGCACGAGTTCGACGCGCGCGTACAGATCGATGGCAGCGTTCACGACGGCTCCTCCTGCGCTGTCGGCGTAGGTGGGGACGTCGGACCAGCCACCGGCGAAGTCGATCCTGAGCGGGGCACGGGCGTGCACCGTCACCGCGCTCCTCCCTCCGGCTGGACAATCCATTGCGTCACGCGTGCCAACTCCCCTCGCAGGTCCGGCGGTTCGGCTCGAATCCTGTTGCGCACGCCTTGGAGGCCACGTGCGTGATACAGCCAGGTCGTCGGGAGACTGTCGGCGAGCCGTTCCTGCACGAACCGCCACGCCGTCTCCCGCTCTCGTGCGTTGGTCGCCCGCTGCGCGGCGCCCAGAGCAGAATCGAGCCGCGTGTCCCGGTAGCCCGGATACGCGACCGGGCCGGGTTGCCGGCTCCCGAACATGGCGCCGATGTGCCCCAGCGACAAATCCCCCGGGATACCCGTGACCAGCGCGTCGAAGTCCCTCTCTCGCGCCTGGGCTGTGGCGAGGAACGTCGTCAGTTCCAACTGGCGAATGGTGACGTCGGCTCCGATCGCGCGGAACTGTGCCTGCAGGAGCTGTTCGAGCACGTTGTCCCCACTGCCCACGGTCGTGAGGGCGAACGCCAAGGGCTCGCCGGCACGCTCGCGCACGCCGCGTGGCCCCCTGTGCCAGCCGGCCTGCTCGAGCAGCCGACCTGCGGCGTCAGGATCGTAGGGCAGCTCGGACACCGGCACATACCAGGGATGCTCGGGCGGCACGGCTCCGTGGGCGGCCGTTCCAAACCCGTACACATGTGCCTCGACGATCGTCGGACGGTCCACGGCGAGCGTCAGGGCCCGGCGCACCCGAGCGTCGTCGAAGGGTGCGCGCCGGAGATTCCAGACGACGGCGTACGTGAAGAGCAGCGGATACTCCACCACGCGGAGCTCGGGATCGTCGCGAACGAACGCCGCGTGCGCGGGCGCGATCCCGGCGAAGTCGAGTTCGGCAGACGTGAGTGCAGCGAGCTTCGTCGTGGGCTCGTCGACGACGGCCACCACGAAGCGGTCGAACTGCGGGCCGTCCATCGGGAACCCGGGCCAACGGGCGAACACCCAGCGTCGGTTGGGCTGGTGCTCGACGAAGGTGAACGGACCGTTGCCCAGCGGTTCCCGGTTGAACGGTGACCGGCGGATCTCTCCCGGCGCCGTTCCGACAAAGCGGTGGGCGGGCAGGATCGGGAGATCGGTCAGCACGTCCGGCAGTCCGGCCTGCGCTCGCACGAACCGTACTCGCACGGTGAACGCATCGAGCGGGGTGACCGCCGCCAGGTTCTCGAACTCTCTCGCCCTGGGATACGCCACGTCCGGGTGCCGCGCCATGGCCAGCGTCCACACGACGTCCGTGGCGGTCGTCGGCACCCCATCGTGCCAAGACACGTCGCGCCGCAAGTACAGCTCCAGTACCGTGCGCTCGGCGTTCCACTTCCAGGAGGCCAAGCGAGGTACTGGTGTCAGCGCCGTGTCGTATGCCGCGAGCGTGAGGAACAGGAGGCGCTTCTGGACCTCCTTCGCTAGGGGGTGCACCGTGACGAGCGGATTGATGCTCTGCAGGTCCGCTCCGGAGGCGTAGACGACCGATCGTGCCCGCACCGGGCTCTCGCGCGGTGCGCACGCGGCAAGCAGCATGACGGCCGTCAAGCTTGACGCCCACTGCCACCACGGGCGAGTCTTGCGCATGCTCCCTCGGCTCCTCGGTCGGCTGGCGGCGGGTATCGGCATCGTCCTGCTCGTCGTGACGTTCACGTTCACACTGATTAGTGCCGCGCCCGGTGATCCCGCAAGATCATGGGTGGGTCCCGGTGCCTCCGCGGCTGAGCTGGAGGCGGCGAGACGGGCCCTCGGTCTCGACCGCCCGCTCCCTATCCGGTACGGATCCTGGCTCGTGAGCTTCGCGCGGGGGGACTGGGGAACGAGCCTCGCGTTGCAGCGGCCGGTGACCGCTGTCATCGGTAACGCGCTGCCGCACACGCTGCTCCTGGCCGGGTCCTCGCTCATCGTCACGTACCTGGTCGGGGTATTGGTCGGCTCCTGGCAGGCGGCGCGGCGGCGTTCCCGCCTCGACACCGGCATCACGGTGTTGAGCCTCTTCCTGTACGGCATGCCGTCCTACTGGCTCGCGATCATGCTGGTGCTGATCTTCACCTACGGAGCCGCTCGCGCGGGCTGGCCGGCTTGGCTCCAGTTCCCGGCCATGGGCGTCGCCGGAGTGGATGCCGAGTTTCTGAGCCCGTGGGGACGGGTGGTCGACCGGATTCGCCACCTGACTTTGCCGCTGGCCACACTGAGTATCATCGGCATCGCCGGCGCGGCTCGGTACGCACGCGGGGCCGCACTCGACGTTCGAACCAGCCTCTTCGTGCGTGCCGCGCGGGCCAAGGGCCTGGCCGCCGCATCGGTCGAGCTGCGGCACGTTCTCCGGAACGCGCTCCTCCCCGTGGTAACCCTGCTCGGGCTGTCTCTGCCTGCGCTGTTTTCGGGCACGGTGTTCGTCGAAGCGATCTTCGCGTGGCCTGGCATGGGGCGCATAATGGTCGACGCCGTCGGTGCACGGGATTACCCGGTGGTGCTCGCCTCGACTACGATCTTCGCAGCCCTCGTGGTCCTCGGGAACCTGCTGGCTGACGCCCTGTACCTCGCAGCCGACCCGCGAATGCGGCAGCGCGACCGTTGAGCCCGGTCCGCACGTTGCTGAGCGACGGTCGGTCGGTCGTCGGTGTAGGACTCCTGATGGTCTTCGCCATGTGGGCAGCGCTCGCGCCCGTACTGGCACCGTCCGATCCCTTGGCCCAGGCCGATGTGCTGGGCACGCGGTTCCTGGCTCCGCTCACGACGGACGCCTCTGGGGTACTGCATCTGCTCGGTACGGATGCCCTGGGACGCGACCTGTTCTCGCGGCTCGTGTACGGCGCGCGCATCTCTCTATCCGTCGGCCTGCTGTCAGTCGTGGTCTCGGTTGGACTGGGAATAGCCGTCGGCATCGTGTCCGCCATGGCGGGCGGGCTCGTGGAGCGCGGACTCATGGCCGTCACCGATGCGGCCCTGGCGCTTCCGCGCATCGTGCTGCTGCTCGCGCTGGCCAGCCTCTGGGAACAGTCCCTGCTCCTCGTCGTCCTCGTCCTTGGCGTGACGGGCTGGATGACCGTCGCTCGACTGGTGCGGGCGGAGGTGAAGGGCTTGCTCGGCCGTCCCTACGTGGACGCGACCAGGGCGGTCGGCGCCGGTCGGATGCGCCTGCTGTGGCACCACCTGCTGCCCAATGCACTCACTCCAGTCATCGTCGCTGCAGCTCTCGGTGTGGGCAATGCCATCATGCTCGAGGCCGGGCTGTCGTTCCTCGGCCTCGGCGTGCCGGCTCCGACACCGTCCTGGGGGAATCTGATCTCCAACGGGCGGGATGCGCTGGTGAACGCACCGTGGATCTCGACGTTCCCGGGACTCACGGTGGCCCTCGCGGTGGTGGCCTGCAACCTGCTCGGGGACGGGCTGCGGGACGCTCTCGACCCCACGACCAGACGCTAGACCGCGCTCAGCCCTCCCCCTCGTCTCCCATGGGCATTCGGCGGAGCTCCGTCCGGAGCAGCGGATGCTGGCGCAGCAGCCACCATCCCATCACACCTGCGGACGCGAGGCTGGCAACCAGGATCTGCCACCACGCCCCGCCTGCAAGGAGCGGTTCGGCGAAGATCAGCAGTGCCGCATAGATGTGCCCGGCGATAAACAGCACTAGGAAGAGCACCGCGAAGCGTGCAGCAGGATACTTCTCCGCCTTGCTGACGAGCCACGACCCGAACATGCCGAGCGCCAGGTAGCCCAGCAGGTGCACCATGTTGTAGGCCAGGACGGGGCCGGGTGTCACCTCGAGCGCCGCCGGGTTCTCAAGCCCGTAGAACAACACCGCACCGAACATCGCCGGTGTGTAGAAGGGGGAGCGACCGGCCAGCAGGTTGAACAGGGCGAAGAGCACGACCACGGTGCCATAACCAAGGAGCCCCGCAAACAGCCCGCCATTCAGGATGAGTCTCGTATCTCTACGCGTACGCACCTCCGGCCGGGGGGATACCAGGTGTTCCTCCAGCTTCGACGTTACGGTATTTCACGGCCAACGGCGAGTAAGGAGTTCGTGAAGATCGATTCAAGTTCACCGTTCGAGTCTGACCGTGACGATCGCCCGCGGTGCAGCGGTGAAGCGCAGGCGACGGCCGCCGTCGACTAGCGGCAGCGATTCCTCCGGCGTTTCGTCGAGCCGTGCCAGGCTCGCTGCCGCACATAACCAGGGCAGAGTCCACGCGCCCTCTACGGGATACGCCGTCATGTTGACGCACCGCAGGATGACCGCGCGCCCATCCGCACTCGGTTTGAGTGCCTTGAATACGAGGCCGGTGCCCTCGAGCCGCGGTCCGGGCACAGCATCCGGCGGATCGATCGCCGCCGGGAGCATCAACCCGGCTAGCGGCGCGTGGAAGGCGTCGGCCAGGGTCTCGACCGCCACGACAGTGTCGGGCGTGTCGGGGTCCGCCCCCACCATCGCGACGGCCAGCTCCACCCGGAACGGGCCAACGAGTTGCGCGCCGGGTGTAGCCCGGGGCCATGCCGCGTGTCCCGGACGTGCCGGCAGATCCGATCGGGAGAGGTCACCCACTGCCCGAAACAGGGTCAGTGCAAGCGTGCCTTCGGCGGTCAGCTCGTACTCAAACAGCCCGCGCGCGAACACGGTGAGCCCGTTCGGTATGGAAACGTAGCCATGCATTGGCGCCGTGCGCGCCGTCCACTCCATGGCGGTCCGGGCACCAGGTGCTGACCGTGCCCGCCAGACCGGTCCGTACTGCATGTCCACCAGGCAACCCTCGCACGTAGCGGGCAGCGGAAAGTGCATGCGCAGCCGGTGGTTCCCCGAGAGGTTCACACCCTCTACGACGAAACGGAGGAGCGGGGATCCGGCGTCCGCACGAGCGTACATCCTGCCCTTCGCACGCCCGAGATCGAAGTCCCGGAAGACGGCGGCAACGATGGGACCGTTCCACG
Organism: Gemmatimonadota bacterium; assembly: GCA_039584325.1. Taxonomy (GTDB): domain Bacteria; phylum Gemmatimonadota; class Gemmatimonadetes; order Gemmatimonadales; family GWC2-71-9; genus JAOTVV01. The sequence continues at coordinate 33,019 of JBDGYA010000022.1, forward strand.
ACGTCCGGGCCCGGGACCAGCGAGCCAACACCGGCGCGTCTCGCTCGACCGGCTGGAACGTGTACGTGTCTCCACGGTCCGCCTCGCTCGTGAGTGCGCCGAGCTCCCCCAACGCCGTGCGGCCGCGGATCGCAACGACGAACCCGCCGTCCGCGTCGGCCGTGATCGTTCTCTCACCGGCCGTGATGCGACCACCCCTCGCCCGCACAGGATGCTCGCCAACTCGTGCTGCTGGCGCACCTGCAGCCACCGCCAGGCAGACGTTGCCGAGCGCCGGGATTACTGGAGCGCAGATGGCGACCCGCACGGCCTCGACTTCCCGCTGCACGGGATAGTCCTCGGCGCTGTCGATCCGCTCGTAGGCCCGATACCGTCCCAGCACCTGCAGGGCGACCGGATCGCCGCGAGCGTCGAGCAGGGTCAAGGGCTCTCGAGTCGCCGCCCGCCGTGGCGCGCGGCGCGGCGGGAAGCCGACCGGGATCTCCTGGACCGGCAAGGTCACCGTGACTTCGCATACGCCGCTCCGGTCAACCGTGGACGGGTTGACGAGCGCCACGACGGGGCGCCACCGGTTGCGGTCGTCACGCATCCGAGGGCGGCGCTGCTGAAGGCGCTCGTGGAGAGCGTCGACCACGATCCCGCGTGCCTGGACGGCCACCGCCCGCGCCCGCAGCGCTGCGTCCTCGGCCACCGCGTCCACCGTGCAGCCACAGATCGTGTCGTGGAGACAATTGGACAGGTGGAGACGCCACACGTCGTCCAGCAGCGCACGACGCTCGTCACCTCCGGCCATCCACGCCAGCGCCGCCAGCGGTTCGGCCCAACGGCGCAGCAGCCGATCGCCCTCTGCAATGGCGGCCTTGAGCGGCGCGCGCACGGCGTGCGTTCCCTGCAGCACCCACGTGTATCCGTACGACTCGCGCAGCTCACCCGAGAGGCTCGGCACAGTGGCATCGGGCACCAGGGCTTCGAAATACGCCGCAGGTGAGGCAAGCGTGAAGCGCCGCTCCGGGAAGCGCCGGGCGAGGGTACCGACGATCTTGGGCAGCTCGACGGAGTGGTGCCAATGGTCGGCTCCAACGGGCACCAACAGCGGTCGACCACCACTGCGGGGCTCGAGCATGGCGGCCAGTCGCTGCCACCGCTCCGAGACCCCTCCCTCGCCGGTGAGCAGCTCCGTGCCGACCTCATACCCGACCGGTGGAAGGTGATGCACCAAGACTCGCGCGCCGTCGGCGGCCCTCCACTCGAAGAGATCACCCACGCCATCCCAACCTCCAGCACCGCGCCAGAGGATCGCGTTCGAGATTCCGAATCCGGTCAGAATCGCCGGCAGCGTCGCGGGATGCCCAAACGCGTCGGGGCTGTAGCCCACCCGCAACACGCCGCCGAGGGCCTCGGCGTCGCGGGTACCAAGCTGGAGGTTGCGCACGAGCGCCTCATCGGAGGAGAGCAGCTCGTCCGCCAGTGCGAACCACGGTCCGGCGAGCAGGCGGCCCGATCGGACCATGGCCGCCACGCGACCTGCCGCTTCCGGACGCACCCGCAGGTAGTCGCGCAGGAGAATCGTCTGTCCGTCCAGCACGAACGGCCCCGGAAACGCGCCCGATTCCAGATCGGACAGGAGCCGATCAAGTAGGATCGTCAGGCGCTGCCGAAACCAGGATTCGGGCTCATACCACTCCCGATCCCAGTGCGTGTGGGGGACGAGAAATACCGGCGCGGTAGACACGTGTCTCGACCTAGGGCAGTGGGAGCAGCGTGCGGCGATCACCGGTCGGGAAACTGGGGACCCCCGTGACCGCACCGGCACACTCAGGCCCGAGGGAGGTCACTCCCATCGCAGGACCACCGATCCGAAGTTTCCGTTGGACTCGACGAAGCGATGAGCCTCCGCAGCGTCCTGCATCGGGAAGACCCGGTCTACGACGGGCGATACGGCACCGGACGCGAATCGTGGCAGGAGCGCCTCCCGCACGGCCGCCGCGACCGCGGCCTTCTCGGCATCGGAGCGACTCCGCAGCACCGTACCGATGAGCGTCAGGCGCTTGCGGAGAAGCAGTCCGAGATCGAGCGTTGCCGATCGGCCCGCGCTGAGTCCGATCACCACGATCCGGCCACACAACCGTGCGCACTCCAGATCCCCTGCAACATACGGCCCGCCGACGAGGTCGCACACGACGTCGACACTGTCGCGCAGCGCGCTCGTGGGCTCGAAGGTCCCCTTCACATGGACCCCCGTCTCGAGCCCGAGCTCCCTCGCGCGCTCCAGCTTCCAGGCGGTACGGGACGTGCCGATGACCGCAGAGCCACGTGCATGCAGGAGATGCAGCAGCGCGACACCCACACTGCTGCCGACAGCGTGCACCAGTGCGCGATCACCCTGGCGGGCCCGGACCTGGTCGAGGGCATCGTGTGCCGTGCAGTACGCTTCGGGTATCGCCGCGGCCATCTCCCACGACCAGCCGTCGGGAACTGGAAGCAGATGGTCGGCACGCAGGACGACGTACTCCGCGTACGCTGCACCAGCGGTGAGCCCCATCACCCGCGCGCCAGCGTGCCATTCCCCCACGTCGCGGCCCGCTGCCTCCACTACACCGGCGAATTCCAGGCCGGGAACGTCCTCCCGCACACCGGCAGGAGCCGGGTACCGCCCTGCCCGCTGCAGGAGGTCGGCGCGATTGACGCCGGCCGCCACGACCCGCACGCGCACCTCGCCGGGTCCCGGTACGGGGTCGTCGACCTCACCGAGCTTGAGCACGTAGGGCCCCCCGGGACGCGTGATGCGGATGACTCGCATGCCCTGAAGGTTGAGTGTGGGCCATCGCGGCGCCAGAGGCGCGCACCTGACGCCGGGCAACGTATCTTGTCACGATGCCCAACTCTCAGCCACCTCCGCGCCTCGACGGCGATCTCGATCGGGTCGCGCTCTTCCAGGGCGTGCAGGAGGCCTTCGCGTCGTCGCTGGACATTCTCCAGCTGGTGGCGGCATCCCCATCGCGAGCGCTGTTCGTGGCCCGAGACCGCGTGCTCAGACGCAAGGTGGGCCTCCGCGTCTTCATCGAGCAAGATCATCCCGCACGCGCGTGGTTCGAGCGCGAAACCGAGCTCCTCGCGGCGCTCGATCACCCGATTCTCCGCACCGTGTACGCCGGCGGCTTCATGCGAGACTGGGCCTGGCGGACCGTGAAGTGGATCGAAGGGGAGAGCCTGCGCGACACCGTGGCTCGCGGTCCGCGTCCGATCCCCGGCGTACTGCAGCTCGCGCGTAGCCTCGTGTCGCTGCTCGATTACCTTCACACGCAGCGGATCGTCATTCGGCGGCTCGCGCCGTCGACGGTGATGATCGACGCATACGAACGGCCGTCCGTCACCGATCTTCGCTTCGCCAACGTGCTGCTCGACGCCGCAACGCCAGATCCCGACAGCAGCAAGGAGCCGTTCGTGGCTCCGGAAGTGCGGGACGGCAGTCCGGGGGACCCCGGCAGCGACATCTTCAGCGCAGCTGCCCTGCTGTACTTCGCCGTGACCGGCCAGCCTCCTGCCCCGGACCCACGCGACATCGTGGCCCCGCGGGCGATCAGGGAGGCGTGCCCGGTAGCTCTCGAGCGCGTGATCATGCGCGGGCTGCGACCCGAGCCGCCCGGCCGTTACCTCACCGCGGTCGAGATGCTCGATGACTTGGCCTCAGATCTGGGTGACTACAACGTCCAAGTGCCGCTCGCGCCCGATCCGGACCAGGCTTTGGAGGATCCCCGAGCGTGGGAGAAGCGGCTGCGCCGCGCGCTCGGTGACGAATACGAGCTGTTCGAGGAACTCGGCTCCGGCGGCTTCGGTCGGGTGTACCTCGTTCGGGACCTCGCGCTCGAACGGGAGGTCGCCTTGAAAGTCCTGCACCCGTATCTGACCGTCGATCCCGGCGTGGTCGAGCGCTTCCGGCGCGAAGCGAGAGTGGCCGCACAGGTCGTGCACCCGAACATCGCCAACACGTACGACATCGGCGGGCGTGCGGGTCTGATCTGGTACACGATGGAGTACGTCCGGGGGCGCAACCTGGCACGCGTCGTTCAGGCGGAGGGACCGATAGCCGCTGAGCGTGTCGTCGAGATCCTCCTCGATGCTCTCGGCGCCCTCGATCACGCCCACAAGCGCGGCCTGGTGCACCGGGACCTCAAGCCCGAGAACCTCCTGATCGAAGATGGCACCGGCGTTGTTCAGATCGCGGACTTCGGACTGGCGATCGCCCTGCAGGTCAAGGAGGGCTTCCTCGGGGCGTCCTCGCAGTCCGGCACCCCCGACTTCGCCGCTCCTGAGCAGCTCCTCGGCGAGCGCGTGGATCATCGAACCGACATCTACTCCCTCACGCTCGTTGGGTTCTACGCGCTGACCGGGCTGCTGCCGTTCGGGTCCGCTCCGGTCGACGCGATTCTCGCGCGACGGGCTGCCGGCGAGATGCCGGAGCTTCTGACTCAGCGACCCGGCGTTCCCGAGCGTCTCTTGCGCGTGTTCGCGCGCGGCGCGGCTCGCGATCCGGAGCAGCGGTTCACATCCGCCAGCGAGTTCGCCATCGCGCTCCGCGAGACCACACACCCGACGCGCGGGCTGTTCAGCAACCTGTTCCGGCGCTTCGTCGGGCCGACCTGACGCGCTGGGCCGCCATGCGGATCGCCATGATCACGGCCACCCCACGCAACGTGGCGGCCGGAAGCGGCACCTTCGTGGCGAGTGTCGGGGTCGCCGATGGACTGCGGGCGCTCGGGCACGAGGTGGATCTCATCACGCCGGGTACCGCACCGGGACCTCTGGGTTTCACCGTCCACCGCCTCTGGTTCAACCGTCGGCTGCATCCGCAGCGGGTGCGGTCGGCGGACGTCGTCGTGGGTTGGGACATGGACGGATACCGGCTCGCTGGGAAGACGCACGGAACGTTCGCCACGTACATCCATGGACAGCTTGCAGACGAAGCCCGCTTCGAGCGTGGCTGGGTAGCGCTCGCGATGCGGCTCCAGGCGCGTGCCGAGCGAGTAAGTGTACAGCGGGCCGATCGAGTCGTGACGGTCAGCGAGTACAGTCGGCGGCGGATCGCCACCGTGTACGACCGAAGCGTCGACGACATCCATGTAGTCCCTCCGGCGTTCGACGCCCAGGGCTGGGCCGAGGCCCTCGAAGCCGTTCCGCCTGCCACCGGCGATGGACCACCCCGCATTCTCAGCGTCTGCCACCTCTACCCGCGAAAGGACGTCGCAACACTCGTCCGTGCGGCAGTGCGGGTGCGCGCCGTGGAGCCGGCGGTCCGGATCGAGATCGTGGGCGATGGTCCGGAACGGACGCGGCTGACACGCCTGGTGCGCCGACTGGGACTCCAAGGGACCGTTCGCCTTCACGGCCAAGTGCCGTTCGGCTCGCTCGTGGCCCACTACGCCGCGTGCGACGTGTTCTGCCTGCCGAGTCTGCAGGAGGGCTTCGGCCTCGTCTTTCTGGAAGCAATGGCAGCCGGCAAGCCCGTGGTGGGATGTCGCGGCAGTGCGGTCGAGGAACTCATCCGGCCGGACGAGACCGGGCTCCTGGCCCCACCGCGCGACCCCGACGGACTCGCAGATGTACTCCTCGCGCTGCTACGGGATCCCCAGCGACGACGGCGCCTGGGGATGGCTGGCCCCTCCATCGCCCGTCGTTACGACCAGATTCCCGTGGCTCGGCGTCTGCTCGATGCCGTCGCTCCGATCACGCACCGAGGTGAACGATGACCCTCCGCATCGCCCTAGCCCAGCGCCGGGCCCTTCCGGACCGGACCGCGAATCTCCACGGCCTGCTCGAGGCCATGGGGGAGGCCGCGCGGCGAGGTGCGCAGCTCTTCTGCGTACCGGAGCTGGCCCTCATGCCGTTCTTCCCGCAGTACGAGCGGCACGACGCCGAGCCATACGCCGAGCCGGTCCCCGGACCGACGAGTGACCAGATCGGCGCGCGCGCGCGCGAATTGGGACTTGTCACGGTGTTCAACATGTACGAAGAGCGGGAGGGACGGTTCTTCGACAGCTCGCCCGTGTTCGACGCGGACGGCACGCTGCTCGGCACCACACGGATGGTGCACATCACGGACTACGCCTGCTTCCACGAACGGACCTACTACGACCCGGGCGATACGGGGGTACCCGTATTCGACACGGCCGTGGGGCGCATCGGCGTGTCGATCTGCTACGACCGACATTACCCCGAGTACATGCGCGCGCTCGGCGTTCAGGGAGCGCAGCTCGTCGTGATTCCTCAAGCGGGTGCGCTGGACGAGTGGCCCGAGGGAATGTACGAAGCGGAAGTGCGGACCGCTGCCTTTCAGAACGGCTACTTTGCAGCTCTATGCAACCGGGTCGGTGTCGAGGATCGGCTCACCTTTGCCGGCGAGTCGTTCGTGGTCGATCCAACCGGCGAGGTCCTCGCTCGAGGCGCCCGCCTCCAGGAGGACCTCGTCCTCATCGATCTCGACCTCACCGCGTGCGACCGGTCGCCGGCACGCACGCTCTTCTGGAACGACCGCCGCCCCGAGCTATACCGTGACTGGCTTGACTGACGGCTTCGAGTCGCCCGCCACCGGCTTGTAGACACCGGACACCTGCGTCGCGTCCTCCTCGGCTGGCCGCCCGAACGCCCGCTTCATCCAGTCGTCCAGGTCATCCAGCAGCGAGTACATCACCGGTACGAGCACGAGCGTCAGGAACGTGGCGAACGTGAGGCCGGCGATTACGGCGATCGCCATGGGCCCCCACCAGGCCGCCTGCTCACCCCCCCAGAACACGTTCGGTTCGAGCGAGCGGTAGAACCCGAAGAAGTCGATGTTCAATCCGATCGAGAGCGGCACCAGTCCGAACACCGTGGTGACGGCGGTCAACATCACCGGGCGGAAACGCGTCATGCCCGCCCGCACGATCGCGTCGCGCCGCGGCAATCCGTCCCGCTCTCGCAAGATGTCGATATAGTCGATGAGCACGATGGCGTTGTTGACCACGACGCCCGCCAGGCTGATCACCCCGACACCGGTCATGATGATACCGAACGGCATGCGGAAGACCATCAGGCCGATGAGCACCCCAGTGGTGGACAACACGACGGAGCTCAGGATGATGAGCGGCTTGGTGACCGAGTCGAACTGCGAGATCAGGATGAACCCCATCAGGAACAGGGCGATCATAAACGCGCTGCTCAGGAATGCCTGCGCCTCCTGCTGTTCCTCCTGCTCGCCCGCGTAGCGCATCGTGTAGCCGGTCGGCAGCCGATCCTCGAACCCCGCCAACACGGTCTGCGCTTCAGCGAGGACCGCATTGCCATTGAACCCCGTCGCGACGTCCGAGGAAACCGTCACCACGCGGTCGAGATCCTTTCGCTTCACGTCGCTGGGCCCCTTGCCCACGTACCACGTAGCCACGGACGAGAGGGGGATCTGGCCGAAATCCCCGCTCACGGTGAGATCACCCAGGGCGCTGAGGTCCTCGCGATAGCGCTCGGCGAGGCGGACCGTGATGTCGTATTCGTCCTCCCCGTCGCGGTAGGTGGACGCCTCGGTACCGTTGATCGCACTGCGGATCGTTGAGCCGATCGTGCGCGTGTCGAGGCCGTACAACGCCGCCTTCTCGCGATCGACCTCCACGACGAGTTCCGGACGTCCGCCTTCCATGTCGCTCTCGAGCCCGTCCAGCTTGGCGAACACGGTGGACTGCTCGAGCAGGGTCAACACTTCGGCGCCCACCCTCTGCAGGACCACAGGGTCATCGCCGGAGATCTCGATCTGGACCGGCAGCCCGGTCGACGGCCCCTCATTTGGGATCTCCACAGAGATATCTCCCCCGGCCACCCCGCGGCCAATCCGACGCCGCATGTCGCTCAACGTCAGGAACGTGTCCTGCTCCCGTTCCTCAAAGTCGACGAAGTTGACGGCAACGGTTGCGAGATGCGTTCCGGATCCGCTCTCGAACGTCGTCACTCTGGTCCCGACCGTGCTGACCACCGACTCGATATCCCCGTGGCCCGCAACCTCCGTCAATTGGTCCTCGACGCTCCGCGCCAGCCGATCCGTCTCATCGAGCCGGGTGGCAACCGGAGCCTCCACCTGGATGTAGATGGTCTGCGGCGGGATGTTTTCGGGGAACAGTTCGATGCCAGCATGCAAGAACCCGAAGACGGCGACGACGGTGAGCAGGGTCGCACCGGCGAGGCCGACCATGCGCAACCGGCGATTCAGCGCCCAGCGAAGGAGTCGTTCGTAACGGGCGATGATGGCAGGCAGCCCCCGCGTCATGAACGCGTGGCCCGCCGGATGCCCCACGAAGTGGTGGAACGCATACACCACCACGCCGGTGAGGAGCAGCAGGATGGACGTGGGTGGATTCACGATCAGCATGACCACAACCACCACCGACGTCACACCGATCAAGAGGCGCTTCATTCCCGCCGTCATGCCGACCGCCCGGTCCTCGGTGTCCAGCATCCGGGCCGCGATCGTCGGCAGGATGACCAGCGCCACGAACAGAGACGACGACAGGGTGATGATCAAGGTCATCGGCAAGTACTTCATGAACTCGCCCATCATTCCCGGCCAGAACACCATCGGGAAGAACGCCGCGAGCGTCGTCGCCGTGGACGCGATAATCGGGACCGCCACTTCGGCCGTCGCGTATTTGGCCGCCCGCACCCGATCGAACCGCCGCTCACGGAAGCGGTAGATGTTCTCCATCACCACGATGGCGTTGTCCACGAGCATCCCGAGGGCCAGGATAAGGCTGAACAGCACCACCATGTTCATGGAGAAGTCGAGCAAGTTCATGACGCTGAACGAGATCAGCATCGAGAGCGGGATCGCGAGCCCGACGAACGGCGCGGTGCGGACACCCAGCACGAAGACCAGGACTGCCACCACGAGGAGGAGTCCCGAGATAATATTGTTCTCGAGCGAACTCACCATCTTGCGGATCTGGTCCGACTGGTCCGAGGTGATGTTCACCACCGTCCCCGGCGGCAGCGTGGGCGCGACATCGTCCAGGACCACCCGAACGGCATCGGCCGTCTCGATGATGTTCTGACCGCTTCGTTTGACGACCGCCAGCGAGATGACCGGGTTGCCGTCGAGCCGCGCGCGGGTATCCTCGTCCTTGAACCCAAAGTCTACGATCGCCACGTCGCGAACGTAGATGGCGCGGCCGGCTCGTGTGGCCACCACGATATCGGCGATCGGGGCGGTTTCCTGGAACTCGCCCGGCACGCGGACGAGGTACTTCAGGTCGCCGACATCGATCGTGCCGCCGGGGACGGTCACGTTCTCCTTCTGCACGGCCTCGATGACGTCGTCGTAGGAGATGTCATAGAACTTCAGCTTGGCCAGATCCACGTCCACCTGGACCTCACGCTCCAGGCCCCCCGCCAGCCGTACCTCCAGGACGGACGGGATCTGCTCCAACCGATCCTGCAGGTCCTCGGCCACGTCACGCAGGCGTACCAGGCTGTACGGCCCAGCGACGTTCACCTGCATGATCGGAAACTCTGAGAGGTTGATCTCAATGATCTGTGGATCCTCGGCCGCCTGGGGCAGATCAGGCTTGGCGAGGTCGACGCTCTCCCGGACTCGCTGCATCGCCTCGTCCATGTCCATGCCAGCTTCGAACTCGACGTTGATGCTCGAGAACCCTTCCGTTGACGTGGACAGGACCGTCTTGACGTCGCTGATCGTGTTGAGCTCATCCTCGAGCGGCTGCGTGATCAGCGTCTCCATATCGCCCGGCGCCACGCCTGGATAGATCGTGTTGACGATGACATTCGGGACGACGAATTCCGGCATCGACTCCTTGGGCACGGTGATGTACGACACCAAGCCCGCCACGATGAGAATGATCGTCATCACGATCACGCTCGTGGGGTGGTCGATGGCGAAGGAGCTGAGGGGAAACTCCTTGAACTTCCGTTTCTGGCGTGGATCGCCCGGGCCAGCACTCTCACGTGCACCGCTGGACTTGGTCGAGCCAACCCCGCGGCGCGCCGCGCGAAATCCGCCGGACTCGGACCGGTTGCTGCGGTCGTCGCTACGGTCGCTCATTCGGTGCTCCCTCCGCTCACGATCCGAATCAGACTGCCGTCGTCCACCATGCGGTAGCCCGAGGTAATCAGGGGATCCTCCGGCGAGAGCCCTGACTGAATCACGACTCGGTTGGCATAGGACGGCCCGAGCTCTACGGCACGCGCAACGGCGACGGCCCGGCCATCCTGATCACCCGCCACGAATACCTGATACCCATCCTCGGTGCGCTGCAGCACTTCCTGCGGCACCACGACGACGTCCGTGAGCCGGACCCGCTCCACTCGCACATTCGCCAGCATCTGTACCTTCACCTGCCCGCCGGGATTGTCCATGTGAATCTCAATCGGGATCGTACGGTTCTCTGCATCAACGCTCGCGCCTACGAACTCGATCGTGCCAATGAACTCGCGTCCCGGTAGCACGTCGAATGTCACGCGGGCGCTGTCGCCCCGCTCCACGTCGAGGCCGAACCGCTCGGGCACCCCCGCGGTGATCTTCACCCGGTTGGTCGCCACCACCCGCACCACTGGGGTGCCGGGCGTGACCAGCTCACCGACCTCGACATACTTCTCATCGAAGATCCCCGAGACGGGCGCTCGCAGCTCCGTGCGGTCCAGCCTGGCGAGCAGCGTCCGATACCGCGCATCAGCGGCGCGAGCTGCCGATCTGGTCTGCAGGTAGGCGATCTCGCTGCCGATCCCCTCCTCCTCCCAGAGGCGGCGCTGGCGCTCGAACTGCTCCTGCGCGAGCTCGGCCGTCGCACGCGCTTCCTCCACCTGACCACGCAGCACATCGTCGTCGATCTTGGCGATCACCCGACCCTTGGACACCCGGGCGCCCTTTGCCACGAAGAACTCGGCGATGGATCCGGATTCCTCGGCCGACACCGTGATGTCATACATCGCCTCGACTTCACCGACGATCCGTACGTAATCGACGAAATCCGTCCGGGTTACTAGGGTCACGCCGACATTGATCACGCGCACGCCGGCGGTGTCCATCGGGGCCTCGCCCACCTCCTCGGCCTGCGCGGCACCACCCTCCGAGGTCGCACACCCCACGAGCACACCGGTTCCCCCGACCGTGATCACCGCCGCCGCGAACGGCAGTGCGCGGCGCCATCCCTGCATCTCGATGCGATTCATCGTTCGCCCATCCCTATTGATTGCCCGCGACCGGGAACGCGCCCGGCTCTTCGGGGACCACGCCAACGGCGAGTTCAAGTTGCGCCCGGGCCGACAGAAAATCATAGATCGCCTCTGCATAGTTGAACTGTGCCCGTCGCAGCGATTCCTCGGCATCCGTCATCTGCAACTGAGAGCCGATCCCCTCCCGGTACTCCACGGAGGCGATCTCATATCCACGCTGGGCCTGCTCCACGGCCCCGAATTGACTCCGGGCGCGTGCGAGTGCCTCGTCGACGGCCTCGAACAGCGTCCGAATCTGGTTGGTCGCATCCTGCTCGGCGCGGACCAGGCGCGTCTCACTCTGTCCCACTGCCGCTTCCGACTGGTGAACGCGCGCAAACCGCCTGAATCCCTGGAAGATCGGCACCTCTACCCGTAGCCCCACGGCAGAGCTGCTCGTGCGCTGATTCTCGTTCCCGAAGAAGTCCAGGCCGCCGTCCTGCTGTGCTTGAAGATTGTAGTTGCCGAACAGCGACAGCGTTGGGATGAACTCGCCTCTGTCCAGGTTGAGCTGGGCCTGTTCGAGGAGAATCGTCGAGCGCAGCTGACGCAAGTCGGTTCGCTGCTCACCAGCCACCTGCAGCAGATCTCCGAGCGTCTGCTCCAGAACCCCTGGCAGCCCCACTAGCACGATGAGATCCACGTTCTCGGGCGTGTTCGCCGCGAGACTCTCCGGATCGACCTCCTCGAGTCGACCCTCGAGATCGATGTCGGCGTCTGGATCGTACCCCATCTCGATGAGGACCGTCCGCTTCCGCGCCCCGACAGCGTTCCGTGCACGCTGGAGGTTCGCCGACACGTTGGCGAATTCGACCTCGATCCGCAGCACGTCGTATTCGCTGGTGAGCCCGGCTCGGTTGAGAGCCCGCGTTTCCTCCAGCGTCTGCCGGACACGCTCGATACTCTGCTCCAGCAGTCGCAGATCCGACTCCGCGAGGAGCGCATCGAGGTACGCCTGCCGCACCACCGTCACCACCTGCTGCGTCGTGCCGCGGAGTCGCTCCTCCTCGAGCGCCCGGAAACGGCCGGCGGCTCCCACCCCAACGAACACGCCGTACTCGAAGATCGGCTGGCTCAGTGTGAATCCCAGCTGCCACGTGTTATCAGACCCGATTCGGACCCGGATCGGGTCGCCTCCCGATCCTCCAGGTATTGCGCCGGGGTCAAAGAACAGCTCCTGGACCATCAGGTTCCGCTGATACGAAATCGAACCCGCGATGTCCGGCAGGGCGCGCGCCCATGCTTCGCGCACTTGCTGCCTCGCCACTTCGAGCGAGTACTCGGCATCGGCCACCGTCCGGCTGTTGGCGAGTGCCTCCTGGATCGCCATCCGGAGCGGCACCGTGCGTCCGTCGGGCAGTGACTGGCCGACAGCAGCGGCCGAGCCCGCCGCCATTGCGGCACCAACCGTCACCAGTGTTCTCCACCGCTGCGTCTCCCCCCTCACGCGTCACCTCCCTCGGAGCCTTCTTCGGTTGCCGGCAGCGAAGCCTGAAGGCCGTGCCGCACGAACTCGCGAAACGACCGGAACAGCTCGACCGGTCCTTTCGTCAAGGCACCATGCCGGAATTCCGGGCAGTCCTCCAGTCGACATGTCATCGACAGCGTCAGCAGCCCGTGGGCGATGCTCCACAAGTACACCGCCACGAGATCCGGATTTGCCCGGCGCATCGCCCCCGACGCCATCGCCTCCTCCACGGCACTCCGCAGCAGCCCGTGCCCGCCGGAATCGGGCAGCTCCTCGATCGAGTGCGGGTGCGGATGCTGTAAGCTGAAGAGGAGCTTGAAGTACTCCTGATTCTCGAGGGCAAACCGAATGTATGCCTCGCCCAGCGCAGCGAGCCGGTCCAGCGAACCGCTGGGATGCCGCGCCGCTGCATCGCGCAGATACTCACCGAACCGGTCGAACCCGCTCTGCACCACGCGGGCGACCAACGCATCCTTGTTCTCGAAGTAGCGGTAGATCGCCGTGGCACTCATCCCCACACGGTCGGCGACCGATCGCATCGACAGTCCGTCCGGACCCTCGCGCGCCAGGATATGGCGTGCGGCGTCCATGATCGCTTGCTCGGAATCCGCGCCGCGTCGCGCGGTCAGGTCTACTGCCATCGTCCCACCGCCTTGCTACACATTCCCGTTCGGCGCCTATCGCACCAACCTCGAGTTAACGGTGTTAACTTAACAGCGTTAACCCTAACGGTATCCCCCATACGGAGTCAACACCCCAGAGGTTCCAACTCGATGCGACCGGTTCCGAACACCACCCCCCGCGGCGGACACGGCCACGAGCGGCCTGCCCTGCTCGTGCTGCCGGGCATGACCCTGAACGGCACTACGATGCCAGCGTTTCCTTGGGAATCGGTGACCGTGGACTTCTCGCAGTTCGTCCCGGCGCTGCCGGATGACGTCGTGAACATGGCCGTGTATGGCCGGCAGCTCGACCGGGTACTCGACGGCGACCCACTCTGGCGTCGCGGCCGACGCATTGTGGTCGGTCACAGCTTCGGGGGAATGCTCGCACTCGACTGGGTGCTGGCGGGTATCCGCGATGGCATCCGCCACGCGGAGGGGCTCGTGCTGGTGGCGACCACGGCGGGACCGATGTTCGACGCCGCGCGGATTCGCTTGGGGAGTGTCGCCGGTCGGGAGATCCGGATGCCACTGGCACCGCTGATGCCGATATGGAACCGCCGCACCGTGACGCGGACAGTCAAACGGATCGTGAGCCGATTCGGCGAGTCAGAGGGGCAGGTCGACTTTCGGGCGCTGAAGGACCCGAGTGATCTCACAGTCGACCTGGCCGGCTGGAAGAACACGGACTGGCGCAGCATGCGGGCATACCGGCTCGCCATGCGCGGCTTCGACCACCGCGGCGACCTCGACCGGATCGAGCTTCCCACCGTCGTGCTCCACGGGAGTCACGACTCCCTGTTTCCCGTATCGGTCGCGGAGGATCTCGCCAGCCGGCTGCCGGGGGCAAAGCTCCACATCGTGGAGGGAGCCGGTCACGTGCTGCCGCTCACGCACGGGCAGCATGTGGTCGACGCCGTGGCCGGTGTGCTGAGGGCCGCGGAGTCTCAATGGCCACGTTAGGGGGCCGGGGTGCGCGTCCACTCATTCCCAGCGAAACACCTGCAGGGCCACGCCAAAGCAGAGACCGCCCCAGAGCACCATCAGCCCCACTGGCGCCGCAACGCCGATCAGGGACGCGCCGTCGAGTAGGACGCCTCGGAGGGCATCGTTCAACGCGGTGAGTGGCAGCATCCGAGCCACGAGCTGCACGTGCTCCGGGAAGTTCGAGTACGCGAAGAACACCCCAGAGAAGATCCACATCGGCACCATGACCAGGTTCATGAGGCCCGAGACGCCCTCGATGGTGCGCGCCCGGCTGGCCACGAGCGTTCCGATCCCGGCGAAGGTCATCGCTCCGAGCACTGCCACCATGCCGAGGTCGAGCAGCGACCCGCGTATCGGCACCCCGAACGCGAGGTGTCCGAACAGGAGCACGGCCGCGACCTCCAACGCCAAGAACCAGAGTCGTGCCAGCATGAACGACAGGAGGTACTCGGTGCGCCGCATGGGCGAGGCGAGGAGTCGCTTGAGCAGCTTCTCCCTACGGTTCTTGACGATCCCGTAGCCGACACCCCACAGGCCCGTGCCCATGATGTTGAGGCCGAGCAGGCCGGGAATGAGGAAGTCGATGTAGCGGGCCCCCGGCTCGTGAACCGGAACCTCGCGCATCCCCACCGGATCTTCCCGCCCAGCCGCTCTCTGCAGGGCATCGCCGACGACGAGGCGCGCCAATGCACCCTCGCTCCTCGTAGAGTCGAAGACCAGCGTCGGCTGGTCGGCGGGGCGGACGATGAGGGCTACGCGCCCCGTGCGCAGACGAGCGTATGCCTCCTCTCTCGTGAGCAGCAGGGCGTCGATCTGTGCCGAGCGTTCGAGCGCTGAAACGGTCGCGGCCGCCCCCGGCCCTTCTTCGACCGCGATCCGGACGGTGTGTTGACCGCCACCGCGAAAGGCGATCCCGAGCGCGAGCGCCAGCAGGATGGGAAACGCGAAGATCCAGAACAACGCCTCCGGCTCCCGCAAAAACTCACGGATGCGCCAGAGCGTGAGCTGGCCGATCGCGGAGGCTCGGCGGCTATCCATCGCGCAGGTGCCGACCGGTGAGCGCGAGGAAGACGTCCTCCAAGGACGCCTGGTGTGTCGTCAGCTCGTCCAGCACCGCGCCGTGCTCGGCGAGGAGTCGAATCAGTGCCGGCACCACCACATGCACACGGGACGCCGTGAGCCGGACCTTACCATCGCCATGCACGACCGCCTGGACTCCCGGAAGTCCGTGATAGCCGCTGTCCGGGACCGCCGTCTCCCCAGTGACCGAGAACTCGACGACGTGCTCCGCTCCGAGTGAGGCGATGAGCTCCCGGGGTGAGCCCAGCGCGATCACGCGACCGTGGTCGATGACGGCCACACGGTCACACAGGTGCTGCGCCTCCTCCATGTAGTGCGTCGTGAGCAGCACCGTGCCCCCCGCCCGGCGGAACTCCTCGACGATACCCCACACCTGACGCCGGGACTGCGGATCGAGACCGGTGGTCGGCTCGTCCAGAAACAGCAGCTCCGGCTCGGCTACGAGCGCACACGCGACCGCTAGGCGTTGGCGCTGCCCGCCCGACAGCTTGCTTACCCACGCACGTCGCTTCTCGACGAGTGACACCTCGGCGAGCACCGCATCGACGGTCTTGCCACGACGGTAGAAGCTGCAGAACAGCCTCACGACCTCCTCGACGGTGAGCCGCTCCGGGAGCTTTGTTTCCTGCAGTTGGCTCCCCATCCGCTGCCGGAGGTCGTGCTCCTCGTCTGTCCACCGACGGCCCAGAACTTCCACGTATCCAGCATCCGGCACCAGGAGCCCCTGGAGGACCTCGATCGTCGTCGTCTTGCCCGCGCCATTCGGCCCGAGCATGCCGAAACACTCCCCCCGGTGAACACGGAGATCCAGGCCGTCGACCGCAGTCACGTCGCCGTAGCGCTTGACGAGGCCGTCGCAGAGAATGGCAGATTCGGTCATGTCCGCTCAATCAAGAGCCGGTGGCTACCGGAAGCAAGCCGCCGCTACTTGCTGGCGGGGTGCGGCCGGTCACGCGACCTTTCGCACATGGTATCGGTCATCGCTGTGCTCGTTCTCGCGACAGCGAGTGTCCTGCTCGTGACGGGCGTCGAGCCCGTCCCGACGTGGTTCTACGTGTTCGCGTGGTACCCGACCCTCGTGCTGCTCGATGGGGACGCCGCACGCCGAGGGGGTCACGATCGGCTGCTGGCGCGTCCGGCATGGGCGCTTGCGGTCGGCGGCTGGTCAATCGTCATCTGGCTGGTGTTCGAGGCCGCGAACTTCCGTCTCCGAAACTGGTATTACGTCTTCCTGCCCGCCCACCCCGTAGAGCGCTGGGCGGGTGTAGCGCTGTCGTTTGCGACGGTGATCCCAGCCGTGCTGCTGATCGAGCGGTGGCTGCAGTCGCTGGGGCTAGGTGGCGGCTGGCGCACGAGACCCTTCCGGCCCGCACCAGCGGCCTTGCCGTGGATTCAGGTCCTCGGATGCGCAATGGCGATGGGCGCACTCCTCCTACCCAACGTGCTATTCCCCCTCATCTGGGGCGCCGCATGGCTCATCGCCGACCCGGTCGTGTATCGGCGGCGGCCCGAGTGGTCACTGCTGGCTGACATCGAGGCCGGTCGGTGGGGCCGGCTCGGTCGACTCCTCGTGGGCGGACTGCTCATCGGACTCCTCTGGGAATTTTTCAACGCGTGGGCCCGCGGCAAGTGGGTCTACACCGTCCCCTGGCTCGGACAGACCAAGTTGTTCGAGATGCCGCCTCTCGGATTCCTCGGGTTTCCGTTCTTCGCGCTCGAGGCATGGTCGATGTTTCACGCCCTGTGCACACTCGGCCTCGCTCGATCGACGACCGATGCGTCGCCATCCCGGCAGGCCGCTGGTCCCCTGGCGCGCGCCGGGGCCGTCATGTTCGCCGTCGCCTTCGTCGTCACGGTTCTGCTCGGCATGGAGCGGCTCACGATCAGCTCCACCACGCCCCGGCTGGAAGACCTGCCGACGGCCACGGCGAGCGAGGTACACGCCCTTCGCGTCGCCGGTTACCATTCGGTGTTCGCCATTGCCGCCGCCGACCCATCGGAACTGGCAGACGACGGTCTGGTGACGTTGCGTGAGGCGGAACGCCTCGTCATGAGGGCACGGCTCGCGAGCCTTCGTGGCATCGGCACGCGGCACGCGGGCCGCCTCACCGAGCTGGACATCGGATCGGTCTGTCAGCTTGCCCGGCGGTCACCGAGGAGCCTCTGGACGGACCTGCGCCAGGCCGCAGACCGGGAGAGTGTGCGCCCGACGCCGGCGGAAGTGCGCGTCTGGATCGGAGCGGCCCGCAGAAGCTGCGTCGAGCACTCGAGCGTCCCACTGCACTACCCGTGATCGGGAGCAGCCGTCCACCATGGCAGACACGGCCAAGCTCGCGAGGATTACGATCCGGGTGATCGTCATCGCCCTGTTGGGCTATGCCGCGGCGCTCGTGCTCGCGTGGCGGTTTCAGGAACGCGTGGCCTTCCCGGCCCCAACCGGCCCGTTGCCCGACCCGTCTGAGTACGGCATGGCCGACGGTCGCGTCGTGACGGTGGAGACCGCTGACCGCGTCGAAGTGCGCGGCTGGTTCCTGCCTCCCTCGGGACCCACGAGCGGAGATGGCGCGCCGGGCCTGATCTGGTTCCACGGCAACCTGGAGACCGTCGGGAGCATCGCCTCCGTCTTGAAGGACTTCCGTCCTCCGGGGATCGCGGTCCTCGCCCTCGACTATCGTGGATACGGTCAGAGCGCCGGCGTGCCAACGGAGGAGGGGGTCTATCTGGACGCGGAGGCGGCATGGAGCTGGCTCGTGCAGCAGCCGGAGATCGACTCCACGCGTATCGCGGTGTATGGCCGATCGATCGGCAGTGCCGTGGCGCTGTACCTTGCTACCGAGCGGCCCGTGCGTGCCGTCATCCTCGAGTCGCCGTTCTCATCGGGCCGCGCGATCGCCAAGGAGCACTACGCGCTCGTTCCGGAGGATCTCGTCGATCTGAGCCTGGACAACCTCGATCGTGCCGGTCGACTGTCGGTTCCGCTCCTCGTGATTCACGGCACCGACGATCGCATCGCGCCGTTTGCGATGGGCCGGGCGGTGGCCGATACCGGACGTGCCGAGCAGTTCCTCGTGCTGGAGGGAACGGGACACACGAGCACCTACGAGATGGGAGGAGCCCGATATCGGGATGCGGTTCACGCGTTTCTCGCGCGCCATCTGGATGCTGCAGACTTTCCGCCACACTAGTGCCACCCGCCGTCGGCCTGCCCGGGGCCCAGCACGTGCCATCTGACACCTCCCCCCTTGGTTAGGTGAAAAGTGTCTACCAAAGTGAGGGAGGTTCCGGGGCCCGGCCCGTGCCATGCGACACCTCCCCCTCGGTTAGGTGAAAGTGTCTACGAAAGTGAGGGACGTTCCGCAGGAGTCCAGATACGCGGGTTAGGCGTCGGCGCGGCGGTTCCGGCGCCGAGCATCATTGCCCCGCTGGCGGTTGCCATAGTTCAACCTTGTTACCCTCCGGATCGATGACCCACCCGAACTTGCCGTACTCCGAATCATCGGTCTTCTCAAGTACGTTGCAGCCTTCCGCACGAAGGGCGTCCAGAAGTGCGGACAAGTCGTCCACTCGATAGTTGACCATGAACGGCGCCTTGCTCGGCGCGAAATGGTCCCCGTCGGCGGCTCCAATAGACCAGATCGTGGTCCCCTTCATAGGGCTGCCATTGGCGTCAGCCCAAGGGAATGCAGCACCGCCCCAATCTTGAACGTCAATACCGAGGTGGGTCTGGTACCAGGCGCGGAGCGCGGTTGGGTCCTTCGCTTGAAAGAAAATCCCTCCGATTCCAGTGACTCTCTTCATCATTGGTACTCCTCTGAATCTCGGCAAGGTGCGCAGCATACCGCCTTCCGCCGCCTAACTCTTATTTCTGTTGACCGACATATCGGTTTATCCTACACGCTCTCCGCTAGGTAACAAGCCGAGTGTACGTCTGCCGACCTGGCAACTTCAATCCTGCCAAGGATCTGTCCCGCAGTGCCTGCCCGGTGCTGAGCGATATCCTGCGA
The DNA here is from genome assembly GCA_039584325.1 of Gemmatimonadota bacterium. Lineage (GTDB taxonomy): Bacteria > Gemmatimonadota > Gemmatimonadetes > Gemmatimonadales > GWC2-71-9 > JAOTVV01. The sequence goes on from JBDGYA010000022.1 coordinate 52,464, forward strand.
AGGGTGGTCGGCATAGCGCGAGACCACGATGGCGGTGCCGCTGGGACCCCTGCGACCACAGCAGATCTGCCGGGCTCCGAATGCCGAGGCCGGGACGGTTGAGCACATGGGTGTAGATCGTGGTCGTGCGCACGTCCCGATGACCGAGCAGCTCCTGCACCCTGCGAATGTTCGCACCGTTCTCCAACAGGTGCGTCGCGAACGAATGCCGCAGGGAATGACAGGTGGCGCGCTTCGAGAGACCGGCTGCCCGCACGGCAGCGTGAAACGCACGCTGCACCGCCTACGGGTGAAAGTGGTGGCGATGCTGGAACCCCGTCGACGGATCGCGCTGGACACGAACGCGGCCGGCCACCTTCACCTTCACCGTCACGGAGTCGGCGGCTCAAGCCGCCGCTCGGCGGCTTCGGCGACCCGCCCTGAAGGGCGGGTGGGGAGGCGTCGTTCACGACGCGCCGCGCTAGCGCCGAGCCGACGTTTCAACGTCGGAACCACCAATCCCCAATCCCCAGTCCCCAGTCCGAAATCGCCAATCAGCTCCCCTCACCTAACCCGTTCCCTCCCAATCGTTTAACCCCGTTTTTGCAACACCCTTTCGTACACGTAATAGGAGGCCGTGTCGCCGGGCGGTGCCTGCCGCCCCATGCGCCGCGCCACCACACGCACGTGAGCCAGGGAAGGGAGCCACGACATGTCCGTCCACATCGACCTGAGCCTCAGGCTCCCCGCGACCGAGGTGGTCCATGACCAGCCCCAGCTGTAAGTCGTTGAACGATGGTTGGTTGCGATCGTGGAGCAGCGTTTCAGGCGGCCTCCCTCACGCTTCAGGGAGCTTGCCTCACGCTTCAGGGAAGCCGCTTGCCTCACGCTTCAGGGAAGCCGCCTCACGCTTCAGGGAGCCTGCCTCACGCTTCAGGGAGCTTGCCTCACGCTTCAGGGAGCCTGCCTCACGCTTCAGGGAGGCCGCCTCACGCTTCAGGGAAGCCGCCTCACGCTTCAAGGAAGCCGCCTCACGCTTCAGGGAAGCGGCCTCACGCTTCAGGGAAGCCGCCTCACGCTTCAGGGAGCCTGCCTCACGCTTCAGGGAAGCTGCCTCGAGTGTCGGGGAGGTCGTCCGAACCGACCGGCAGGGCGCCCTCGGCGTCCGGCTGGTCGCCTCTCGTGAGGGAGCGACCGCCTCCAGCGGGCGGCGTCGAATCCGAGCGACCCTTGCGGCTCCCGGCACCGGAGCCGGGCCGCGCACACCCAACGTTCGAATGAGGATACGCCAATGAGATTTCCGCGAGGCCGACATCCTGCGCCTCGCAAACGACATCGCCGCCGGCTTGGCTGCGCACACCGACGCCTTCCCGTCACCGCCGGTTGCGCCGGAGGAACTCGAGCAGGCGCTGACCGAGCACGACGACAACCGCGAGGCGGCGATCCGGGCGCGCGCCGCCGCGGCGCAGAGCACCGCCGCCAAGGACGGATCGCTCGCGAAGATCCAGGACCTGTCCAAGGCCGTCATTCGCTACGGCGAGAACCACACCCGCGGGGATGACGGCCAGCTCCAACTCCTGGGCTGGGGCGGTCGCCGATCCCGCACGGTCACGGTCACCGACCCCCCCGGTCAGCCCCGGACCCTCGAGGTCATTCGCGAGGG
>JBDGYA010000054.1:0-19237 GCA_039584325.1 Gemmatimonadota bacterium
GGTCATCGTGGGTGTCCACGGTCCTTGTTCTCAACGCTAAGAGCAGTACAGCACCAAGACTATGGATGCTCGGTGTCAGACCATCTCCGTGCTCGCGCAGCGTCGCCCCATGCGGAAACGTGATGGTCCACTCGATCGGGATGCTGTCCTTGTCGGTGAACTCCACATGAAGGTTCTGCGGCCCGCTCTCAGGGCCCGACCTGCGATACATGATCTGACGAAAATAGGCGTTCGCCCGTGTTCTCCTTACTTCGTCTTCGTCGTTCAGGTAGAAATACTGCTGCTTCCGGCCTTCGCGTTCAGTGAGGAATACGCGCACGAGATAGTCCGCGGGATCCTCGGGGTTCTCGTACGCGGTGAGTTCGATCATCTCATAGACCGGATGGTCGGGGAGCCACGTCGTCCAGTAGTGGGTCCAGTAGCTCCAGAAGTTGGTGTTCAAAGGAACCACGGGGTGCTGCGGAGGACCAGAACCCTCTCCGGTGCGTTGAAGTGGGCTGTTCTGCGCGGATACTGTGCCTGCTGAGAAGATCGATGCGATGAGGATCGCCGTCGCGGAGCGAGTATTCACCATTTGAAGTCCTCTCATCAGAATGCAGTGTGACCGTGCAGAGAATACGAATGCGTCAGAGCCGCCCCGAATGCCAATAGCGCAGCGCGTCGCAGTGCCCGGCCATTCACACGCACCATGTCGTCACCTCCAGTGGTACTTGCCTGTCCCGACCCCATCCGCATCGGCTCACCCTCAGACGATGCCGTTCCGTGGCTCTCGCCGAAAGCTTTCCACACCGACGTACACCACGCATCGCACCACGGTCACACCGACAGCATCGCACGATCGGACCGGGCGCCTAGTACGACACCCCTGGAGTCTGATGCAGGTACGTATCGTCCGTGAGCTGCTTCAACATGAAGTCGGCGACGTCGGCACGCGAGATCTTCCCGGCGAACTGCTTGTCTGTGGTGGAAAAGCCATGGCGATACACGCCGGTGCGTGGACCGTCCGTGAGGTGTGGAGGGCGGACGATGATCCAATCCAGCGCGCTCTGCTTGACGACGGCCTCCTGCCGCTCGTGGTCGGCGAACGCGTGTCGCAAGAAGACCGACACGACGACGTACTTGGTGAAGAAGGAGAGGTTGGCCCGACTATCGCCCACGCCGAGCGTCGAGAGACAGATGAGCCGTCGGACCCCAGCCGTGCTCATCGCCTCAACGACGATCCGTGTCCCGGCCTCGCGGAGGGTCGTCCGCCCGGCCCCCGCGCCAACGGCGAACAGGACCGCGTGCTGCCCCGCGATGGCGTCTCCCACCGCCGCCGGATCCAGCACGTCCCCGGGAACCACCTGCAGGCGTGCATGCTTGATGTCATCGAGCTTGGCCGGAGTGCGGGCACAGGCCACCACGTCATGGCCCTGATCGAGCGCCTGCGTCAGCAGCTCTCGTCCGGTCTTCCCGGTCGATCCGAACACGGTCAGTTTCACGTCGCTTTCTCCTTTATAGGGCTCGATGGCCGTGGTTGGCGGTCCCAATCAGCGCGTGGTCTGCGTGAACGCGTGGACCGAGCCGATTGATGCCGCCGATGATTGCGCCCAGTATGGGCTGTCCCGTTCGAGCGGTTACCGCTCCTGGTAGCGCCGGAACTCGTCATCCGCTCGCTTCACGGTCTCCTCAGAGAAGAGATCCCGGAGACGTGTGGTCCGCGAACCTTGCGCCAGCTCCTCGGCGACGTCCAGCGTGACCACCTCGTCGAATTGGTGCCAGTAGTACAGATGGACCAGACCATGCTTCAGATCAAACACGTTGGAGTACAGGGTGTTGCCGGTCGCGCTCTCCACGTGCACCGAATCGAGAATCGAGGCGAAGTACTCGACGGTGAGATCGGCCTCACTCTCGATCCGGCCCAGCATCCGCACGGCGGTGTCGTAGCGCCAGCATCTCCCGCGATTGTAGGCGTTGCCGGGATTGGCGCGGTTGAAGTTGGTCGATGCCAGGTACCCGTCGCCCGGCGGCTTCCTGGTGAACGCCAGCTCACCGTCGCTGCCCGCACTGATGACGACGGCATCGCCGGTCGCGTCCGCCAGCAGTACCTGCCACCGGAGCGACGTGCCCCAGTTGTGCTGCCGCGCGACGGCGACCGCCTCTTCCACCGTGGCACAGGTCTCGTGGATGTGCCGCATGATCCCCCTCCGAGCGACACGGTCGGGATGGGGAGTGAGTGGCGCCTCTGGCAGCGCGTTGTAGTCGAACGCGAGCCCCTTCTCGTTGATGCCGCCCTGCGCATAGCGGTCGTCGAACCCCAGGTACAGCCCGCCGTACTTCCCGTCGCCGGACGGCCGCACCCAGTAGTACGTGGTGGGGATGTTGTAGTCCTCGTTGTTGCCGTACAGCACGGAGGTACCGAACGACGCCGCGAAGATCGTGCACGATCCGGGGACCGCTCCGTCGGCCACGGGGCTGTCGGCCGGTGGAGCACATGCCCCGAACACGACGGTCAGAACAGCAAGTAGGTACGTGGGTCGTGACATCGGTGTGTCTCCGCTGAGACGCTCCAGCTGATCGGTCGTCGAGCGACCTCGGATGGGGATGGTCCAAGGTACGGGTGGTGAACGGGTAGGGCTAGCCGACCGAACAGTAGGAACACCAACCTACCCTCCTACGCACCTCCCGCCCTTTCAAACGCCGCGTGACGCTCGGGGCCTTCGCGTCCGTGCCGGGCGGGTCTCACCCAGCCAATCCAAACAAGACCGTTCATGTACTTGGTCCAGAAGCCGAACGGTCCTACCTTGGGCAACGCAATCACCCGTCGCTGGTCCTTCGCCCGGGCGTTCAGGCGGTGCACGCTGCTCGCGGTTCGCGGAACCCGGTCCCCGTGTGTCGGTGACGAGCGGTAGTAGATCGCTGGCGGCATGGCTCCGTGAGCGGCGGAGTCGTCGCGCAGGACCGGAGCGACGAGCTGGTCGCCGGTATGCAATTGGTGATCGACGAGGTCTTGGGGGAGCGAGGCTGTGAACGGCCAGACGGTTTCGCACTACAGGATCATCGAAACCGCGTAGACGGAAGGAGATGAGCCAATGTCCAGTCCGCAGGAGGTTCACGTACCGGCGCGGTTGCTCGCCGGCGGCGTCTCCATCGTTGGGATCGGAGTCATGGGGGCAGCCTACGCGGCTCGCCTGTCTTCGCTCGGGGTGCCCGTGACGATCTTCAACCGAACCGGATCCAAGGCCGAGGACGTGGGCAGGGCGCACGCCAATGTGGCGGTCGCCCGTTCGATTGAGGACTGCAGCAGGGCGACGGACATTGTGCTCGTCGCCTGTTCTCCGACCATGGAAGCCATCTCCTCAATATGCCATCGACTGGCCGACGGGGGACTTGTACAGGACAAGCACGTTGTCTTCATCGTCGATGGTGGCCTTGCGCAAGCGCGGACCATGGATGCGGTCGTGTTTGACAAGGGAGGTGCCGCAAGTCTCACGAATGTCAGCTTGTTTGGTGCCGCGGCGAATGTCATGGAAGGCAGCGGATTCGTGAACGCGTCCGGCAGGACCCGTGCCGACGAGAGCCTGACGCACCTGGTCATGCCACTGCTCCGGCTGTTCGCCACAGTGACGTACCATCCCGGCGGACCCGAAACGGCGGCACTCTTTGCCATGGCCGGGCACGTCGGCTGCATGCCGCTCTTTTACGGTTTCCTCCACTACGTGGCGCTCATGAAGCATGCCGAAGTGGATAGCAGTGTTGCCTATGACTTCTTCCAGACGCTCAACCGGGCCACGTTGGAGCTGTTCGTTCCGTTCCTGCATTCTGCCGTCACAGGGAACGATTATTCGATCTACATGGGCAGTCACCAGCTGATGAGGGACATCATGGACTCGGCATCGGAGACCTGCAGGACTCTGAACATTGACCCGAAACTGACCGATCTCATGTCGGAATACCATCAGCGAGCACTGAGCGATCCGGAACTGGCGGCGAAGTCTTACCACTGCCTCTACGGACTGATCAACCGATCATCCCCGTGAATCCCGACAGGAAGCGTCCTTGGGGCCCGACTCCTCGCCACGCAATCTTGAGTCGTGGACTGGAGGAGGAGCAACGATGACGCGCAAGAAGACCCAACTTCGTTTGATGTATGGACTCATTACGCGGAGCCTCGCCGTCGGCTGCCTCGTTTCTGCTGCAGCAAGCGGCGTGTCGGCGCAGGATACGACCGGGAGTGTACGGGGGACCGTTGTGGATCACATTGGACAACCGATTGCCAACGCTCAGGTATTCCTGCTCGGCACCAGGCTTGCCGCACTCTCGAACGAAGACGGCTCGTATGTCATCGACAGCATCCCGGCAGGGACGTACGATGTGCAGTGGCAATTCATCGGGTACATGCCTCACCGCAAGGACGGTATCCGCATCGTTGCCGGCCACACGCTGGAGTTCGATGTCGCGCTCGAGCCGCTATCCCAGATTCACGGCCGCGTCGCTGATCCCCGAGGACAACCAGTTGCGCACGCCGGAGTCACAATCGTCAGCACCGGGTTGGTCAATACCACCGACGCTGACATCACCGACAAGGATGGCTTGTACGCGATCGATAGGCTGCACGCGGGGATCTACGATGTGCGAATCCTCTGCTATGGGCAACAACCGACGCTAACGGAAAACATCCGCATCGACCCTGGCCAGGAGCTGGAGGAGGACTTCACGTGTGAACCAGCCCCCACCATGGACCAAACGTCATGGTGGGAGTACGGCGTCCTCACCGAAACGGTGTGGGCGACGGATTCTGGAAGGGTCTCGGCGAATGGGCTGGCTGGCCTGAGCCTTCGGTTGGAGGGACTGTATGACGAGATTCTGCTTGGGCACGCACCCGGTGTCGCCATTCCGTGGGTCCTGAACGCCTTGGGGAGGCAGGGATGGGAACTCGTGGGTTTCTCCAATACGGACGGCTTCTTCGCCATCCTCAAGCGCAAGCGACACGCCGGCGGATCGAGTGAGCGGTGACGGACGCGCAACGTACGGTCCGATGTCGGGTCGCCGACAGCCCGCTGTTTGCGAGCGATGGACCTGACCCGAGCCTGCGTACGACGCTCAAACCTCACGCCGGCGGTGTGCAGTCCCTGGCACGCTTGGTGGATGACGCCGGCTCGGCCGCCTGTCACTCAAGCGACGGAGGAGTGGTCGTTCATGGGCGGCGCTAGTCCGGCTCGTACGAGAACCGGTAGCTGCGCGTGCGCACTTGCATGAACGACTCGGTGGGCTCACCAATCTTGGCGCCCGTCATCTCGATCGCCTGACCGACCTCGATGGCATGCGGCCGCAGCGATGACGGCTCGGTCACCAGCTCGACCCAGTTCTCGGCTTCGAGACTCTCGTAACCGACGACGCCCGTGAGATTCTGTCCGGCTATCCTGTCGAGAACATCTGTCAGCAACTCTCTCACCGCAGTCGCTTCCGGCCACGAGGCCATCGTCAGCCGGACACAACTCGTGTCTGCGTCCGCCGCAGAACACGGAACGCGGTCGGTGAGCGCGAACTGATAGACCACGGGGATCAGTCGGTCGGGGAACAGCGGGCTCGGCTCCTCGACCTCCAGCTCGTACACGGCACCGATCTCGTACTCCTCGCCCGCCCACATCCAGACGAGCGCGTTCCAGTCCTCCTCGGCCTGCGCTCGCAGAAACTCCGCGCTCAGGACCTGGTCCATGAGATAGCGCAGCTCCGCGCTGAGCTCGGCGCCGAGCTCCGCGATGCTGTCGAGCAGTGGCTGGAGCTGCCTGCGCATTTCCTCACGCACGCTCTCCAGAATGGTGACGTCAATCAGCTCCCCGGCGTCGCTCACCAGCAGCGCCGGCATCGTCGACCCGAGCCGCTCGGCGATCGCCGTCGCGTCGACCGTTCCAGGCATCGCAGGCAGGCCGGCATCGGGCTGGCCGAAATCCGAGTACGAGATGAGGCGGCCCCGCGCATGCTCGGTGACCGTCATGCGGTAGGTCATTGTCGTCACGGTCGTATCGGGCACGCCGTTTCGGGCCCTGACCTGGAATCGCCGGGCTTCGACCTGCGCGCGCATCCCGGGCTGCCAGTCGAACGTCACCGTCACGACGTCGCTCGGCGCCACGGGCTCGTCCTGGCTCATGCCGACCACCGGGCAGCACAGTGCCAGCATGGCGAACCAGCAGGTACATCGGCCACACATCGTCGAAAGGCCTCCTCCGCGCTGCTCGCCGCGGCTACGGTGTGAAGCTGCGCGGGCTGCTCCAGTCGCTCCAGCCGCAGTCCACGAACGCCTGCACCCGCCAGAAGTACTCGACGCCGGCAGTGACAGCACTCGTGAAGTAGTCCGACTCGAGGCGCTCCACGTCGACGTCCATGGCCGCGTCGTCAAACGCACTCGACTGGGCGATCTGCAGGCGGTACCGCGTCGCACCCTCGACGTCCTCCCAATCCACGATCACCGGCACGCCGACGCCCGCCGCATCGTCCGGGGGCGCGATCGGCATCGGTGATGGGGGGACCGGACACACCGTGGTGAACGCCCAGGTGTAACTGTACGCGTACTCGGTGAGGCACCCCGTCATCATCGCGGGGGGTATACATGCTGTCAGCCCACTCTCGTCTTGCACCAGGTTCACCGCCGTGACCTGCCAGTAGTACCGCGTTCCGTGATCAAGACCGGAGACAACGGTCTGCGTGGTGTCGGGAGGGCGTTGTACCACGATGGCTCCCAGTTCGTCCCAGATCGTGAACTGGTAGGAGGTAGCCACCGCCTCGGCCGACCAATAGCGCCATTCGAAGGTGATGGGCTGCGCGACGGCCGCGGCATCATCCTCCGGGACCTCGAGGATCGGTCGCTCGTACTCCGTCTCGAAGGTGCGCGGGGCACTCCACGCTCCCCACGCACAACCGTTGTGTGCCCGCACGCGCCAGACGTGGGTCGTCCCCCAGTTGAGTCGGGAGGGCCAGTCCATTGTGGAGTAGTCGGTGAACTCCGTAGCCTCGAGCCGCACGTCCATGACCGGGCTGCCGAAGTCGGCGTCCGTGTCGACCTGCAGCTGATAGGTCACCGCCCCCGGCACCTCCATCCAGTCCAGTGGCGGCGTTGCGCTCACGCGTGCACCATCGTCGGGGGACTCGATGGTCGGTGCAGTCACCGGTGCACAAGTTCGGAAGCCCCACACCGTGCTCCAGTCACCCCACTCGCAGTCGTTGAACGCGCGAACGCGCCAGTAGTAGTCTCTGCCGGTGTCCAGCCCACCGGCGCTGTAGCCGGGCGTCACGGTCTCGTCGTCGACGACGGGACTGGCGAAATCCGAGGTCTCGTCCACCTGCACCCGGTATCGCGTGGCAGTGGAACTACCGATCCAGCTCAGCGCTGCCGGCACGTCCGCGAACCCGTCCTCAGCGGGGCTCACGAGGCTCGCGGTGGCGAGCGCGGCACAGCTCGTGAACTGCCATACCGGACTCCAGTCGCCGAACTGGCACCCGTTCGAGGCCCGCACGCGCCAGTGGTACGTGCTCCCGGGGGCGAGGTTCTCCGCCGTGAGGCTATACGACTCCGTCACGTCATCGACGTCCGGGCTTGCGAAGCTCGGATCGGTGTCGAGTTGCACCTGGTACTCCGACGCACCCGGTACGAGATACCATTGCAGTGTTGCCGGCACGCTCACCAGCGCACTGTTGTCGGCGGGTTGCCACAGAATCGCCGGGGCGACCGGCGTGCAGTGCAGCGCAAAGCTCCAGGTCTCGCCCAGTGGCAGCGCCTGGCCACAGGCCGGGAACTCGGCAGACGCAATCCTCCAATGGTAGGTGCGCCCGGTCGGAAGCTCCGAGGCGTCGTACCCTCCCACGGAAAGGTTCGCGTCGATCTCGGGACTGCTGAAGTTCGCATCGTCGTCGACGAGCAACCGATACGTCATCAGGCTCGGTCGAGGATCCTCCCAGCTCAGCATCGGCGGCCAGTCGACATCCGCACCGTTGGGCGGCGCCGTGAGCGCAATCGGCTCATCGGGCAACGGCACATTGTGGCCCCACATCGATCCCACTTCACTCCACAGACTCCACGCCCATCTGGTGCCGGCTCGCACCCGCCACAGATTGACCGCCGGCGCCGCCAAGATGACTGACAGGTCGTACTGGTAGGTGGTATCGGGTGCCAACACGATCGCGTTGATGCTGGGGTCGCTGAAGGAGAGGTCGTAGGCCAGCTGGACCTGATATCGCGTGGCGCCGGGCGACGGCCTCCAGGCCATGCTCTCGAGCTCCATGCACGACGAGCCGACCGCCGTGGTCGTGTCCGTCTCCGGTCTCTCGTCGACCAGGATCGGGACAGGGGGAGCCCAGGCCTGAAAGACTATTCCAGTGGGATTAGACCAGCCAAGTCGACCAGGTCGCCATCCGCCCGCAAACGCCTCCAGCGCGAGTGTGCGATAGTAGTACTCACCGTCGGCCGCCGACGCCGGCAGGGCCATCGTCACGCCGGTTACGAGCGTGTCCAGCACGACCTGTTCGTGCGCAAAGGAAGCGCTGTCTCTGCCGATCTGCACCCGATACGCCGTGGCGCCATCGACCGACGGCCATGACACGATCGTCAGCTGCTCCCGCTGCCCGACGTCGCGCGCGGTGCGCTGCACAGCGCTCGTGCCTGCGGGGGGTTCCGCTTGGCGCTGACAGGCCAGGGTCAGGCACACGAGCGCGAGTGCGATGGTGTTACCGGTCGAGGAACGCACTGTCATGGCGACCTCCGATCTACGATCGTGCGGCACCGGACGGTGGCAGAGGCACCGGCGGCACCGCGTGGCGTCTCACGCGGAGAAGGCTCGCCCGCCGACACGCTGGAGCGTTGCGGATGTGTGGGTGTGATGGGGAAGCCGGGGCGTGCTGCCGATCTTCGGGGGCACCGTCGCGATTTCGCGAGGTGCAAACTCCCGCCCGGTCGCTTCGCAACCGACGGGAGACACTGAAGGCGCTCGAGGAGATCGGTCACCACCCACCATCCCGAGCTGATCTTCCGCTACGATAGGGTGCGCGGCTGCGAGAAGCCAGAGGGAATCAGATCAGAAGGCAGAGCGTGCCGGTCGGGAATAGCGCGGAAGCGGACATGGATGCACCGGGGCGAAAGCCCCCGGCATCACCACTCCGGTATGTCCGGCGCCGCCGCGCATCGGAGCTGGTGCCCGTGGCAAACCCGGGTCACCTCCCTCCCGTCCAACTGCCTAGTATCCCAGAGCCGACTTCACCTCCTCGAGGAAATTCTCGACGACGATCAGGAATCCGGATCCGACGGTGGCGGCTTCGTCGACCGCCCGAAACATCAGAAACCGCCGGTCGTCCAGGGATACGTCGTAGTGCGCTCGCAACTCGCTGTACGATGTCCCGGGTGGCAGTCTGAACAGGGGTCGACGATCGAGCGTCGCGAATTCCGGATCCGTGGCCACCGTGACCGCCACCAGGTTGCGGGATCTGTCCTTGTAGAACAGCTCACGGCCATTGTGCGCCCACAGGGGCTCCCGGCCACCGTCGATCGAAATGAGATGCTTGGACGCCTCGGTGTCGGGGAACGGTCGGACATACACGTCACTCTGACCCGTCTCACTCGAAACGTAGGCCAGCCATCTGCCGTCGGGAGAGAGCGTGGGAGCCGTCTCCAGGAACTCCGTCGCCATCAACGGAATCGGCACGCTGTCAACACTGGGCCGGAGCGCGAGGATGTTTCGGTCCGGCGGATTCAGGCGCACGACCAGCCACCCACCGTCACGCGACCACAGCCCCTCGGCGATCTCCTCGCTCAGATCCAGCACGACCTCCGCAGCGCCACTGCCATCGGCCCGCCTGCTGAGGAGGTCCAGAGACGGACTCAGCTCGTCCGAGACATACATCACCGACTCGTCGCGCGGACTCCAGACCGGGCGCGTGTTGGAGGCACCCCCGAAGGTGAGGCGTGAGAACGGACCGGCGAACTCCTTGATCCACACGTCCGTGTCGCCCGACGGATGCTCGACGCTCACCGCGAATCGGGTCCCGTCGCTGGCGAGCACCGGGCCGCCATTCAGGGCCGGGGTGAACGTCCATCCCGGTTCGACCGGTGTGGTGATACCGGATCGGTCGATCCAGACGACCTCCCGCTCCAGGCGACGTGCGGCCGCATACACCAGTCTTCCACTTTCGGACAACGCGAGGTCGACGCCATCCTCCGCCGGCAACCCGGCGATGAGCGGGGTCGCGTCTCCGGTGACCCGCAATCGGTTCTGATCGAACGGCGCCGCCATCAGGGCCCCGTCATCGCGGACGTACACCAGATGCCCCGAGCTGGCGTACCTGGCAAACACTCCTTGCGCCAAGTGCCGGACCTCACCGGTCGCGAGCTCGACAACGGCCACCTCCCACGCGCTCAACTCCGAGGTGCCCTCGCCGCGTGCGACGGTGACCAGAACGCCCCTTCCGTTGGGGAGGACTGCTGGCCACGCATGGAAGATCTCCGCGCGCGAGCTGTCGAGCACCGAGAGGCGTTCGGGCTCCCCGTCGGCTCCGATGCGGAGACGCGACAGTGCACCCCCGTGCGGTTGCCAGTTGAAGTACACATACCCGTCGCGTCCCCAGGCGGCCCCGCTGCGAAACGCGGAGTCGGTCAGGACCGTCGTCGTCCCACCCGCCAGGGAAGCGACCCGTAGCTCTCGCGACCCGGTGATGTACCCGAGGTCGTCACCGGTCGGTGAAAAGAACGGCTGCCACGCGTCATTGGTGCCGGCGATGGATCGGCCTCGGAGTTGACGGCGCTCGCGCACCCACAGTTGCGCGCCCTGTGTGCCCGGTCCGACGTAGAGCAGAGACGATCCATCAGGTGACAGCGCGAGCGAGGTCCCGAATTGGTCCGCCGGCTCCTCGTCATCGGCAAACGTCATGGTGTAGCGGATGACGGGCGGTACCGGCGCCTCACGGCTCACGAACCACGCGCCGACGAGCAGCACCAGGGTCCACCCCATGAACGCCAGTGCCATCCACAGCGTCTTGGGCACTACCGGGATGACCGGTCGCGGGACCGGCGGCGTCAGGGTGGCGTCCGTGAGCGCCGCAACGAACGCGGCGGCGGAGTCGAACCGGTCCACCGGCGTCTTGGCCAGCGCCATCATCACAGCCTGGTCCACACTTTCAGGCACGGCCGGGCGGACCAGACGAACCGGTGTGGTCGGCTCCGAGATGACCCGCGCGAGGATGCTCTGAACGGTCGTCCCGGTGTGGGGAGGCTCGCCCACCAACATCTCGTAGATGACCGCGCCGAGCGAATAGACATCGGCCCGTCGATCGATCCTCTTCTCACCCACCGCCTGCTCTGGGCTCATGTACTGCGGAGTGCCGACCGAGAGCCCCGATGCCGTGAGCCGGTCGCCCCCTGCGGCCTGCAGTGCCAGGGCGATCCCGAAATCGGCCACCACCACGTGCTCTCCCTGGAGCAGAATGTTGCCGGGCTTGATGTCCCGATGGACGAGGTCGCGGTCATGCGCATAGCCGAGGGCAGCGGCGACCTGACGCGCGATGTCCAACACCTCGTCGACCGGCAACTGCACCTCGCGCTCGATCCGCTGCCGGAGCGACTCCCCCTCCATGTAGGGCATGACGTAGTACGGCGTCCCGTCGATCTGCCCGGAGTCGTATAGCGCCAGGATGTGAGGATGGTTCAGCGTGGCGGCAATACTGATCTCACGGAGGAACCGCTCGATACCCAGCGAGGACGCGACCTCGCGGTGCAGCACCTTGACGGCGACCTTGCGCGCGTGCTTGACGTCCTCCGCGAGGTAGACCGTGGCCCAACCGCCCGACCCGAGCTCCCGCTTGACCACATACTGGTCACCAAGGTCGACTAAGGCACGCTGCGACGGTTCCGGCATCGCCCGTAAGATGGGCTTCGAGCGGCGCGGCGGCCAGATGGGCGACGCCGCTCAGCCCGCGCCGTTCATGGTAGGTGCCCACGGCGGGCGATAGCGCAGCGCAGTCGTGATCAGGCGCTGGATCAGCTCCGGGTACGGCCAACCGGCTGCCGCCGCGGGGGAGGCGAACCGACCGCCCCGGCTCAAGCCGGGATAGGGATTGGCATCGAGGACGAAGAGGCGACCGTCATCAGTCAGCCGCATGTCGATGCGGGCGTAGCCTGAGAGCTGCAGTCGGCGGTACACGGCCTTCGCCGTCCGTTGGATCCGGCGTTCCAGATCGCCGTCCAAGGGATCGGCCCGACCGCTCCTGATGCCATACCGCTCGCGGTAGGCGCGGTCCCACTTGACCGTCTCCGTTTGGAACGGGAGGCTGCCGCGCGGGAGCCTGTCGAAGAACACCTCCCACACGGGGAGCGTGCGGAGCCGGCGGTTTCCGATCACGCCGACCGTGAGCTCGCGTCCGGGCACGTACGTCTCGACCAGCGCGTCGGTGCCCACGCGTCGGTGCACCAGCTCGACGCGACGCTGCACCTGCCGCGCATTCTGGACCACGGATGCCTGGGCCATCCCTTCCGATCCCCACCCTCGCGCAGCCTTCACGATCAACGGGTACCCTATCCCTGACGGCACGCGTGCCGTGCCGCCCTGCGGGACGACGCAAAATGGCGGTGTGGGAATGCCGTGATGCGATAAGATGGTCTTGCACAGAGCCTTGTCCCGTGCCAGTAGGGTGCCTCGGGGATTGCACCCGACGTAGGGGATGTCGAGCAGCTCCAGGTAGGCGCCGACGTGGCCGTCGAACTCCTCCACGTTGCGAAACGACACCAGTTGATTGAAAACGACGTGCGGGTTCCATTCATCGACTGTCGCTCGCAGGGGCTCGAGGTCGTCGGTCAGCCCGACGGATCGCAGATCGTGACCGAGGTGCCGGATGGCATCTTCTACCTGACCGATGACGTAGAACCCCTGAACCTCTGCCGGCACCGGATACTGGTGGAACAGCAGCGCCACACGCAGGCGCCTGGCTCGGCGGCTCATCGTGGGGGCAGGTACTTCCGCATCCACATGACGTCGCATCCGTCCGCACGGGCATGAAACCGCAGGTTGACGGGCACGAATTCAGCATCGAGCAACAGCGCGATAATCGCAGGATTGTCCACGAACACCCTGGCATCGACGGCCCGATACCCGCGCTCCGCCGCTGCGTCGACGGCCCGGTTCACGAGTTGGCGTCCGATGCCCCTACGTCGCATGGCCGGGGTCACGCCGAGGGCCTCGACCGCGACGCCCTCGTGGTCGATGCTCACGATCTGGGCACCCACGATGTTGTTGTCCGCGTTAACCGCTTCCAGGCAGTGGTACTCCCCGCCGTCGGTCAACCAGTGGCGCAGCACCTCGTGGCTCCACGGCTTGAGGGTAATGCTCATCCGGTTCACGCCGTCAGCGTCGTTGAACAGCTCGGCGCCGGCGGCGATCAGCTCGTCGAGCTGCCCGGGATCCCGGTCCGGGTAGCACTCGGTGATCGTCACGCTCTTCTGTGGGATCGCTCCAACAGTTTTGCGGTCACTCGGTGCGGTGGCCGGTGGCATCGTCCGATCGTCGGCCACGTCGAGCACGACCACCGGCCCGCCCGGATCGAGCGGCCTCCTGAGCCACAGCATGTCACAGCCGTCGGCTCGGGCGTTGAACAGCATGTCGACCGGCACGAACCCGGAATGGACCAGCAGCTTGAGCATGGGCGCATTGTCGACGAACACCTGCGTATCGGCGGCGCGATATCCGAGCTCGGCAGCGAGCCCGACGGCGTGACCGACGAGCGCGCGCGCGATCCCCCGACGCCGCAAGTCGGGCCGCACGGCGATGCGCTGCAGCTCGAATCCGTCGTCGGCGTCGAGGGCGACGACCTGCATGCCGACGATGCGGCCGTCCACGTCGAAGGCGGTGAGCAACCGGTGCGTCTCTGCGTCGACCCGTTTGAGCCACGCGCGGACGGCGTCCTCCTGATACGGCCGGAGCGTGAGGCGCGTCTGACGCACCGACCGCAGGTCGTTGAACAGCTCCAGGTACGCTGCGAGGAACTGCTCGAAGCCGGCGCGGCCGGCGGCCGGGTCGACATCGCGGATCTCGATGTCATCCGACGGCCTCTGCGTCGCTCGGCCGGGATAGGCGATCAGCCGCGTCGCTGCAGCGGTACGCCTCGTAGGTGCACTGGCTCTAGGCATGGCGCATCTCCACCGCCGCGGTCACCACGCGAAGGAGCTACTCCAGGAGTGGATCGAGAGGAACCGCGGTCGTTTCAGGGCGCACTAACTTCCACCGGGATCCGATCGGTGTCAAACTGCCCAGTTCATGTCGGGATTCAGGGTGGCCCCGGATGAAACCGGGCCTTGGTGCTCCGGTCGGTGAGAATCGCCGTCCGCGTTGAGTCGGAGGAGTCGCCGTTGGACTCGCCGGCCGTCGGTGCGAATCTAAGAGTGAACAGTTCCCGTCCTTGGAGATCGGGGCGAGCTGCCCAATCCTGTGCGCCATATGTGGACTTCGGAATCGCGCTGGCAGTTGATGCCTCTGCTGAGCGACTCACCGATGCGGGATACTCACCTGGGACCCCGCTTCCGCGATCGCGACGGTGGCGTGTACCACGGCGATGGGCTCGAACCGGTCACGTGCTCAGTTGACGAACGTGTTGCGCACCCGTTGCGAGCGAAACATGTAGGCGATCCAGATGAGCGCAAACACGAAACCGGCCGGCGCACTGCCCCAGTCCGACTGATCCGCCCCCGCCACGGAGGGAATGCCCCGACTCAGCACGGCGTCCAGCACCATCACCGCTACCCCGGCGGCAGTGTAGCCCACGAACAGCCCCGGGAATACGCGTACCCGTCGATAGAAGGCCACGGCCAAGAACACGCTGAAGACGATGAACGTGATGTTTGTGCAGAGTTCGAAGATCAGGAGCGGCGCCCACAGCGCGTGATACTGTGCTGATGCCGGAGTGGTGAGCGAGCTCCAGGACGTCGCCGTGTAGGCCGGGAGAGTCGACACGAAACCCGTCACGAGCATCAGGGGACTCAGCGTCACACCGAGGCCGACCAGGATCAGCCAACCACCCAACCCCCGCGGCCCCTCTCCAGACCAGGCCAACGGCTGCGGCCACGTGCTGGGGCTCAGGCGGTAGACACGCAAGCCGGCATACAGCGCAACGCCGGTCATGAACAATGCCGTGAACAGAATAGGCCAGTTGAGTTCTCGTGGGTCCCACCATGGCGCTACGCTGTCGCTCCCACCGGGGGCAGTGACACTGAATCCCAACAGGTCCCTGATTCGACCCATCTCGCGCATGTGTTCCGGGAAGTCCTCGGGCCGTACGTGATCCGCCAGGGTCCTGTAATCGTATGTGAGCGTGAGCAGCTCTCCTCGGGCCTTGGCGGTAAACTCGAAATGCACCGCTGGTGTCTCGATGAGCTCGTGCTCGGGTTCGATACTCCAGCCATCTTCCAAGCTCGCTTCGATCGTGTAGCGGAGGGAGACCGGATGCTCGACTGCGAACGGCATGGTGCGGTTGGCGGGTGTGGGGCCCGGTACCAGGTCACCGAGTTCCAGGGCATAGAAATCGCCGACATGTACGCCTAGGTCCTCAGAGAACTGCCAGAACTCCGAAATTGCGTAGTTCTCCTCGGTCGTGATGACGTTGGCGTCCTCGATGTCCTCGATCTCCAGCGGGCCGCGCGACTCGATGGAAGCGTAGATCTGGGAGTAGTAGTCGAGGTACGACTTCTCGAGCTCCTCGGTGGGGGTGTTCTGCAGGCGTCGCCGAGCGCTGTTGGTGTTGCGTCGCGCGTAGGTGGTGCGTACCCGCATCTCCACCGGCTCCCCTACCGCGCCAAGCCCGAAGTGCACCGCGATATCGGTGAGTGGGTTGGATGGCCGTGGCAGAGCGATGACCTCCGGGGCATCCACCGCAGAATCGAGAGCCAGGGTTGCGCCGTACAGCGGAACCACGTCCTCGAGGGCACCCCGCTCGTTGAACGTCGACGGATCGAGCCAGTGGATCTGACCGTCGACACGAGCCCGAACGATCACGTGGTCGAATACCTGTGCAGTTGGATGGAAGTCGTCCAGGTGTCCCCCCTACCGGGTGCTCACCAGTGCCGGTGAGGACTCGACCCCCAGCTCCCGCAGCATGGTCATCAGAAGCAACGACTTGTCCTTGCAGTCTCCGAATCTGCGCCGCATGACCGTTGTGGGTGGCTGAGGAACGAGAGCGTTGATACCGATTGAGACTGCCAGATAGCGCACCTCATCCTGAACGAACCGCAGCGCGCCGACCACGCGATCTGCGACAGTCGCAGAGCGGGAACGGATCACGGCCAGCACCGAATCAATTTCACCCGGGACCCGTTCCGGAGGGCGAAAGAGTGCGTGCCCCCAGGCCGCCACGTCAGACCACGTCGCGAAATCGCTGAACTGAACCCACGAGAAGGGACTGTACCATGACGGGAGGTTGCCATCGAGCAGCCGGGGTGGGACGTGCCGGCGATCCAAGAGGTATTCCCGGTAGGCTCCGACTTCCCTGATCTGTGGCTCGAGACCACTGGTAGAGGGGCGGACGAACAGTGGTCGAGTACTCGGCCACAGGAGACGGAAGCGCAAGCGATGCAGCGGAACCGAAGCTTCGGTCGTGAGAATCTTCGCATAGTGGCCGGCGAAGAAGGGATTCGATCCCTCCCTCGTATAGCTGTACTCGACCACGTCCCCCGGCCTCACGTCCTCGAGGAGAATGGCGACTGACACCGATCCGTCATAGATCTGGAACTCGAGCCGCTGCTCGCGACGCATGAGATGGATCCGATCGGGCTGCAACTGATCCATGACGGTGCCGTTCCGTATCACCGCTACGGCGTGCAGGGTCAGGTTCTGGTACGAAGGATCGAACTCGATTTCGAGCTGAGAACTGCTCTGCACGGCGCCTTCATCGAGCAACCTGTAGCCGGTGTGTACGAACGTCTCGAGCCGGGAGTCGCGAACCCTGTCCTGGATATCGAGGAGCAGGAGTGCGGTACCTCCGGCGGTGGTGTCAGGCGACGGTTCCTCGATCGGTACGCTGATTCGTTCGACCCACGCAGGTGGCGGGCCGATCTCGTAGGTCGCTTGCCCCGACAGAGGAACGGCGCCAGCCAGCGCAGCTCCGAGGAGCAACAGCGCCCGTCCCGCCCCGACTCTCCCGGAGGCGCAGCGCATGATCCTCAGCAGACGGTGCGCGGCCCGTCGCGGCACCTGGATGGCGTAGCGGTCGGCCTGGACAGTCATGAGTCGGTCGAGGAGGTCCGTCACGGACGAATGCTCCGGGACGTCGGCGGTGCTCTAAGGTTACGGGTCGGAGCCTGGCAGCGCCAGGAAGGCCGGTACTTCGGTGGCGCACGCGACCTCTCCCGTGCCTCACGGGAGTCGAGAAGCGCCGCTCGTGCGAGGGCATGGGGCGTTCCTGGGTGTCCTCAGCCGCTCCCGCGAGGTTCACCCTCCGTTGGAGGCAACGGGATCGCTGCGCGGCGCGTCGTAAACGACGCCACCCAACCGCCCTTCAGGGCGTGTCGCCGAAGGCGCCAAGCGGCGGCTTCAGCCGCCGAACGTCCGACGACGCCGACGATGCCGCCAACGCCGATAATGCGTTCTCAATCTCCAGGCGCGACGACCTCCCCATGCCGCTGCGCCTGGTTCTTTACGTAGGCGATCACGCGCGGGAGGCCACTGGGGCTCACCGTCTTGATCTGATAGCCCTTCTCCCAACGAAGCCCCACGGTCGACTCGAGGTTGCCGAGGCGAGAACTCGCACCCGTGAGGCCTTGGACCATCCGCGGGAGATCCCCACGCGGCGGAATACGCAGGACCATGTGCACGTGATCCGGAACGAGACCCAGCGCCACGACCTCACATCCGTGCCGCGCAGCCTCGGCAGGAAGGAACCGCCGAAGGAACGACGTAACTCGAGCCGTGATCATGGCGCGTCGCTCCAACGTCACCCAGACGAGATGCACGTACAACGCATGGGGCATGACCCGATCGTACGGCTTCCGTCGTCGGCCGCGGGAGCCAGATCGTTGCACAATGGATCCGGTTGACGCGAGGGGTGCCCCTTCGGAGGCTGCCCTTTCGGGCCCGTCAGGGGTTCCGACGTTGAAACGTCGGCTCGGCGCTGCGCGGTGCGCCGTGAACGACGCCTCCCTCCCGCCCTTCAGGGCATGCCGCCGAATCAGCGTCCCCGATCCGGTTCACGTGCGCTACTCGATTCCGCGGCCGGCGCGATCGAGACGCCATGCAAGGCCACGTCGAGCTACGCACCCGACAGGCGCGGCGAATCGACCCGGCGGGCGTGATCCTGGTTGGGCACCCGGGGGCGGCATCGCCGATGGTGCGGGGTGTCCACTTGCCCTCCCCTCTCCGCCGAGCCGAGCTTATGCGTATGGCCGTCACGTACTACACCGCGGACCTGGTGCGCGCGCTGCCGGACGACGGGCGGCGCTACGAGGTGGTGCACGGGGAGCTGCTGGTGACGCCGGCCGCCCGCGCGTGGCACCAGGAGGTGGCCAAGCGGTTGTTGGTCACGCTCGACGCGTATCTCGCGCGGCAGCCGGCCGGGCACGTGCTGGCCTCACCCGCCGACATCTCCTGGAGTGCCGACACGCTCGTTCAGCCTGACGTGTTCGTGGTGCCGCTCGACCAAGCCCGTACGCTCGACTGGCGGCAGATGCAGACGCTGCTGCTCGCGATCGAGGTGCTGAGTCCGTCCACCGCGCGGGCGGACCGCTTCACCAAGCGGCGGCTGTATCAGGAAGTGGGGGTCGCCACGTACTGGATCGTCGATCCGGAGCGGCGCTGCGTCGAGGTGTGGACACCCGAGGCCGCGTTCCCTGTCGTCGAGTGGGAGGCGGTGTCCTGGTGGCCGGCCGGAGCGGATGAGGCGCTCACGGTGCGGCTCGAGGAGCTGTTCCGGCCGCTGTGAGGGCAGGCACGCGAGGGGAGGGACGGGAGCGACGCCCCAATCAACCGCCCTTCAGGGCACGTCGCCGCAGGCGCCGAGCAGCGGCTTGAGCCGCTGAATCACGCGGCGCGTCGTGAACGACGCTCCTATCAATTGCCCTTCAGGGCACGTCAGGGGTTCCGACGCTGAAGCCTCGGCTCGTCGCTGCGCGACGTGTCGTGAACGACGCCCCCCAACCGCCCTTCAGGGCACATCGCCGAAGGCGCCGAGCGGCGGCGTGACGAATCGCTGAACCCGAACCGCGACTCGCGGTCGCCTACCGAGCGATCGATACTTCGTACGG